>JAZOBN010000029.1:0-122119 GCA_045595965.1 Candidatus Coprenecus sp.
TGTCATCCTAATCTGCTTATAATGTAGGTGTACCGGTGAGGTACAAATAAGGTACAAATTCCAGCGAATATCTATTAAAATGCATTAAAATTAAACAATAAGTCCATTACCGCAGGAGGCGATAACGGACTCATAGTGTGTTAGATAACTCTATATATTGTTATTTATTGATTATCAATTACTTACCGATGCAAAACTTCCCAAATATCACCCCAAGTACTTCGTCGGTGCTTACTTCGCCGGTGATGGTGCCGATATGGTAGATTGCTTCTCGGATGTCCTGGGCTACGAGGTCGGTAGGGATGGAGTCAGAAAGGCCCACCCAGACACGGGTGAGTGATTCGCGTGCAGCACGGAGTGCTTCAAGGTGACGAAGATTTGTCACAAGGGTGCTGTTTCGCTCTGTTTTGAGCGTTTTTTGAGAGGATGCAAGGAAAGATGTGACTTGATCTATCCCTGCACGAACTTTTGCAGAAATCGGCGAAATAAGGGCAGGGGAGAGGTCATATTTACGGCTGTACCCGGCGATCTGTGACAGATAACCGTCACGCTCCTGTTCTGAGACAAGATCGGCTTTGTTCAGCAGCACGATCACCTGTTTTTCAATGCCGTTGTCGGCTACAGCAGCCGATACCCTTTCAGATAGATTGGCTATGTTCTGTTCGAAACTTTCCGGCCTCTGTGAGTCAAGCATCAGCATTACTACCGATGCTTGTGCCATTTTCCACCAGGTCCTCTCGATACCAATCATTTCGATGGTCTCTGTGGTGTTCCTGATACCGGCAGTATCGATAAATCTGAATGTTACACCATCTATGTTGATTGTATCTTCTATAACATCCCTTGTGGTACCGGCTATATCTGATACAATAGCTTTCTCCTCTCCGAGCAAAGCGTTCAGAAGTGTACTTTTCCCTGTATTTGTTGCACCTACAATTGCTACAGGAACTCCGTTTTTTATGACATTTCCCATGGCAAATGAGTCAATCAGCTTGTCCAGATGGGCACACACTGCATCCAATAACTCTTTTAGACGACTTCTATCAGCAAATTCCACATCCTCTTCGCTGAAGTCTAGTTCGAGTTCCATGAGGGATACTATCTCCACAAGATCTCCCCTCATTTGTGAAAGTTCCTGTGAAAAGCCCCCTTTCATTTGGGCCAATGCCACATCGTGAGAAGCTTTTGTCTGCGATGCAATCAGGTCAGCAACAGCTTCTGCCTGGGCAAGGTCAAGTTTCCCGTTGAGAAAAGCCCTTTTGGTGAATTCCCCCCCTTGTGCAAGCCTCGCTCCATTCTCCATCAGCAGTTTGAGAATTTCCTGGGCGATATATTCACTTCCGTGGCAATAGATCTCGGCCGATTCTTCCCCGGTGTAGGAGTGGGGTGCCCTGAACACCACAGCCATCACTTCATCGATAATCTCCTCTTCGCGGAAGATTACCCCGAAACGCATTTTATAGTTCTCGCTCTGGTTCAGTGGTTTTTTTCCGGCAGGGCGGAACACTTTCTCCAATATCTCTATTGATTTCGGTCCCGAGAGTCTCAGGACAGTTACTGCACCTGCTCCAGATCCGCTGGCTTGTGCACAAATGGTACTTTCATCGTAATAGCTTCCCATAATCTATCTTCTCTCTAATGCCACCACATTTTCAATATGGACAGTATGGGGGAACATATCCACTGGGCGGACTCTTGTAATTCTATATTTCTGGGACAAAATTGACAAATCGCGTGCCTGGGTGGCAGGATTGCAACTCACATATACTATTTTCTCGGGGTTTGCATCCAGAATCACCTGGGCAACATCGGGATGGATTCCTGCCCTTGGAGGATCTATGATAATCACATCTGGTGCCCCTCCGTGCTCTGCAATAAACTCAGAGGTAAGGATATCTTTCATATCACCGGCATAGAATGTACAATTGGTAATTCCGTTGTTGGCAGCATTGATCCTAGCATCTTCAATCGCCTCTGGGACATATTCTATTCCAATGACACTTGCAGCCTTTTTTGAGATGAACTGGGCAATTGTACCTGTACCTGTATAGAGGTCATAGACCCTCTCTCCACCTTTCAGGTCGGCAAACTCCCTCACAATGCTATATAGACGGTAGGCTTGTTCAGAATTTGTCTGGTAGAACGATTTCGGGCCAATTTTGAAGCATAGATCCTCCATTTGCTCATATATTGCATCTTCCCCGGCATAGTTGACTACAGGGAGGTCTCCGAATGAATCATTCCCCTTGGAATTGATGACGTAGTGGAGCGATTTGATCTCTGGAAATCGCTCTGATATGGCATCCAGAAGGGATAATACAGGTGCTTTTCCATTGATTTCACCCTCTCCGAGTGAGGTACATGCAAGTGTCACCATCACATCCCCTTTGGAATTGGTTCTGATGACAAGGGTGCGGAGCAACCCCACCTGTTCCCTCAGATTAAAGAAACTCAATCCATGTTCAATTGCATACTCCTTCACAAAGTTTCTGATTTTATTGGATGGTTCGGGTTGGAGATGGCATTGTTTTATATCCAGAACCTTGTCAAATGCACCTCCAATGTGGAATCCGAGGCCAAACCCTTCAGGGCGGCTGTTCACGCTTGAATATCCGAGACGGAGGTGTCTGGGGAATCCGTTGGGGTAGTCGGCAGGATCGAGCTGGGTAGGGGGGGAGAAGATATCATCACCCCTCTCTCCTTCAAATAACCAACGGCGGTCCGAGAAGGTAAATTCCAGTTTATTCCTGTATTCCCTGGTTTTGTCCGATCCGGCAATAGGCTCTATTTCAGGAAGTTCCAATTTTCCAATACGAGTCAATTGGTCTACCACCTGCTGTTGCTTGAATTTAAGTTGCAAGTCGTAGGGGAGGGCCTGCCATTTACACCCCCCGCAAGTTCCATAGTGGCTGCAGAAAGGATCAATCCTCTCTGGTGACGGTTTTACCATATTCACCACAACCCCCTCCATAAAGCCGCTCTTCTTGCGAAGAATCCTCACATCTACTACATCTCCAGGAATACATAAAGGGACGAAAAGGACCTTCCCATCAATCCTGGCGATGGAATTTCCCTCTGCTGCCACAGATTCTATCTCTACATTATTGAGGATGATTTTTTCTTTTTTCTTCATCTTATTGCTACTCAAATTCTTAAAATAAACGAGGAATAATAAATTGAACCGAGGATCAATTTATAGGGCAAAAATAACAAAATAATTAGTATTTTTGGACATCATCTGCGCATGTGCCATAATTGAGCAGCTGATGTTGTTTAAGAGATCAAATTTAGTATGTATAAAAGATGAAAAAATTGTTTCTGACTACACTCCTTATGGTATTGGGGGTCTTCTGCGCAAACGCAGAACAATGGATCCGGATCAACCAGCTCGGATATCTTCCTGAATCTATCAAAGTTGCGGTTTTTATCAGTGAAGAACCTGTCAAACTTTCCGATTTTGAAATTGTAGATTCCAAAACTGGAAAAAGAGCCAAAATAATGGCAAAAATCGAGTCTACAGGGAAGTACGGTACAATGCAAAGCACATACCGTCTCGATTTCTCTGACTTCGAAAAACCGGGTGAATATTATATCAGGGCAGGTAAAGCGAAATCTCCTGTTTTCCCTATCAACACATCGGTTTATGACGGAACAGCGGATTTCCTTCTGAATTACATGCGTCAACAACGTTGCGGTTACAATCCTCATATCCAGGACAGTTGCCACACCCACGACGGTTATATCCTGTATCATCCCACAAAAACAGGACAATATATTGATGTAACCGGCGGATGGCACGATGCTACCGATTATCTTCAATACACTACAACCTCTGCCAACGCCATCTATCAGATGATGTTTGCATATCAGGAGAATCCATCTGCATTTAAGGACAACTACGATGCCCGTGGCCATAAAGGGGCAAACGGTATCCCTGACATTGTAGATGAGATCAAATGGGGCCTTGACTGGCTCAACAAAATGAATCCCGAACCAGGTGAACTTTACAATCAGATTGCTGATGACCGTGACCACGCCGGAATGCGTCTTCCAAATGAGTGTAAAGTGGATTACGGATATGGTCCCGGAGAGGGGAGACCTGTATATTTCTGCAGTGGTGAACCCCAGATCAGAGGTACATTCATGAACTCAACTATGGGTGTTGCAAGCACAGCAGGTAAGTTTGCCTCATGCTTCGCACTTGGTGCAAGAATACTTAAACCTTTCTACCCAGAATTCGCAGAACTTATCGGTTCAAAAGCGGACGCTGCATATCAGGAGGGTGTGAAGAAGCCTGGCAACTGTCAAACTGCATCTGTTCTGGCTCCATATATCTATGAAGAGGACAACTGGGTAGATGATATGGAACTCGGTGCAATTGAACTTTATCTCTTCACAGGTGATAGAAGTTACTACGATCAAGCTATAGAATATGCCCGCAGAGAGCCTGTTACCCCATGGATGGGTGCAGACAGCGCACGTCACTACCAATGGTATCCGTTCATGAATATGGGACACTATCACATTGCAAAAAATGGCAATGAGCGTGTTAACAAAGAATTTGTCAGAAATCTTCGTACAGGTATCGAGAGGACATTGGAAAAGGCGATGGAGAGCCCATACAGACACGGTATCCCTTATATCTGGTGTTCAAACAACCTAACTACAGCAATGATGACCCAGTGCAGACTATACAGGGAACTTACCGGCGATGACACTTATGCTGAAATGGAAGCGAGTCTCAGAGACTGGTTGTTCGGATGCAACCCTTGGGGGACAAGTATGATTGTAGAGCTTCCTGCACACGGAGATTATCCAAGCCAGCCACACTCATCATATTTGAATGCCGGTAAAGGAAATACCACAGGCGGTCTTGTAGACGGTCCGGTATATTTCAATATCTTCAAACACCTTGAAGGGGTAAATATGGACGGTATTCCTAACAGACCTGGTGATGACTATGCCCGCTTCCAGCCAGACCTTATGGTATATCACGATGCAATTGGTGATTATTCGACCAATGAACCAACAATGGACGGAACTGCATGCTTGACTTATTATCTGTCATCCCTTGAGAGTGACGGTGCAAAACAAGCTGCAAAACAAACCTCCAAGAAGAAATAAAGATAATTTACACAATTTATATTATGTTAAATAGTAGTAATATCCCTCTACCCGAAAGGATGCGGCCACGTGATCTTGACCAATATGTAGGACAGGAACACTTAGTGGGAGAAAAAGCTATTCTAAGAAGGATGATTGAGACGGGAAATATCTCCTCTTTCATCCTTTGGGGACCTCCCGGTGTCGGCAAGACAACACTTGCTCAGATTATCGCATCCAAGCTTGACAGAGAATTTTACACACTCTCTGCAATCAATTCCGGTGTAAAGGATATGCGTGAGATCTTCGATAAGGCAAAATCTAACTCAATTTTTGCCTCCGGAGGCTCCCCAATACTATTTATCGATGAAATTCACCGCTTCTCCAAAGCCCAGCAGGATGCTCTGCTGGGTGCTGTGGAGACCGGAACGGTAACCCTTATAGGTGCTACTACAGAAAATCCCTCTTTTGAGGTGATTACACCACTCCTTTCCCGTTGCCAGGTATATGTTCTTAAAAGTCTTGGTGTAAAGGATCTTGACAAACTCCTTGTAAGAGCCATTTCGGAAGATCCTATCCTTAAAAGTAAACATATTGAGATCCAAGAGAAAGATGCACTTTTCCGATACTCATCCGGAGATGCACGTAAACTACTCAACATCCTTGAGATAATCACCTCAGATATCTCTGAAGGTGATAAACTCGTTATCACAGATAAGTTGGTCGCTGAGCGGCTGCAAGAGAATATTGCAATTTATGACAAGAATGGGGAACAGCACTACGACATCATATCTGCCTTTATCAAGAGTATGCGTGGCTCTGACCCCAATGGTGCCATCTATTGGATGGCGAGGATGCTCGATGGTGGCGAAGACCCTCTCTTTATTGCAAGAAGAATGCTGATTCTTGCATCAGAAGATGTCGGGCTTGCCAATCCGAATGCACTTCTTCTGGCTCAGGCTACATTTGAGACTGTTCATAAAATCGGAATGCCCGAGGCCCGCATTCCCCTTGCAGAGTGTGCAATATATCTGGCCACATCCCCAAAATCCAACTCTGCATATATGGCTATTGACGAAGCTCTCGCTATGGTTCGCCAAGGGGACAACTCCCCTGTTCCACTCCACCTTCGCAACGCCCCTACCGCACTTATGGAAGAGCTCGGATATGCCAAGGATTACAAATATGCACACGCATACGAAGGGCACTTTGTCGATCAGGAGTTTCTCCCTGAAGGAAAATCGGGGACAAAATTCTATGAGCCGGCAGACAATGCAAAAGAGCGCGAAATCCGCGCCCGTCTGCAAAAAAACTGGAAAAAATACAATTACTAATATAGTTTGAATGTTACCGGGACATCATAACGGACATTCACAGGGAGATTGTCCTTTTTTCCCGGAATCCATCTTGGTGAGCTGGAGACTACCCTTAACGCCTCTGCATCAAGCTTGGGCTCTACCCCTTTCTTCACTTTAACATCAGTTACCGTACCATCTTTTGAGACTACAAAGGAGATAATCACTTTTCCCCCTTCGATCCCCAACATAAAGGCATTTTCAGGGGTATAAGGAGATTTGATATTGGCCCCTATCCACTCTCCGAATGATCCGGATGCATTTCCTGTAAATTTAGGGGGGATAAATGGGATTGATTGGCTTTGTCCCTCTTGTAGTGTTACTGAAATACTTTCTGATTTATTGTGCCCGATTTTAATGGATCTGGTCTCCTTTGCATATCCATCTTTTGTAATCTCTACTGTATGGTCCCCTACCAGCAGTTGTTTTATCAGCGGGGTCTCCCCTGCCATTTCGCCATCAATAGTCACCTTCGCGACATTTGGGGTGGATTCTACTACAAGTGTACCATATAGTGCCACAGGTGATGGAATAGTCACACTCTGTTCCTGGCCATTTTCAACTTTCAAAGCAACTCTTTGCGACTGATGTCCTGCTCTTCTTACCTCTACAATATGTTGGGTAATAGAGCCTAAATTGCCACTCCACTCCCCTTTTCCTTTATACTCATCATCGACATAAATCAATGCATTGGTATCTTCACATCTCAAGGTTACTGGGGCGAACTGCCCCTCCATTTCGAGTTCAATTCTCATCACCCCTTTACCTTCAGATACTATTTCACCATTAATAGTCTTATAATTCTCTTTTTGAACCCTGTATGAGATTATCTCCCCACGTCTGTACCTCTTGCCTCCCTTGAATGGAGAGTGCCCGAAATACTCATTATTTACATAAATTGAGGCACCTTCGGGAACAGTAACAAACTCCAATTGAGAATAAGCAGGGATGAGATTGACTTTTACAGTTGGAGTCTGATCTGAGATCTCCACCACCCCTTCACACTCTTCAAAGAGTGGATGGGATATCTTGTAATAGTATTTGCCATAGTCGAGCAACTGGGTAAACATATTCCCCTGAACTGTCTGTACAAGAAGTTCATAATCTTTACTCTTCCCTATGAAAATAGTATAGTCCGGTTCGTTTACATCTATTTTGAAGAAATTGCTCTGTAATGATGCATTATATACCTTTTGATACCCTCCATCTGCCACGATAGTTAGCGAATAAACCGTCCCCTCCTTCAATTTCACAGGAACAGGATCTATCGGGGTATATCCTGCACATTTGAAATATAGATTCTTCACCTGATAAGGGACATAGAACCATACCTCTCCACCCTCCTTCTCCTCACGATCCACCACTCCGAGTCCCCCCACATCGAGAAGCAAATGGCTCTCCATCTTATCTGCAAGGGTAACTTTTATCAATGCACACAATTTGTTATTATAATCCTTTTTAGGGAAATAAATCCTTGCATCCATATCTTTTGACTGCTCCACCACATCCCCTTGCATCGACATCTTCATCCCCTGTGAGAAACATTCTGCACTTATTGACAGAATTGCCAGAATGATTAGAATCCTTTTCATGATTACTCTATTTCTTTGATGTATTTTATACTTACATAAGCAAAACCGGACTTGGTATTGTATTTGATTTTTGCAAATCCGTTCACCACATCATATACTTCAAACACCTCTCCCGGTTTTATACTCCCCACTATAGTACTGTTTCCATCAGCCTCTGCTCTGACATTCAATACTTTTGAATCAAGGGTAGTAATTGCCCTGTAATACTCATCCTGCTGTGGCAACGACACTTTTCCTGAGATTGTGACAAGATAAAATCCAGCACCACCCAGCAGAAGTATTGTCACAAATATCTTCTTATAATTGTCCAGGACAAATTTATATACCCGAGAGACATTGTTGACGATATTTATAATCATATGGACAACAAGATACCCCAGCAACCCATACAAAAGTGTGGTATCAATAAATGCACACACTGTAAACATAGCGATTGATGCACCTATAGTCCCTGCTGCATTCTCTACAGGTTTGTTTGCCTCGTCTAAGTCAGAATTTAGCAAATCTTTTTTATTCATGGCCAGAAGTACAGAAACAAATAGATAGACCACAGATGTAGTTATCAATAGGGCCAGGGACATCGGTCTGAACTGATACTGAGAGTATATCTGAGCAATAAAATCAAGATCGGTGTATGAATATATATTCTGGAAAAGCAATATGTTCTCCTGCAGGGGTTTGCACAGATATATACAATATACAAACAACGACACTATGAAAAATAGATTCACAAAAATGGAGAGGGAGGCAAGAATGCATCCTGGTCCCATCATTAATGCATCGTTGATACCTGTACTATCATTTTTATCCAATTTTCCCGATCTCAACATATTGATAACCCTCTTGTGAGGGAGTACAATATGGAGTACCTTGAGAAGAAGCAATATTGTAGAAAACAATATTATGAGGATGAAGAGTCCCCCCCTTACAGATCCCCCTTTTTTCATGAACCACAGATCGAGTTCAAAAAAAGGAGATACCACCTTTCCCCACCAATTGTCACGGGGAACTACAAAGTCTATCATATATGTGATGATATCACTGAGACCGTCAGTCACTGAAGCCCCTCTGAAGAATCTTTGCACTCTTGTAGCCTCGCGGTCGAAATTATCAAGAATCTCACAAGCAAGGGTAACCATGTCAAGAATAGCACTATGCATACTCCCCCCTTCTGCATATCTGTGCTGAATAGTGAAATAATTGACACCATATTTGCCATTCAACATAGAATTCAGCACACCATATCCCATATTGGCCTTTATCAATCTGTCGTGGGTATAAACCTGTATAACAACAGCACCTGCCTCTCCATCCACACTCTTGAGATAAAGTTTGGGGGGACATTCTGAATCTACACGTACAACCAACGGTACATCTTCAGGCAGTCTCATCTTCTCCAATCTGTTTCTGGTGGTTGTAGAGACGGCTACAAGATTATCCCCATCAATAGTAACCGGGGGGAGGCTCTTGACTTCACCATTTGAACATGAAATCAAGGCTAATAGTGAAAATAGGAGATATATGACCCTTCTAATCATAGCTAAGAGATGGTTTGTTGTTACAAATATAAAAAATATGGTGGTAAAACCATCTCCGATTATACCACCATAAAAAATTATTTTGTAATACTGTTATTGGATTACAAGTGCCAGACGGAAACCGTAATATGCATTTGCATAATAACTATAAACAAAACTGTTTACCTTAATATTATCTGCAGAATCATTGTATGCCCCTCCGCAAATGTACATATTAGAGCCTGAATATACTGTTGATGTATATTCTGCAACATTACCCGACATATCAAAAATTCCCAACTCGTTAGGTGCCTTTGTCATCACCTTCTGTTTTGTTGAAGCATTTGCTGAATACCAGGCTACATCTTCAGGGTTGAAACTGCCAGAATAGGGAGATTCCTGACTCACTTTTCCCCCTTTTGCTGCATATTGCCATTGCTCTTTTGAAGGGAGTGAAAATGTCATGGAGGTAAGCTGATTCAGTTTGCTGATCCATGTATTTATATTTGAATAAGTGATACTCGAAATAGGAAGTTTTGATGTATTGGTGGAGGTGGAGGTGTTGACTTTATTGTACAACTCCTCTGTTACTTCACTTTGACCGATCAGGAAGAAACCTGATGCGAGACCTGCAACAGGGATCATTTTGAATTTGACTCCGTTCACCTTAAACTCAAGACCAATTGACCAGTTCAGAGAGTTTTGTTGGGTAGGGATAGCCATATAACCGCTCTCACCCTTTTTCAAGACATCTTTTCCACATACACGTGTATATGCGTCATTTGTTGTCAAGATTGAAAGTCTTTTGTCTGTAGTATCTGCGAAAAAGCCATATACATAAGGTGTAGAGGTTGAATCCACTTTCAATGCAATAGTCTTTTTATTTGAGACAAAATTGTTGGTAGTAGGTGAATATGAAGAGTAAGTAGAGAGCCCCAACAGTTTGACTTGGGTCGATTTTGCTCCGGTAAATCTGATTCTCCCTGTTTTGGGTTTCAGAATAGCAGATACAGACAATGTGTCTGATGCATAATTATAAGTAGCATCAAGAGCTTCATATGCAATAGTAGAGTCTACCATTGATACCAGATACTGAGTCTGATATGAAGCGTTTTCAAAATACCTCACTTCACAACTCTTGTTTGTACCGGTGGGTACCATTGAGATTTCAAGATTATTGATAACCCACCCTTTTGTTTTTGAGTAAATTGCTGTACCAGGTACAATTTCTCCACTGTTCTTGAAGGTAAGGTAGAGCATATCGCCCTCTTTCCAGTTGTTTATGCTGTCATTGGAGGCTTTGGTCAGGACATTATCATATCCGTTTACCTCTCCATTGAGGAGCATTATAATCTCTTTCTCCCCATTTGGATTGTCGGGTTCAATGACATTACATGAGATCATCCCCATCAAAGAGGCGATAACCATTAAAAGTGTGCAATTTCTTTTCATATATTTATAATTTTTAATTGTCAAAGTTCTTATCATCTTTATATCCATCTTTATCGATATCCTGTTTGTATCTGGAATCGTTGTCATAATCTTCATCATCCATATATCCTTCTATAGATATTTTGAATTTGAATGTGAAGATTGAGTCCCAGTTGGTATCCTCTTTATAGCTGACGAGTTTTATTGAGAGACCCTCCTGGCTATATACATCCCAGTCTGTATCTTCTCCATACCCCTCTTTAATAACAAAAGTCTTCCCTTTGGCTGTCTGAATAACAGGGATCTGGAGAGACATCTTTCCATCCTTGAGATCTGTCATCACTATCTTGATTGCCCCTTCTCTATGCTGGTCACCTTTGTTTTCAGATGCAGTCACATTGAAATGGCCATTAGTGATATCTGAGACCTCAAACCAACTTCCATTGATTTTGGTAATTGAAATATCTCCATCTGTATGAATGGTGATGTCATTTGACTTACCACCTTTATCAAAGAATAGGATATACTGTTGGTCTACCTCCAGAAATCTTCCATCCTGATAGATATAAATCTTGATTTTTTTACCCGAATCTGAGGTAATTGTAACTGAACCACTACGTTTATTTACAGATGGGTTATCTTCTACAGTTACAGTAATGGTCCCATTTCGTCCGGTCCCCGATTCTTTGGAGAGTTTCAGCCAAGAAGCCTTGTCATCTACCTTTGCACTCCAGCTGCTGTCACTTGTGCTGATCTCAATATCAAGTTTACCCCCTTTAGAACTGAAGGTGTTTGCATCTTTGCTGTTTACGATAAAATACTTCCCTCTCTGTTTGATGGTAATATCATAACTCTTGGTACCGACATTAAGGGTTACAACACCAATTCTCTCATCATCCCCTTTGTTCTCTTGAAGTTTGACTTTAAGGACCCCATTTCCTTTGGAATTGGTGGGAGATACACTCATCCAGGTAGCATCGGTATGTGCCCCCCAGGTAGTAGCACTCTCAATATTGATGGAAATTGTCTGGGCAGAATCGAGACATTCGTAGTAATCTTGACCATAAGCAAAATGTTGACCTGACTGCGCCACTTTCAATGAACAAGTCAATGAAATATTATCTGCTTTTAGTACAATATATCCCGATCTTTCTACAACATCCGGGTTTTCTGCAGATTTTACAGATACATTAAGTGTATCTTTCCCTGACGAAGGGGTTACAGTCAACCATGATGGTTTGGTAAGGATACGCCATGAGGAGTTGCTCAATACTTTGACACTCTTTGTCTCTTCCCCCGCAGACATTGTCAGAGAGGTGGGTTCAGATTTCAGGAAGTACCCCTCCTGAGTTACTGGAATACTTAGAATATCTTTTGAATTTATCTGAAAATCCACATAACCGCTCCTTGAGGAGATACTTGTATTGGGAGAAACAGAGACCTTAAGTACTTTCTCCCCTGGGGTTCCTGATGAAGGAGAAACAGATATCCAGGTCTGGTCTGATGATGCTTTCCAATTGGCATCAGCATTAATCTTCAGTGAGTACTCACCTGCTGAATTCTTGAACTCCAACTTCTTCACAGCAGTTGTGATTGTTGCAGCTGATTGTGTGACGGTAACTGCTGTACTCGAGGAATTTCCTTCCGGATAGATGTACAAAGTAGCACTTCTGGAACTTCCTGTCTCATTTGCAAGAACTGAGACATCTACAGCATTGCTTTTATTTGAAAGTGTGATCCAGGATGCACTTTCAGAGATTGTCCAGTTGCAATTGCTCTCTATTTTCAGAACTTGTGTAGATGGGGCACCCGCAAATGTCATAGTTGTCTTTTCCGGAGTTGCGTATGGCACAGCTCTCCCTTGAGAAACAGACAATTCAAAAGACAAATCCCATTTTGTATCAGAAGATGGTTCAAGATAGAAAATCCCAGTTCTTGAATTGGTTGTAGAGGGGTTCTCATCAATATTAAGTTTTATTTTTGCAAAACCACTCCCAGACATGGGATTAAGGTGAACCCAATTCAGTGAATTTCTGAACTGCCAGCTCACTCCTTGTGCTTCTACGTCGAATGTACCTTCCCCCCTATTACCGGTATCCATGGTAAATTTATTATGAGAAGGGAACATATATACCAACTCATTCGCGGGATAGTACCCTTCATGTAATCCCGGATCATCTGTGCATGACACCAGAAGAAAGGCTATCAGAATCGTATATAAATATTTTATTTTCATATTATTAGAAGAATAAGCCAAGACCCATACTAATCCTTAAACCATTAGTCCAGTCTTTAATTCTTGAAGATGAATCATATAATTGCTGATATTGGTCTGACATGCTGATCGGCAATTGATACTCTGCCCCCACATAGAAATCGAAACTTGGTGAGATTGCAAAACTCAATTTTCCACCCATAGGGAATGTAAATGCATGAGAACTGTCAGTAGAATCACTATCCTGTAGCTTTCCATTGACAGAAATATAATTGATACCTATTTGAGGGGTAACCCTTAAACGGCTCAAAATTATTATTCCATATCCCACTTTATAACTTTGAAGATTCGCTGAGTAATCGTACTGATAATAATAGAAAGTATTATCATATTCATCGTACCTATGCCAATATACAGGTTCGTCTTTGCTGAACAGCATTTGATAGCTGAATTCAAAGTTAATGTTTCTCCAGTAACCGCCTAAGGTGAGGCCACCCCATGATTCACCACCCAATGAGATAAGATAATCTGCTGTCATATATGCTCCATCAGGGTAGTAATATCGCTTGGCCATCTTGACATTGACTGTCTGATATGGCTCGGTAACATTTATTTTTTTATGGTACTTTCTGTAACCTCTTGCTGTCAGATCAAGAACGTGTTCACCCGATACAAGTTCAAATGTAGTACCGCTCTGAACCTGGCCATCAACAGAAATTGATGCCCTGTAGGGAGCTCCGACGATGCTTACCTGATAAATGTTTGAAAGAGAGAAATACTCATTGAGTGTTGCATTTTTGTTGATTGTAATTACCTTTTCAACACTCTTGTAACCAGGTTTCTCCACTTTTACTTTATATGTCCCAACCAATAAAGTATAAGTATTATCGTTACTGTTTAGCGGTTTGATAGCAGGTTTCGGCTCTATTGAAATAGTTGCATTTGAAACATTGGTATTCAACTTCAGGATCCCGTAAATAGGTTGGGGAGGATCGAGTTTTATATTTGTCTCAGATGATTCTGTAAAGTTAAGACTGGTAAATGATGATTCGTGACTTTGGAGTCTTGCCTCTATATCATAAAATCCATATTCCAGCCTTCCACTCCAGCTGCCATTCCCTTTTTTCTGTTTGTTGACATATATCTCTGCATTATTTGGAACCTGTATCACTACATCCTTGTAATTTGGAACCATTTGTGGAGACAAATTCAGGGCAATACTATCCTCAATAACCACATTTGTTATATATGACTTATAAAAAGGCTTGGTGATCATCACATCGTAACTGCCACTCTTCAGATTTATCTTTTGGAATTTCGATCCCTCTGTCATCTGAAATTTCTTGTCTGCGATAGAGTCACGAATTGTGATAGTCTCATCCCCTTCCCCATTTACAACAAGCCATCCGAAATTTTGCTTCAATGCCACATTCAATTTATACACAGAGTCTGGCTGGGTAAGGATGACATAATTGATTTGAGGGTGATAATTTTCGGCAGAAATCTGGACAGTGTGTGTTCCACACAATGGTTTCAAACTGAATACCCCTTTCTGTTTCTGCTGAGCAGGCATACCATCGACCTCCACTTGTGCATCTGCAGGATATACTCTGATCTCAAGTTGTTGCTTTTTTGTAGGGTCAAAGCCTCCTGAAACACAGTCAAATTTCATCCTGTAGACAGCACCTGGCTTGAGAACTGCAGAGAATACCGGTATTTTCTTGTACTCGTGGCATGAAAATGTGAAATTCTTTGCAGTCGCAGGGACATAGAACCATATCTCACCATTCTCCTTCTCCACTCTCTCTCTAAGGCCAACACCTCCCACATCCAACATAAGTTTGTTTTTAGGTGGGTGGGTGGTACTTACCTTGATAAGGGCACACAGGTTATTATTCCAGTCTTTGACAGGATAATAAATTTTTGCATCCTGATCTCTCTCATCGATGTGCAAATCTTCAATAATCCTGATATCCAATTCACTCTGTCCGAAAAGAGATATCGGACAGAGGAAGGAGATCAATACTAAAAATATTGATAGTTTTTTCATGGTTTGACAATGTCAATTTTCTAAAAATCGCCAGGGCCAAACAATCCGAAGTTAGGGTCTGGCTCTGGTTGCCATGTTCTTACGTGGATAATCGGATGTCTGTAATCATTCACATCCACAACAATAAGAAGATAACCTGTATCACCATAGTTTGAAGAGAAATAATCCTGCTTGATTTCAATACAGAACACCTCTCTGTCGCCCCTACCCATCTTTGACACATTTACATTGGAGAATACGAGATTTACATACTCTTTATTGTTGAAACTTCTTTTCAGATTGGCAATATATTCACCCTTAGTCTGTTTGTTGTAAACAATATGATTAGGATTCCTTAGACCAATCTGGTTCTCTACGTTAGTAGTCTTTACCACTCTACCGGTGATAATGAGTGCATCTTCAGAGAAGATTGAATTAAGGTAATCGATCCTTTTTAGGGCAAAAGCAGTTTTATAGTTCTCAAGGAAATTTATGATGATCATCTTTGCACCTTCAGTGTATAGAGGCATGCTTGTAATCTCATCTACAGTTGCTTTCTCAAGTGCAAACTGCAGTGATTCAATTTTACCATCCTCATTGAATTCAAAAATGACGTTCTCGACAAATTTCTTATTGTTGGAGAATGAGAACTGCATCGGAATACTACGGCAGAAGTAGATATCATTGAATTTCATCACTTCAATGTACTCCTCAAGTTTGACACCATTAGTAAGGAGCAGTTTGGCATTACCGAATTTTAACAATTTCTGATATACATCATAACCCTCTGGAGTGAAGAGAGTCTGATCTATCATATCGTAGTTTTTCTGTGCAATGACATCTATCACTTTCTGAATAGAATTGATATAAGGGAGCTTGTCCTCTACCGAAGAGACCTTATAAGAACCGACATTGCTGATATGATTTACAGAGTTGTGCTCATCAATAATATGGTAATACTCCTCAAAATGTGATACCACAGATTCGGGAACAACCATAGCTTGTTTTTTACGTCTGCTGGATTTGTTCTGAGTCTGCATTTGTGCTTGCATTTGAGCCTGCTCCTGCTGGATCTTCTTGATCATAGGGACAATGGGAATAGCATTTTTCCATGCATTCTCATATGTAATAGGATCAATGAATTGTGACATTGTTTGCAAATCAGAATCTACACTCATTTCAGACTCATACGAGTATTGGATCATGAAATTTACCTTTTCAGGAATAGCATTTGCTCTGAATTCCAACGATCCGTTACCATCTCTTGCATGGACCATATCACTCCAACCAATACCATCAAAATAGAGGTAATCAAGTGATGTAACAGTTTTTCCATCATAAGTGATAGATACTGTTCCACTTGTATTATCGCTCGATGTAAAATCATTGAATGTGAATTGGATATCATCAAGAATAGAATTCATCTTCTGATGTACCCAAAGACTTGCACGTTGCCTGCCATCCGCTCTGGAATCATAGTGTAGAGTATCGGCAACCAATGTTTTAGTAAGAAGTTGTCCCCAATAATAATACTTCAAAGCAACGTCAAATTTCAAGTCCTCTTCAGCCTGTTCTGCAAGAGTCAACATCTCAAGCACCTTTCTCTCCCTCTCCTTAAAAGTCCTCTGCACTTCAGATTTCAAGACATATCTCATAACCTTGAACACCTTAGGTCCATTCTGGAGCACCCTCTGATGACAATTGTTGAGTGATACCTGAGAATAGGTATTGACAAGATTCTCTGTTGTCATTGATGTCATCGAGACGCCATTAACACTCTCTTTTCGGCGGATCATATCAACTTCAGATGTAACAAAGACCTGAAGTTGTTGAGATATCAGCGACAAAGCAAGACGGTCCGCTTCTGCAGCCGACCGTCCTTCACCTTCGCCGAAGATATAATTTCCCGAATTTACAATCTCCTGATAAGTTTGACCGTTGACAGGGAGAACAAATCCCAAGAAAAAGAAACCAATCAGAGAGAAGATTCGCGTATGTATCTTCATGACTGATTACTACTTATTGAATTCTTCTTCCAAAGAAGCTTTGAATTGATCGCGGTTGTATTCGATTTTAACTCTTTGTTCGTCGTTGATTAGCTGATCAACTTTTGCTTGTTTCTCAATCTGAGCAATGATTGTTTCAACTTCGATTTCAACACCTGACCATGCTTCGATTTCACCGTTTGCCAACTGATATTGTTCAGTTTTGCGAACTTTTGCACCTTGAACAAGGTTCTGGCTCAACTGTTGGATATAGTTTTCATCTTTACCTTCAGCATCTTTTGCTCTTTGAACACCTTCTGAAGAGACAGCAGAAACATCATATTTACCTCTGTAAAGCTCTACAGCAGCTTTGATTTTAACAGAAATCTGGTTAGAAAGTTCTGCTCTTGCCATAGCAGCTGAGTTCATGTTAGCGTAACCGATCTCATGATCAGTATAAGCGCCAGCAGCTCTAAGAACGCCTACAGGAGCATTGTTTGCCCACTCTTGTACTTCGTTCAATTCAAGTTTAACACGACTTTTGTTAGCAGCAACTTGTGCAGGTGAACCGCATGAAGTCAAAATGAAAGAAATTGCCAATACAGCAAGTGAAATGAAAGTAATTTTTTTCATAATAGATAATGTTATGTTAGTTAATATTGTGTTCGGAAGAAGTATGGTACAAAGTTATAAAAAAAATGGTTTGAACTAATTATTTTTTAGATTTTTATGATAGAAACCGGTTTCCCTACATATTGGGGCATTGTAAGGCCAATATGGGCATTGATATAGGTAGGGTCACAAACAAGATATTTATCCCCTTCAAATGTCAGATAATCCCCTTTCACATCCTCTGTAAACTTAACAGCAGTAGCGAGGTGACCTTCATAATGGAGAAATACGACATCAAGTTTGAGAATCTCTCTGACCAGGATAGAGTAAAGAATTGATCTGTCTTCACAATCAGAGTATGGATAGAAGAAGAGTTCATCACCGAAAAGTGGCCTTTCATATCCGAATTGCTCACCGTCTGTCTGGTACTTGAAAGCGGTTTGTACAAAATTGATAAGGATATTGGCAGCCTCCTCCTGAGATTTGCCCTTAACCTGCTCCCTTAAAACAGGATAAAGCTTCCCTTTCACAGACTCGCTTAGAGATGCCTTGGAAAGGAGTTCCCAGGAGCTGTTTCGTGGAAATTCATTATAAAAATCGATAAGGTTCTTATTAGAAGACAACTCTACAGAGAGGTTTGAATATGCCCTTGATTTGAACACTTTTGCCTCAGATGGAGCGACTGTGAGATTAGGCTGGTTGATTGATAATGAGAAAAGATGCTCTTCTGGGAATGTTGCATCGAAAATATACACACCGGAAGATCTGTCATCAGTGATAGCATAGTATTTCAATCCATCCATAGGGACATACGAATAACTATACATAATATCTTCAGAAGGCATGAAAACACACAACTTCTCCCCCACCTTGCCAAGTCTCATCTTATACCCGCTTTGAATCATAGTAAACGCCTGTAGCAGTGTTGCTTCATTGCTTTTACCAAAAATGGACTCTGCCGCTTTTTCTGTATATTTGAAATAGGCCCAGTCGCACAGATTGTAATTTATTCTTGCTGTCATACAGTCGTTCAACCACTGATTTGATATGCCGTTTGAAAGCATTCCCCAGGCATTTGCAATCTCTGCCTCATTGACACTTTTCAATTTGAATACCATATCATCACTGTACTGGATTGTACAAACAGATCCGTAGAAATCAAATAATTTTCTGCTCTTAGGGATATCGACAGAAATTTTGGGAAGCTCCTGTTTGGGAGCAGTCACAGATTTAGGGGTCTTGACAACTTTAGGGATACCTGTAATCTGCACCTCCTTGGGAATCTTCTTCTCTGGGGTCTCTTTTTCTGGTTCAAAAACAGGAGGAACTACAGGATCGGGAGATTCCGGCACCGCAAGTCCTTTTTTCAATTGGAAGTAATCCCAACGCTCTTTCATCCTGTTGGCATACTCTTGATTTGCTTTCTCCTTATACTTCTCCAGCCCCTTCTTTTGTGTTTCACTATATTCGGAAAGTTGCTGGTTTTTCTTCTTTTTATATGCCTCGAAATCGTTCTGGGCAATAGATGGAACAGATACAGCAATTCCAATAAGAAGTAGAATTAGTTTTTTCATATATACAAATGTTTAAGTCTGAATTATTTGACACCGAGGGCATTGAGTTTCTTCTGGGCATTTGTCTCCCCTTGTTGGGCAGCTTTTCGAAGCCATTTGATACCCTCATTTTTATTGGGGGTCACTCCAATTCCATCGATATAGCAAATACCAAGATTTGTCTGCGCAATTGGAAATCCTTGTTGGGCAGATTTCTTATACCATTTGAAAGCCTCTTCAGTATCTTTTGTTGTCCCTCGACCATATTTATAACAGAAAGCAAGGTTATTCTGAGCTGTCATATGACCTTGTTCTGCAGCCTTTTTATACCAGACAAATGCCTGAGACTGATCTTTGACAGTTCCCAAACCTTTTTCAAAACAATATCCTAAACAGAATTGTGCCTCCGGATTGCCTTGTGTAGCCGAAACTTCATATAGTGCAACAGCCCTCTCCATATCTCTCTCCACACCAATCCCATTTTCATAGCAGAATCCCAACGCATATTGGGCTGGTGAAAAGTTCATATCTGCCGACTTCTGATACCATTGGGCTGCCTTTTCTCCATCTTTCTCAACACCATCCTTACCGAAGAAATAGTTATCGCCAAGTGCATACATCTCTTCAGGTGTAGAACATGTTGACTCATCAAACAATGTTTTGGTCACCTTTTTGACATTATCGTATTCAACCTCCGCACTGAAAGAGATTGTAGTGAATCCCTCCTTCTTCAGCTGGATAGTGTGTGGTCCGGCCAATACCTGAGCAAGCAATGGTGAAGTTCCAACGCTCTTGCCATCAACGAACACTTCACACAATTCCGGTGTTGTAACTACATCCAATGTTCCGTACATAGGTACCGGTGCAGGGATAGTTTGATTAGAAATTTCACCAGGTTTTACTGAAAATGAGATACTTTGCGATTTGTGACCAGCCTTGCGCGACTCAAGGATATGATCTGCAAGATTATCCACATATCCGGTCCATGATCCTTTACCTTTCAACTCCTCATCAATCCAGATCTCAGCATCCGGATCATCACAAGTACAAGTCACCCTTGAGAGCTTCGACTCCATTACATAATTTACCTCCTGGCGTCCGCCATTGCCACTGATAAACACTGTATCTGTAGTTGGTGAGTAGTTGTTAAGTTGAAGTCTTACAGGGATTTTGCCCTTAGGCAACTTCTCCTGGATTACACATGGGGTAACTCCTACATTTACACCCTTCACATACACTGTCGCCCCCTCCGGATTTGACTTCACTGTCAGATACCCGTATGCCGGCTTAAGTTTAACATTGAAATTTGATGTTTTTGAATCAAGAGTAAATTCCCCTTTATATGTCTCAAACAGATAATGTTCCACTTTATAGTAGTATTTCCCGTAGTTCAATTTTTTACTGAATACACTCCCTTCAACAGTTTCACTAAGCAGTTCATAGTCAGCAGTAGCCCCTAAAGAGACAGTGGCGCCTTCAGCATTGATGACAAGTTTTGCATAGTTGGTGGACAACTCCGAAACGATAACCGAATTCACTTTTGCATTTGGTCTCAAGGTGATTTTATACACTGTAGCCTCTTTCAACTGTGCGGAAATCAGTGCCAAAGGGGTATAACCGGCACATTTGAATGAGAGGTTCTTCACCTGATATGGGACATAGAACCAGATTTCGCCACTCTCCTGCTCTTCCCTCTTCACCACGCCCAATCCTCCGACATCCAGGATCAATGGATTGTCCAGTTTTCCCAGCACAGTCACTTTAATTAAGGCACATACTTTGTTGTTCTGGTCATTGACAGGATAATAAATCCTGGCATCCATATCGTTATTGTCAACTTTAAGTGAAGATTCCACTACCATTTTCAACTCCTGGGAAAATGCAGAGGTATATGAGAAAAAGATGGCAAAAAGAGCCACTGAGAACAATCTGGAAAGTTTCATGATTTCGCGATATAAAAACGTACAAATATAACTGATAATTATCGATATTTCAACAAATCTGTCTTAACTTTGCATATATGAAAACAATTGAACTCCCTTTACTGAAAAAATACACTTCCAACAACTTCTTTCTGCTGGCAGGGCCATGTGTTGTGGAAGACAAAGAGACAACCCGACAAATCGCAGAGACAGTTGCCGCATTGGCAGACAAATATTCCATTCCTTACGTATTCAAGGCATCATACCGCAAAGCCAACCGCTCACGTGTAGACTCGTTTACCGGAATCGGAGATGAAGCTGGTCTTGAAATTCTGCAAGGGATCAAAGAAGATTTCAAACTTCCTATCCTAACAGATATCCATAATCCATCTGAAGCTGCCCTAGCCGCTTCCTATGGTGTGGATATCCTTCAGATTCCTGCTTTCCTTTGCCGTCAGACAGAGCTTTTGGAGGCTGCTGCCAAGACAGGCAAGTATGTGAATATCAAGAAGGGGCAGTTCCTGGCACCGGATTCGATGAAGTTTGCTGCACAGAAAGTGGAGCACTTCGGTAATTCAAATATCATCCTCACTGATCGTGGTACACAGTTCGGCTATTCCGATCTGATTATCGATTTCCGTGGCATACCTACTATGCAGTCATTCGGGTATCCGGTGGTAGTAGACATCACCCACTCACTTCAGGAACCAAATCAGAGTTCCGGGGTCACCGGTGGCCGTCCCGACATGATCTCCACCATAGCCAAGGCATCTATCGCTGTCGGTGCCGATGGACTCTTCCTGGAGACGCATCCAGATCCTTCAAAAGCTAAATCCGATGGGGCAAATATGCTTCGACTTGATCTCCTTGAGAATCTGATCAAGACACTCCTCCCCATCCGTCAGGCAGTTCTGTAACAACTGAAGAGATTCAGACTCACCCCTGCACTCTTCAGTCGCGGCGAAAGAATTAGACGTGCATACCCACTCAGAAGACAGGCTGCACCCTCTGTATCTATAACAATAAATAATGACTGAAAAAGAAAAAATGCTTGCCGGTTTGATCTATTCGGCGACAGACAGAGAGCTCCTTGAAGAGTTGAATGGAGTCAAGGAGGTGATACACAGATATAATGCGTAGACAATATTGATTGCAACACATCTGATATTCAACAACTAAAACAATTTAGTTATATATTATAACAAATTTGTTATACTATATTTTGAAGAAAGAAGAGCTCTGGTTCTCGCCTTGGAGAGGTAAATTTCTCTTCAAGCAGTACCAGATGACTAAGATATTGCGGGTCGTCAAAATACTTGGCCCCTCGAGGACATCTTTTGATACAGGCTCCACACTTTATGCACTTGCCGACCACCTGTATACAGTCCGAAAAGTCGATAGCACCCATAGCGCACATTCTGGCACACAGACCGCATCCATCACATTTGGTCAGGTCTGTTTGGGGTGCCACCTTTCTGATATCAACACTCTTTTTGGATGTGTCGGTAGCTTTGTAGAAACCGGAATATGGATATGGTGTACCAGGCACCTCTACTCTTCCGGCTGTTCCAACTCCCGACAGGAGTACATTTTGGGCGATTTCGTCACCAAACTTCTCAGCAATAGCCAAGTCCTCACGATCAGGACGACCACCCCCTAAAATACGGGAAAAGGTGTGTTCCCCTACAAAAGCAGCTGCAGCAATCAGACGGAAACCATCCTCTTCCATAATATCACGCAGTTCAATAAGACCATCATCGTATGCTCTGTTTCCGTATACCGCGACAGGGATACCGATTGCTCCACCCCCCACTATTGTTTTGAAATACGGGGAAATAAGGTTAGGCATACGGCCAATATAGACCGGAGCTCCGAATACCACGATATCATCCTCTGCAAATGTCAGTTTACCCTCTCTTTGTGCAGGTGTAGTGATATCCACCTCAGAATAAGAGAGATTAAGCCTCTGTGCAATCCCCTTGGCAATAGTCGTCACGACCTTCTTAGTGGTAAGTGTCGGACTGAAATACAATGCAGTGACGTGATTGGTCATATCTGTTCTTTCTTGATTATTATTGTTGCGATACAGCAATCTGTATGTGGAGTGTAGGAGCCTTATGTAGGGGCATAGTAGGCACAGCCGTACTCCATCAAAGCAACATGAATAACTATGCAGTATCGTAACAAATAGTTAAAATTAGGGGTGACCCGAAAGTCACCCCTGTAAAATAAGTTAACCGTTGTTAATACTAAGTTTATTTTTTCATTTCTTTTGCAAGACGATCAGTAAGCATAGGTACGATTTTGTTCACGTCACCTACGATACCCATATCTGCAACATTGAAGATAGGTGCAAACTTATCTTTGTTAACTGCAATGATAAGATCAGATTCTTCCATACCTGCAAGGTGTTGGATAGCACCTGAAATACCAAGAGCAAAATAAAGGTTAGGACGTACTGTCTTACCGGTTTGACCTACTTGACGGTCGTGAGGCATGATACCTGCATCAACCATAGCTCTTGAAGAAGAAACTTCTGCGTCAAGAACTTTAGCAAGTGCTTCAAGTTTTTCGAAACCTTCTTTGCAGCCCACACCTCTACCACCAGAAACAAGTACTTTTGCCTCAGTGATATCAACAAGACCTTTGTTTGCTTTAACTGTTTCAAGAAGTTTGACAGCAAATTTGGAAGAGTCAAAGTTTACAGTAAATTTGATAACGTTACCTTTTCTTGATTCATCTTTATCCTTCTTCTGCATAACGCCAGGACGTACAGTTGCCATCTGAACACCTTCTTTAGCAGCAACGATAGTAGCCATAAGGTTACCACCGAATGCAGGACGGGTCATCATCAATTTGTTAGCCTCCAATTTAGGATCTGAACCATCAGAGATTTCCAATTTTGTACAGTCAGCAGTAAGACCTTTTTCCAATCTTGCAGAAAGTCTTGGAGCCAAATCTCTACCGATTGTAGTAGCACCGAACAAAACGATGTTAGGAAGCATCTCGCTGATTACTTTATAAACAGCCTGAGTATATTGTTCAGTTACATAATCCTTAAGTTCTGGAGCATCTACAACTACTACGTCGTCAGCACCATAAGCGATAAGTTCGTTGGCTTTATCAGCGATCTGATAACCAGCTAGGATAGCTACTACTCTTTCGCCAAGAACATCAGCCAAATCTCTTGCTTTGCCCAAAAGCTCTAGAGCAACGGGTTGGATAACACCCTCTCTTTGCTCCGCAAAAACATATACATTTTTATTCATTTCTTTCTCAGTTTTGGCGATTAAATAATAAATTTCTCTTTAAGTTTGCTTACGATCAAGTCAACTGCTTGTTCTGGATCCACTTCATATACTTCACCGGCAGCTTTAACACCTTTGGTGAATGATTTGTATACTTTTGTACCTGAACCTTTTAAACCAAGCATTTCTACAGGGAGGTCAACTTTTTCTACACCCCAAACTTCAACATCTTTCTTATATGCTTCAACGATACCGCCCACAGACATATATCTTGCTTTGAAACCGCTTGCCAATACTGTCAATAGAGCAGGGCCAGCTACTTCCAACATCTGATAACCCTCTTCTGTCTCTTTCTTAACGATATATTTGCCATCTTTCATTTCAAGACCGGCAACATAAGAGATTTGAGGAAGACCAAGGTGTTCAGCAATCTGAGGACCTACCTGAGCAGTGTCACCGTCGATAGCCTGACGGCCAGCGATGATCAAATCATACTCAAGATTTTTAAGAGCAGCAGCGATGGTATGAGATGTTGCAAGAGTATCTGCACCACCAAACTCTCTACCAGTCAATAGGATAGCTTTGTCAGCACCCATTGCATAAGCTTCTCTCAAGATAAGATCAGCCTGAGGAGGACCCATTGTAATAACTGTGACATGAGCTCCATATTTGTCTTTTAGTTGAAGAGCGACTTCCAGACCACCTTTATCATCAGGGTTCATGATACTAGGAACACCGTCACGAATAAGGGTACCGGTTACAGGATTGATTTTGATAACTGTTGTATCTGGTACCTGTTTAATACAAACTACGATTTTCATATAATATACCTCCTATTTATACAAGTTAGCGGCAATCACCATTCTTTGAACTTCTGATGTACCTTCGTAAATTTCAGTAATCTTAGCATCACGCATCATTCTCTCTACAGGGTATTCACGGGTATAACCGTAACCACCGTGGAATTGAACTGCTTTAGTAGTTACTTCCATTGCAGTTTCAGCTGCAAACAATTTTGCCATAGCAGCATCTGCAGAGTAAGGGATACCGTTATCTTTCTTGAAAGCAGCAGAGCGGACAAGCAGACGAGCTGCTTCAACTCTTGTCTTAAGATCTGCCATCTGGAACTGGGTATTTTGGAACTGTCCGATAGCTTTTCCAAATTGTTTTCTCTCTTTGGTATACTTAACAGTCTCATCCAAAGCACCTTGTGCGATACCAAGAGCTTGAGATGCAATACCGATACGGCCACCGTCAAGGGTCTTCATTGCGATAGGGAAACCGCCACCGATTTTACCAAGAAGGTTATCTTTAGGGATACGGCAGTTATTGAAAATAAGCTCTGCAGTTGCTGAACCGCGGATACCCATCTTCAACTCTTTCTTACCAATTTCGAAACCAGGAGTGCCAGCTTCTACGATGAAAGCAGAAATGCCTTTGGTTTTCATAGACTTGTCAGTCATTGCAATCACGATATAAACGTGTGCAGGACCAGCATTGGTAATGAAAATCTTGTTTCCGTTCAATACCCATTCGTCACCGTCAAGAACTGCAGTAGTCTGTTGGCCGGCAGCGTCAGTACCTGCGTTAGGCTCAGTAAGACCAAAAGCACCAATCCACTCACCTGAAGCAAGTTTGGGAAGGTATTTCATTTTCTGTTCTTCAGTACCGTGTTCCATAATAGGAGCCATACATAGAGAGGTATGAGCTGAAACTACTACACCGGTAGTTGCACATGCTCTTGACAACTCTTCTACAGCGATTGAGTACATCAGGTTGTCTCCACCTGCTCCACCATATTGAGTGGGTACAGGAATACCGAAAATGCCAAGTTTAGCCATTTTCTTAACTGTTTCCATGGGGAACTTCTCTTGCTCATCAATTTCGGCAGCAAGGGGTTTCACCTCTTTCTCGGCAAATTCGCGGATCATTTGCCTGAACAGTTCTTGGGTCTTTGTCAAATTGAAATTCATATCTTATACCTATTAGTATTTATAAAATCCTTCTCCAGTTTTTCTACCAAGAAGATTTGCTCTTACCATCTTCTTAAGTAGAGGGTGAGGTCTGTATTTATCATCACCATATTCCTGATGCAATACCTCCATGATAGCAAGGCAAACATCAAGACCGATAAGGTCACCTAGTGCCAAAGGACCCATAGGGTGGTTTGCACCAAGTTTCATTGCTTCATCAATTTCATCACGTGAAGCAACACCGTCAGCAAGGATACCGATACCTTCATTTACAAGAGGGATAAGTATTCTGTTTACGACAAAACCGGGAGCTTCGTTAACCATTACAGGTACTTTACCGATAGATTTTGCAAGATCAGAGATCATTGTGCAAACATCATCAGAAGTTTTCTGCCCTTTGATAAGCTCTACAAGTTTCATCACAGGTGCAGGGTTGAAAAAGTGCATACCGATCACTTTATCAGGTCTGTTGGTTGCAGAAGCAATCTCAGTAATAGAAAGAGATGATGTATTTGACGCAAGAACTGCCTCTGGTTTGCAGATTTCATCAAGCATTTTGAACAACTCTTTCTTAAGTTCCATAGTTTCAACTGCAGCTTCAATTACAAGATCTACATCTGCACAACATGCATAGTCAGTGGATGGAGTGATGTTTGCAAGGGTTGCATCCATATACTCCTGAGTCACTTTACCTTTCTCTACAAGTTTTGCAAGAGATTTTGTAATGCGCGCAATAGCTTTCTGATTGCTTGCATCGCTTCTACTTTTCATCACTACAGGGACACCTGCTTGTGCGAAAGATTGTACGATTCCGGAACCCATTGTGCCGGTTCCAATTACGCAAATTTTCATATATTCAGCTTTGTTTTAAGTTAATTATTCATTTTTGAATGTTGCTTTACGCTTGCCAAGGAATGCTGCCATCCCCTCTTTCTGGTCTGATGTAGCAAAACACTTTGCGAAATAATCATTTTCAAGTCTGATCGAATCTTCACGATTCATATCATAATTGTCATTGATACATTTCTTTGCATATTTCACAGCAATAGGTGCACTGGTCAAAATGGTCTCTGCCATTTGAAGCACAGT
Organism: Candidatus Coprenecus sp.; assembly: GCA_045595965.1. Lineage (GTDB taxonomy): Bacteria > Bacteroidota > Bacteroidia > Bacteroidales > UBA932 > CAAGNP01. Next base: position 27,625 of record JAZOBN010000029.1, read on the forward strand.
TTCCATCAATGCTTCAGGCTCTACCACTTTATTTACCAAACCGATACGGAGAGCCTCATCAGCCCCGATCATGCCACCAGTGTAAATCAACTCTTTAGCAATACCTTGACCTACAAGTTTCGCAAGACGGTATGTACCCGAAAAACCTGGGATAATACCCAAATTCACCTCCGGCTGACCAAATTTGGCTTTGGCAGATGCAATTCTGATGTCACAAGACATAGCCAATTCACATCCTCCGCCAAGTGCAAAACCATTTACTGCAGCAATTACAGGAATTTCAAGATCTTCAATCTTTTTGAACACTTTAGCACCTGCCTGTCCGAAAAGAAAACCCTCTTCAGGGGTAAGATTTGCCATTTCAGAGATATCAGCGCCGGCTACAAATGCTTTACCTTCCCCTGTAATTACCAACACCCTTGTAGAGTTTAGATCGATAGCATCAATAAATGCATCCAGCTCTCCCAGGATTGTAGAATTCAAGGCATTGAGAGTAGCAGGAGAAGATATGGTCAAAACACCTATCCCCTCTCTGCTATTATCATATTTCAAAAAATTGAACTCCATACCCTATTGTCTCATTGGTTGAAGATCTGGAGAAATGATGAGGGTTGCCCCAGTAGCCTCCTGCACCTGTTCAACTGTGAACTCAGGGTGAATCTCTTTAAGTACGATACCCTCTGGAGTAATGTCCATAACACCCATTTCGGTGATGATCATATTCACCTGACCGGCAGCAGTCAAAGGGAGGTTACATTTTTTCAAGATCTTGTGGTTTCCTTTGGCTGTGTGTTCCATAGTAAGGATAACTTTTCTTGCACCTACCAAAAGGTCCATAGCGCCACCCATACCGGGAGCACGTTTTCCTGGGATAATCCAGTTTGCAAGGTCACCATTTTCATCCACTTCCAAAGCACCAAGGAAGGTAACATCTACGTGACCACCTCTGATAAGAGCAAACGAGTCACAAGAGCTGCAAGACCATGCACCAGGAACAGCAGTAATGAAACCGCCACCCGAGTTGATGAAATCTTTATTCTCTTCACCTTCTTTAGGTGTAGGGCCCATACCTACAAGACCATTTTCTGATTGTAGAATCACAGATACACCTTCTGGTAGATAGTCAGGAATCAAGGTTGGAAGACCAATTCCAAGATTCACAACATCACCATCCTTTAATTCAAGAGCTGCCCTTTTGGCAATCACTTCTCTAACTTGATTTTTATCCATAGTGATATATTATTTTGCGTTTCTTTTTACAAATTCTTGAGCAACAAAAGATGCTACATCATCAGCATATGTATTGGCACCGAAACCGGCATCATAACCAAGCTCTTTAGCCAATTCGTGAGAGATACGTGGACCACCACAAACAACTATCATTTTATCTCTCAGACCTTCTGCCTCCATAAGTTCAATAAGTTCAGTAAGGTTCTGAATATGGACATCTTTCTGGGTTACAGTCTGAGACACAAGGATAGCATCAGCTTTAAGTTCAATAGCTTTTGCCAGGAACTCTTCGTTAGGAACCTGGCTACCAAGGTTGTAAGCTTCCACCATATCATATCTTTCAAGACCATAGTGACCTGCATAACCTTTCATATTCATGATTGCATCAATACCTACTGTGTGGGCATCGGTACCTGTACTTGCCCCTACAAGAACGAGTTTCCTACCGATATTCTCCTTGATATATTCATCACATTCATGCATATCCATGGTGTTGCTTTCAACCTTTGGAACATAAATGTTGGAATAATCTACTGTATGTGTCAAATTTCCATAGCAGTTGAAGAATGTAAAACCAGGGGTGAGTTCTTTTGCAAATGCAACAAGAGGATTCTCAAAACCCATCTTTTTCATAATCAATTTGGCAGCCTCTTCTGCCTCCGCACCATTAGGAACAGGCAAAGTGAAACTTACTTGTACTTTACCGTCATTCATTGTATCGCCATAAGGCTTTACTTTCGATAAATCTAGTGTCTGATCAAAATCTTTCGCAGACATTGAATATAGTCCACCTGCCATAATTATTTCCTCCCTTTCATTAAGTTAATAAATGGATTCATATAGTTGGCACCTTTCTCTACAACACCCTCAAGACCTTTACCGCCAACTCTACTTCTTTTAACATCGCCGAAAATACCCTTTTCCAAAGCGTTGAACAGCCCCTCTGAAGTCATCTGTTCCAACAATTCAATTGCATGATCAAGAACTTCTTTTGCCCTTTGTCTTATAATACCACCCTCTTTGAACTCCATTTCATCTCCGATGCTCTTCATATTATTGAAAATATATTTGGCATTTTCAATAGACAAGAAACGGTCAGACATGAAAGGTGTGTGGATAGCCTCAGTAGGCATACCAAGAAGCTGGAGGCCCTGATTTGTCCAGATACCGATCATATTGAAGAGACAGTCCTGAAGATGTCCTCTAAAAATATTACCGGTCATGAATTTTGTAGGAGGCATATATTTAAGTGGTGCCTTAGGGAAAATTTCTCGAGCCATCTGTGCTTGAGCCAATTCATACAAGAAGCCGTTTTCAAGCATAGGATCCATCTCAAATGCGTGACCAAGACCCATTTGCTCCTCAGGAAGACCTGCCAACAATGCAAGCTGTTCATTGATCAAATCAGAAGCAAGAACAGTGTGGGCTGCTTCAACAGCATCAGCAGTAGTCAGATAGTTATCCTCACCGGTATTGATGATCACACCTGCAAAACCGTTGATAATTCTTGACATATACTGGTCAATCAAAGTTCTTTGCATATTGATATCCCTGAAAAGAATACCATAAAGAGCATCGTTCAACATCACATCAAGACCCTCGAAGGCACCCATGATAGCGATTTCAGGCATACATAGACCTGAACAGTAATTACATACCCTGATATATCTGCCAAGCTCTTCACCAACTTTATCCATTGCTTCACGCATAATCTTGAAATTGGCTTGAGTAGCATATGTTCCACCGAAACCTTCAGTTGTTACACCGTAAGGGACATAATCCAACAAACTCTGTCCGGTAGTTCTGATTACTGCGATAATATCTGCACCTTGACGGGCAGCAGCCTCAGCCTGAACAGTATCTTCGTAAATATTACCTGTTGCAACAATCACATACAAGTAGGGTTTTGGCCCCTCACCTATTGTGTTCAGATAATTCTCTCTTCTCTCTCTTCTGGCTCTGATTTTGGCAATACTGCTGTCAATAACTGGTTGAAGGACCCTATCAATCTCAGATTTTGGAGCTACTTCAATTTTGGTAAGATCCAAAGCACCGGCAGCCACTTTTTCAGCTACCTCCTGAGGTGAAAGGCCGGTATTAACCATTGCATTTGCCAAATAGAACAATACACCTTCTCCAAGGACACCTTTAGATTTGATATCTTCTACGATAACATTTGGAAGAGGAACTTGATTTTCATCAACTCCATCAATGCCCATAAGTCTGCACAATGTACGCTCTACAGCAACAGTTGTTTTAGACTCAACGAAAGCTTGAACCTCATTGGCAATCTCTTTTGCCAATGACTTCGCATGCTCAACTTTCTTAAAATCCAATCCTAATTTACTCTGCATAAAATATTGTTTGTTAGTTATTTAATTTCATTTTAGTCCTTTCAATCCACTGAGAATCTATACCAAGACTTTCTGCTATCGCAACAGCCTCATGGGGGACATCACCACATTCGGTAACCTCAAGTCTGTAGTCCATCTTTCCATCTCTCAACCCCTTGACTCTATACCTCTTTACATCCTCGTTTCCAATATTATAGTGAGTCGTAAGGATAAAACCACCCCTCACATCCCCGATAATTTCAAGCAACCCCTCTACCAAAGCAGTCCCTTCCACAGGATTGGTAGTCCTGGCTGGTTCATCAATAAGGGCAAGAAGAGATTTATTCTCCCTGATCTTACGTATTACAGAATCAATAGCCATCATCTCACCGGCAAAAGAAGAAACACCCTTAACCATACTCTGTTCATCTCCTATGCATAGCGAAACTTCATCAACAAGGTTTACACAACAATCGTGAGCAGCAACTCCAAAACCAAATTGAGCCAGCAATTGATTAAGTGCCAATGTCTTGATAACAACACTCTTACCACCCATATTTGCCCCGATTATTGTAACCGGTTTTCTCTCAAATGCAATATCTACCGGAACATAATCCTTATCCACCCCCCTCAAAAACTCCTTAACTGCCGGATTGAACATTCCATTATAGAAAGTCTCACCACCTTCGGTAACGGCCGGAAAACATAACCCAAGCCTCTTCATCTGGACACTCTTGGCTATAAGAATATCCAGGAATGAGAGATTGGAGAGTGCAATCTTAAGATTCTGAACATCTCTTAAAAGCACCTTAGAGAGTCTTCCTCGAATTTCCAGTTCCAGATCAGCATCTTTTTGCATCAATACAGCAAGTTCCATTTTCTTGGCCTCTTCCATCTCTTCTCCATCGCCTTGAATCTGCTTGATTTCCCTTCTTACTTTCCTTAATTCTTCTGAATATGAATCATATACATAGAATGAAGGTATCTTCAGATTATCAGGATCCAAAACCTCTACAACTCCTGTCAATGAAGGAATTCTGACTGCATTCAGATTTATCTCCTCCATAATGTCATGCACTTCTGTAGAAATAATCGCAAGATACTTTACCTCAAAGAGCTCTATATCATCCAAAACAACCCCATTTTCCAATCTGTCCAAGGTGGTCTGTATATCCTTAAGACACATCAGTTTATTGGCTATTTTCGAACAATCCTTATAAAAGACTTTATTCAGTCTGCTATAATACAGATCGACCTCATGTTTAGTGGTCATCATATTCGCTGAAAGGAGCATCTTCCTTGCACATGGAGAGATAATCTCCAATGTATCAAACATATACCTTAACCCACAATCTATTTCCAGCGCAGACTTAAATGTCATATTTGTTTTTAACTATATCATATACAGGCAACTTGATTGCCTCCTGTAATTTTCCACACAAAATGTCGCTATCCAAAACATATCCGTTTGGAGCGGTTGGATTCACACAGACTGCTATAAGCTTACTTTTCTGCAGAACCTCTATTTTTCCTCCTCTTGAACAAAAAACCCTGTAAGCACTCTCACTGACAAAGATTTTTGTAAAATCCTTCACCACAAGGGTCACATCTTTGATATTCTTTGAATCTGAGACCAGATTCAGAAGTTTATCTGTCAATGCACCCACTGTATATATTATCTTCATCCCTTGGGTAATATCAATTTTAAGATTATTTAACGCCAAGGCTGAAGTTAATTGGAAATCTACTATATTTCCATCAGAATCCACCCCCCACACACCTTTTTCAATATCACATAGAGCATCCCTCGATGGGTCGTTGAGTTTATCAAGTCCTATCATCTCCACTACAAATTTGGTTTTTTGAACCAAAGTATTGATGTTCGAAGATAATGCAGCACCTGTTGAGAGTATCATTGCCTTACTGATAGCGGGTGAAGCTGAACTCAATCTTGATATAGCGCCATCAATGATTGTCAGATCTATACCAAACTTCGACATGCCACTCACCCATCTTCTCAAAGAGAGACCGGATGAAGGTCCGGAAATCAACACTTTGCCACCAACAGATACTTTTCCTGTGACTATTCTCCCCAAAGAACTTCTTTCATTTGTAATCTCTACAAGTTCACTGATCAGTCGTCTCTGACGATAATGTGACTCTGCTGTAGAAAAATAGATCCCTTCCCTCAAAAAGATTTCAGGTTTCTTGGTTGAAGTGACCTGATCTTTATTCTCCCCATCTATACCTATAGAGGTTACCGCTATATTCATCCTATCTAGCGGTAACCGGTACAGGATATAGTTTAAACACTCTGTCTTGCCAACATTTTTCTCCAAACCGACGATAGAAAGGCTATCATACTGAAGAATCTGATCAATGAATGGCATAGAGAGATGTTAGTTGTTTCTATTTTTTAGATCTCTCTTTTCTGCTCAAAACTGCAGGCTCGATTGCCATACCTTTACCTTCAAGCAATGAAGAAACACCCTCAATAGATTTTGATTTGTTTTCCTGACAATATTTGCAATTGCACTCGTTCTTGTAATCTGCAGGTTCAGTATATGTAGTGATAACACCTTCAAAGTTTCTAAGAACCACTTTACCTGGAGCTTGTGAAATTACATATTGAGGCATAACAGGAGTCTTTCCACCTCCACCAGGAGCGTCAACTACGAATGTAGGAACTGCATAACCTGATGTATGACCTCTTAGACCTTCAATAATCTCAATACCTTTGGATACTGGAGTTCTGAAGTGTTCAATACCCATAGACAAGTCACATTGATAAATGTAATAAGGTCTTACTCTCATCTTAACCAACTCATGCATAAGTTTCTTCATGGTGTTGACACAGTCGTTTACACCTCTTAGAAGAACGGTCTGGTTACCTAGAGGAACACCTGCATTTGCCAATTTAGCACAAGCTTCTGCTGCCTCTTTAGTAACCTCTTGAGGGTGATTGAAGTGGGTATTCAACCATACAGGATGGTACTTCTTAAGCATATTAACCAGATTATCGGTAATTCTCTGAGGACAAACCACAGGGGTTCTTGAACCGATTCTTACGATCTCAACGTGAGGGATCTGTCTTAGACGAGAGATTATATATTCCAATCTTTCATCGCTAACCATCAATGCATCACCACCTGATAGAAGGACATCTCTGACTTGAGGAGTTTTTGCAATATATTCGATTGCTCTATCAATTCTGTCAATTGCACTTTCACCATCTTTCTGACCTGCGAAACGTCTTCTGGTGCAGTGACGGCAATACATTGAACACATATCGGTGATAAGTAGCAATACTCTGTCTGGATATCTGTGGGTCAAACCTGGTACTGGAGAATCCTCATCTTCATGTAGAGGATCCAATAGGTCGGCAGGTGACTGATAAGTCTCTTTTCCTGTGGGAACAGCCTGTTTTCTTACAGGACAATCAGGATTGGTAGGGTCGATCAAGCTTATATAATAAGGTGTAATCGCCATTCTCAAAGTCTGAAGAGTCTTTTTAACACCCTCTTCCTCTTCTGGAGTAAGTGTTACATATTTCTTCAAATCTTCAAGAGTCTCAATTCTATTTTGTACTTGCCATCTCCAATCGTTCCATTGTTCATCAGTAACATTTGGAAACAGTTCGTAGCGTCTTGATTCTGTCATATTTGTAAGTTGTTAAAAGTTTGTTTGCTGAAAACATTAAAGCCGGTCGGGGAAAAATCCCCGCCGGATTTAATACTTTGTATCTGTTATCTGCAACTGCTTTTACACATATTTGTAATTAAGCGTACAGTTCAGTAAAGATTTTTCTTAGAGCTTCGCACTCTCTTAGCTCTTGAAGGGTAAATTCTGCGTGACCTTTAGTATAACCATTACCGATGATCATATTAACGTCAGAACCGATACCTTCAGCACCAAGAGCAGCTTTTGTAAAGCTTGTAGCCATAGAGAAGAAGTAAACAACTCCGTCATCTTTGGTACAAAGAACAGCTGTCATCTCCTGATCAGGAACGTTTACACAGTTGATGGTAACATCTGCCATCTTTCCGTTTGTAAGTTTTGAAACAAGTTCATTTACTTGAACTGGAGTCATACCGCCGATACTTTCAACTACATCACAGAAACCAAGATCTTTGATACGTTGAGTACTTCTTTGTGAGTTGGTCAAACCGATAACTTTACCAGTTACACCAACACGTTTTTTAGCCTCATAGCAGCAAAGCATACCCGATTTACCACCAGCACCAAGAATAACTACATTCTGACCATATTGGCAAAGTTTTGCAGTCTGTGCAGGAGCACCTGCTACGTCAAGAGCTGACAATGCAAGTTTTTCAGGCATATCATCTGGAATCTTAGCATAGATACCGCTTTCAAACAGAATAGCTTTACCTTTGATATCCACCTGGTCAACATCTGCACGAATCTCAAGAATTTCATCAATTCTAAGTGGGGTAAGTGACAAAGAGACCAAAGTAGCGATACGGTCACCCTCTTTAAGATCGATTTTACCTTTAAGAGCGTCACCGATTTTCTCAACTTTACCAAGTAGCATACCACCAGAACCGGTACGACGGTTACGATGTTTGCCTTGCAATTCTACGTTCAGGAACATCTCTTTCTTTACCTCTTCCAAGATTTGTTCTTCAGTAGCACCTTCACCTGCTTGTTGTTTAGCATAATTGTGAATATCGGTAAAAGAGGCCGAGTCAATATTAAGTGTCTGGACATCAATCAAGATCTCGTTATCATAGATTTCGTCCATGTTATTGTCAATTTTGTTAGCTGGTTGTGGAAGAACGCCAACTGGTTCAATCACGCGGTGAACACCGTATTTATTACCTTTTTTCATTGTAATATATTATTGATTGTTATTAATTTATATTATTTATTTCTTGGAGGGAGTGAAAGGATTTCGCGGGCTTCTGCAGAAGTTGCTATTTCACGACCCAATTCTTTAGCTATTCTGACAACTTTAGCTACCAGTTCGCCGTTTGATTTAGCAGGAACGCCTCTTTCAAGGTTCAAGTTATCCTCGAAACCAACTCTGACGTTACCACCCATTGCAATAGCATGAGCAGCCAAAGTGAAAGCATGACGGCCAATACCTGTTGCTGTCCAGGTAGAACCTGCAGGGATAGCATTTACCAGCCAAGCAAGATTCTGAACTGTTGCAGGGGTACATCCCGGAACTCCCAACACGAAGTTGAACTGCATAGGAGCACCTGGCACCTGACCTTTCTTAGCCATATTCAGAACTGTATCAAGGTGGCCCATTTCGAAACATTCATACTCCGGTTTGATGTTGTTTTCCAACATTCTCTTACCGAAATCACGCATCATTGGCATTGTGTTTTCGAACACTTCATCACCGAAGTTGCAAGTACCACAATCCAATGTTGCCATCTCAGGGAACAACTCTGTAGGTTGAAGACGCTCTTCAGCAGACATACCTACTGCTCCACCGGTAGATGGGATAATGATTACATCAGGACAAGCCTCGTAAATGGCGTCAATACACTCTTTGAAACGAGCTTTATCTTGTGTTGGAGTTCCGTCATCTCTACGAACGTGAAGGTGAACGATGGCAGCACCTGCATCTACTGCAGACTTGGCCTCTCTAACGATCTCTTCAACAGTATAAGGAACAGCAGGGTTTTGTTCTTTGGTAACTTCAGCTCCACAAATCGCAGCTGTAATGATCAATTTTTCCATAGTCCCTGAGAGATTATTTTCTTTGACAATTTTTAGGAGTTACGCAAGTACCGCTTGCTCTGCAAACAACGATAGGTTCTTCAAGAACATCGCAAGCAGAAGCAGAGATATCTGGACGAGGTACAATCACTTTACGTGCTTCAAATACCATTTTACGTGAAGTGTTGCCTTCTGAAACGATTTCACCTTCTGCCTCAATATAATCACCGGCAAATACAGGTGCCATGAATTCTACATTGTCGTAAGCTTTGAAAAGCCCCTCATCACCGTCACGTTGAATAAGAAGTTCAGTAGCAACATCTCCGAAAAGTTGAAGCATCCTTGCTCCGTCAACCAAATTTCCACCATAGTGAGCATCATGACTGCTCATACGAAGTCTGATAATAGATTTATTTGCCATAGTAATTATTGTTTTTTGTAAATGTAATCAACATAAACACCAGGAGTATGGATAGATTCTGGAGACAACTCTCCAACCTTGACAACCTCTTCTGCCTCTACAATCACCATGTCAGCAGCTGTAGCCATAGTAGGGTTGAAATTCTGGGTTGTACCCTTGTAGATCAGGTTACCGAACTCATCTGCGACAGAGGCGCCAAGAAGTGCAACATCTGCACCAAGAGGTTTTTCAAGAAGATACTCTTTACCATCAACGGTAATTTTCTCTTTACCCTTCTCAACGATAGTACCCAAACCGGTAGCTGTAAGAACACCACCAAGACCAGCACCTTTAGCTCTGATTCTTTCAGCTAAAGTACCTTGTGGACAGAATTCGATCTCCAGTTCACCGGCATTCATCTGATTTGCTGTCTCAGGATTTGTTCCGATGTGAGATACATAAAGTTTCTTTACTTGTTTATTAACGATTAGTTTACCAAGCGATTTGTCAGGAAACGCAGTATCGTTACAGATAATTGTCAAATCTTTTACCCCTTTTTCAACAAGGGCATCTATGATTTGAACAGGTGCACCAACGGCCAAGAAACCGCCGATCATCAGAGTCATGCCGTCTTGAATCTTTGAAACGGCTTCATCAAGAGTGATTTCTTTTTTCATCGAAAATATAGTGTTTGATTTTACTTTTTCAATAATTGGGGCAAATATAACAAATAATTACAACAATTACTAACAAAATCAACACTAAATATCAACAAAAATCACCTTACCGGATTGGCATATATACTCAAGAATATCTCCCTCAATTCTTCAAGCTGAATAAATGGCTCTTTATCCACTATTGCAGACAATCCTTTTTCCATATATTCAATAAAATAATCCCTCTCCTGCAGGGTATAAAAACAGCCCAAATAATCCGATTTGCCGCTCAAAATATCCTTGGCAATATAATTATTGTTCCACAATTTATATGAGCCATTGATAACGGCATCAATCCGGGACGCAAGCTCTTTGAAACGTTCGTTTTTATTGAGATCCGAACAGCTCTTGAGGATCTCATCTGAAATGCTTTCATTAAAACAGAAATGGATCTTCCCTTTCTTCTGCATAACACCATGCAGAATACTCCTCAAATCCTCACCAGGGGACTTCACATATTGTCCTCTGCGCGAAATATACAATTCACGTGCTTTAAGGAAGTCACAAGGCTCAAATTGATACGAAATTGAAAGCGGAAGAATATTCAGTTCTTTGAAGTCTTCATAAAAATCCCCCGAACCACTCATCTGAAACATTTTCATCAGCCCCTGCTCAGTAGCATCAGCTCCATCTTTAGTCCTGCCGTTTCTTTGGGCAATCCAGACAGAACACTCATTTGAAGCCACTCTGCTGCGAAGATATTCCGACAGGAGTGTGGAGTTGGAAAACTTCTCTCTGGGGGTTCCGCCTCTGACCACCTTTACCATCCCATTAGTTCTGCAAATATCTTCTATAAATTGTGAAGATATCAAATTATCACCTACACATATCTGTGTGGTATGCACATCATTATCTGCTAAAATCTTTTGTAGGATGGCTGGATCCAACACAATATCCCTATGATTTGAAACAATAACATGAGTCTTCCCCTTTTTCAGCTCTTCAACCCCCTCATAAGAAACCCCATCTGCAGTCTTCTCTATAATACTCCTCACTACCCCATACATAACTTTCATCTGAAAGTCATATACTCCAGATAATGAACATAATAAATCTCTAAATTGATTACTGTCAGCCCCCGGCATAACATACGACAGGATATTGTCGATATGACTATCCTTCGCCATCCTTTGAAGAGCCTCTCTGGCCTCCTGATCTGTGTAAGGCCTTATACTTTCAAACCTATCCATAATTTAGACTAAATTCTTTGCTGATTCATATAACAATCAAACAATCCCACCACCATAATAATGTAAAATATAGCCAAAAACATAATAACTCCCAATGCCCCTATAGTAATCGCAACAGAGAGGGCATACAAGAAAGAGAGCCCCAATAATGCCACAATAAGAAGCAAAGGTAATGATAGGACATTTAGATATATAAATATATGGAATATCAACGCCAATGAGGTTAAAAACAGAGGTATTGCAAGGAAGAAGTTCTCTCCGATTGCAAAAAACAGGACGATGGACAACACCAGGGCAACCAATGAGGCCCCCAACAATGTTTCAACCGCAAAATTGGGAGAACTCTTTCTTTTTTTAAGATGGACAAAAAGATAAATAAGTCCCATTACCACCACAGAAATCACAGAGATATGCCCCGCATACTTCACAAATCTTGTGTCTGTAAGATTGAAATCAGCCCCCGCAAAACGGGCAGATAAATAAGCTATACCTTCCCCGATTCCAAGTGCCAACAATGAGAAAATAAAAATCACCAATGACTTCTTCAGAACACCCCCCAATGTGGCATTTCTTGAGACCACATTGAAAACCAGAGCAAGGCAGAACACTGCAAAAATCATTGCACACAAAAGGGTGTATTGCCCTTTGGAAAACCTGAACATACCCAATAGTGGAAGGGTAAAGAACAGGTCATCATCTTCACCTGTGAGCGCTTGTGGAGAAGCATATTCGGAAGAGGTCAAATACTCCTTAAGTATTGGTGTAATTTGAGTACCGTAATGTTGTATACTTCTGAGATTTATATTTGAGAAATTATCCTCATCTACGTGATAGTAATTTATATTGTCTATAGTAGAAAAATTTATCCCTGGGATATCTTCTTTCACCACAGTAAAATCGGTAAAATTGGGTAGCATCCTATACACCACAGTGGTCAATGAATATCCATAGGGCATTTTAGCCTCACTATACAAATCCATCAACTTCTCATTACCTCCGGAGGTCTCAAACAGAAGAGCAGGCCCCTTTACACCCCTCGCCTCAAGATTGATCACAAAACCGACATCTTCAAAAACATCCTTTCTGTTTTTATAGGCAGCTTTTATCCCGTCAAGACCGTTCTCTTCAGAGTCTGTAAAGAGAATTTTAACCCCTTGTTTCCAATCTGACCTATACTTAAGTGCCTGATCTACAAGTTCAAGAATAACGCCTACACCATATGCGTCATCAGAAGCACCATAAGAATATACTGTTTTTCCAAGTTTGGACTGGCGGAACCTTGAATCATAGTGTGCTATAAGCATAACATATGAAGAGGCCTCTCCCCCCACAGGATCCAGTTTACAATAGATATCATCTATAGTATAGAAATAATTGCCATATCTAAACTCTATGGAATCAAAAGTGAGCAACTCCGGCTCACATCCCAATTTGACAGATTCCTGAACAAGATAATCGCGCACTTTACCCCTTGCCTGTGGGTGTTCTACCGAATGGGGTTCTTGAGAGATCACTTTTATGTGCTGCGCAACGCGTTCCGCTGAAAACCCCTCATTATCAAAATCATTCACTTTGGGCATAGAAAATAGCCCGAATGCTACAAATCCTATAAAAACAACAAGAAGCAACCCTATAAGGAATCTTACTCTCTTCATATACAAAGAATACATTTAGGTCTTATCAAGCAAAAATAGGAAAAATTTCTCATCTTATCAAGACAGAACTGTCTCCATAACTGAGAAACCGGAAATCATGTGATAGTGCATAGTCATAAATTTCTTTCCATTTTTCACCCCCAACAAAAGCAGATATCAGCAACAGCAATGTACTTTGTGGCTGGTGAAAGTTTGTAACAAGGATATCCACCACCTTGAAAACATACGAAGGAACAATAATAATTTGAGTCCTTAAATTCAAAGTATTCAAGGAATTAAAATCCATATACTCAATCAGAGCTTTAATTGAAGTTTTTAGAGATATATCACCTGCTTCTTCTTGATATGGATCCCATTGGCCAACACATTGAGGTATCCAATTTTCAATCCCTGCTTTCACACACTGGACACCTGCATAGTAAAGTGATTCCAAAGATCTGGTAGATGTAGTCCCCACAGAGATCACTTTAGCACCCTCCGGAATATTATACAACTTCTCCAAAAATGCCCTGGTAACAGAGAATGGCTCCGAATGCATTATATGATCTGCGATAAACTCACTTTTTACAGGCAAAAATGTACCCGCACCAACATGAAGACAAAGCTCCTCACAATCAATGTGTTTCGCCTTAATTTCCGATAAAACATCCTCTGTAAAATGCAATCCTGCTGTCGGTGCAGCAACAGATCCGCGAAATTTTGCATACAAAGTTTGATATCTCTCCAGGTCAATAAGCTCTGTATCCCTATTGAGATATGGTGGTATTGGGACCTGACCACACATCTCCAGAACCTGCGAAAATGGAACATTCCCATCCCAGACAAACTTAACTATATAACTATTATCTTGTTTTTCAAGCAGTTCTGCTCTCAGGTTCAAATCCGACACATCATTATCAACACCCTCGGGAATATACAAACTGAGATAACCACCTTTCCATTTCTTGACATTCCCAATAATAGTCTTCCAGGAGCACTCAGATTCACAAGCAAAAGAGAGTACATAGTCATTCGGGGAAACAGGCTCCAGGCAAAAGATCTCGATTATAGCCCCTGTCTCTTTTTTGAAAAACAATCTCGCAGGGACAACCTTAGTATTGTTGAATACCATCATGGATCCTTCAGGAAGTTGGGAAACTATAGAAGGGAAGGAGGTATGGGATATTACACCTTTATTATATATAAGAAGTTTGGAAGAGTCTCTCTTCTCAAGTGGGTATTTTGCAATCCTCTCATCAGGAAGATTGTATGTAAACTCTTCAATTCGAATTTTCGGTTGATTCATTTTTGCCCGTTTTTAAGCCCTACAATCAATTATCTTCTGCAAAAGTATAGAATATATCACTCAACTCAAAATTGATGATTTTCTCCATTTTGTTTACAAATGTAATTCACAAAAATATACACATATTCACCAACTTTGTAAACATTCCACTTAAAAGATGTTCTCAAACCCACTCACTGTTCCAAATTGATTATAAGTTTTGCTTATGGTAAATTTTTATATACCTTAACACACTATTTCCCAATACTTTAATACGTTTTACCTCTATTTGATGTAGAACACGTTTGATCTCAGAAACCTGATATAGCGAAAATTCAGCATATGTTTTTGTGATTTACGAAACGTAACTATAAATAGGCCCAGTAACTTCCGTTTGATACCTAAAGTAATCCCTTGTCAAAGTGAGATTGATCCCCCTATTATGTTTACAAATGTGACCAGGAATTTACATTAGGAAGTCTCCTTTTTTATGCTTACATTTGTAAAACATTAGGTTTACAAATATGAATAGACGTTTACAGCAATTTTTGGAGGTTGAAAAGCTTGCTCCTGCCCGATTGGCCGATATTATGGGACTTCAGAGGTCCGGGATTTCTCATATACTTTCCGGAAGAAATAAACCGAGTTATGAGTTCATCAGAATTTTTCTAAATAAATTTCCAAAAGTCAATGCCACATGGCTGATAACAGGAGATGGGAAGATGTATTCAGACTCCTCTCCCGCTTCTCCCCCTGCATATGATCACGACTATACCACAAATGACGATCTATTCTCCTCTGAAACCACCCCTTCTGCCCCAATATTTGAGGAATTGACCCACAATAAAGAGGTAAAGAGGATCACATTGTATTACTCTGACGGAAGTTTCAAAGATTTTTATCCATCCAAATGATATTTTGGGTTATATTTGTACTACTATGTACAGATTATTAAAACCCATACTTTTCTCATTCTATCCTGAGACTATTCACAAGATGGTTATGAGAACCATGTCGATTCTTAAGTATATCCCCTTCTCGGGACTGATACTCAGATGGTTATACTCCTACAAACACCCATCATTGGAAAAAGAGGTGTTTGGAATCAAGTTCAACAACCCTATTGGTTTTGCTGCCGGTTTTGACAAAAACGGTGAATACTACAATGTGTTGGCAAACATGGGTTTCGGATTTGTCGAAATTGGCTCAGTTACCCCTGAAAAACAGGAAGGCAATCCCAAACCTCGCCTATTCAGACTTATAAAGGACAAGGCCTTGATCAACCGCATGGGTATCAATAACAATGGCGTCAAATTCACTGTAAATCAATTACAAAAGGACAAACCTAAAATTGTAGTTGGGGGAAATATCTCCAAAGCAAAGACGACTGCCAATCAGGATGCTGGAAAAGATCTTGAGAAATGCTTCTCCCTACTCTACGATTTTGTTGATTACTTCGTTATTAACATCTCTTGTCCAAATGTCAAGGATCTGGACAAACTCCAGGATACAGAGTCATTGTCAGATATCATCGACAGACTTCTCACCCTCAGAAGGTATTTTGATGACTATCGTCCTATCCTTTTCAAGGTATCTCCCGATATTCCGAAATCACATCTTGATGAGATAATAGACCTTATTCTTGTTTCCGGAATTGACGGAATAGTAGCTACAAACACTACTCGAAGTAGAGAGGGATTACTCACTGATAAAGAAAGAGTTGAATTTATAGGAGAAGGGGGTCTTAGCGGTGCTCCACTATTTGAAAAAAGTCTTGAAGTGGTCAAATATATACACCAAAGAACCCAAGGCAATCTCCCTATTATAGCTGTGGGTGGAATCTCAACCCCTGAACAGGCATACCAGATGCTTGAAGCTGGCGCTTCCCTCATTCAGATCTACACCTCATATATATATGAAGGTCCTGCAATTGTCAAGAAGATGCTCAAATACATTGTAAAACAAAATTTGTCAAAAGGATGCTAAAAGCAGCTATATGCACAATCGGCGATGAGATACTGATTGGACAGATAATTGATACCAACTCTTCTCATATATCCCAGGCACTCAACTCAATAGGTGTTAAAGTTAGGTATATGAACTCTTTTGGAGACGAAAGAAGTGAGATTATTTCAAACCTCTCCCAAGCCCTATCTGAAAATGATATTGTCATTGTTACCGGTGGATTGGGACCCACAAAAGATGATATTACCAAAGATGCTTTAGCAGAATTATTCGGCACTTCTGAGTACTATGAGAACAGTGCCCAAATGGCTATAATTCAACGCATTTTATCCAGCAGAGGTATTGCGATGCTTGATATCAACAAGGCTCAGGCCCTTGTACCGATGGGTTCAGAGGTCATCCCCAACCAATTAGGTACAGCTCCTTGTATGGTCTTCAGATTTTCAGAAGATAGATTTCCACACAGACCGACCCTCTACTCCCTTCCAGGGGTCCCTTTTGAGGCATTAGGTCTCCTCCCGGAGGTGATTGCAGATATCAAACATCATCATGTTCTGGATGATATCCACCATAAAACAGTTGTAACATTTGGAATTCCTGAATCAACCCTTGCAAAGACAATAGAAGAATGGGAAGATTCACTACCCAGTGATATGAAGTTAGCCTATCTCCCAAATCCCCTTATCGGTGTGAGACTAAGGCTATCTATATATGGTGGAGACAAAAACGAAGAGATACAAAGGATCGATTCTGAGTTCGAAAAAATACGACCTATTCTAGGTAACGCTATCTATGGCGAAGGTGAAGATTCACTTCAATTAGTAATAGGCAAACACCTAATCAACAAGGGTTTGACTATGAGTGCGGCAGAATCATGTACAGGTGGAAAAATTGCATCATTGATAACCTCCATACCAGGTTCATCTGCTTACTTCTACGGTTCTGTCACCTCTTATGACAACTCTGTCAAAGAGAATGTTCTGGGTGTACCTCACGAAATTATAGCATCTCACGGTGCAGTGAGCAAAGAGTGTGTGGAAGAGATGGCAAAAGGGGTAAACAGATTGATGGGGACAGATTTTGCAGTAGCGACATCCGGTATTGCTGGGCCAGGTGGAGGGTCTCCTGAGAAACCGGTCGGCACAGCATGGATTGCTGTTGCATATCGAGATAAAGTCACTGGAAATGAAGAAGTTGTTTCAAAAAAAATCTCTTTCAACAACAACCGAGAAACAAATATCAACCGTTTTGCCTCCAACGCCTTGAACCTGCTGAGGCTGCAAATTGAAAACCATTAAAACAAAATAGCCGTGAAAAACAAATTACTATTAACCACTACCCTAATCGCTCTTATTATGTCATCTTGTTCAAATCAAGCCCAAAAAGATAAAATGGCTATCGATAAGCTCGACACCATGTTCCAGGAACTTTATCCAGAAAATGAACCCGGTGCAGCCGTTTTGATCCTTAAAGGGGACAAGATATTATATGACAAAGGATTTGGCCTTGCAGACCTCGAAACAGGGGCTAAAATTGACGGAAACACCTTCTTCAACATCGCATCTGTATCAAAACAGTTCACTGCTACAGCAATGCTAAAACTTGCACAAGAGGGTAAAATATCTCTTGATGACAACGTCAAGAAGTATTTCCCTGAATTCAAAGGCGATTTCTTTGAACAAGTTACAATTCGTCACCTGCTGTCACATACATCGGGAATTGGTGACTATAGACCAAGAGAAGATAGAGATTTTGTACTCTATGCTACAGATGAGCAATGCTATAAGTATATGGAGAATCTTAAATCACTCCACTTCGCCCCTGGTACTGAGTACCAATATATGAACCCTACATTCCAGCTCTGCTTTATCATTATCCAAAAGGTTACCGGAATGGGATTTGAGCAATATATGAAGGAGAATATCTTTACCCCTGCCGGAATGGATCAGACTGTATATTTCTCTCCTGACAAACAGATTCCAAACATGTCTCACGGATACATCCCTATAGAGGAGAGCGAATCATCAAATACCGACTCAGACAGAACTCCTGAAGCACAGGCAGCAGCAAAGAAACAACAGGAATCTGCCCCTGTAATTGGGAACTGGAGAGAGTATGACTACGGTGAAGAGACATTTTTTGCGACAAAAGCAGATGGTGGTATCTATACCTCTACACACCAGTTTGTACAATGGGAAAAAGCACTTAGAAATGCTACTGTACTTAGTGCCGAAGCAATAAAAGAGGCACACACACCTAAAATTCAGGTTTCAGGTTCAAAATTCAGCTCATACCAGAATCGTCCACACACTCATTACGGATATGGATGGTTTATAGAGAATGACCCTGAATTTACAGAGAGAATCTATCATACCGGAGACAATGGTGGTTATCAGATATATGCAGGACGCTACCCTGCTTCAGACCTCCTTATTCTGATTTTTGCAAACCGCAGCGACTATGACCGCTGGACCAACGTTAAAAAAGTGGATGCAATTGCAAAAGAGGCAGGTTGGATTGAATAAATTCCTGATCAATAAAGACAAAAAGATATTGTGTATGCTCTGAAGTGGCGGTATGGTAAGTTTGGATGGCGTGGCCGCCCGTGGCCTCGTGAACGGGCGGGGCCCGCGACGAAGTCGTGGGAGGGATGAAGTCGGAACAAGTTCCGACGGAACCAAGCCAAACTTACCCTACCGCCACTATCGTCAATCTATATGAATACGAAAGGAGGCGACTAAATCACTTATTAGTCGCCTCCTTTCTATATCAAGATCATTAAATTACATCTTTTTGGAAATATCCTCCACCTCTTTCATCACTCTAAGGAAATTGCCTCCCAGAATCCCTTTAATATCCTCATCGGAATACCCTCTGGCCTTCAATTCTGTCGTAAAATTAGGGAACATGCTTACATCTCTCATCCCCTCAGGAGGTGTCTCAATCCCATCAAAATCTGATCCTAATCCGACATGTTTTGCCCCAACAAGCTTCACCACATGATCTATATGATCCACAACACGTTTGAATGATGGTGCCGGATAGTTTGCCAACCTCTTTTCCACCTCATGATATGCCTCTCTTTTCTCTATATTATCAATTTCAAGACGTGATGCCTGCTGCTTTACATCAAATTCGTCTGCCAGATCCCAGAATTCATCAGTACCGAAACTATCATCAATAAATGCAGGATAGAAATTGATTTGAATAACTCCGCCATTGGCAGCAAGGGTTTTTATCATATCATCGGTCATATTCCTTCTGTGTCCGCATAATGCCCTGCAACATGAGTGTGTAGCAACAACGGGTGCTTTTGAATACTTTATGACATCATAAAATGCATCATCAGAGATATGTGACACATCAACAATTATCCCAAGACGGTTCATCTCCTGGATAACCTCTTTCCCGAATGGAGATACACCTCCCCACCTTTTCTCTTTTGGGCCACACGAATCACATATTTCATTATTTCCGGCATGTGTCAAAGTGATATATCTGATACCAAAACGGTGGAATAGTCTCAACATGTGGAGATCTTTCTGTATGGGAGATCCATTTTCCATACCCAGAAATATAGATATCAGCCCCTTTTTCTTATTCTCTATTGCTTCATCTACACTGAAAGCAAATGCAACCTTATCTCTATTCTTATCTACTGCATCATATGTCCTGGATATCAATTCCAATGCCCTTCTTGTAGCCTGATCCGGAGAGAGGCTGTTTGATGTGTAAATAGCGAAAAAAGCACCATCTACCCCACCTTCTTTCATCCTTACAAAATCTATATGACCTCTATCAGCCCTTTTTCCCAGATCTACCTCTTCAAGCAGCATAGAGGGGGTATCGCAGTGAGAGTCAAGCACAAATGCTTCCTGATGTAGTTTATCCATAAATCTGAATATTAAATTGTTCCTAATAGGACAAAATTAGTAAAATCTATCTCTTTTTCAAAGACGAGCCGGAAGATATGTCATCAACTTCCAATTTATTTACATCTCGGTTATACAACAATTTTGATGCACCTGACAAATCCACTTCAAGTAAATTTACTACTTGAACACTTCCCACTGATGCTCCTGAGAGATCTACGTCACATTGTAATGCTACCATATCTTCTGCCTGGAATTTTGAGGCTCCTGATCCCTCTATATTCAAATCTTTTGCAGCACCTTCCAAAACACATCTTGATGCACCAGAACACTCTATGTCCAGTTCACCATATTCCCCATCTATAAAAATCTTCGAGGCTCCAGATGCATTTATCTCTGTTTCAATTGATTCTATTTCAAAATTTAAGACAGAAGCACCACTCACATCTGCATGACACTCACGGATCATCCCATCCACATCAATCTTGCTTGCACCACTTACACCAAATCTTGCTGACTCGCTTTCCAACCTGAGATTCAACACTTTGGATGCACCACTACAATTACATTTGAACACCTTTGATACAAACACATCATCTGAAGAGAATGAAGTTGCACCCGAAAGATCTAACCCAGCAAGCTCCTTCACCCCCACTTTAACCTCAAAAGTCCTATCCCCTGATTGTTTTTGCAACCTGACGGGCAACTTATCTGTATCGATACCAATACTCAGAAGTCCATCTTTGGCCTTCACAACAAGATATTTTTCGTAATCCTCATCAATTATTATGGTCAGGTACTCATTTGAGCACTTTTCCGCCACCACGTCAAAACAATATGAGACATCAAGTTTGTTTATGTTTGAGATCTTTATCTCCTTTGTAACGTCCCCAGCGAACAAACTTGTAGAAAAAGCAGCCATAGCAGCCACCAACACTAAAAATCTTTTCATAATTACTCCTTTATTTTTGATTCTGTTATTAATACCTTAAACCTTTTTATCCCCTCCATTTTTTGTCCGTAGTACTCCTTTACAGCTTTCAACCTATCCCTTCCATTCATTTCATCCGGAAGCATTGATATAAATGGTACCGATTCATAATCAATATCTTCCAGCACCCCATTAATAGCATTTATTTCGTCATAAGAGACCATCATCTGCATCTCTGTTGAAAGCTTTGCTACTTCTGTGTAATAATCCTCATATATACGGACAATTGCATTTCTGGGAGAGAAATACCACACACCTGCGCCAATACTAAGCAACAACAATACAGATGCCGCCAAAGATGCTGCAAATCTGTAGTTCCACCCCCTTCTTCGATCCATTTTAGAAACGAACCTTTCAAAATCTCCAGAGACCGGAAGTTCTGAATCAAATTCCGATCTGTACTGCAATATTATTTTATCCAATTCATTCATAGCTCATTGATAATTTTTATTAACCTCTCCTTCCCCCTCATATATTGACTTCTTACCGTACTCTCTTTTACCTCAAGAATCTGGGCCACCTCTTCATAATCGTACCCCTCAAACAAAATCATAGAGAGCACAGCCCTGTATCCATCAGGAAGCATAGAGATACCCACCTTTATCTTTGGGACCATCTCTGCACAAACCTTCCACTCCGTATTATCTGTCGCCTCTTTGATATCTGCCCTATATCTTTCCAGAAATTCAGTATCCCTTTTTTTCTTTCTCAGACGGTCAATAGAACTCCTCACAACACTTTTTACCAGCCAACTCTCTTCTTGAGGTAATGAAAGACAAACACCTGATTTCAAATATTTTATCATAACATCCTGCATCACCTCCTCTGCATCCATCTTATCACCAAGGATACGGTATGAGGTATTGAACAGACGCACTCTGTATTTATGATAAAATATGTCTATCTCTTCTCGTGTCATCTTTTTACTTTCTACATATAAAACGAAAGAGGATGCTGGTTTGTTGCATCCTCTCCCATTATTTTACAATTTTCCGCCCCTTTGTCGAACCGCTTCATACAATGTAACGGCCGTGGCGACCGAAACATTGAGAGAAGATATCTCTCCTGCCATCGGAATTTTCCCCCTATCATCACACAAAGCCAACATTGATTCTGAAATTCCTTTTCCCTCAGATCCCATAACAATAGCTGTAGGCCTGGTAAAATCAATATCATAGATGGTATTTTCTGTTTTCTCGGTGGCTCCCACTATTTGAAATCCCTGCTCTTTCAAATACATCGCAGGAAGTCTGAGATTCTGGGTCTTTGCAACATTGATTCTAAGGAGTGCACCTGCGGAAGCTTTAATACCTTCTGATGTAATTGCAGCCCCACCTTTGGCAGGAACAATGATTCCTGAAGCCCCTGCGCACTCTGCAGTTCTGGCTATTGCGCCCAGATTTCGGACATCACTCACACCATCAAGCATAATGAAGACAGGAGCCGAATGTTGCATTAAAGCAATATCAACCATTTCTTCAAATGGAGTATAATCAATCTTTGAAAATAAAGCTATTACACCTTGATGGTTGCCCTTACAAACTTTATTCAGACGCTCTGCGGGAACAAACTGGGCTGTAACACCTTTATCCTTGAGAAGCTCCATCAATTCCCTGAATTGGGGGGAATCCAACCCCTGCTTTATCATCACTTTGTCTATATTTTTACCAGCGCGAACAGCCTCCATAACCGGATGCATTCCAAACAGATAATTTACCTTCTCTTCCATATATCATTATTTTGCAATTATTATTCTGACAACAACAACCATTCATCCATTTTAAGATCCAATTCCCGTTTATATTCAAGGTATGAACGGGTCAGAGAGTCAATATCTGTCCCCTCTTCGGGTGAAGCCAATTTCTCCTCGATCCCTTTCATCTTCTCTTCAAGCTCCTTGATCTTCTTTTCACAATTCTCTACCTGTTTCTGCCTCTTTCTCAACTCTTTCTGCTCTTCGTATGAGAGCTTTGACGGAGTTTCTCCCTCTTTCCGGGATGAAACAGGAACCACTTTCTCTTCTGGAGCATACTTTTTCTCAAGATCTGTCAGATTCTCTATCTTTCTCCTCTCAAGAAATGCAGAAATACCCCCCAAATGCTCTTTAATGCGACCATCCTTAAATTCATAAACAGTATCTACCAGACCATCCAGAAAATCTCTGTCATGTGATACAAGAATCAATGTGCCGTCATATTTGACCAAAGCCTGTTTCAAAATATCTTTTGACCTGATATCCATATGGTTGGTAGGCTCATCAAGTGCCAAAAGGTTGTAGGGTTTTAGTATAAGTTTGGCCATTGCAAGTCTGGATCTCTCTCCGCCACTTAATACTGCCACCTTCTTGTCAATATCCTCACCTCTGAACAAGAATGCTCCAAGTATATCCCTCAATCTAAACCTCACATCACCTACTGCAACCTTATCCAAAGTATCGAAGACAGTGTCGCTTTTATCAAGAATATCCTCTTGGTTTTGAGCATAATATCCAAGAGAAACATTGTGCCCCAGAATAGCCTCCCCACTCAATGGAGTCAATTCGGAAGTAAGGATTTTCATCATTGTTGACTTACCTTCTCCATTTCTCCCCACAAAAGCAACCTTCTCTCCCCTCTTAATAGTCATCTCTGCCCCAGAAAAAACCACTTTCTTTCCATTATCATATCCTGCAGACATCTCTCTTACCTTCAGAACAATATCTCCTGATCTGGGGGCAGGTGGAAATTTCACACTCAATACCGAATTGTCCTCCTCTTCAACCTCAATCCTCTCCAATTTGTCAAGCTGCTTGATTCTTGACTGCACTTGATTGGATTTTGTAGGTTTATATCTGAACCGTTCAATGAACTCCTCGGTCTTTTCTATCATCCTCTGCTGATTTTCATACGCAGCCCTCTGTTGGGCCATCCTTTCAGCACGGAGTTCCTTAAATTTAGTGTAGGAGACCTTATAATCGTAAATTTTTCCCAACATTATCTCCACGGTACGATTGGTTACCTTATCAAGAAATCTCCTGTCATGGGAGATAAGAAGAAGTGTTCCGGCATACGAGACAAGGTAATCTTCAAGCCATTGTATAGACTCAATATCAAGGTGGTTGGTAGGCTCATCAAGCATTATCACTTTTGGCCTTTTCAACAACACTTTGGCCAATTCCACCCTCATATTCCACCCCTGTGAAAAAGTACCTCTCTCCCTTTCAAGATCTTCCCTCTTGAATCCCAATCCAATAAGGGTCTTTTCAGCCTGCAATCTCGGAGAGTCTGACTGTGCAAACGACAGACGGTCACTGATATCATTCAACTCCTCAATAAGTTTATGATAACCACTTGATTCATAGTCTGTTCTATCAGCCAGTTCAACATTTATCTCATCCATCCTCTTCTGGAGTGCAAACATATCTGCAAAGGCGGTCATCGCCTCATCTATAACACTTCTCCCCTTCGCATACTCCATTATTTGAGGAAGGTATCCTATAGTAAGATCCTGCGGTTTGAGAATCTTTCCTGAAGTTGGAGACTCCAGCTCCATAATCAACTTAAGAATAGTCGATTTCCCTGCCCCATTTTTTCCGACAAGGGCAATATGCTCCCCATCGCTTATGTGAAAATTTATATTATCAAGAAGTGTGAATCCCCCAAATGAGACAGTGAGGTCATTGATTGAGATCATTTCTTTTCCTCCTCATCCTCTTTTTTCTCTCTGCACATCAATATAGAGGCCTCATAAAGCATATACAGCGGCAGAGCAACCATAAACAGGGTAAATGCATCTCCAGATGGAGTTATCACTGCTGCCAGAAACAGAAGGACAACTGCTGCATGTTTCCTGTATTTCCTTAACATATCCCTGTTAACCACACCCAAGCGGGACAAAATTGCCGCCAAAGCGGGCATTTCAAACACAATACCCATCAGCAAAATCAGACGGATAAACATAGCGATATATGAGGCGAGTGAAATCTGGTTAGGGACATCAGGACTCACCTGATAAGTACCCAAAAATCTCAAAGTAAGGGGGAATACAAAGAAATAGCCCACTGCCACCCCCATATAAAAAAGCAGAGAGGCAAAACCGAAAGCTTTCTTCATCACCCCTTTCTCATTCTGATACAAAGCTGGGCTAATAAACCCCCATACCAGGTAGATAATAAATGGAAAAGCAACTACGAATGAGAGGTAAAAAGATACTTTTATATGGATAAAAAACTGCGCGGCAAGATCTATATTTATCAATTCAAGGGAGAAACTGTCAAGAGGTTTCAGTCCTATTAAAGCAAATAATGCATTGAACCATCGGTACAATGCAAAATCAGACCCGATTGGGGCCAATATTATATCATTGAAAACAAAGTCTTTGCCAATAAAAATGACCACCATAAAGAGCATAATGACCCCAAGAGCGCGAAAAATAACCTTTCGCAACTCATCAAGATGCTCCCAAAAAGTCATTTCCTGAGTCACGACCTATTTATTGTTCTTGTCAGAATTAAGACCTTCGTTTATCTCCTTGGTCTCTTTATCAAGATCAAGTTCATCCTCTACCCCCTTAACCCCTTCTTTGAAACTTTTAACACCTTTGCCGATACCTTTCATCAATTCAGGAATTTTCTTACCCCCAAAGAAAAGGAGGACTACAAGGGCGATGATGATAATCTCGGTCATACCGATTGTTCCAAAAAGCAATAATGTTGTCATAATCGTAACTATTTGTTCTATAATTTTTTACTTGCTATTATTTACAGCTTTATTAAAAGCATCTAAAAAAGGCTTTGGTACTCTGATAGGTCTTCTGGTATCCTTATTAAGGAAGCCCAGAACCACCTCTCCTTCACACACAACATCCCCATTCTGATTGTATATCACAGCAGAGACCTCCACCCTTGCCATCGGTTCCTTCTCCACTGTTGATACAATTCTCAGTTTATCCCCTATTTTGGCCGGAGTACGATATTTACAGGATACAGTAGAGACAGGCATAATAAAGCCATACTCTTCAAATTTACAAACAGGGAGTCCCAAATCATCCATCATCTTCCCCCTTCCGCACTCGAAATAACGGATATAGTTCGAATGGTGAACTATACCCATCATATCTGTCTCGTAGTAACGGACCTCAAGTTCCATTTCGGATTGGTAAAACATATCTTGTAATCCCTATTTCTTAAGATTAGCAATACTGTTTTTAAGGTTTTCTATCTTGGTAGTTGCATCACTCTGTTTCTTTCTCTCCATAGCTACCACAGCCTCAGGTGCGTTCTGAACAAATCTTTCGTTTGACAATTTAGCCTCTACCCCCTTTAGAAATTTGGTCAAATGGGCAATTTCCGCCTCCATCTTGGCAATCTCCTCCTCAGCATTCACCATCCCTGTAAGAGGGACAAAGAACTCGATTGTATCCACCATAAATGCAGCACCATTTACACTGTTATCTATCGATTCAACAATAGATACCTCGGAAATATTAGCCATTCTCTTAACCACAGAGGCAATCTTCTGAGGGAAGTCACCTTTAATCTGAAGAGTCAATGGCTCTTTTGGTGAAATCCCTTTTGACTGGCGAATGTTTCTTATAGAAGCGATAGCACCTACACCCTGTTCAAATTCATGGATGGTCTCTTTATTATAAGGAGCAGCTTTCGGCTGTGACTGCAACATAATGGTCTCACCATCTTTTCTCTCTTCAATATTCTGCCATAACTCTTCAGTAATGAACGGCATAATAGGGTGCAACAATCTCAAAAGTTTCTCAAAGAATACAATAGTCATATCGTAAGTTACCTTATCGATAGGTTTACCATATTCTGGTTTGATTACCTCAAGATACCAGGCACAGAAATCATCCCAGAAGAATTTGTACAAAGTCATCAAAGCATCAGACAATCTGAATTTAGAGAACAAATCATCAATAGTCTCGATGGTTTGTGACAATTTGTTGTCAAACCATTCTGCTGCAAGTTTCGAGTGTTCATTTTGGGCGATATCTGCACTCACCTCCCAACCTCTGATCAGACGATAAGCATTCCATATTTTATTGCAGAAATTCCTTCCCTGTTCCACTTGAGACTCATCAAATAGGATATCGTTACCAGCAGAGCTGCAAAGCAACATACCCAGACGCACTCCGTCGGCACCATATTGTTCCATAAGGAGTATAGGATCGGGTGAGTTACCAAGTGATTTGGACATCTTTCTTCCCAATTTATCTCTCACAATACCGGTCAGATAGACATTTCTGAAAGGGACATCACCACAGAACTCATTTCCTGCCATAATCATACGTGCAACCCAGAAAAACAGAATTTCCGGAGCGGTAATCAAGTCATTTGTGGGGTAATAGTATGCCAATTCAGAATTTGGTGACTTATCTGGATGACCAGGTTTGGAGGCGTCAAATACAGAAACGGGCCACAACCATGATGAGAACCAGGTATCAAGAACATCTTCATCACGTTTCAGATCTTCCATCTTCACCGAAGGATCAATCTTCTGTGCAGCAGCAAGTGCCTCTTCCGGTGTTGTCTCCACAACATATTCTCCATTGGGGAGATAATACGCAGGAATCTGCTGTCCCCACCACAATTGCCTTGAAATACACCAGTCACGCACATTCTCCATCCAGTGACGGTAGGTATTTCTGAATTTATCAGGAATCAATTTGATATCACCGTTTTCCACCTTGGCAAGTGCATCTTTTGCCAGCTCTTCCATCTTAAGGAACCATTGAAGCGAAAGACGTGGTTCAATTACAGCATTGGTCCTCTCTGAATAACCCACTTGAGACAAATAGTTCTCCTCTTTCTCCAGGTGGCCAGCTTCATCAAGCATCTTCACAATCTTCTTTCTAGCCACAAACCTATCCTCTCCTACAAGAATCTGGGCTTTTTCATTCAAACAACCATGCTGGTCTATAATATCGATAACAGGGAGTTTATGTTTGATACCCAATTCATAGTCATTGATATCGTGTGCAGGGGTAACCTTAAGACAACCTGTACCGAAATCCATTGTTACATAACTGTCTTCGATAATAGGAACCTCTTTATTGATCAAAGGGACAAATACCTTCTTACCCTTCAAATAGTGATATCTCTCATCATCCGGATTTATACAAACAGCCGCATCCGCCATGATGGTTTCAGGACGGGTTGTTGCGATGACGATGTACTTATCAGATGGTTTACCCTCTTCAGATATGAAATATCTCAAATAGTAAAGTTTGGATTGGGTCTCTTTACGTATAACCTCTTCATCACTGACTGCGGTCAAAGATTGTGGATCCCAGTTTACCATCCTCACACCACGATAGATATAACCTTTCTTGTAGAAATAGACAAAAGTATTGATAACTGCCTCACTCAAAGGCTCATCCATAGTGAATTTTGTACGATCCCAGTCACATGAAGCTCCCAATTTCTTCAATTGTTCGAGAATAATGCCGCCATGTTTCTCTTTCCACTCCCAAGCATGTTTAAGGAACTCTTCTCTGGTCAAATCTGATTTCTCAATCCCCTGCTCTTTCAACTTTGCCACAACCTTTGCCTCTGTTGCAATTGATGCGTGGTCAGTACCGGGAACCCAGCATGCATTTTTCCCATTCATCCTTGCTCTGCGGACCAACACATCCTGAATAGTATTGTTCATCATGTGACCCATATGGAGCACTCCTGTCACGTTTGGTGGTGGAATAACAATTGTATATGGCTCTCTTTCATCGGGTTCAGAATGAAAATATTTATTTTTCAACCAATAAGCATACCACTTATCCTCTACCTCTGCGGGATTGTATTTTACAGGTAATTCCATTTCCTATTTTGTTTTAGTTTTGCAAACTGCAAATTTACACAATTTATTCCTATCTTCGCGCATAGTTTCATTCAAAAAATCATGGAAAATAGAGAAAACAACAAAGAATTGAGCCTTGAACTGGGGAGCGATGTCGCAAAAGGGACTTATGCTAACCTTGCAGTTATCACACACTCACCCAGCGAGTTTGTCTTGGATTTTGCAGCAATCCTCCCCGGAACTCCAAAAGCTCTTGTCAACAGCAGGATCATTATGACTCCAGAGCACACCAAGAGACTTCTTCAGGCTCTAACTGACAACGTAGCAAAATACGAGAACCAGTTCGGACAGATCGAACTTCCAGAGAATAAAATGGTTATGCCAATGGGATTCGGTCCCAACACTCCAAACGCATAATCAGCAAACAATTGAACAACTGCTTATTGATGGAAAACAAACACTTCGACATATCGATAATCGGAGCTGGCAACATGGCTTTCCGACTTGGAATAGCCCTGGCAGAAGCTGGACACAGAATTGGAAAAATATGGTGCAGGAGGCCATCTGAGGGGGAAAAATTGGCAAAGATACTCTCCTCATACGGAGACAGGACTCAATATTTTTCTGAATTATCTGCTCTACGCAACTCTGAGATTATCATAATAGCGGTCTCAGACAATGCAATACCGGAGGTCGCAAAACAACTCTCCGACACTTTTGACATTGAGAGACAAAGGGGTGAAGTATCTGTTTTCCACACCTCCGGCGCCACCACCATTGACGCACTCGCACCTCTATCCGACAAAGGGATACATTGCGGAGTCCTCTACCCGATGATGACTCTCAGCAGGGGGAAGAATGTCAATTTTTCAGAGGTTCCCCTTCTGCTGGAGCAATCAGACCAACTCACAATGTCTCAAATGGAACACATTGCGCAATCACTTGATTGCCAATACTTTTTCTGTGACTCCAATAAGCGTTTGAAAATGCATTGTGCAGCGGTATTCGCATCAAATTTTATCAACTACACTTTGAGTCTTGCTTTCGAAATAGCCGGAGATAAAGCATCCTATCTGATTCCTACAGCAATAGAATCTGTCAGAAAAGCGTGTCTCACCCACCCCGATCTTACTCAGACAGGTCCTGCCCTCAGAGGGGACACCGCAACTATGGAAAAGCACATATGTTTGCTTCAGCAAGCCAACATGAAAGAACAGGAAGAGATATATAAACTAATCAGCAAGAACATCCCGGGAAGGGTAAAAAACAGATAAATCTTATGGCAAACTACAAGACCAAACTTCACGATATAAAAGCATTTGCTTTCGATGTTGACGGAGTACTAACAGATGGCACATTTATTTCCACCCCCGATGGAGACCTTGTACGCATCTTCAATGCCAAGGACGGCTTCGGTATGAGAACTGCAATAAACAATGGATATCCTATTGCAATCATCACAGGTGGACAATCAGAAAGTATTGCGAAAAGATTTATTCCTGTGGGAGTTAAGCCAGAGGACCTATACCAAAGCTCGAGGAACAAAATTCCAGATTTTGAAGATTTTTGCCACCGCTATTCTATAAAACCTGAAGAGGTGGCATTTATGGGTGACGACATTCCGGATATCCCTATTCTTGAGCGTTGCGGATTGTCGGCATGCCCTGCAGATGCAGTCGCAGAGGTAAAGCAGGTGTGTGACTTTGTTTCTCTATATCCAGGGGGAAAAACATGCGCAAGGGATCTTATTGAGCAAGTTCTGAAAGTCCAGGGGAAATGGTTTTATATGGATGAGAACATATCTGTTTAATTATGAAAGATTTAATTTCCAAATGCAAAATCATTCTCGGCTCTGCATCACCAAGGAGAAAAGAACTTCTCTCCCTCCTTGGAATACCTTTCTCCATAGAGCTTCCTACCAACTCTGACGAAAGTTATCCTGATGGCACTCAATACAATATAATTCCCGAGACAATTGCATTGGGAAAATCTGCAGGATTTGGAAGAGAATTGGGAGAAGATGAAATTCTTATCACTGCAGACACAATGGTATTTTGTCCCGACCACGAACCTCTTGGAAAACCAAAAAATTCAGAAGACGCAATACGGATGCTACATAAACTTTCAGGCAAGACACATGAAGTAATCACGGGGGTTGCGATTCGGACAAGCAAAGGGGTCACCTCTTTTTCTACTACCACAGAAGTAACATTCAAAGAGCTGTCCAACAAAGAGATAGAATACTACATCTCAAATTATGCTCCATATGATAAAGCGGGGGCATATGCTATTCAGGAATGGATTGGAGCAGCTGGAATAACCTCTATCAACGGGTCATATTTCAACGTTGTGGGATTACCGGTCCAAAGGGTTTATGAAGTTTTGAGAAATCTATAATTCGCCTCTATCGGCACAGATCACAAACCCCACATTTTTTACTCTCATTCTGACCGAAATATTTTAGAAGCCGCTCACTCCTGCAAGGTGGATTATCAGAATCGACGGGGGCAGAGACATAATTTATCACAGCCCTGAGCCTCTTTCCAAAATTGGTTTTTCTCTCCTCATACAACCTACTGGAGAGGTATAGATTACCAGGTACAAGTCTCTCATTATTAAAGCAAATAAGTGGAGATCTTGCTTGCGGTATATACTCTATCACCCTCATCCTTGAAAGTTCAATAAGCATAGATTTTATCTCCTGCACACTAACACGCAAAAGCTTCGCAATATACTCCTCATCTATCGAAACAAGATGTGAGAACAAACCTGGATAAATCCTCATAAGAGCCTTTATAAATGTATCCAGTCTGCTATTGGACAATTGTATATGATACAAATCATCCCTGTTCACCACAAACCTTATCCGGCTTGGATTATCCACCTCTTCGGTCAAACTCCAATACCCCTCCATCTCGATGTATTTTATTGCATAATATACCGAAGCTGAGTGGAGTTTGAAGTGCTTTGCAAAATCGACAAGATTAAATTTACGGCTCACCCCTGCACCCTCTTCGTATGGTATCTGAAGATACATAAAGACCTTCTGATAAATATCTGCCATATACTCCAACTCGGGATATGATATCTGATATATACTTTTCAATCTTGTAAAATCCTTTTTATTCCATAACAGAACTGCCTTAGAATCAAGACCATCCCTCCCAGCTCTACCAGCCTCCTGGAAGTATGATTCCAACGACTCCGGAAGGTCAAAATGACATACAAATCTTACATCCGGCTTATCTATCCCCATCCCGAAAGCATTAGTGGCCACCATAACCCTCAAATCACCCTTTTTCCACATATCCTGCTTCTTCGATCTCAACTCCTTACCCAACCCTGCATGGTAAAAATCGGCATCTATTCCCTGGGAGTTCAAGAATGCAGCAATCTCCTCTGTTTTCTTCCTTTGCCTCACATACACTATTCCCGACCCAGATATAGAATTGCATACCTGTGCCATTTTACCCAGTTTATCTTCACACTCCCTTACTATATAAGCCAGATTAGGGCGCTCAAACCCTGAGCGGATCAGATTTTTCTCCTTGAAACCGAGAACCTCCATGATATCTTCAGCAACCTTCTGTGTTGCTGTTGCAGTCAGGGCAATATAAGGGACATCACTCCCTACTACACTCTTTAGCTCTTTTATCAGCAAGTAATCGGGCCTGAAATCATACCCCCATTGCGATATGCAGTGTGCCTCATCAATAACAATAAAATTGACATTCATCTTGGCAACTCTTGCCAGAAAAAGATCTGTTCTCAACCTCTCAGGGGAGACATACAGAAACTTATAATCTCCGTATATAGCATTATCCAGAGCAATATCTATCTCGTGATATGTCATTCCTGAATAGATTGCTATTGCCTTTATACCACGATTATGCAGGTTCTGCACCTGATCTTTCATCAGGGATATCAAAGGAGTGACTACCACCGCAATCCCCTCTTTAGCCAATGCCGGAACTTGAAAACAAATTGACTTTCCACCACCTGTAGGAAGAATCGCCAAAGTATCCTTCCCTGCCAAAGCACTTTGGATAATCTCTTTCTGCTTCGGTCGGAATGAACTGTACCCCCAATATCTTACCAATAAATCTTCCAACATATCTCAAAAAGTTAGAGAACAAAGTTAAAAATTCTATTAAAAATTCTATATTTGCGGCAAAATTTTTGCAGCAAACTTTGGGCAAAAAAAATAACATAAATATAAACGCTAAACAAATACATTAAAATGAACAAAATCGACCTATCGAAGTATGGTATTTCAGGGGTTTCTGAAATTGTGTACAACCCTGATTATGACCTACTTTACAATGACGAACTAAATCCTGCACTTACCGGCTACGAAAAAGGTACAGTTACAGAACTTGGTGCAGTTAACGTGATGACAGGTGTTTACACCGGCCGTTCTCCTAAAGATAAATTCTTTGTAATGGATGAGACTTCTAAAGACACTATCTGGTGGACTTCAGAAGAATACAAAAATGACAACAAACCTGTAACCAAAGAGACTTGGGCAGAGTTGAAGAAATTGGCAGCCAATGAGCTTTCAAACAAGAAACTATATGTAATGGATACATTCTGTGGTGCAAACGAGAACACCCGTCTTAAAATCCGTTTCATCATGGAAGTTGCATGGCAGGCACACTTCGTTAAAAATATGTTCATTCGCCCTACTGAAGAGGAGCTTGCAAATTACGGTGAGCCTGATTTCGTAGTTCTTACAGCATCTAAAGCAAAAGTTGAAAACTACAAGGAGCTCGGTCTGAACTCTGAAACTGCTGTAGTATTCAACCTTACTGAAAAAATGCAGGTTATCCTTAACACCTGGTATGGTGGCGAGATGAAGAAAGGTATGTTCTCATACATGAACTATCTCCTTCCTCTTAAAGGTATTGCCTCTATGCACTGTTCAGCAAACACCGGCAAAGATGGTGACACCGCTATTTTCTTCGGACTTTCAGGTACAGGTAAAACTACCTTGTCTACCGATCCTAAACGCCAACTTATCGGTGATGACGAGCATGGTTGGGATGATGACGGTATCTTCAACTTCGAAGGTGGTTGCTATGCAAAAGTTATCAACCTTTCTAAAGAAAACGAACCTGATATCTACGGTGCAATCAAGAAAAATGCACTTCTTGAGAACGTTACAGTTGATGCTGAAGGTAAAATCGATTTCAGCGACAAGAGTGTAACTGAAAACACCCGCGTATCTTATCCTATCTATCACATCAACAACATCGTTAAACCTGTTTCTAAAGCAGGTCACGCAACCAAAGTTATCTTCTTGACTGCTGATGCATTCGGTGTTCTTCCTCCAGTATCAAAACTTACTCCTGAGCAGACAAAATACTACTTCTTGAGTGGTTTCACCGCTAAACTTGCAGGTACAGAGCGTGGTATCACAGAACCAACTCCTACCTTCTCTGCATGTTTCGGTGCTGCATTCCTATCACTTCACCCTACCAAATATGGTGAGGAGCTAGTGAAGAGAATGGAAAAAGTTGGTGCTACTGCTTACCTTGTAAACACCGGTTGGAATGGTACAGGCAAACGTATCTCTATCAAAGATACCCGCGCTATCATCGACAGAATCCTTGACGGTTCTATGGATAAAGCAGAAACCATCACTATCCCTATGTTCAACTTGGCAGTTCCTACCAAACTTGAAGAGGTTGACACCAACATTCTTGACCCTCGCAACACTTATGCAACCCCAGCTGAATGGGAAGAAAAAGCAAAAGATCTTGCAGGTCGTTTCGTGAAAAACTTCAAGAAATTTGAAGGTAATGAGGCTGGTAAAGCACTTGTTGCTGCCGGTCCACAACTATAATATAAAGTTTCACGACTTATCAGAAACCAAGGGGCTCCGGGAATGGGCCCCTTGTTTTAATTAAAAATGAAAAAAGTGGCGTACATAATTATCTCCATCATAATAGGCTTATTCTTGTTGTTCCTTGCAATCTCTGCGATTTTGGAACATCGTCCTGCCCCAATCGAGAATGCCATCCACTACCCTGCTCTGAGACCTTCAGCAGAGAACAAGATACCTGACACTCTAAAGATTATGACCTGGAATATCGGATATGCCGGTCTGGGTGAGAATATGACCTTTTTTATGGATGGTGGAAAGGATGTACGGGACACAAAAGAGAGAACCCTTGAAAATTTGAGCAACATCATCCGGACCATACGCACTGAAAATCCGGACGTAGTTCTTCTTCAGGAGGTTGATATCAATTCCCACCGCACCTACAACACAAATCAGGCACAGATACTTCAGCAAGAGTTTCCCCAATACCATATATATTTTGCTACCAATCTCAAGTCCTGGTTCATCCCTACACCCATTAGAGAACCTATTGGCCAAACACATAGTGGTGTTGCTATAATGACAAGATTCAAGGCAGATTCTGCATTACGCCACCAATACCCATCGAAATTTCCTTGGCCTGTAAGTATGTTCAACCTGAAAAGATGTCTCCTGACTGCCCATTTCACTATAAAAAATGGGAATGAGTTAATAATTGGAAATACCCACTGTTCCGCTTTTGATGATGGCTCTATGAGAAGACAAGAGGCCGATTACCTCTATACACTCCTGAATTCCAATGGAGAGAGCACATATAT
The DNA here is from genome assembly GCA_045595965.1 of Candidatus Coprenecus sp. GTDB lineage: Bacteria > Bacteroidota > Bacteroidia > Bacteroidales > UBA932 > CAAGNP01. Next base: position 63,358 of record JAZOBN010000029.1, read on the forward strand.
TGTGGGTGGAGATTGGAACCAATATCCTGAAGGATACCTCCCATCCGATAAAGAGTTGAAAGACAGAAATTTCATTGTACAACCCCTGCCGGCAGAGAGTCTGAATAAGATAGGACGTTTCAAATATGATCCATCACACCATACTGCACGCTACAACGACAAGCCCTATCACCCAGAAAACTCGACAAGGACACTGATAGACTACTTTTTTTACTCAAACGACATTACCGTAGAGAAGATAAACACACTACCACTGGAATTCAAGTACAGTGACCACAACCCGGTAATTACAGTTATTTCCCTTCAAAAGTAAATACCGGTGAGGCCTCTTTGCGAGGAAGACAGAACAACTTCAGATCTCTACCTATCTCCACACCCATTTTTACCAAGGCCTCTGATGCACACTTATATGCCAATTGCGGAGCGTTATTATTTTCACTCAAATGGCAGAGGTAGATCGATTTCAAATCTTTATGATAGACACTCTTCAGAGCACATGCACATTGTTCATTACTGAGATGACCACTCCCTTGCAGAATCCTCCTCTTCAGATCGGGAGAATAGGGTCCGTGAATCAACATATCTACATCATAATTTGACTCTATAATGATATGATCTGCCTGCCTACAATATTCAATTGCTGCTTGAGGTACTTCTCCTAAGTCTGTCATAAACACGAACTTCTCTCCAAAGAAATCTATGTAGTATCCAACTGTTTCCACCGCATCGTGAGGCACATCAAATGCAACAAACTTCACACCTCTATGCATATTGAAAGTCTCTTTCCGGATCACTCTCCTGCACCCGCCCAAATACCCTTTTGTACAAGGATGGGTTTCCAACGCCCTATGAATTCCGGCAGGGGCAAAAACAGGGACAGAGAGCTTATCCGCTACTGACCCGAGATATTTGATATGGTCTATATGATTGTGGGTAACCAGAATCATCCCTATATTGGAGGGAGAAAGCCCGTTATCCTCAAGTCTCCTTTTAATGGTCCTGCCACCTATACCGACATCCACCACAACTGCCATCTCTTTGTTGCCCAGGTAATAACAATTGCCATTACTTCCACTAGAAAGACTGATAAAATTAATCATTTTTCACAGACCCCTCCTCAAGTTCTTCTAATGCTGCAGTCACAACCTGATACAGACTTTGTTTTGTATCATAATGGACAGCATTGAAACCCAACTTTCGCGCAGCTTCAACATTTGCAGGTGAATCATCTATAAACAGAGACTCCTCAGGCTTAATTTTAGCTTTTTTAGCCATATCGAGGAAAATTTTATCCCCTGGTTTACCACATTTCATCTTATAGGAAAGGAACAATTGCTCAAAAATTTCCTCCATCTCATACCCCTTATCTCTGAAAAGTTCACGCACTTTAGCCATCCCTATAGGGTTCGTGTTACTCAAGAGCAACATCCTGAAGTCATGCTTAAAGAAAAGTAGTGTTTCTATCTTATCCTGAGGGATATCACACAAAAAACGATTTAGAGAGTAATCAATCTGTCTATCTGTCACGACCCTCTTTTCCCCCTTCTCATTGACGGGAGAAACATTGATTCTTATAATCTGTCTGAATTTTTTCGAAGAGATTTGTCCATTTTCGAATTTTTCGAAAAAGCCAATCTGCCTGTAGCTGCTCAAAACCTGACCAAACTCCTTATATCCCACAATCTCATCGAAAGCCCTCAAACAAGCAATGCGATTCAGCGGAACAATAACGCCACCCAAATCAAATATCAGGTTCTTGATCATAGTGAAGGTTTACAATCTCTCAATAATTCTGGTAAACAACAATGTCATTTTATCTGCTGCAGCATCTGCCGCCTTAACAACATCCTCTCCATCATTCACATAATCCTCTGCATAGTCATCGTGAGCCTCATTGGTTATGACTGAAACGCCAAAAACAGGAATTGATGAATGTCTGGCTACAATTACCTCCGGGATCGTCGACATTCCGACTGCATCGGCCCCTGCAGATCTGTAGAATTTATATTCTGATGGAGTTTCGTATGTGGGACCTGTACTTGCCAGATAGACACCTTTTTTAAGTTCAATACCCTCTTCTTGAGCTATTTCCTGAGCCATTTTCATAAGTGCAGGCTCGTAAGGACGTGTCATATCAGGGAAACGTGGGCCAAATTCCTCCAGATTTGGACCAATCAGCGGATTTGGCAACAAATTGATATGATCTTTAATAATCATCAAGTTACCCACCTTATAATCGAAATTAACCCCACCAGCTGCATTGGAGACAAACAGATACTGGATTCCAAGTTTCACCATGACTCTGATTGGCAATGTAACCTTATCCATCGGATATCCTTCGTAGTAATGGAAACGTCCCTGCATGGCAAGCACCGTTTTTCCGCCCAACTCCCCTAAAATAAAATTTCCTTTATGTCCCGTCGCTGTAGAACGGGCAAAATTAGGAATTTCAGAATATTTGATAACAATTTGATTTTCAATTTTATCTGCAAGTTTACCCAAACCACTTCCGAGCACAATGCCTGCAAAAGGTTTCTTATCACCGAATCTCTCCTTCAAGAAATCCACAGCCTCATATATGGCCACTAATCTTTCATCCATATTCAATCGATTTTAACTGTTTGCTTTTGAATATAACAAATCTGAACATCTCTGTGCATTCCTGAGGATCTCCTCCTCCCCTGGAACGACTCTCCCCTTCATAATAACCTTACCATCACAAATTACAGTATCAACACATGAACTGTTTGCCGAATAGATAAGGTTTCCGAGGAAATTGGCCTGAGGGACAAATGCCGGAGAATTTGTATTCACAAGTACGATATCTGCAAGCTTGCCCTCTTTAATTTCACCGGAATCCAGGCCAAGAGCCTTTGCAGAGTTGACGGTTGCCATCTTCATCATATCCGAAATAGGCATAGCTGCAGGATCATTTCTCCAGGCCTTCTGCAAAAATGCAGAGGTCTTCATCGCCTCAAGAATATCAAGATTGTTTGAGGAGGCGGCACCATCTGTTCCAAAGACCACATTTGCCCCGGCAGCTTTAAGTTCTTCATTTTTGAACTTATAACCAGATGCCAGCTTCAGATTTGAATTGATATTGTGAACTACATTCACTTTATACTTACCGAGTATGGCAATATCCTCTTCATCAATCCAGACACAGTGTGCTGCAATTGTCTTTTCACTCAAAACTCCCATTTTCTCCATCCTTTTGACAGGGGAAATTCCATACTGGGACATAGAGTCATCAAGCTCCTTCCTTGTCTCAGCAATATGGGTATGAATCAGGAGGTCGTGCCTCTTTGCAAAATCGACAACCCAGGAGATATTCTCATCACACACAGTATAGTCTCCATGAATTGCTATTCCGAATTTAACTCTTGGATTCCACCCCTTTGAGGCCTCATAAGCCTCCTCACACTCTTTAATCTGGATACGCTGTTTAACCTCATCACCCCCATCAAGGAGACAATAATGGATCATTGCCCTCATACCCATATCATCAATTGCCTTTGCAGCGTGTTCTACCCTCCAATACATATCATTAAAGCATGTGACGCCACATTTTATCATCTCAAGGCATGCCAACTTAGTACCCCAATAGATAACATCATCATCAAGATATTTCTCAAGTCTCCAAACCTCATCCAGCCACTCAAACAATGGTGCATCTTCCAGACAACTCCTCATTAGCGTCATAGCGCTATGAGTATGCATATTGTATAGACCTGGGATAGCGGCCATATTCTCCCCTGAGAGGATTTCGTCTGCGACAACATCGATATTGTCAGCTATTTTGCTTATAATATTCCCCTCTATTAAAATATCCTTCTTCTTACCCTCAAGGGTAACTCCTTTAATTAGCAAATTTCCCATAATACTTATAATTTATCATAGCAAAGTTAACAAATGAATTAAAGAATAAAAAATTATTATCCCCAAATTTCAATCTGTAAGCAAATACCTTTTTTTTATTATTTTTCATTATCGATACCTTAAAAATTATCTCTTTTTATTATATTTGCAAGAAATAAACCTAACAATGATTACAAAACAACTTATATCACCCAAAAGCATAGCGATAGTTGGAGGTTCGGATGATACGCACAAACCGGGGGGAAACACTTTGAAAAATCTCCTGGACACCGGATATAAAGGTGATCTCTTAGTTGTAAATCCCAAGGCAGACACTGTACAAGGGGTAAAATCATATCGCACTATAGATGACATTCCTTCTGTTGATTGTGCTATTCTCGCCATACCTGCACATATGTGTCTGAATGCCGTTGACGTTTTATGCAACAAAAAGGGTTGCAAAGCGATTATAATTTTGTCTGCTGGATTCCACGAAGATAGCGAGGAAGGTGGGATAATAGAGGACAAAATCACAGAAATATGCAATAGGACAAATACTGCTCTGATTGGTCCGAACTGCATTGGAGTCATGACTCCGGATTATGCAGGGGTATTTACCCACCCTATTCCTAAACTCTCCCCAAATGGAGCAGCACTCATCTCCGGTTCCGGTGCTACAATCGTATTCATTCTTGAGGAGGCAATGCAACTCGGACTCCCATTCAGCCAGGTATTTTCTGTAGGAAACAGCGCCCAGATCGGAATTGAAGATGCACTTGAATATCTAGACAACACATACATAGAGGGAAAAAGTGCACCGGTAGTGCTTCTTTATATAGAGAATATCAGCGATCCCTGGAAATTATACAAACACTCCTCATCATTGATTCGCAAGGGGGTAAAAATAGCTGCAATAAAAGCGGGATATAGTGAAGCCGGGAGCCGGGCAGCCTCATCCCATACAGGTGCTATGGCATCACCCGATAAAGCTGTTGATGCACTGTTCAAAAAGGCGGGAATAATCCGATGCTACAGCAGATCGGAGCTCGTAACAGTCGGCTCAGTTCTGATGCATCCTGCCCCAAAAGGGAAAAAGGTCGCTATTGTCACCCACGCAGGCGGACCTGCAGTAATGCTGACCGATGTCCTCTCCTCTTCAGGGATTGAAATTCCACATTTCACAGGGGAAAAAGCAGAAGCGCTTCTCTCCAAACTTTTCCCCGGATCATCTACTGCAAACCCCATAGACTTCCTGGCAACTGGAACAGCATCACAATTGGGATATATTCTTGATGCTTGTGAAAATGATTTTGACACAGACGCAGTAGTAGTGATTTTCGGCAATCCCGGGTTGACTACAACCTATGATGTTTACGATGTGCTGTATGATAAAATTAAGAACTCTACCAAACCGATATACCCTGTCCTCCCCTCAATTGTCAATTCTGCCGATGAGATAAAATATTTTCAATCCAAAGGGGAGATCAGTTTTTCTGACGAGGTAGTTCTTGGATCTGCATTGGCAAAGGTTATAAACAAACCACGCCACAATGAAAATATATCATTACCCCCTGTCGACAAAACAACAATACGCAGCATAATAGATAGTGCCGGGAATGGATATTTATCCCCCGATAAAGTTCAGGCCCTCCTTGATTCTGCCGGAATCACCAGAGTAAAGGAGGCTGTCGTTTCAAACATTGAGCAGGCAATAGTCCAGGCAGAGAAAATTGGCTATCCTGTGGTAATGAAAGTTGTCGGTCCGGTACACAAATCGGATGTCGGTGGCGTATCACTAAATATCAAGGAGACCAACCACCTGAAGGATGAATTCAACAGAATGATCCAGATACCAGGGACAAATGGGATATTGATACAACCCATGCTGGATGGCACTCAGATCTTTATCGGTGCCAAAAGAGAACCCAAATATGGACATCTGATCCTTTGCGGACTTGGGGGAATATATGTTGAGACTATCAAGGATATAAACTACTCGCTCTCCCCCGTCTCTCAAATAGAGGCACAGACAATGATAACCGGTCTCAAGTCATACCCTCTTCTCCTGGGGACAAGGGGGCAGGAAGGGATCAATATCGACATGTTCAATGAAACGATCCGTAGAGTATCAGCTCTGTGTGAAGCAGCACCAGAGATTTTCGAGATGGATATAAACCCTTTATTGGGTTCTTCAAAACAAATTGTGGCAGTAGATGCGAGGATAAGAATAGAAAAGGAGATATGATTAATAAAATAAAAGAGTGGTGGAAAAAACAGAGCACCACAACACAAGCATTCATTATACTTATATTCTTTCTGATAATAGGAATCATCATCCGATGGGATTTCATCGCAGAAAGTGTATCAAATTCGTTCAATTTTTTCAAAAAATAACTTAACAAATTACAAATTATGGCATTACGAGGAGCAATAGTAGTTGACACTGAAAGATGCAAAGGCTGTGGCGTTTGTGTTGTAAACTGTCCTACTCAAACTATCGCACTATCCAAAGAGGTAAACAGTAAAGGGTATAATTTCCTGTATATGGAAAATCCTGATAATTGTACCGGTTGTACAAACTGCGCGACTGTATGTCCGGACGCAGTAATTACAGTTTATAGAGTAAAAATCTAAAAAATTACCAATATGGCAGAAAAAGTATTAATGAAGGGAAATGAAGCAATTGCATACGCAGCCATCAACTGTGGATGTGACGGATACTTCGGCTACCCCATCACGCCTCAATCTGAAGTAATGGAGACGTTGATGAAAGAAAAGCCCTGGGAAACAACCGGCATGGTAGTTTTACAGGCAGAAAGTGAAACATCATCAATCAACATGGTATATGGCGGTGCTTGTTGTGGAAAAAAAGTGATGACCTCATCAAGCAGCCCTGGTATCAGTCTGATGTGCGAAGGTCTATCATACATAGCCGGAGCAGAACTGCCTTGTCTGGTAGTAAATGTAATGAGGGGTGGCCCCGGCCTTGGAACAATACAACCGAGCCAGGGTGACTATTTCCAGGCGACCAAAGCTGGTGGTCATGGTGACTATCGCATGATTGTACTTGCACCTGCATCTGCTCAAGATATGTACGATTTTGTCGACCTTGGATTTGAATTGGCATTCAAATACCGCAATCCTGCAATGATTCTTGGGGATGGCGTTATTGGTCAGATGATGGAAAAAGTTGAGCTCAGACCCGCCAAGGCACGCCGTACAGAAGAGGAGATCCGCGCACTGTGCGACTCTTGGGCAACCATCGGCAAATCAGAAAATCGCGGTGGCAACACCATTACCTCGCTGGCACTGGAGGCAGATGTTCAGGAGAGACACAATATTCATCTTCAGAAGAAATATGCTGAAATTGAAGAAAATGAGGTAAGATATTCTACATACAAAACAGAAGATGCTGAACACCTTATCGTTGCATTTGGTTGTATGTCACGTATCGGAGAAGCTGTTGTAGATTATGCCCGTGAGCAAGGTTACAAAGTGGGACTTCTTCGCCCTATTACCCTATTCCCTTACCCTAAAGCAGCCATCAATGCACTTATTCCACAATTGAAGAGCATAATGTCTGTAGAGTTGAATGCAGGACAAATGGTGGAAGACATCAAGGTTATTGCAAACGGTAGAGTTCCTGTCAATTTCTACGGCCGCCAAGGTGGTATGATTCCAGACCCTGAAGAGGTATTTGAAGCATTTGTAAAATCAATAAATAAATAGTCGCATTATGGATATAAAAGATATTATCAAACCCGAAAATAAGGTTTACGGCAAGACCCCCGTTCTTAAAGACGCCATTCTGCACTATTGTCCAGGTTGTTCTCACGGTGTGGTTCACAAACTTATTGCTGAAGTTATTGAAGAGATGGGAATTCAGGACAAGACTATCGGCATATCTCCTGTAGGTTGCTCTGTATTCGCATACAATTACCTTAATATTGACTGGCAACAAGCTGCCCATGGTAGAGCTCCTGCTCTTGCCACAGCTACAAAAAGATTGATGCCTGATAAATATGTATTCACATATCAGGGAGATGGAGACCTTGCATCAATCGGTACCGCAGAGATCATGCACGCTTGCAACAGAGGTGAGAACATCGTTGTAATCTTCATCAACAACGCCATTTATGGTATGACCGGTGGTCAGATGGCACCTACCACCCTTCTTGGTCAAGTAACTGCTACCACTCCATACGGACGTAGAGCTGACCTTAACGGTTATCCTTTGAAAATAACTGAACTGATTGCCCAACTGGAGGGGACTTGCTATGTGACACGCCAGTCAGTACAGAATCCTGCTGCTGTCCGCAAAGCCAAAAAGGCCATCCGTAAAGCATTTGAAAACTCTATGATGAACAAGGGAACATCATTTGTAGAAGTAGTAAGTACCTGTAACTCAGGATGGAAAACAACTCCCGTCAAAGCTAACAAATGGATGGAAGAGAACATGTTCCCATTCTATCCACTTGGCGATATGAAAGACAGGTAAAAGGTAACCAACAGTTAAAAATTGAACATTATGAAAGAAGAAATAATTATCGCAGGCTTTGGAGGACAGGGTGTCCTCTCAATGGGAAAAATCCTCGCTTATGGTGGCATTATGCAAGACCAGGAGGTCACCTGGATGCCGTCATACGGACCTGAAATGCGTGGTGGCACATGCAATGTGTGCGTAATTCTCAGTGACAACAAGATCAGCTCCCCTATCTTGAGCAAATATGACACAGCAATTATCCTGAACCAGCAATCAATGGATAAATTTGAGTCAAAGGTAAAACCTGGCGGTCTTCTCATTTACGACCCCAATGGTATCACCCGTCACCCCGAGAGGACCGATATTACCGTATGCAAGATCGCTGCTGTAGATGAAGCTGCAAATCTTGGCAATGCTAAAGCATATAACATGATTGTTTTAGGTGCATTCTTGAGAAAAAAGCCTATTGTAACCATGGAAAATGTCCTTAAAGGGTTGAAAAAATCCCTACCGCCCCGTCATCATGGTTTGATTCCTATGAATGAAGAGGCTATCAACGTCGGTATGAATGCTGTAGAAGAGATCAGATAATGAATATAGGTAAAGAGTATACTTGCACGACACAAGTCGAGGCAGCCAACTGTGCATCAGCAGTTGGCTCCGGTGGCTTGGATGTATTTGCCACCCCATCAATGATAGCACTGATGGAAAAAGCAGCATATACATTGGCTCAAAGTTCAATCTCTGATGGGGAATCTACAGTAGGGACACAAATGAATGTAGATCATGTAAAAGCTTCTAAAATTGGCGAGACAATAACAGCAAAAGCCGTCCTGACCGCCATTGACGGACGCAAACTCACTTTTGATGTCTCTGCAACAGATTCCAAAGGCAACACAATAGGCCACGGCACACACACCCGCTTCGTTATCCAAATAGAAAAATTTTTATCAAAACTTTAATAGACAATACTTTATACTATGAAACAAGAATTAATCCAGGCATTTATAATGAAACATGGCGAATGCTTTGACATGTATCGTGTTAACGAAATTCAAACAACACTCGCAAATGTTGATGATTCTAAGGCAGCCCCTATTCTTGGTCTGAGTCTCCAGAACCCTACAGTAATATTGATTATCGCTATTGTTCTTGGTTGGGAGAGATTCTTTATCGGGGATATCGGATTGGGTATTGTCAAAGTCATCACATGCTATGGATGTGGCATCTGGTGGCTGGTTGACATATTTACAGCAAAGAGAAGAACTCAGGATTACAACTATAAAAAATTCCAGGAGGCATTGATGCTTACCAGATAATTTGACACCATGAAACATAAAATGCCAAGGACAACTATCGTCATTCTATGTACAATATTTGTCCTTGGCATTATTGTATACGGATCATTTGATCCGGAAAAAACAAACTTCTTTCCACGTTGCCCCATATTTACCCTCACAGGGTTGAAATGTCCTGGGTGTGGCTCACAAAGGGCTCTGCATCAACTTTTGCATCTCAATATCATTGAAGCCCTTAAATACAATGCCCTAATGATTTTCTCCATAATTCTGCTGGCATTTATCACCATCTCTACTCTGTTCAAAGAGAGGGCCCCAAAACTCTACACATTCAGCAGATCTCCTCTATTCGGATCAATAATAGTCGTAATGATACTCCTGTGGTGTATCCTTCGAAATATCTTTCCAAATATACTTTAGGTTCCGATCAGTCATAAGACTTTTAGCCGGTAAGTACCGGTTATTTTGCAAAAGCGACTGAGCGTGTCTCCCTGATAACGGTAATCTTCACCTGACCAGGATATACCATCTCATCGTGGATCTTCTTGGCAATTTCATTTGAAAGAACCTCTGATTCTGCATCAGAAACCTGATCTGCACCCACAATAACGCGGAGTTCACGACCTGCCTGAATAGCATAAGTTTTGGTTACTCCAGGGTGTGAAAGGGCTATATCCTCCATATCTTTGAGTCTCTTGATATAAGACTCTATCACCTCACGGCGTGCACCAGGACGGGCACCAGAAATAGCATCGGAAACAAGGACAATAGGAGAAATCAAAGACATCATCTCTACCTCCTCATGGTGAGCACCGATTGCATTGCATACCTCCGGTTTCTCTTTGTATTTTTCAGCCAGCTTCATACCCAAAATAGCGTGTGGCAACTCAGAATCCTCTTCTGAAACCTTTCCTATATCGTGAAGAAGACCTGCCCTCTTTGCAACCTTAGGATTCAAGCCAAGTTCAGAAGCCATTGTAGCACAAATATTGGCAACTTCACGAGAGTGCTGCAGCAAGTTCTGTCCGTACGAAGAACGGTATTTCATTCTACCGATAAGGCGGATAAGTTCAACATGAAGGCCATGGATACCAAGATCGATACAAGTACGCTTACCAGTCTCCATAATCTCATCTTCAAGCTGCTTTTGAACCTTTGCAACCACCTCTTCAATACGTGCAGGGTGGATACGGCCATCTGTAACCAGCTGGTGCAGAGCAAGACGAGCTACCTCACGACGAACTGGATCAAAGGCAGAAAGGAGAATAGCTTCCGGAGTATCATCAACTACAATTTCCACACCTGTAGCAGCCTCAAGAGCACGGATATTACGCCCTTCACGACCGATAATCCTACCTTTAACCTCATCGCTGTCAATATGGAATACAGTCACTGCATTCTCAATGGCTGTCTCTGGAGCAACACGCTGGATTGTATTGATAACAACTCTCTTTGCCTCTTTTGAAGCGGTCAGACGAGCCTCATCCATTACATCATTGATATACGACATTGCTTGAGTGCGTGCCTCTGCTTTCATACTCTCAACAAGTTGTTCTTTTGCCTCTGCAGCTGACATACCGGCAATATTCTCAATTTTTGCAATTGCCTCTTCTTTAAGTTTCTGGTACTCTTCAGATTTTTTGTTTACAACTTCAAGCTGTGATTTTAGATTTTCTCTGATCAGATCAGCCTCCCTGCTCTTTTTCTGCAACTCCTGATTTTGCTGATTCAACTGCATCTCTCTTTGCTTCAACTTGTTTTCAGTCTGCTGCATCTGAGCATTCTTTTCATTGATAAGCTGCTCATGTTCAGATTTTAGCTGAAGAAATTTCTCTTTGGCCTGGAAGATTTTTTCTTTCTTTATATTCTCCCCTTCAATCTCAGCATTACGGATAATTTGGCTGCTTTTTTTCTTAAGAATCACATTGACTATAAGAATGTAGCCCCCGATTGCAACAAGTGCTGAGCATATACCTGTGATAATAAGTAAAATAATAGTATTCATTGGTTGTTGTATATATAGTGTTTTAGTTTAGTTCAAACGCTATTACAACAAAAGAGAGACACCAATTTGTAGAAAAAAAGCCGCTAAATCACTGTTTAAACAAAAAATCTTAATATGATAAGATTTGAGCTCCGATTTTGGGAATCAAACTTCCAACGTCACGTGCAATACGTAATCCTCCGCAGGAGTCACCTAGGCCTGTCTTCATCCATCGAGTTGGCTCGGTTATTTTTATTCTGTTGATTTTCGCAAAGAGTTGACCTAACGGCTTATACTTTCAATATATTCATCAAGATTATCGCTAAGATCCTTAATTCTCCCCTCCATTTCATTTATCTCGCTGTTTCTCTTCATCTTTATAAGCTGAGTCACAAAAATCAATGAAGAGATACTGATAGCATCTTGATCCGACAAATGGGCAAACCTGGATTTATATTCATCCACCCTGGTATTTATCATTTTCGCCGCTATACGCATAATTTCCTCCTCTTCAGGTGCAATATTGCTGAAGCTATGGGATTTTCCCGCTATCGAGATATTTATCTTATGCCTATCCTCGCTCATTTTCAATCATTAAGAAGTGCTATGCACTTATCAATCTCCCTAATAAGTTTGCCAATATTTTGTCTAGCTTGCTTAACATCAGTCGCTGATGTCCTAAATGCTTCAATCAATTGTAGGTTATCTATCTTTTGTTCTAATTCTAATATCTTTTTGTTACTAATTTCCAGTTTGTTTTTGCAATCTGCAAGTTTGACAGCCAAATCATTTCTCTCGGCACGTTCCTGCTCATACTTTGATATGATGAACTCTATCTTTCTAGTCAAATTGTTGAGCAATATTTCTCTACCTTGATCCATAATTTATACTATCTGACATTACAAAGATATGAAAGAGATTTTATTTCACAAAATTCCAATTTCCCAATCGTGGATTTTTAGAGAGTTCACTCGGAGTCACCGATCCCATCTTCTGCAAATGTTCATAAATCAGCTCCCGTATCTCAGGTAGTCTCATTACACATCTTGAATCCACTTCAGAGAGGTCTATCCCTGCATTTTTCAATAAATCTCCTGCTCCGCTTGCCCTATAAGATGTCATAGCCACAGTATATTCCTTCTGAGGATCAAACTTTTCACCATTACTCATGGATGAGATAACTACCCTTTTCCCTTTAGGTGCTCTCTTGCTCACTGTATAGTTAATACCCGACGCAGAATCATAATTATATGCCGGACCAGCTTTTCTCACCCAAAGATCATAAGAGGCTTCAAGGTAGTTCTTAAGTTCAGCTCCACTCATCTTGATTACATAGAGTTGGTTCTCATATCTGTAGAGATCAAAAAGGTTTTTATAGAGGACATCCCCCTTTTTCACCATCCCTGAAGTGGACAAAGGTGCAGATATTGAGACATCTGCCCCTGTAGCCTCCAATTGGACATAGTGAATGAAGTTCATATATGGGGACATACCTTCAAGTGCCAGTCCAAAATCAAGATCTTCGGTAATTTCACCTACTTTCTGATTTACAAAATCATTTACCACTGCCACATCTTCGGCAAAATATGCATCATATTTCTCATTGCGGGGTCTCCCTTTCATATCAATCAAAGAGCCACAAACCTCTTTATCATAGACCTTTCCCCCTTTTTTCTTAAAACTTATCTTTACTTCGGAGAGTTGTCTTGCCTTGCTTCCTCCATCCATAACCAGAACACTGTCTTCGCCGTTAAAAACCTTACCGGCAAAACGTCTATGATCGTGCCCGCTGAAGACAATATCTACCCCTTTCACATTGGATGCAAGATAGAGGGCAGGATTCTCCACCTGATGTTCTTGAGCACTGCCAATTCCCCCGTGCACTGCAATTACCACAAGGTCTGGGTTATGCTCCTGACGAACCGCTTTCACCAGAGAATCTGCCAATGGGTAAGTGGGGATAAATTTGATCCCTTCCCACAATGCAGGTGAAAGCCATTTGTCAATATTAGGATTCTCAAAACCGATTACCGCTACTTTCACACCCCCTTTCTTAAGAATTGCATAGGGTTGGAAATATGGTTTTCCAGTCTCCACATCAATGGCGTTTGCTGCGAGATAAGGAATTGATATTTCACCATTTATCTTATCATAAACAGGATGTCCTGCCTCAATATCGTGATTTCCAAGTGCGATTGCATCGTACCCGATAAACTCAGTTACTCTGGTAAAAAGGTGCTTCCTTCCGGTGGTATCCTTATAATTTGAGTAATATACTTCGTTTCCACCCTGAAGATTATCTCCGACATCGAGCAGAATTACCGATTTTTCACCCACCTCACACCTTTTTGAGTCCACATAAGCACTTACATTGGACAATGAGGGTTCTCCAAAAAAAGCACCGTGCAAATCATTGGTTGCATAAAAATATAAGGTATGCTCTTTGGGACCACAGCCACACAAAAGCAATAAAACGGCCAATAATGGTAACAATAACTTTTTCATATAAATATTTATTTTAATTCAATTCAAATTGATCGGCATCTTTCCATACAGGAAACTTCTCCCTAAATGTATTCAACCATGATAGGGATAGAGAAGCACCATAAAACTTCCAACCATCAATATCTTGACAATCAGCTATATCATCCCCCTTGGGAGAAATTATCATGGAGCCTCCGCAATATCTGATTTTAGGATCTTCACCACATCTGTTGCAGAATGCAAAATATGACAGGTTCTCTATAGCCCTTGCCTTGGCGAGGTGTTCAGTAACACCTATTCTGACTGCAGGCCAGGAGGCTACATTAATCATAAGATCATATTCGAGTCCTCTGTTTCTGCTCCAGACAGGAAACCTCAAATCATAACATACAGACAGGGCTATCTTCCACCCTTTGAACTCAATAATCCTCTTTGAGCGACCCGATGTATAGAACTCATTCTCCTCTCCCATTCTGAACAGGTGCCTCTTGTCGTAAAACTCCAATTCTCCATCCGGATATACAAAATAGCACCTGTTTACCATTGTTTCACCATCCGAGACGATTACTGGGACTGAACCTACAATCGCCATATTCCACTCTTTAGCACACTTTATCATCCATTCCAAGGTGCAACCACCCTCGCCCCTTACACTATCTTTACTCATCGTAAATCCCATCGAGAAGAACTCAGGGAGAATCAGAATATCTCCCCTGTCCCCTATGTTGCTTTGAATGAAAGTCTGCACCTTCTCCTCTATTCTGCGACAGTTCTCCTGAGGGGACTCCCACAGAACATCACACTCACACAAGACAATTTTCAGTTCTGACATATCTATTTATTCGAATATATTTTATTCACTACCAATGCGATAGCCCCATCACCTGTAACATTGCAAGCAGTTCCGAAACTATCCATAGCAATATAGAGGGCAATCATAAGCCCCAACATATTTTCATCAAAGCCCAGAATCGAACTCAACACCCCCAATGCAGCCATGATTGCCCCACCTGGCACACCAGGGGCAGCAACCATAGTTATTCCAAGCATCAATATAAAGCCTGAATACAATCCCAAATCCAAAGGCAAATTCAACATATAGGAGATAGCGTAGGCACATGCTACGATTTTCAAAGTACTCCCTGAAAGGTGAATTGTTGCACACAATGGAATAGAAAACTCTGCAACACCATCAGATACACCATTCTTCTTCGCTTGTGCCAGTGTAACAGGGATTGTCGCTGCAGAAGACTGAGTACCCAGAGCAGTCATATATGCAGGTAACATTGTTATCAGAGCCTTGATCGGATTCTTCTTGGCAATTGCGCCTGCTGCAGAAAACTGAATCAGAAGCAGTAAAATATGTATTACAAAAATGACCAGGATAACCTTTATAAAGAGCCCCAATACAGCCACTACACTCCCCTCTGCCCCTATTTTCAAAAATATGCAGAAAATATAGAATGGAAGAACAGGAATAATCACTTTGCCTATAACCAATTCAATTACCTCCTTCAATTCATTGAGAACCCCTCTGAAAACACCACCATCTACCCTGGCAAGACCAAGTCCAAGTACAAAAGCTAAAATCAATGCCGTCATAACAGACATCACAGGGGGCATATTGATATTAAAATATGGTTCAAGAGAAGAAGAGGCCAACCCTTCAAATTTTGCCATTGTCTCAGGGGACTTGTCAATTATAGAGGGATATGTCCACTTACAGCTGAAATAGGACATAAACCCAGCAAAGACTGTTGAACCATAAGCTATAACTGTAGTTATTCCCAACAACTTGCCTGCCCCTTTCCCCAACTCAGCGATACCGGGTGCAACAAGGCCTACAATCAACAGCGGTATAATAAAACCGAGAAAATTGCTGAACAAAGAGTTGAAAGTGACAAAGACTCTCACAATACTGCTTGGCAAAAACATTGAAAACAGCACACCTAACGCTATACCTATCAACACTTTAACCAGAAGTGGTAACTTAATTTTCTTCATAGGGCAACTCTATATTTTATTTGCATTTTCTTAGATTCTTCCATTTCATCTGGTCAAGTGAGATCATAAGCGCAGCATTTTGTTGCCACCCTATTTCTCCAGTACCAAAAGCATCCATAACAAATGAGAGACGGACATCAATAAAGATATTGGAATATGCATTATAATAACATTCCAACCTATTGAAAAGACCTTCGTCAGATGACAGCCTGTACATTTCACTGCCATGATACAAACCGGGATAAAAATAGTTGGGCATGAGGTTATCTCCGTAATACAGTCTATTCTCTATCCCCACATTCCACCTCTGGATCGCAAAGACCATTTCGCCGCCCATAGGGAAAGAGAATTCATCTTCGTAAACTCTATCCCTTTGTCCGGTAAATATTCCACTCAAGCCGAGTTCCAGACGCTGGAATCCAGTAATATCCGATATGTCATACCCTATATAAGGGTTAATCCAAATATTGTCGATAACGAGTTTGCTTGCTATATCGTACGCATAGTGATTCATATCAAAAAACAACCCCAAACGCAATCCGCTTATCTTCCATTGCGTTGACATATAAAGAGTTATAATCTCAGACATATAATTATCCTGCCACAATGGAACATCAAGCATTGCTTTGAAATAACCGGATTCACATGTATAAAGATATTTCACCCCCTCTATAGACCTGTCCATAAATCTCTTCTCATCACTTATAAGGGCTGTCGGATAATCATCATACGCATCACCTGCAGGGAATATACCTGCCATAACTTTATGATTTTCACCATTCAGTCTATAATATGCCAAAAATGTCCCTTTGTATCTGTCTTCTCCCTGGTTACCGAAATTTGTAAGGATATCCGCCCCGACGTTAACCGAATGGAGCGAATTCTCACCCCACCCAAACCCTATTGTCGGTGCCAAATAGAGACCAAAAAGGGTTTTGGAGGTACCTACAGGCATTTTTTCATATTCAAAATTATAGGCTCTCACATCGAAATCAAGATTCCACACCGCCTTTTGTGCTGTGACACATATTGATACAAAGACGAATAGAAAAACTGCGTAAAACCTCTTCATAGCCAATTTTATTTACAGGCTACGAAGATAACAATAATTTTTAGTACCTTTGGGGGTTGAACGAGGAATTTGATATGAACAACAAGAAAATTGTAATCATCCCTACCTATAACGAAAAGGAGAATATTGAGAAAATGGTCCGTAAAGTTTTCTCTATGAAGGGCAGTTTCCACATTCTGGTAGTCGATGACGGATCTCCAGATGGCACAGCCAATATTGTAAAACGTCTGATGAAAGAGTTTCCCGAGCAGTTGCACATCATAGAGCGCTCCGGCAAACTTGGACTTGGAACAGCATACATAGCCGGTTTCAATTGGGCTATAGAGCATCAATATGATTACATTTTCGAAATGGATGCAGACTTCTCCCACGATCCAGACGATCTTCTTCGTCTATATCAAGCATGTGATCAGGAAGGGGCAGATATGTCTATCGGTTCACGTTATTGCAGAGGTATTGCAGTTAAAGATTGGCCAATCAGCAGAATTCTTATCTCATATGGGGCTTCAAAATATGTAAGGACAATTCTTCGTGTCAAAATTTATGACTCTACTGCCGGTTTCGTTTGCTATAAACGGAAAGTGCTGGAGAGAATTGACCTTGACTCTATCAAAATGAAAGGGTACGGTTTCCAGATTGAGATGAAATACAATGCCTATAAACTCGGATTCAAGATCCAGGAGGTCCCTATCATCTTTGTAGACAGGCAGGAAGGTACATCAAAGATGAGCAGTTCAATTTTCGGTGAGGCTTTCTGGGGGGTAATGAAACTTAGGTTCAAGAAAATCAAAGGGAGATAATCTCGCCATGAAAACTCTTCTAAAAAACGGCACCATTGTAAACGAAGGGATATCGTTTACAGGTTCATTGGTAATCGACGGAGAGTACATCTCCAAAATTCTCATACAGGACAATAAAGAGTATGAAAATCAAATTATAGCCCTTGAATCTCAAGTGGACAGGACCGTAGATATAACAGATAAATATCTCCTTCCTGGTGTAATAGATGACCAAGTCCATTTCAGAGAGCCAGGGGCAACACACAAAGGAGATATAGAGTCAGAAAGTGCCGCCGCAGCCCTTGGTGGGGTAACCTCATTTATGGATATGCCCAACAACAACCCACCTGCATGCACCATAGAATTGCTCGAGAAGAAATATGAGATTGCCGCACAGAATTCCACTATAAACTACTCCTTCTACCTCGGGGCATCGAATGATAATATTGGGGAGGTTATAAAACTTGACCCCTCTGCCAATTGTGGAGTAAAGCTGTTCATGGGATCATCTACAGGAAATATGCTGGTGGACAACGAAGAGACATTGGAATCTGTTTTCATGAACTCTCCCACCATCATCACCACCCATTGTGAAGATGAGGTTACAATCCGTCAGGCACTGGCTTGGGCAAAGGAGAAATATGGTGACGACATCCCCATCACTGAACATCCGAACATCAGAAGTCGTGAGGCGTGCATCAAATCTACAACCAAAGCAATAGATCTTGCGATCAAGAGTGGTGCAAGGCTCCACATCCTCCATACAAGTACAGCGGAAGAGATTGAGATAGTCTTGGAAGCGCAAAAAAAGAATCCCAACATCACATTTGAGGTATGTGCACATTACCTCTGGTTTTCAGAGGAGGATTACACCCAATACGGCACTCAAATAAAGTGTAACCCAGCCATAAAGAGAAAATCTGACAAAGAGGCACTCCGCAAAGCTGTTGCCCGCAGATTACCCGGAGCTGTTGCTACAGACCATGCACCCCATCTATTAAGCGAAAAGGGGGGAAATTACACACAGGCGCCATCGGGACTCCCCACTATCCAACACTCTCTGAGAATGATGCTGCAGCTCTCAAAACAAGGTATTTTTCCAATTGAAACTGTTGTTGAAATGCTCTCTCACGCCCCTGCCAGAACATTCTCTATTCAGAAAAGGGGATTTATACGTGAGGGTTATTTTGCAGATTTGACTATTGTGGATAGGGAGAAGAGTCATCCAGCTACCCCTGCATATAAATGCGGGTGGTCTCCAATATCTGAAGAGGAGCTCGACTTCGGTGTCGCACACACATTTGTAAATGGAATTCAAGTAGTCAGTGATTATACTCTGACCGGCACCAAAGCTGGCAAAAGATTAACATTCGACAGATAAGATGAACATAAAGGTATTTGTTGCGGTCTTTCTGGCCATATTTTTCTGGGGTTTTTCATTTGTCTGGACCAATCAGATCCTACTGGAAAATATACCGGTATTTACATTTATTTTCTTTAGAATGTTTATTGCCGGAGGAGTGCTCTATACAGTCTCAAAAATCACAGGCAAACTCCAGAAGATAGAGAAAGGGGATTACAAACTTCTCTTTCTGATGGCATTTTTTGAGCCGTTCATCTACTTCATTGGCGAGACTTTCGGTCTTAAAGCTACCAACTCACCCACCCTCAGTGCCCTTATCATTGCCCTTATACCGGTATTCGCATTGGGAGCAGGTGTCTTTATATACAAAGAGAAGATTTCGTGGATTAACATCTTGGGTGTTATTGCTACTATTCCCGGAATCGTACTCATGGTCTTCCATACCGGAGACATGACTCCCGAGTATTGGTGGGGGATTGCCCTTCTGTTTGTAGCAATATTCGGCTCTGTAGGGTACTCTTCGGTGGTCAAAAGACTTGAAAAATACAACAGTTTCACAATTGCCACATACCAGTTCGTATTTGGGGCTGTTTTGTTTCTCCCCTGTTTTTTTATCTTCAATGGTGATTATCAGGTAGCTGGCATGTTTCAATGGAATATACTTAAACCAATCCTCTATCTGGCTATATTATGCTCCTGCCTCTCATTTGTACTGTACATCTACTCCATCAAGTCTTTAGGGATAGCCAGATCAAGTGTCTTCACCTCACTTATCCCTGCCGTATCTGCTGTAGGTGCATATATTTATGGATATGAAACATTCACATGGCAACAACTGACAGGAATTGCCATAGTGATAATGGGTGTAGTATTTACTCAGAAATCGGGCAAGTAAAGGGGGTTAACGCTTTTCCAGAAGGGCAAGTGCAATTCTCTCTCTCCTCATATCAATATCCAGAACTTTAACCTTCACATGCTGATGTATTTTAACCACATCGGCAGGATTTGAAATAAATCTATCAGAAAGTTTTGAGACGTGAATCAATCCATTCTGTTTGATGCCGAAATCGACAAAAGCTCCAAAATTGGTAATATTTGTCACTATGCCCGGGAGTTCCATCCCCACTTTTACATCCTCAATAGAGCGGATCTCATCCGAAAACTCAAGTATTTTTATTGATGCACGTGGGTCTCTCCCTGGTTTGGCAAGTTCGGACATAATATCATTCAGTGTTGGAAGCCCCACCTCTTCTGTGATATATCTCTTTATATCCACCTTACCTCTAACCTCCTCATCTCCGATAAGATCATCGACATTTACTGACAGGTCCTTAGCCATTTTCTGAACAAGCTGATACCTCTCGGGATGGACAGCTGAATTATCCAATGGATTTTCTCCCCCTGGAATCCTCAAGAAACCGGCACATTGCTCAAACACCTTATCACCAAGGCGTTTTACCTTCAAAAGCTCCTTACGGGTAGAAAAAGGGCCGTTTTCTGTTCTGTAATCAACAATATTCTGTGCAATAGCAGGTCCGATACCCGACACATAACCAAGAAGATGCTTGCTTGCTGTATTCAGATTTACCCCGACACTGTTAACACAACTCTCCACTACATTGTCAAGATTCTCTTTCAGCAGGGTCTGGTCCACATCGTGCTGATACTGTCCTACACCGATAGACTTTGGATCAATCTTCACTAGTTCAGCAAGGGGATCCATTATCCTCCTTCCAATAGAGACAGCACCTCTAACTGTAACATCATATTGGGGGAACTCCTCCCTTGCAATAGGTGAAGCCGAATAGATCGATGCACCATCTTCACTCACGGAATATACTCTGACACCCTCCGGCAATGCAAGTTTCTTGATAAAAGCCTCAGTCTCACGTCCGGCAGTACCATTTCCTATAGCTATAACCTCTATCTTGTATGACTCGACCAGATTGGAAATCTTTTTCATTGCCATAGTCCTCTCATTTACAGGAGGATGAGGATAAATAACATCATTATGAAGAAGTGCCCCTTGAGCATCCAGGCAGACCACTTTACACCCTGTCCTGAATCCGGGATCTATTGCCAGAACCCTCTTCTGTCCCAAGGGGGGAGCCATCAACAACTGTCTTAGATTCTCTCCAAACACTTTGATAGACTCAATATCTGCCTTTTCCTTTATGATCCTGAGAGATTCATTCTCTATTGAGGGGTGAAGCAGTCTCTTGTATGAATCCTCTACAGCCATATCCAATTGCTCTGCTACATCTGGTGCAGGAGATCTCTTCCCCTTAAGGACGCTTCTGTATATACTATCCATAGACCTCTCTCCATCTACCTCCACCTTCAAACTCAAAATGCCCTCGGAAGCACCTCTGAGAATAGCTAGCACCCTATGTGAAGGAATTCTCGACATATCTTCGGCGAATTCGAAATAGTTTTTGAACTTCAATGCCTCATCGCTCTGTTCATCTACCCCCTTTGCCACTTTTGCCACTATGCGACCATATCGGACATACTGATTTCTCAATCCACCCCTCACATCCATTGACTCACTTATCCACTCTGCAATAATATCCCTTGCCCCCTGAAGTGCACTCACCTCATCTTCCACCTCATCATTTATAAACTTTTGCGCCTCTTTCACAGGGTTTGCCACATTACAATTGAATATCATCTCTGCAAGAGGTTCAAGCCCTTTCCCTTTGGCAATAGATGCTTTTGTCTTTCTTTTGGGTCTATATGGAAGATAAATATCTTCAAGCTTCTGTGAATCAACACAATTCTCAATTTCATCTTTTAGAGAATCTGTTAATTTCCCCTGTTCATGGATTGAAACAAGAATACCTGATTTACGCTTTTCCAACTCCTCAAATTTCTGGAAATGATGTTTCACCTCCCCTACCTGGGACTCATCAAGCCCACCAGTCCTCTCCTTACGGTAACGCGATATAAAAGGGATAGTAGCCCCCTCCTCAAACAACTCTACACAATGCTCTACTTGCCATCCGGAGACACCAATCCTTTTACTTATAAAGTCGATATACAATTGTTTCATAGGGAAATATATATTTAGTCGTGAGATACCTCTTGAAGTCTCTCCCTGTAAGAAGAGAATATCTTGGATTTTGAGACAAAGCCCAAATATGTTCCGAACATATCAACCACCGGGAGATTCCACGCCCCTGTGGTTTCAAACTTTTTCATAACACTATCCATCCTCTCCTCATCATTTACCTTGCTGGGGGCCTCCTTCATAAGGTTATATACAAAAACAGTTTCGTATTTCTCCCTATCAAACATCATCTCTCTGACATCATCCAGAAAGAGAATACCTTGAAACTTACTGTGAGAATCAACCACCGGGAAGATATTTCTGCGCGATTTTGCTACAGCCTTTACTATCTGACCCAAATTGTCCTCCAAATGCAAAGGGATGAAGTCTGATTCAATAAAATCACTGGTTTTAAGGAGAGTGAGCACTGCCTGGTCACTATCGTGGGTAAGAAGTTCCCCACTCTTTGCTATACGTTTTGTATATATTGAATATGGTTCAAAAAGTCTGATTGTTGCAAAGGAGATTGCTGCTGTAATACTCAAGGGCATAAGAAGTTCATAGCCACCTGTTATCTCAGCGATGAGAAATATTGCCGTCATCGGGGCCTGCATAACACCTGCCATAAGTCCTGCCATACCTACAAGGACGAAATTGCCCTCTGGCAAAACATGGATACCGGTAAGATTTATAACCCTTGCGAGGATGAAACCTGCTATACCACCAACTATCAAAGTGGGACCGAATGTCCCTCCGACTCCACCACCGGCATTGGTAAACGACATTGCGAACACCTTGAAAACCAACACAAAAAGAAAAAACAAAGGGACAAACCACCGATAATTCAACAATGAAGAGAATAACGAATGGTCAAGCCCCTCCACAGGATTTCCGGTCAGAAGAGACTCCAGTACATGGTAACCCTCACCGAATAGTGGGGGGAAGATATATATCAGCACACCCAGCATCAATGCACAGAATGCCCAACGTTTGTATGGATTCTCTATTGACTTTATCTTATCTTCGAGAACTAAAGTGGTTCTTGTGAAATAGAGTGACACAAAACCACAGAAAACACCCAGAATCAGGTAGAACGGGATATTGTGCATTACAAACGGGTCTATAGTGCTTGTAAATGCGAAATCCCTTCCAAATGCAAAATAAGATACAGCTGTAGCTGTAATAGTGGACATCAGAAGGGGGAGTATAGATGTCATGGAGATATTGAAAAGCAATATCTCAAGTGTAAACAGGATTCCGGCCATAGGGGCCTTGAATATACCTGCAACTGCACCTGCAGCACCACATCCGAGCAAAATTGTCATTTGCTTGTAGCTCAGCCCCAGTTTCCTGGCAATATTGGATCCTATTGCTGCACCTGTATAAACAATAGGTGCCTCCGCCCCTACCGATCCACCGAATCCGATAGTTACAGAGCTGGCAATAAGTGAAGACCAGGTATTATGAGATTTGATTTTGGAATTGTTCTTAGAGACAGCGAGTAGTACTTTTGTCACCCCATGACCAATATTGTCCTTGACCACATATCTGACAAAAAGCATAGCCAGAAGCATACCCACACCGGGATATAACAAATATAGGAAACTGTCGGTAGTGGTATCAAACCATCCAATCAACAAGTCTCCTACAAGCTCAATAAGCCACTTGAGGGCTACAGATGCTATACCACTGACAAGACCAACTACAAAAGCAAGAATCAGAAGGAACTGTGCCTCCGGTAGCTTATGCAGCAGTCTCGAAATTTTTGAAGTGATATTAATCCTCTTTAGAATCATCTTCATCAGCGAAAGCGTTAGAATCAGTACCTTCATCAGGGAATGTTCCATCACCTGAACCGCTTTCTTCATCTCCCAAGTCGTCGTTGAAAAGATCTTTCTCTACATCTTCATAATCATCGACCCTTACTGAGATTTTTACAAGGTAAATAGCACCGGGTATCTCCACTGAAACTGCATAGAAAGAAGATCCGTCAGGTTTGTCAATCTTGAAGATATCACCCATATAATCTGCATATCCTTTCGGATATTTCTCCTTGAATGCCGCCTGAAGTTCAGCAGACATATTCTCATAACTAACCACCGCTCTTTTGATCGAGGGTGCTTTTCCAACAGTTTTGCTCATTTCTACTATTAAATCCTTTTATGAGTGCAATAATAGTGCTTTTTTCCGTTATGCAAAAAAAAAGTAGAAAATTATTTGGAGGCCCTCAGCAAGAACGATTTTTGACGTTTTTTCTCCTCCTGTCTCCTCTCCACAAAGATTGGTTTTTTGCTCTTCAGATCGAGTCCCGAATAAAACATAGCAGAAGATGCCGTCATTGGTGTAGGGGTGAAATCCTGCACCTGTTCCATATAGACACCCTTCAAATCGGGATTATGGGAAAGTGCAATCATATCAGACATTCTGCACCCTGGATGGGATGAGATAAAATAAGGGACAAGCTGATATTTCAGACCATTTGACCGGACTATTTTGTCAAACTCCCTTTTCAATCTCACAAACAACTTGAATGAAGGCTTTGACATCTGCTTCAAAACATTATCCTCGGTATGTTCAGGGGCAACCTTCAAACGTCCGGAGGTATGTTTCAGAATCAGTTCTTTCAGATATGGCGAAGAGGTATTGTCAAGAAAACCTTTTTCATCAAGGAAAAGGTCATATCTGATTCCACTCCCGATAAAGAATTTCCTCACCCCCTTTACTTTCTCAATCTCCTTGTACAATGAGAGCAATTCCTGATGTGAATGGGATAGATTCGGACATCTGTTTGGGAAAAGACACGACTTTCTGATACATTTTGCACAGAGATTCTGGTCCTTCCCTCCCATTCCATACATATTTGCAGTAGGTGCGCCTACATCAGATATTACACCCTTAAAATCAGGATGTAAAACAAGTTTGTTAACTTCTGTAACAATTGAGTTACATGACCTTTTCTGTATAAATTTGCCCTGATGTGCAGCAATTGTACAGAAACTGCACCCTCCAAAACACCCATGATGGATATTCACTGAGAACTTGATCATATCATAGGCAGGAATCCTCTTCCCTTTGTATCGTGGGTGCGGTAATTTGGTAAATGGGAGATCAAAAAACGAGTCCATCTCCTCTGTTGTCGCAGGTGGGAATGGTGGATTGATGACCACTTCACTATCACCAGCAGGCTCCACAAGTTTTGCAGGATGCAACTTGTTTGCCTCCCTCTCTATGATATTGAAGTTATCAACAAAAGCCTCTTTACTCTCAAGAGTCTCCTCATAACTGTTCAAGACAATGACATTATCCCCTCTGGTACTCCCTTTTTTTGCTATATATCCAATCTGGGGAATTTGTCTGAAATGGTAATCACTCCACCCTTGATCATAACCTCGGGCAATCTCCACAATCGTCCTCTCTCCCATTCCATATACAAGATAATCTGCTTTTGAATCGACAAGTATAGATGGAAGAAGTTTGTCCTGCCAATAATCATAATGAGTCACCCTTCGTAAAGATGCCTCTATGCCACCTATCACTACCGGGACATCAGGATAAAGGTCCTTTAATATGCAGGAATATGTTTTTACAGCGTAATCCGGTCTATGTGAGGCTTTACCATCAGGTGTATATGCATCATCACTTCTAAGGCGCTTATTGGCTGTATAGTGATTTACCATTGAGTCCATCGCTCCGGCACTTACACCGAAGAACAGACGGGGTCTACCCAATTTCTTAAAATCGCGCAAATCATCCCTCCAATTGGGCTGAGGAACTATCGCCACCCTATACCCTTCCCTCTCAAGAATTCGACCGATAACAGCAATACCAAACGATGGATGGTCCACATAAGCATCTCCTGAGAACAATATCACATCGATATAGTCCCAACCGAGGGCATCCACCTCTTTTTTTGAAGTAGGGAGAAACTGGTTCAAAACAGATTACATTCTTTCAGGAAGTTCAATTCCCAAAATACCCATTGCTTTTGTCAACACTTTGGCGATCACACCAATAAGAGATAATCTGAACTGACGGATCTCTTCATCACTCTCCTTCATGATGGTCACATCATGATAGTATTGGTTGAACTCTTTGGCAAGATCGTACGCATAGTTTGCCACCACAGCAGGAGAATGGGCAAGTCCGGCCTCTTTGATTCTCTCCGGGAATGCATTCAGAGATTTGATGATACTAACCTCTTTATCGAGAAGTTTTGAAGCATCTTTAAGGATACTGATATTGTCTCCATCCACTTGCGCCTTTCTCAAAATAGACTTAATACGTGCGTGTGTATATTGGATAAATGGACCGGTATTACCATTAAAATCAATCGATTCGCGTGGATCAAACAACATGGTCTTGCGGGGATCCACTTTAATGATAAAGTATTTCAATGCGCCGAGGCTCAACATTTCGAAGAGTTTGTGCTGTTCCTCTTCACTCATCCCATCCATCTTGCCAAGTTCCAAAGAGGTCTCTTTAGCAGTATTGTACATCTTGTCCAAAAGGTCATCTGCATCTACGACTGTACCCTCTCTTGATTTCATCTTACCCTCTGGAAGTTCTACCATACCGTAAGATAGGTGATAAATAGCATCAGACCAGTCAAATCCGAGTTTCTTCAAAATCAGCTTCAACACCTGAAAGTGATAGTTCTGCTCATTACCTACCACATAGATAATTTCATCAAGCTTATACTCAGAATATCTCTGTTCTGCTGTACCAAGATCCTGTGTCATATACACAGAGGTACCATCCGAACGGAGAAGAAGCTTCCTGTCCAATCCGTCAGCAGTCAGATCACACCACACAGAACCATCTTCCACTTTCTCAAAAATACCCGCTTCAAGACCTTTTTGTACAAGTGCCTTTCCAAACAAATATGTCTGTGATTCATAATAAGTTCTATCGAACTCTATTCCAAGTCTGTTATATGTCTGATCAAATCCTTCATATACCCAGCCATTCATCTTCTTCCAAAGATCAACAACCTCTTTGTCACCACTCTCCCACTTGAAAAGCATCTCCTGTGCCTCTTTCATAATCGGGGCATCTTTATCCTCACAACCAAGCTTTTCACACTCCTCTTTGAGCATATTGTTGAAAAGGACATAATAATCTCCTACCAGGTGGTCCCCTTTCTTACCTGAACTCTCCGGAGTCTCTCCATTTCCCCTTTTCAACCATGCCAGCATCGATTTACAGATATGGATACCACGATCATTCACGAGGTTCACCTTTATCACATTATGACCATTCGCTGCCAGCAATTTTGAGACAGAAGAACCAAGAAGATTGTTTCTTATGTGTCCAAGATGGAGAGGTTTGTTTGTATTCGGACTCGAATACTCAACCATAATAGTTTTTCCTGTAGGTGCTCCTTGTCCGAAATCTTTTTCCGATGCAATCTCAGCAAAAACGCCGTTCCAGAAAGATTGTGAAATTTTTATATTGAGGAAACCCTTTACAACATTGTATGATTCAATTTCAGGGGTATTCTCTTTAAGCCATGCTCCGACCTCTTCTCCTGTTGCCTCCGGAGATTTTCTACTCACTTTCAATAAAGGAAACATCACTGCTGTAACATCACCTTCAAACTCTTTTCTGGTAGCCTGCAATTGGATAGGCAACCCCTCTGCAGAGGCACCATATAAAGTTTTAACCGCCTCTTTAACTTTCTCTGATATAAAAATTTCCTGATTCATCTCGATTTCTGTTTATTTTTTTGCAAAGTACTTTTTCATCTCGGTTTTAACCTTAGGTGAGAGCATCACCAGAGTAAACATTGTTGGGAATGCCATCAGGGCATAAGCCATATCAATCAGACCCACTGCAGCTTTCAATGAGATCATCGCTGCTACCACCAACATTACCAAGAAGAAAATATTGTAATATTTCGAATATTTCGCACCAAATAGGAATCCTGTGCACTTCTGACCATAATACGAATATGAAAACATGGTAGAAAATGCAAAGAAGAAGAGCATCACAAGGAGGAGATATTTGCCCACACCGGGTATAGAGGCATCAAATGCTTGCAAAGCAACACTCAACCCTGCAATCGAACCGCTGATACCATCACCCAACGAGAGAACATCTCTCTGGATAAGGATTGCAATTGCTGTCAATGTACATACAAGACCTGAATCTATAGATGGGCCGATCATTGCTACAAGTCCCTCTCTTACAGGCTCATTGTTCTTGGATGCCCCGTGCATCATAGATGCTGTACCGACACCCGCTTCATTGACAAGTGCTGCCCTTCTGATACCAATAAGGGCAATGGAAACCAATGCACCGATTCCACCACCGACACCAGCCTTTACAGTAAAGGCTTCTCTAAAAATTGCGCCAAAAACTCCCGGCACATCATTGAGGTTGGTCAAGATGATGTAAAGCACAAGGAGGAAATACATCCCCACCATTGCAGGAACCACCTTGGTTGCCACTTTTGAAATTCTCTTGATACCGCCAAGGATAACGCATGCTACAATGACACAAATGATTACACCAATAATAAAACGGAGTGTCAAAGTATTTTGTTCTGGTGCAAAAAATACGGTGGTGATAGCCTCGGTAAACTGGTTGGCCTGCATTATACACAAAGTACCGATAAGACCGAAGATAGAGAAGAAAACAGCAAGAGGTCTCCATTTTTCTCCCAATCCTGACAATATCATATACATAGGACCGCCTTGTACCTCCCCTGTATCATCTTTCCCCTTATACATTACTGCCAGAGTACCTTCAAAGAATTTGGTAGCCATACCAAGAATAGAGCTCACCCACATCCAGAAAATTGCACCAGGACCTCCGATTGAGAGTGCAATTGCCACACCGGCTATATTACCCATACCGACTGTCGCAGCAATAGCACTTGCAAGTGCCTCAAAAGAGCTGATCTGGCCCTCTGCCTTATCATCTTTTGCCTTCAATGATTTGATAGCCCTTCCAAAATATCTCAAAGGGACAAAACCCGAATAGATGAGAAAATACAATCCGCCCCCTACTAGGAGTATAAAAAGAGGATAACCGCAGATAAAATCACTTACCGCGGTTATTCCATTTCCTATTGATGTCCAAAAATTGTTTTCCATTATAGACCTCTATTGTTTAGCAATGGTTGAATTCCTGGCTGTTTGCCTCTAAAATTGACATACAGAGTCATCGCCTCATCCTCACCAGCTCTTGCCAATACCTCATGTCTGAATTTTGATGCAACTTCCTTATTGAAGATATCACCTGTCTCAACAAATGCCTGATAAGCATCTGCATCAAGAACCTCTGCCCAGATATAGCTGTAGTAACCTGCAGTATATCCGCCACCGAAAGTATGGTTGAAGTATGTAGTTCTGTAACGTGGAGGAATTTGAGAAATCAAGCCTCTGTCACCCAAAACCTTAGCTTCAAAAGCAACAAGATCAAGATTCTCAGGAATTTCTGTCAGGACATGATAATCCATATCAAGATATGAAGCTGCGAGATACTCTACAGTAGCAAAACCTTGTCCATATTTACCTGATTTGTCAAGTTTCTCAACAAGCTCAGAAGGGATTACTTCACCTGTCTGATAGTGTTTTGCATAGACATTAAGCACTTGTGGCTCAAATGCCCAGTGTTCCATAATCTGTGAAGGAAGTTCAACAAAGTCGCGGGTGATACCGGTCAAACCATCATATTTCACATCCTGTAGAAGTGATTGAAGTGCGTGTCCACATTCGTGGAAATAGGTTTCAACCTCATCAGGGCTCAAAAGAGCAGGTTGGTCACCGATTGGACGGGTAAAGTTACCTACAACTGTCACAAGTGGAGCGACCCTCTTGCCATCTTCATAAACCTGCTCACGGAAACCGCCGCACCATGCACCGCCCCTCTTCTGACCAGGACGAGCAAACATATCGAAGAAAATTACACCAAGATGGGTACCGTCAGCCTCTTTGCATTCAAAAGCAACTGCCTCAGGATGAGGAAGAGGAACATTTTCCAGCTGTGTAAATGTAATGCCATACAACTGATTAGCAACATAGAAGATACCTTCTCGTACGTTTTCAAGCTTGAAATATGGTCTCAATTCATCTTCAGTAAGATTGAACTTGCTGACCTTTGCCTTCTCAAAATAATATCTCCAGTCAGAAGCCTTAAGTTCACCTTTATGACCCTCTTTTCTTGCAATCTTGGTCATATCCTTTAGTTCGTTCTTTGCAGCTTTCAAAGCAGGAGTCCAGATCTGATCCAACAAATCGAACACAGCCTCTTCGGTCTTTGCCATACGGGTATCAAGGGCATATTCTGCATAGTTCTTGCAACCCATAATCTGAGCCTTTTTAAGACGAAGTTCTACAAGTTTGGCAATAGTCTCTTTGCTGTCATTTTCATTATTGTTGTTGCCTCTGTTAAGGTAAGCATTCAACATTTGCTCTCTAAGTTCAGCATTGTCAGCATTTTGAAGGAAAGGCATAATACTTGGATTATCAAGGCCGAAAATCCATTTGCCCTCCATTCCTGCAGCTTTTGCCCTCGAAGCAGCTTCAGCAATCTGAGCCTCGCTCAAGCCCGACAAGTCTTTCTCATTGTCAATGACAAGCTTGAATGCTGCGGTCTCTTTCAAAAGATTTTGTCCGAATGCTAGTTGCAATGCGGAGATTTCTGCATTAACAACCTTCAGCTCCTCTTTTTTATCGGCAGGAAGGTTTGCGCCAGAACGTTCAAATCCTTTATAGATCTCCTCTACAAGTCTCATCTGATCTGCATCAAGACCCATGCTCTCCCTCTTGTCATATACCGATTTTATTCTCTGGAAAAGGGCATCATTTAGAGAAACTTCGCTAAAGTGCTTGCTTTGGATTGGAGAAAGTTCCTTTGAGATTGCCATGATGGCATCGCTTGAATTCACACCACTTTCGCTGGAGAAAACTACAGCAACTTTTGAGTACAAGCTGCCTGCCTTGTCATAAGGGAGAATTGTGTTCTCAAAAGTGGGTTCCTCTTTACAATTAACGATTGCATCTATCTCTGCTTTATGTTCCTCCATTGCCTTAAGGAAAGCAGGCATATAGTGTTCTGGGCGTACCTCTTCAAATGGAGGGATGCCGAAGGGGGTCTCCCACTCCTTCAGAAGGGGATTTGTTTCGCAACTATAAGTCATAAGCATTGCAATTGCTCCTACAATTGTTAGTAACGATTTTCTCATAAATGATATCTGTTTTTGTATAAGTTTCTAACCCAAGTAGCTCTTCAGAAGTTTGCTACGATTACTATGTCTGAGTCGGCGGATCGCCTTCTCTTTTATCTGTCTTACCCTTTCGCGTGTAAGGCCAAATTTCTCTCCTATCTCCTCAAGAGTCATTTCGGAGGTACCGATACCGAAGAAATCTTTCACGATATCCCTTTCTCTTTCGGTTAAAGTAGAGAGTGCCCTCTCGATCTCCTTATTGAGAGATTCATTAACAAGGCCTCTGTCGGCATTTGGAGAGTCGTTATTTACAAGGACATCCAGTAGGCTGTTGTCCTCGCCATCCACAAATGGTGCATCTACAGAGACGTGACGTCCTGAGACCCTCAGTGTATCGGCAATTTTCTCTCGGGGAATATCGAGAATCTCTGCCAATTCATCTGGTGAAGGCATACGTTCATTCTCCTGTTCGAACTTGTTCAGAGCTTTGTTGATTTTGTTGAGTGAACCCACCTGGTTCAAAGGGAGTCTCACGATTCTTGATTGCTCTGCAAGTGCCTGAAGGATAGATTGACGGATCCACCACACTGCATAAGAGATAAATTTGAAACCTCTTGTTTCATCAAATTTTTCTGCTGCCTTGATAAGACCGAGGTTACCCTCATTGATAAGGTCAGGAAGGCTGAGTCCTTGATTCTGGTACTGTTTTGCCACAGACACGACAAAACGGAGATTTGCTCTTGTCAGTTTTTCCAAAGCTTCCTGGTCCCCTTTACGGATTCTCTGGGCCAATTCCACTTCATCTTCAACAGTGATAAGCTCCTCTCTACCAATCTCTTGTAGATACTTATCCAGGGATGCGCTTTCCCTGTTAGTAATTGATTTTGTTATTTTAAGTTGTCTCATGTGTACACAAATAAGTTGCAAAGATAGCATTTTTTTAATATGCAACCTTTGCAACTAAAATATATTTTTAACTAATCAGCTTATAGCTTCACTACAGGCCTATAGCATAGTAGAAGACTGAGCCATCAGGATAAACCCCCTCTACGAGAACAGACCTTTTTGCCTTCTTCACGAGAGCAGCCACATCAGCAGGACTTGTCACCATTGTATTGTTTACAAAAGTAATGATAAAGCCCTGTTTGATACCTGCATCCCTCATCTTCCCTTTCTCGATTGAAGAGACTTGAACACCACCTTTAAGATCCAGTTTTTCAAGAAGATCTTCTGGTGCAGTTACCAGTTCCGCACCGAACAAATTGATCTTGTCCTTACCTGCAACACCCATTTCCTGAGTATCCTGACCAATCAATTTTGCTTTAAGTGATAGTTCCTTACCCTTTCTCAATACCACCAATGTCACTTCATCTCCCGGTCTGTATCTGTTAATCGCCTCCTGCACTGCTGAACCTTTCTTAACCGCTTTCCCATCGATAGATACAAGGACGTCACCAGCTTTTACACCAGCTTTCTGGGCTGCGCCACCTGAGACAACCTCTGCTATATATACTCCATCAAGGGTAGTCAGTTCTTTCTCTTTTCTCAATGCATCTGTTATATCCTGCATAGATATCCCCAACATCGCTCTCTGCACTTTTCCAAAATCCATAAGGTCTGCAACTATTTTATGCACAATATTTACCGGCACTGCAAAAGAGTAACCTGCATAGGATCCGGTATTTGAGATTATCGCAGTATTGATCCCAACAAGTTCACCTTTAATGTTCACCAATGCTCCACCACTGTTACCAGGATTGACGGCAGCATCTGTCTGTATAAATGATTCGATTTTGAACTCGCCATTATTTGGCATTGAGCGCCCTTTTGCACTCACAATTCCTGCAGTAATTGTAGAGTTCAGACCATAAGGACTTCCGATAGCAAGTACCCACTCACCCAGACGCAGATTGTCAGAATTTCCGTAAGGAATTGTAGGAAGATTTTCTGCATCTACCTTCAACAAAGCCACATCTGTAGCGGGATCGGAGCCGATAAGTTCCGCTTGGAAGGTTTTGTTATTATCCATAGTCACTTCAATCTCGGTTGCACCCGACACAACGTGGTGGTTGGTTACGATATATCCATCTTTGGTGATAATAACACCCGATCCGCTCCCTACCTGCTCACGGGGAGCTGACTGGCCACCGCCATAACCGAAGAAATACTCAAAAATAGAGGGGGGAATCTGATTCCCTTCACTTCTCTTTACCACCTTAACAAAAACCACAGCCTGAACCGAAGTCTCTGCTGCATAGGTAAAGTCTGGATATTCTCCTGATATACTGACATTTCTCACTGACGGAAATTCATCTGAATGGACGTAAGCACCACCGGCACTCTCTTTATTCACACTCTTGGCAACGAAGTATGATGTAAGACCACCTAACAACATCGCACACAATAGAACCAAAAAATTACGTTTCATAAATTTTTATAATGTTATTTATTTTGGTAAGCAAAATATCAAATTATATGCCAAAATTTTTTATATTTGCACCTATATAAATAGATAACATATAAAATAAACCAAATATGAAATTCACAGTATCAAGTTCAGAACTTCAACGCGGATTACAATCCGTTTCCAGAGTTATCTCTAACCGCAGTTCACTCCCTATCCTTGACAATTTTCTTTTCGTTTTGTCAAAAAACGCACTGGAAGTCACTGCATCAGACCTAGAGATGACACTAAAAACTACAATTAAGATTGAGGATGTTCAGGAAGAGGGGTCAATTGCAGTACCTGCCAAACTTCTGACTGATTCTCTTAAAGAATTTCCAGATCTTCCCCTCGAATTCAGCACAGATGAATCTGAGGACATCATCAACATCAGCTGGGCCAGCGGTGCATACAAAATGCCATATTTCCCTGCAAATGACTATCCTCAGCTTCCGGAGCTGAACGATATCTCAATCTCTGTATCTGCCCCTGCAGACACACTCCTTACCGGTATCAACAACACCATCTATGCCACAGCAGAAGATGAACTCAGGCCTGTCATGAACGGTATATTCTTCGATATTACCCCTGACAGCACCACCCTTGTAGCAACCGACTCACACAAACTTGTATGCTACACCCGCACCGACATCAAATCGGCTGAGAAATGTTCATTTATCCTCCCCAAGAAGCCTGCTGCAATTCTCCGCACCCTTCTTCCTAAAATTGAAGATGAGGTAAAAATTACATTTGACACCAAGAATGCATACTTTGAGTTTGAAGGGAACGTATTGATTTGCAGACTACAAGAGGGCAATTACCCTGCATACCGTTCAGTAATTCCCAAGAATAATCCAAACAAGCTGACTATCGAGAGGGCACTGCTTCACAATGCAGTAAAAAGGGTTGCTGTATGTTCAAACCAGTCAACACTACATATCAAGCTCTCGCTGTCACACAACAAGCTTGTCATCTCTGCATCTGACACAAACTTCTCAATGTCAGCACATGAGACATTGAACTGCTCATATGAAGGGGATGACATGTTTATCGGATTCAAGGCTTCATTCCTTGCAGACATTCTCAACAACCTCCCTTGTGAAGAGGTTACCATCGAGTTGTCTGACCCCGCAAGAGCTGGCCTTATCCTCCCTGCAGGAGAGAAGAATCCAGATGAAGAGATCTGCTCATTGCTGATGCCTATCCGTATCCCTGCATAAACATAAGATATGGAACTCAAGCTCAAAAATCCTATCCTGTTTTTCGATATCGAAAGTACAGGACTTAATGTTGCTACAGACAGAATTGTTGAGATTTCCGCAGTAAAGGTTATGCCAGATGGCAAACACGAAACCAAAACACGCCGCATCAACCCTACGATTCCAATTTCACCGGAGGCACAGGCTGTTCACGGCATATCCAACGAAGATGTTGCTGACTGCCCCACATTCAAGCAGATTGCCAAATCCTTCGCGCAATGGATGTCGGGATGTGATATTGCCGGTTACAACTCCATCAAGTTTGATATTCCATTGCTCGCAGAGGAATTTTTAAGAGCCGGTGTAGAATTCGATTTCCGCAAGCGTCGCCTTGTGGATGTGCAGAACATATTCCACAAAATGGAACAACGTACCCTGAGCGCAGCGTATAAGTTCTATTGCCAGAAAGATCTCGAGAATGCCCACTCGGCAGAGGCTGACACTTTGGCAACATACGAAATTTTGAAAGCCCAGCTTGATAAATACCCTGAGACTCTCAAGAACGACATTGACTTCCTTGCCGAGTTCTCAACAAAAACAAGACTTGTCGATTATGCCGGCCGCATAGTGTACAATGACAAGGATGTTCCAGTTTTCAATTTCGGCAAACATAAAGGGGTTCCTGTAGTAGAGGTTCTTGCCAAAGAGCCAAGTTATTACAGCTGGATCATCAACGGAGACTTCACTCTGGATACAAAAAAAGTGTTGACAGAGATCAAACTGTCAATGATGAAGTAATGAACATAATTGTCGTTCCAAAAGATAAAAAAAGCTTCTACTGTCGCCCTGATTCCACTCTAATCAGGGCGCTGGAAGTTTATTATGCCCCTGATTATATTGAGAAGATCTCTGCAACACCTGTTCTGTATGTCAAAACTCTTCGCGCAGGAAAAGCAGTTGCACCCAGATTTGTTGAGAGATATATAGATTCATACGGTTTTGGACTACTTCTCCACCCTACCCTCAAAGATGGAACTTTTGAACAGAATGGAGATTTCATTGTCAATTCTCTCGACTACACCTCCATTCTCCCATTGAAATCATTTCCCCTTGAGACTCCAATATCTGAACACACTTATAAAGTGACCCTCAATTATAAAGAGGTATTTGAAACACAATTCGATTTCCCTTCATTTGATGAGATAAATCAGATTATCGGAAACATCTCACGATATTGTTCTCTGAGAATTGGGGACTTCATCACTTTTGAACTCACCCGAGAATACCCTCTGGAAGATATAACAAGAGTTATCGGAGAGGTCGATGGAGAACAGATTTTCAATTTTGTAACGAAATAGATTTCAGAGCAGATTCTGCCGCCAATGCTCCGGTTGAAAAAGCAACCTGCAAATTATACCCCCCTGTATCTCCATCCAGATCAAGAACTTCACCGGCAAAGAACAACCCCGGAACAAGTTGGGATTCCATCCTCTTTTTGGAAATTTCCCCCAAAGAGACACCACCTGCTGTCACAACACACCTTTCATAACCAACATAATCTACAATTTTGAAGTTCCAGTTCTTCAGACGTTGTGCAAGATTTTGAAGATTAAGTCCTTGGGATGTATCCATAAAAGAAGGGACCATCTGGGCAGGGAGTAGTCTCGGCAATATTTTTGACAATTGCCCCCCTTTGATCTCCTTTTCCAACTCCCCTATCCGTCTCTGAAGATCCACCACATCTACTGCAGGTTTCAAATCAATAACTACCTCCACTTTTTGCCCGTGTATCAACCCCTTGACAGCTTTCCGGCTCAATCTGAAACCAAGAGCCCCCTCTATGCCTCCAGAAGTGAATTGCACCTCCCCAAATTCCGATTGTACCACAGATCCGTTAACCCACAGATCCATTCTGACATTTTTGAGTAACAACCCCTCAAGACGTGAATCTATCTGTGGAGGCTTAAGTGCTGTCAAAGAGGGGAATGTATCCACTATTGTATGACCGAACCCCTTTGCGAAGTCATAACCACTTCCGGTAGAGCCAGTTGTCGGATATGAAAGGCCACCTGTTGCCACTATCACTGTTCTTGATGATATTTCTATCCTCTCTCCTGCAATACCTTGCGCCTTAACAATAAAACAATCATCCTTTCGGGCGATACCTTTCACGTTATATCCGCATGCAAGTTTTATCCCACCATCATGTATATACGAGACAAGGGCATCCCTCACATCAACACTCCTGTCTGATACAGGAAAAACCCTTTGTCCCCTCTCCACCTTACATTCGACCCCTATTGTATTGAAGAAAGAGACTACATCTTCATTGGAAAAGGCTCCGAAAGAGTGTTTGAAAAAACTCTTGTCCGGGTGGATATGGGTTTGGAATTCCCTCCAGGGTGAGATATTTGTGATATTGCAACGTCCTTTCCCGGTGATAAGGAGTTTTTTGCCGCACTCCCTATTCTTCTCGACAAGGAGAACAGCTGCACCACTACCCACACAGCGGGCTGCAGCCATCAGACCGGCAGCACCTCCACCTATAATTACAATATCGTATTGATTTGATTTCAAACAGATTAGTCGTTATTGCGTGCCAAACCAA
The DNA here is from genome assembly GCA_045595965.1 of Candidatus Coprenecus sp. GTDB lineage: Bacteria > Bacteroidota > Bacteroidia > Bacteroidales > UBA932 > CAAGNP01. The sequence goes on from JAZOBN010000029.1 coordinate 101,154, forward strand.
GGTAATAGATCAAAGAGGCAAGTGCAGAAAGGGCAGCCACCACATAAGTTCTTGCAGCCCATTTCAATGTAACCGAAGCCTGCTCCACCTGGACAGGGGCAAGAGAATGGGACCTCTCAAGCCACGCCAACGCCCTTGATGAGGCATTATATTCGACAGGGAGGGTAATTACACTGAACAATACCACCATCACGAACATAGCTATCCCAAGCCAGAAAAGACCGGGAAATACATTGATAAGCAATAGTCCGAGAATCAGAAAAATCTGGGCAAAGGTTGATGAAAACTGCACCACAGGGACCAGTGCGGAACGCATCCTTAATGGGGCATATCCTTCAGCATGTTGTACTGCGTGACCACATTCGTGTGCCGCCACAGCAAGTGCTGCCACACTATTTGAATTATAGACACTGCTGCTCAGATTAAGTGTTTTATTGGAAGGATTATAATGGTCAGTCAGATGCCCTTTTGTAGAGACCACCTTCACATCGCGGATTCCATAATCTCTTAACATCTTCTCTGCAGCTTCCCTTCCTGTCATACCCTCGGGTGCCAACACTTTTGAATACTTGCCAAATACGCTCTGAAGACGCGATTGGACGATAAATCCAACCACCCCAATGATAATAATCAATAAAAAACCAGTGTTCATACTTTAATTAATTTCCACCATTCATACGCAAAATGCACGCCAAAAGACTGTCACGCCAATATGGCACCTCTACACCAAACATATCTTTGATACGTCCCTTATCCAGAACCGAGAATGAAGGACGCTTGACTTTTGACGGAAATTCATTTGAGCGACAAGGGATAACCTTTGCTGTAGTCCCTGACATCTCCTTGATAGCCAATGCAAAGTCATACCAAGAGCAAACCCCCTCATTGCTGAAGTGATAAATCCCCTGTTTCCGGTCTTTGTCGGGATCAGATATGACTTTGCAGATCGCTTTTGCAAGATCTGCCGCATAAGTCGGAGAGCCTACCTGATCTGACACGACAGCCACAACTTCTCTCTCTGCTGTCAGTCTGCGGATTGTCTTTACAAAGTTATTGCCGTACTCACTGTATAACCATGCAGTCCTTATAATAATATATCTGCAACCGGACTCTTTGACACTCTTCTCTCCAGCAAGTTTGGTGACACCATAAACCCCAGTCGGAGAGGTTTGTGCATCCTCTTCATAAGGTCTGCTTCCCTCTCCGTCGAAGACATAATCTGTCGAGATATGGAGAAGAAAAGCATCACACTCCCTGCACACACTTGCCAGATTTTCCACAGCAAAATGGTTTAGCAGATCTGCCCCTTGAGGATCCTCCTCTGCCCTATCCACATGGGTATAAGCGGCACAATTGATCAACATCTTTATATTATTGCTCTGAACATAGCTTCTGACAGCCTCCCTGTCGGTAATATCAAGTTCCTGCACATCTGTAAAATTGGCACCGGGGAGCAATAATCTCAATTCGCTTCCAAGTTGACCATTAGCACCAGTTACCAAAATCTGATTCATATAAATTTTATTTTAGTGTCGGTTTGAAAATATGACTCATCCAAAGGACAAAGAACTGATTTATCAGCCCCTCCTTATATACTATCTTGTTCTTCCAACTGTTTTTGGTCCATCTGCGCAACTTCCACGGGAGTATTACAAACGGATTCTTGCTCTTGGGCATCGGGGACTTGAATTCCGGTGACAAAATCTCATTCAAAACCCTCTGTTCCAATTTCTCTTCCCTCTCATACTCAGGAAAGATCTCCGGATCAGCACCCAATTGCTCTATTGATATGGTATTCAAACAATTAAGAAAGCGATGCATATTCATCTCCTTTGCAAATTCATAAAGACGCGCCCAATCTACCCTCCTCCCATAATTATTGAGAAAAAGGGTCCAGTCAAGCACATGTCTTATCCCGACCCTCTCAGCAGCGAAATGGGATGCAGCATGTCTCAACAAAAACAATGCGTTGAACTCCGGATGGGGAAGATAGACTGACGCACCATTGGATAGAGATATCTTATCCCCCTTATCCTTGGTTACAATTCCAACAAGTCTCTCCTCTATCACCTTATTTGAGAGATGTGACTCTGTATTCAGAAAATCGTAGTGATTTTCAAGCATAACCCCTCTATAATAGTTAACAGTATGGTGATGCTTATTCAAATCGGTAGTGAGATTATGGGTCTCTTCCAACACTTTATCCCCTTTTGCATACTCACCATATAGGTAAAAATCGATATCTCCACAAGGTCTGTATTTTGGTTCAGGATACAACAGACTCAGACCATAACCTTTTATCAACATCATATCCATACCATTTTCAGCAAACAGCAGAGCAAGTTCCTCAATCACCTCCATTTGACGTTCATAATTGGCCACAATCTTATCCACATTCAGCAACCATCTTATTTTCAGCTGCTTATCCATATCCAAATCTTTAACACCACTCCATAATACACCCAAGACGCCCTGATACGAGGCAATTTTGAAAATATCGTTCCACTCTTGAGATGTTATATTTTCATATTGCGACAAATCAGAATCGCCATACAACGCCCTTCTGAGCAATTTGAAAAACAAACTATACGTTGTATCCATCTTCTTTTAGAAATCTAAGATGTTCATAAATTCAGTTACCTGGAGAAGGTACTCTTGTGGGTGATCTCCAAAAGCCTTTGCATGTCCCGAGCCGGGTGCAATCCAAATATATTTTTCCCCTTGTTTTGCCTCATAAAGTGGATAAACCATCTCTGTAGGGACAAAATCATCACATTCTCCATGAATAAACAACATCGGTAATGTACACCTCTTTACAGATTCAAGTGGTGATGCCTCCTTGAAATCCCAGCCATAACGGTTTTTGCACATTTTATTTGCAATATGGAGCAACGGGAACTTCGGGAGATGAAAATCCCTCTTCCCCACATACGCAAATTCATCCCATACCGATGTGTAACCACAATCGGCTATAAACCCTTTGATAAATGGTGGAAGATTCTCTTTTCCAGATATATTCATTGTGGTTGCAGCCCCCATTGATACACCAAAAATCACTATTTCCCCCATTTTTCCATCAACGGCGAACTCCTTCTGGGCAACCTCAGACCAATAGATGATATCATCTGCATCCTTCCACCCCATCTGGATCATATCCCCATCACTTTGATAATGGGCATGAAGGTCGGGAAGAACTACATTGCAATGGAAATTGTCATAAAACATCCTGGCGAAATCAAGCATGTGATAAGCGCAACTCTTGTAGCCGTGAATGGCTATCACTGAACGACCTTCAGCATCATCCCTTTTAAGAATATATCCGTGATGACGCTCTCCCGATGGCATTGTGACAAATGTGTCTGTCAACTTTCCATCAGCGACCATTCCATCAACCCAATCGGTCAGTTCAGGATGTTTTTCATTAAAATATGAGAGAATACTATTGAAATCGTTTCTGTTTTCGCGCGGTGACAAGGAGTATTTCACCATATAATCTGCCCCAATCAGCGATGCCACACACAAAAGCACCATCAATATAGCCAACACGCACAGAATCAACTTCATAAACTTTTTTGTTATCATATTATCGGATATTCCTATACATCTGTACAAATATAAGAGTTTCTTTCGGGAAATCCTCGATATAGGAGACAAAAAAAAGAGACAACCTCTCGGCTGTCTCCTTCTGTGGGAGCAGAGGGAGTCGAACCCCCGACCCTCTGCTTGTAAGGCAGATGCTCTAAACCAACTGAGCTATGCTCCCTTTTCGTTTGCGGATGCAAATATAGAGCACATTTTTGAATCCACCAAAAAATATTTTAATTTTTTTCAAATAATCTCAACGCCTCTGCAACTACATAACTGCTTCCACCAATATAAACGACATCATTTTCACCAACTTGCGACAAACATTTTTCCACTGCATTTTTTATCGATTTTTCACTCTCCCCTTCAAATCCAAGAGAACAAAGCCTGTTTCTCAACTCCTCACAATCCATTGCTCTGGGGGAATCTGCCTGGGTAAAATAAAAATACCCCCTCCTTGGAAGAAATCCACTGACACTCTCCAGATCTTTATCTGCCATCACCCCAAAAACCATGAATAATTTTCCATCAGAACGACTCTCCGATTCCCTCTTCAACTGCTCCATTACAGGAGCCATGCCGTGGGGATTATGGGCTATATCACACACCACCAGCGGTCTTTCAGAAAGGATCTCCCATCTTCCTCTCAAACCACACCTTGCTGCAGCGCAACTTATTGATTCTAACATAGAAGGATTAAATCCTAAAAGGAGATCCAACGTTTTTATCACAGTCTGCAAATTCCCCCTCTGGTACCACCCCTTCAAATCCATCTGTGCCAGAACATTTTCCAGGTTTACATCGGGGAATTCTAACTTCTCTTCAACAAAACTTATTGGAGAGTGCCTCTCCTGTGCGATACCACGGAGAACCTTCGCAACGCAATCAGACACATCTCCTACAACTACAGGAACCCCATCCTTGATTATTCCACCTTTTTCAAATGCAATTTTCTCCTCAGTATTGCCCAAAATATCTGTATGATCCAACCCGATCGAGGTTATCACCGAGAGATCTGGTGTAATAATGTTTGTAGAATCAAGTCTTCCACCCAGTCCACACTCAATCACAGCATAATCTACATTGCATTTGGCGAAATGCTCAAAAGCAAGGGCTGTGGTTATCTCAAAAAATGAGGGGGAATTCTCCCGGATAAACTGTTCCGATTTATCCAAAAAACCAAGCACCTTCTCTTGAGATATCATCTCCCCGTCAACCCTGATTCTCTCTCTGAAATCGACAAGATGGGGAGAGGTATAAAGTCCCACACGATACCCCAGTCCCATCAAAACAGAGGCAATCATACTTGAAACAGAGCCCTTTCCATTTGTCCCTGCTACATGTATTGACTTAAAACAGCGTTGTGGATTTTCCAGGAAAGCAGCAAAAGAGAGCATAGTATCAAGACCCGGATTGTAACCCTCTTTTCCTACCTTCTGAAATGAGGGGGCAATATTGTAAAGTTTGTCCAATGCCTTCTGATATTCACTGCGATAGAGTTCCATTTTGGATATGTGTTGATAATTTGTTTGCAAAAATGGCAAAATATCATTTAAGAGTGATAAAATTTGAGTAATTTTGGCAAATTATAGGCTTAATAAATCAAAATTATGATTCTTTTCTTCCAGACAACTACCGACACAGTTATTGCTGTCAAGACTGTAAATACACTTCCCCAATCATCAATTGATGCTCTATGCTGGCTTTTTTCAGATGCAAAACTGATCCCACAATCCTCAGTTGAAGGTCATTTTGTAGGTCCCCGCAGAGAGATGATCACCCCATGGAGTACTACAGCTGTGGAGATCACTCAAAACATGAATATTCAGGGAATAGAACGTATTGAAGAGTTCTTTGCGGGTCAAGAGTCGTGTGACAAGATGTTGCAACGCCAATACGACGGTCTTGACCAGGAGATTTTCACCATTGACAAAGAACCCGAAAAGATCATACACATCACCGACCTCGAGTCTTATAATTCAGAAGAAGGTCTGGCCCTATCACCCGAAGAGATCGACTACCTGAAGAATCTTTCGAAAAAACTCGGCCGACCACTTACAGACAGCGAGGTATTCGGTTTTTCTCAAGTAAATTCAGAACACTGCCGTCATAAAATTTTCGGAGGGACATTCATCATTGACGGCAAGAAGATGGAATCATCATTGTTCAACCTCATCAAAAAAACATCTGCTGAGCACCCTGGAAGAATTGTTTCTGCATACAAAGACAACTGTGCATTCATTCAGGGGCCTCAGATTGATATGTTCCACCCCGCTTCAGGTGACAAGCCCGATTTCTTCGAAACAGAGAGTGTCGAGACCGTCATCTCCTTGAAAGCGGAGACCCACAACTTCCCCACCACCGTTGAGCCTTTCAACGGTGCTGCAACAGGTAGTGGTGGTGAGATCAGAGATAGAATTGCAGGTGGCAAAGGTTCATTCCCTATCGCCGGGACAGCAGTCTATATGACCTCATACCCCCGTTTTGAAAACGGCAACAAAGATTTGCGCACCTGGGAACAATCTGCCCCACGCAAATGGTTGTACCAGACCCCTCAGGAAATCCTTATCAAAGCCTCAAACGGTGCCTCAGACTTTGGCAACAAATTCGGACAACCTGTCATCTGCGGTTCGCTCCAGACAATGGAACACAATGAAGATGAAAGAAAATACGGTTTTGACAAAGTGATAATGCTTGCAGGTGGTGTCGGCTACGCCAAGAAGAAAGATTCATTGAAAGATACCCCTGAAACAGGGGATAAAATAGTCCTCCTCGGTGGTGACAACTACCGTATCGGAATGGGTGGTGGCGCCGTCTCTTCTGTCGCTACAGGAGAATATGGGAATGCCATCGAATTGAATGCAATCCAACGTTCAAATCCAGAAATGCAGAAGAGGGCATACAATGCAATCCGCGCCATTTCAGAGAAAAAAGAGAACACTATCATATCTGTTCACGACCATGGAGCAGGAGGTCACCTAAATTGCCTCTCCGAACTTGTAGAGGAGCTGGGGGGAAATATTGATATCGACAAACTTCCTATCGGAGACCCTACCCTATCTGCGAAAGAGATCATCGGAAACGAATCACAAGAGAGAATGGGTCTGGTAATGAAAGAGAAAGATGTAGAGGAGTTGCGTAGAATATCTGAACGTGAACGTGCCCCATTCTATGTAATTGGAGAGACTACCGGAAAACACAATTTCACCCTCAAGAACAATAAAAATGGCGAAACCCCTATTGACCTTGAGTTGTCAGATATGTTCGGTTCTACACCTAAGACAATAATGACAGACGAGTCTCCAAAGGGGGGAGCTGACGGAAAAGGTGGTTTTGAGGCAATCGACAGCAACCTCGACACAATGAGTCCCGATAAAATCGAGCTGGGGGTATCAAAAGTTCTAAGCATTGAGTCGGTAGCTTGTAAAGACTGGTTGACAAACAAGGTTGACCGCTCGGTAACAGGTCTCATCTCTTGTCAGCAGACATGCGGAGAGATCCAGCTTCCATTGAACAACCTTGGTGTCACCGCAATTGGCTATCAGAACAAAGAGGGAATTGCAACAAGTATCGGTCACGCCCCTATGGTAGGTATGATCGATCCTGCTGCAGGCTCCAGGATAGCCATTTCAGAGGCACTCACAAATGTCGTATGGACCCCTATCAAAGAGGGACTTTCTGGGGTATCACTCAGTGCAAACTGGATGTGGCCTTGTAAAAATGATGGTGAAAATGCACGTCTTTACAGTGCAGTCAAAGGGGCAAGTGATTATGCAATCGCACTTGGGATAAATATCCCTACCGGAAAAGACTCTATGTCAATGACCCAAAAATATCCCGATGGTGAGAAAGTCCTCTCTCCCGGCACAGTTATCATCTCGACAGTGGGCGAATCTGAAGATGTATATGCGACCATCCATCCTGTCATTGCGAAAAAGGAATCCACCATATATCATATACCTTTCACAAGCGACAGAAGTTATCCCCTTGGCGGCTCTGCCTACGCACAGACCATAAATAAAATTGGGGACTCTGCCCCTGATGTAAAAGATCCCGAGTACTTCAAGAACTGCTTCAATACCCTTCAGAACACCATGTTCAGAAAAGGGAACTCCCCTGTAACTGCAGGACACGACGTCTCTGCAGGTGGTTTGGTAACGACTCTCCTTGAGATGTGTTTTGCAAATAAAACAGGTGGTATGGAGATCAATTTAGGTGCATTCGAGACCAACAATATCTTGTTCAGTGAGACCCCTGGTGTTGTTGTCCAGGTGGCTGCAGGGGAAGAGATCGGATTTGAAGAGTCACTTGGAGAGAGTGTAGCTTCATACAGAATAGGTCGCTTCATTCCTGAGAGAGAACTCGACATCACCCTCCCTAAAGGGCAGAGAGTCAATCTGGATATCGACAAGATGAGGGACATCTGGTTTGAGACCTCATATCTGTTTGATATCCATCAAGTGGGTGAAACACTTGCCAAAGAGAGATTCAGCAACTACAAGAACCAGCCTTTGCAATATCAGTTCCCACAGGGTTTTGATGGCAAATTTGATGGTCGCAAAGAGAGTGGAGTCACTGCAGCAATTATCAGAGAGAAAGGTTCTAATGGAGACAGAGAGATGGCCTGGGCACTCTATATGGCAGGATTCAATGTAAAAGATGTCCACATGACTGACCTTATCTCCGGTAGAGAGACCCTTGAAGATGTCAATATGATTGTATTTGTCGGAGGTTTCTCAAATGCCGATACACTTGGCTCTGCGAAAGGATGGGCAGGTGCATTCCAGTACAACGAAAAGGCTAGAAAGGCCCTCGAAAACTTCTATTCACGTAAAGATACTTTGAGCCTAGGTGTCTGCAACGGATGCCAGCTGATGGCAGAATTGGGACTTATCATTTATGAAGAGAAGAGCCGCTCTCCTAAGATGAAGCACAATGATTCTCACAAATATGAATCTGCATTTGTCGGTGTTCAGATAGAAAATTCCCCATCAGTACTTCTTTCATCCCTTCAAGGGTGCAAGCTTGGTATTTGGGTTGCCCACGGAGAAGGTAAATTCTCATTCCCAGAATCTGCTGACAAATACAATGTTGCATTGAGATATACATACAACTCTTACCCTGCCAACCCTAACGGTTCCCCAGAAGGTATTGCAGGTGTATGCTCTCAGGATGGACGTCACCTTGCCATGATGCCCCACCCTGAAAGGTGTCTGAGACCATGGAACTGGGCTCACTACCCTTATAATAAGAGAAATGAGGAGGTTACTCCTTGGATTGAACTGTTTATCAATGGTAGAAAATGGTTAGAGAATCAAAAATCTTCGTATTAGACACAAACATTATCCTTCACGACCATAGGGCAATGTACAACTTCCAGGAGAATGATGTATATATCCCTATCACCGTGATTGAGGAGTTGGACAAATTCAAAAAAGGGAATGACACACTTGCATTCAATGCAAGGAACTTTATCAGGGAGATAGACCGTCTCTCCAACAGTTCTGTATTTGACCAAGGGGTACATATCGGACCGGGAAAAGGGAAAATCAAGATTGAGATGACCCATCCCCTCCCGGAGAACCTTGCAGGTGCGCTGATTGAAGATATTCCTGATCACAGAATCATCTCCACAGCCTTGTGGGTTCGTGACCACAATCCAGAGAGGAAGGTCGCCCTTGTCACCAAGGATATGAATATGCGTCTCAAGGCAAGAGCACTCGGTATGACTGTCCAGGACTACATGACCGACAGAGTGGACGAGTCTAAAATTGAAAAGATCCAGAAAGAGGTATCAAATATCAGGAAGGTAAAGCAGAGTATTGTCCAGAAGTTCAAAAACGACGGCAGTATAGCCCCTGTCGAATTGAACATAAAGAGAAAACTTGCCCCTAACCAATTGTTCAAGATCTATGGAGAGGATGGTTCTCTCTCTTTAGGCAGATTTGAGATCTCTCAAAAGCAGATTGTAAAGGTCAACAAGAGGACAGTCCTTAACATCACTCCACGAAACGAGGAGCAAACCTTTGCACTTGATGCAATCCTCAATCCCGATATCAAACTCATCTCCCTCACCGGAGCTGCCGGATCTGGAAAAACACTCCTCGCCCTGGCAGGTGCCCTCTCCCAGTCAGAACAATACCAGCAGATTATACTTGCCAGACCTATAATTCCACTTCTTGAGAAGAATATTGTCATCATCCCCGACAGAATAGAGAATAAAATTGCACCGTTCCTCCTTCCATTGTATGACAACCTGAATCTCATCAAATCTTCTTTGGCTGCAGATCAGGAAAAAGTTCAGTGGATAGATAAAATGATTGTTGATGAGAAACTTATAATCTCACCTCTTGCTTATGTCAGAGGGCGTAGTCTGAACAATGTATGCTTCATCATCGATGAGGCGCAGAACCTCACCCCTCACGAAATCAAGACCATCATTTCAAGGGCAGGAGACAATACCAAGATCATTTTCTCAGGAGATATCTTCCAGATTGACCAGCCATATCTGGATATCCACTCCAATGGTTTGAGTCTACTCGGAGAGAAGTTCGCAGGGCAATCTCTATTCGAACATATAAATATGGCAAAGGGAGAAAGGAGTGATCTTTCAAAATTAGCGTGTAAATTGCTATAAATTTTTATATTTTTAATTATATTTGTTCTCTTAAATAAAAAAAGACAATAATTTATACACCTAAATAAACATTTAACACTAAAAACTTATGTCAACTAAAAGAGTTTATTTCTTCGGCGGAAAGGAAGCCGAAGGAAAAGGTTCCATGAGAAATCTACTTGGCGGAAAAGGTGCAAACCTTGCTGAAATGTGTACACTAGGGATGCCCGTTCCTGCCGGCTTCACCATCACAACAGAGTGCTGTACCGAGTACTATGACCTCGGTTGCAAATATCCTGCTGAGTTGGAGCAAGAAGTTAATGCTGCTCTGGCACGTGCAGAAGAGATGATGGGTATGAAATTTGGTGATAAGGACAACCCTCTTTTGGTTTCTTGCCGTTCTGGTGCCAGAGCTTCTATGCCTGGTATGATGGAAACCGTTCTAAATATCGGTCTTTGCTCAGCTACCATCCCCGGTATGATTGCAAAGACTCAGAATCCTCGTTTTGTATACGATGCATACCGCCGTCTTATCATGATGTACTCAGACGTGGTTATGGAGAAATCTGAAGGTATCGAGCCTGCAGAAGGTATGGGTATTCGTGTTCAGTTGGACCGTATGCTACACGATGTAAAAGAGGCTAAAGGTTACAAATCAGACACAGACCTTACCGAAGAAGACCTTATCAAACTTTGCGAAGATTTCAAAGTTCGCGTTAAAGAGGTTCTTGGACAAGAATTCCCAGACGATGCAAAAGCTCAGCTTTGGGGTGGTATCGGTGCCGTATTCAAATCATGGAACGGTAGAAGAGCTATCGCTTACCGCCGCATCGAAAACATTCCAGATGATTGGGGTACAGCTGTAAACGTACAGGCAATGGTATTCGGTAATATGGGTTCAAACTCAGCTACCGGTGTTGCTTTCTCACGTAACCCTGCAACCGGTGAGAACAAATTCTACGGTGAATGGCTGATCAACGCTCAAGGTGAAGACGTTGTAGCTGGTATCCGTACCCCTAACCCTCTTAACGAGGCTACCAAAAACGAACACAACAGACATCTTGCATCTCTTGAGACCGCTATGCCTGAGGTTTACAAAGAGCTTGATGAGATTCAAAACAATCTTGAGCACCACTTCACCGATATGCAGGACATCGAGTTCACCATCCAGGATGGTAAACTTTGGATGCTCCAATGTCGCGTTGGTAAGAGAACCGGTCTTGCTGCTTTGAATATGGCTATGGATATGCTTCACGAAGGTCTTATCGATGAAAAGACCGCTGTTATGCGTGTAGCACCTAACCAACTTGATGAACTCCTTCACCCTATCCTTGATCCTAAAGCAGAGAAAGGTGCACAAGTTATTGCACAAGGTCTCCCTGCAGGTCCTGGTGGTGCAGTAGGTAAAATCGTTTTCACAGCAGAAGATGCTGTTGAAGCTGCTGCTAAAGGTGAAAAAGTTATCCTTGTACGTGAAGAGACCAACCCTGAAGATGTTGAAGGTATGAGAGCTGCTGACGGTCTTTTGACTGCACGTGGCGGTATGACCTCTCACGCTGCTCTTGTAGCTCGCGGTTGGGGTAAATGCTGTATCGTAGGTTGCGACGCAGTTCAACTCAAGACTGTAGACGAGAAGAGAGTTCTTGTTATCAATGGTAAGACATACAACGAAGGTGACATTTTCTCACTGAACGGTAGTAAAGGTTGGGTTTATGATGTAGCTGTAAAAACTATGGATGCATCTGAAAATCCCCGTTTCGTTGAATACATGCAGATCGTTGACAAATATCGCAAACTTGGTGTAAGGACCAATGCTGAGAACCCTCAGGATGCACAACAAGCTATCAACTTCGGTGCAGAAGGTATCGGTTTGTTCCGTATTGAGCACATGTTCTATGGTGCAAACTCAGAAGCTCCTCTTTCTAAACTTCGCAAGATGATCCTTTCGAAGAACACAGAAGAGAGAAAAGTTGCCCTTGATGAATTGATGCCTTACGTTATCGACGTTACCAAAGGTACCATGAAAGTTATGAACGGCAAATCTGTTACCTTCCGTCTCCTTGACCCACCTTTGCATGAATTCGTTCCACAAGGTGAAGAGAAACAGAAAGAACTTGCTGACGAACTTGGTATCACTGTAGATGCAGTTCAAAAACGTGGTGAGAGTCTTCACGAAGTAAACCCTATGATGGGTCACCGTGGTGTCCGTCTTGGTATCTCTTATCCAGAAGTAAGTGAAATGCAGTTCAGAGCAATCTTTACCGCTACTGCACAACTTATCAAAGAGGGTCTTGATCCTCGTCCGGAAATCATGATTCCTGTCACCATTTCTGTAAACGAGCTAGACTTCCAGAAGAAGATTCTTGACAGAGTTCACGCTGAAGTTGAAGCAGAATTTGGTGTCAAGATCAACTATCTATATGGTACTATGATTGAAATTCCTCGTGCTGCTATCCTTGCTGACAAGATGGCTGAAACTGCACAGTTCTTCTCATTCGGTACCAACGACTTGACCCAGATGACTTACGGCTTCTCTCGTGATGACATCGGAGGTTTCATGCCTGATTACTTGAACAATAAGATTATCCCTAACGATCCATTCCAGACTTTGGATGTGACTTCAGTAGGACATCTTATTGAAATTGGTGTAAAAGGCGGTCGCAGCACCAATCCTAACCTTAAAGTAGGTATTTGCGGTGAGCACGGTGGTGACCCTGCATCTGTAGAGTTCTGCCACTTGATCGGCATGAACTACGTATCATGCTCTCCATTCCGCGTTCCTATCGCAAGATTGGCAGCAGCTCAGGCAGCTATCAAATATGACAAATAGTCGTTAACGATTAGAATAACGTAAAGAATCTCCCCATTGGTTCCAGCCGATGGGGATATTTTTTTGAGTCAGGAATTGCTCAATTTTTGATTTGGAAATGGCTGCATCATCCTCAATTCCCGGTTTATTTTCGTATATCTGATACTCTTTGCGTACTTGCTGAAGGGTCATATTGGGCATAATGACATTAGCACCTGCCATAATTGCCATCTCCCTCCCTTCAGGATGGAGAGTCTGCATGGCTGTAGTAGCGGCAATATTTATATCTGGCATCATCAGACGTAGCAATGCCACCATTTTCAGAGACAGTGTCAATCTCTCTTCCGGAGGGAGGATATTGTTTCTGAGAGGCCACATAGGTGTCTGCGAATGCTCAATATAAGGGCCCATTCCACACATATCTATATCAAAATCTCTAAAAAAGAGAAGATCGTCGGCCAAATGCTCTGCAGTTTGGAAAGGGAGCCCTATCATTACCCCTGTCCCCACTTGATAACCAGCCAATTTCAGATCTATAAGTGCCCGCATACGTGAGTTGAATGAATGATTTTCATCTGAAGGATGAATCATATTGTACAACTGCTCATTGGATGTCTCTATCCGGAGGAGATAGCGGTGCGCCCCTGCATCAAACCACTCCTCATAAACCTCAAACGGCTGCTCTCCCAAAGAGAGCGTAATTCCCAGAGGATTCTCCTTGGAGAGTCTCTTTATCTTCCTGATCAGTTTTTTTATATCCTTTACAAATGACTTATCTTGTCGCTCCCCCCCTTGAATCACGATTGAGCCATATCCCGCTTCATGGGCAAATTTAGCTGCTTCCAGGACTTCATCATTGGAGAGCTGATATCTCTCTACTGATCTATTTCCTGAGCGTATGCCACAATAGAGGCAATTCTTCTGACAAATATTTGAAATTTCAATAAGTCCACGGAGATATACATTCTCCCCTACACTATCGACCTTGGTGCGGTATGCAGCATCATAAAGTTGTGAGACCACCTGAGGATCCCTTTCATTCAATAATTCTACTATATAAGACCTATCTAATTCCATCCTCTGAGAGTTTTATACCCTTCATAAACGCAATTGCCATACCATAGTTGGTTACAGGTATTCCAGCCACAATCGCCGGCTTCAACCTCATATAGAGCTGCTTGGGGGTTATCATGCACCCCCCGCACTGAACCACCAGAGAATAGTCGGTTATCCTCCTTTCAATCTTATCCAGGCCAGCCACCACATCAAATTCAAGGCTCTTCCCGGTGAATTTTCTGAAAAGTGCAGGAAGTTTTACCCTTCCTATATCCTCACATGAGGAGTGGTGTGAGCAGGACTCAAGAATCAGCAATCTGTCTCCATCCTTAAGGGAATTGATCTGAGGAGTCCCCTCAAGGTAATATCTGTAGCAACTGCTCTTTCGTGCCATTAGGACGCTGAAACTTGTCAAAGGGACCTTTTCCGGGACGATGGCTGCTACTTGAGAAAAAGCTTGACTATCGGTCACCACAAGATCCGGTAGAGGATATGTTTCAAGATATTGCTTCAGGGAACCTTGCTGCACCACCGAGACAATAGATTTCTTGTCAAGCAGTTCCCTTATTGCCATTGCCTGAGGCAATATAAGTCTCCCTTCAGGGGCCTCTGAATCGATAGGGCAGACAAGGAGCACGCGAGAGTAGTCAAGTCCTTCAAACATCCCCCTCTGCTGATAAGGGGCAACCAACTGATAAGCCTTGAAAAGGTATGCCAAAAGTAGATCCACCGCCTCTCTCTCCTCTTGTGGATCAAGTGAAGCACAGGAGAATTCCACCACATCCAGATGAAATGTCTCTGCCAACTCCACAGCAACTGTAGGATCCAGAGGGACAATATCCGACTGGTTATGAACCAGAATCACCGGAACATCTTGTTTTAGCAGAGCATCAAGCATCCCTTTCTCCTCCTTTCCGAACATATTTCCAGCAAAAAGAAGCAAAGCAATATCTACTTGATTTACAATCGCTTCACTCTTCTTTACCCTCATTTCCCCCAAATCTCCTGAATCATCAATGCCGGCAGTATCTATAAGATTGCACCTTCCCATATCGGGGAGCTCAATTCTCTTTTTCACAGCATCTGTAGTGGTCCCCGGGACAGATGAAACAATTGATGTTTCCTGCCCCGACAGAAGATTTATCAAGGAAGATTTTCCCACATTTCTCCTCCCGAAAATACCAATATTAGTAATAGACATATATCTCTTTTCTAATCATTTGATGTAACACAAATGTAACACTTTATTCAAAATAAAATGCTATCTTTGATTTTTAATAAGTGTATTGGGACATGATAACGGAAGGTTTTTTGCTTGTAGGCGCTATATTGCTTGTAGTCAGCATATTTGTAAGTAAATTAAGTTACAAATTCGGTGTTCCTACCCTTTTACTCTTCCTGTTGGTGGGTATGGTATTCGGCAGTGATGGTGTCGGAATCGAATTCAACAACATGAAATATGCCCAGGCTATCGGTATCGTAGCGATGAGTATTATCCTATTCTCGGGCGGTATGGACACCAAATTCTCAGACATCAAACCCGTAGTGATACCCGGATTGATCCTCTCCACTGTGGGGGTGATTCTTACAGCGCTAATAACAGGATTTTTTATCTATCTCCTTTCAAAATCGGCAATCATATCGATAACATTCTCTCTTGCCACATCGATCCTTCTGGCATCCACAATGGCATCTACCGACTCTGCTTCTGTATTCAGCATCCTCAGAGGACAAAGCATGGGGTTAAAAAACAATCTGCGACCTATGCTTGAGCTGGAAAGCGGTAGTAATGACCCGGTTGCATACATTATGACCATTACAATGATCGGTGCAGTGACCTCTGGTGAGGGATTATCGTGGATGCTCGTTCTCAATTTCTTTGTACAATTGTGTGTCGGTGCGCTATTCGGATATCTCTTCGGTAAAATCGGTGTATTCGTTGTAAATAAAATCAATCTCCACAACACATCGCTCTACCCCATCCTGGTATTGTGTCTGATTTTCGTAACCTATTCATCCACATTTTTTTTGAACGGAAACGGATATTTGGCAGTATATATTGCAGGTATGGTTATCGGTAACCACCCACTTGTCAAAAAGATGGAAACCTCCACTTTCCTTGACGGTCTCACATGGCTCTTCCAGATAATCATGTTCTTGATCCTCGGGCTATTGGTAAATCCTCACGAGCTCCTCTCGGTGGCGCCATTTGCAATCCTCGTTGGAATTTTCATGATCATTTTCGCAAGGCCTCTGACCGTATTCATTGCACTTCTTCCATTCAAGAAAATCGACACCAAGTCCAAACTATTTGTATCTTGGGTAGGATTGCGCGGAGCAGTTCCCATTCTCTTCGCTACATACCCTGTAATTGCAAATGTGCCCGATTCGCACATCATCTTCAATGTAGTATTCTTCATCACCATCCTCTCCCTCATCATTCAGGGGATGACCATTCCATTTTTCGCAAGAAAACTTGAATTGAACGAGAAAATAGAGAAAGAGGGGAACGATTTTGGCATAGTATTTCCTGAAGAGATTGACTCCAAACTGTGGGATGTGGAGATAACAGAGCACATGCTTGTACATGGCAATAGACTGATGGACATGCAGTTACCGAAAGGAATTCTTGTTATCATGATAAAAAGGGATGACAAGTACATAATCCCTAATGGAGATGCAGAGATACATATTGGAGACAAACTTCTTCTGGTATCCGCATCCGAGCAAGATGAGCCCCATCTTCTCCAACCTTAATTGAAAGAGCCTTATGATATCGTGCATCGTCAGATTTTTACAGAGCAGAGTTCTGAAGAACATCCCTTTTTCTGTCAGAAAGGCATTTATCCCCATTTCAAATGCAACAAAGGTAGGCTTCATTTTTGATGGGAATGAAGAAAACAGCTATGACTGCGTAAAGTATCTCGAAAGTGTCCTCAAAGAGAACAAAGTGACATACAAAGGGATATGCCTTGATATCATCGACCACAAAGATGGAGAAATCAAACACCAGAATGATCCGTATGTTACATATCTGTACAAAAAGGAGATTTCAAAAATAGGTGTACCCGATGAAGATATAATAAGAAAGTTCATATCAGAACAATATGACATCTTGTTCGACCTTACATTCAACGACTCATTTACCCTCAGATACCTCATCAAATCTGCCAAAACGCCATTCATCATTGGGTTTGACAGCAGGAGGAAAGAGTATCACGACATGACCTTCAGTTCTCCTGAAGAGAAGAACAAGGATTTGGTCGAGCATATCAAAACAGCAACAAAATTCCTAACAACAATAAAATCAGAAAACAACAATGAGTAAATTTACCTCTTACCTTGGAGTAGCCATCAAAGGTATGTGTATGGGGGCTGCAGATGTTATCCCAGGAGTGTCTGGAGGGACTATCGCTTTCATCACCGGTATATATGACAAATTTGTAGGATCGCTCAACAATATAGACTCTTCAGCAGTAAAAATGTTGTTCAAAGGGAAATTCAAGGATCTTTGGCAACACATCAATGGATCTTTCCTTTTGAGTCTCTTCTTTGGAATTCTGGTAAGTGTCCTGTCACTTGCCAAGCTGATGCAATATCTCCTTCTCAACCACCCTATAGAGACCTGGGGCTTCTTCTTCGGACTTATCGTAGCCTCCTCAATCTTTATTCTCAAAAGGATTGAAGGATGGAAATTTAAGGAGTACATCCTTTTGGTTATAGGCATTGTCATGGGTGTTGTAGTATGCACCCTCTCCCCCACCACCACATCAGAAGCATTGTGGTTTGTATTCATTAGTGGTGCCCTTGCAATTTGTGCTATGATCCTCCCCGGAGTTTCGGGAAGTTTTATCCTTTTGATACTGGGGAAATATGAATACATAATGGGAACCATATCTGACCTCACATCGGGAATCAACATCGGCTCAAACCTTATCGTATTGGCAATGTTCGGACTTGGATGCATATTTGGAATCCTTTCATTCTCCAAATTCCTCCACTGGCTCCTCGAAGACTATAAAAAACAGACCATCCTCGTAATGGCCGGTTTCATCATCGGTT
The DNA here is from genome assembly GCA_045595965.1 of Candidatus Coprenecus sp. GTDB lineage: Bacteria > Bacteroidota > Bacteroidia > Bacteroidales > UBA932 > CAAGNP01. The sequence goes on from JAZOBN010000029.1 coordinate 119,282, forward strand.
CACTTGTAAAAGTGTGGCCATGGAGCAACATGGAAGCAATTGCCAAATCACAATTCCCTATCCTGAGAGAGATGCCCCAACAATTCCTCTCAGAAGTGATGCCCAACTACATCCAGCAGGTCGATATGCACTGGTTCTCAGCAGCCCTATTTGCTGTTATCGGTCTGTGTCTCATTTTCGGAATTGAAATCACCGGCAAAATGATTGCCAAGAAAAGAGAAAATAAATAACCAAACGGTTGCTCTTTTATAAATTTTACTTATATTTGCACCCTCTTTCGGAGAAATCCGGAAAACATAGTGGATTGGTTCGGTAGCTCAGTTGGATAGAGCAACAGCCTTCTAAGCTGTGGGTCTTGGGTTCGAATCCCAACCGAATCACGAAGTAAAAATCAGAAGTCACTGATAATTAAAGACTTCCGATTTTCTTTATTGCATTTCTGGCGAGTTTTTGGCGAGATGTTAATTATTATCGACCATATCTACGCATAATCTCATCATTATCATCAAAGCACTGCTTGATATAACGCTTAAGAGCATCTAATGCTTCAGCAGCCAACCTTTTCCTTCTTTCCTTTTGTTCCCTATCCAAAAGAGTAACACTTTCAATATCCTCTTCTGCCATCTCATTTAAAATGGCCATCGTATACTCGAGTTTTGCCTCATCCCTACTTTGGGCTTGAAACAACTCACTCATTAACTTTACTGCCTTTTCAAAATTGTTCATATCGTAGTATTTTTTACAAAATTATGAAATTTTGAAATATATTATACTAGTATGGGTATTTCCTAAATAACATTTATCTTTGTGAATAGGATTATTAAAGTTTTATGGAAGTTAATGATATAGTACGATTTTGCGATAGCAATTGGGAATCACCTAAATGTTCAAAAGGGTGCGACAATATATGCCAAGGTCACTGCATAAAGTGTCTCGAACATATTCATAAAGTCTACACACATGATAGGACATACAACTGCCCAAACATAGTACATTGCTACACTTGCAAATATATTTATAAATACTCTTCCGAGATTTATCACATTCTTAAACTGCTCTGCAGAACGCTTAAAATTGTGAAGCAAGTTCGAGCGACTTCTATCGGCTGCGGACCAGCCTCTGAATTATTTGGACTCTGCCAATATCGCAGCACACATAAACTGGAATTCAAAATTGAATATAAAGGGTTTGAAGAAACTGAGTTGTGGAAGCCAATTCATACTAGAGTTTGTCAGATGAATACAGCCGACACAATAGATTTTATTTATAGCGATGTCTTTGAATACTATAAACAAAACGAGGACTACCCAAACCTACTTATTCTGAATTATGTAATTTCTGATGTTGTAAGGAGATATCCCATTGAGAAGAGAAATTCATTCCTTCAGTCATTGGTTGAGCTAATAGAGAACATGCCCAAAGGCTCATTCGTTCTTGTAAATGACATAAACTTAGGCAACAATGAAAAAGGAGCAAGATACTATCATTCTATAATATGCCAGAAGTTGCAAGCAAAGGGGATACAAATAAAAGATATCAAGTTACACTTTAAAAGTTCGTTACCACATTATTTCCACTATGGGAATGAAATGCCAAATAATCATATTGTTGGGAATATACCTAATGACATTGAGGCTAAATATGACCCGTGGGATGAATGCAGATCTGCGGCATTAATTTTTAGAAAAGACAGTTAATATGATACTAAGTGTAAGCCGCAGAACGGACATACCAGCTTTTTATTCTGAATGGTTTTTCAATCGAATCAAAGAAGGATATGTGTATGTACGCAACCCTATGAATATTCATCAAGTAAGTCGAATAAAACTTAGTCCCGATGTTATAGATTGTATCGTATTCTGGAGCAAGAATCCTCGACCAATGCTAAACAGATTGCATGAGTTAGATGGATATATGTATTACTTCCAATTTACGATTAATCCATATGACATTGGAATCGAACAGAATGTTCCGATGAAAAATGGAATAATTGAGACATTCAAGGAACTTTCCTCTAAAATTGGACCAGAAAGAGTCATTTGGCGTTATGATCCAATCATATTATCCGATAATATAACATTGGATTATCACATACGATATTTTGAAGAAATCGCAAGAAGATTGCAAGGTCACACTAAAACATGTGTCATAAGTTTCCTTGATTTATATAAGAAAACCGAGCGCAATCTTAGGAACACTTCTGCTCGCGAACTGGCAGAAAGCGAAATGTTAAAAATAGCCACCCACATTTCTCTTATCGCCCATAGGTATGGTATTACAGTTCAATCGTGTGCAGAAAAAATTGAATTGGACTGCATAGGCATACGACATGGCCATTGCATTGATAGTGTCTTAATTGAAGACCTACTAGGTGTTAAGCTTGTTGTGTCAAAAGATAAAAATCAACGCCCTGAATGCGGATGCGTACAAAGCATTGATATAGGAGAGTACAATACCTGCAGCCATAATTGCAAATATTGTTATGCAAACTTCAATGGTCAGAAAGTACAGGAAAAAGTAAGATTGCACGACCCGAACTCTCCACTACTTATCGGAAACATCAAACCTGATGACAAGATTACCGAACGAAAGATATTTTCGTTTATAGGAGACAAAAGCTTATTCTGAAAAAATGGTCTCTTGAAAGTTCAAATACTTTCAAGAGACCAGTAGTCTACGCACAAAAAACACTTTTAAAACGGCAAATCAGCATCATCTATTTCTATTGCATAATAAGGTGAGCGTGCCACAGGACTCAGTCCATACGCACTGAATACCGGATTTACTGCCTTTATTACTTCTAAGATATTCAGCGTCTTATTTGTTTTCAAGTTATCA
>JAZOBN010000030.1:0-60425 GCA_045595965.1 Candidatus Coprenecus sp.
GAGCGGAAGACGAGGTTCGAACCCGCGACCCTCAGCTTGGAAGGCTGATGCTCTACCAACTGAGCTACTTCCGCATATTTCAAAAAAAAAGTGGGGAGAGAAGGATTCGAACCTCCGAAGGCGTGCGCCAGCAGATTTACAGTCTGCCCCAGTTGGCCACTTTGGTATCTCCCCAAGCTTTTTAATTACTTTCTATATTTTAGAGCCGATGGAGGGATTCGAACCCCCGACCAGCTGATTACAAATCAGCTGCTCTGGCCAACTGAGCTACATCGGCAATATTTCAAATCCCGCAAACCCTTTGTTGTTTTTTGGGACTGCAAATATATATGTTTTCTCAAAAACTGCAAAACAATTTTGAAAAAAAATCTAAAAAATCACTAAAGCAATGCGAAATATAATGAAACTTATTATCCATGCTACTGCTAATGTGCTGATTATAGATACAGTTGCCCATTTCCATGACTGGCTCTCCCGTTTTATTGTAGCTGCTGTAGCTATACAAGGAAGGTACAATAGGGAGAATACCATAAAAGATATTGTATTTGCTTTTGTGAAGTTAGGATCTTTGGCAAGTCTGGTGGAGAGATCTGCCCCTGAAATCTCTTCGTCTGTCTGGTAGAGTACACCCAAGGTGCTGACGATGAACTCTTTCGCTGAAATGCCGGTTACAAGTGCAACACTCATTTTCCAGTCAAATCCAAGTGGTTTCATGATAGGTTCTACAGCTTTTCCAAACTGTTCAAGGTAAGATTCACGAGGCAAATCGCTTTTGCCGCTCTCTCTGGGGAAATAGTCAAGCCCCCATATGATTATTACTGCAACCAGTACTACGGTTCCGATTTTTTTCAGATACTCAGATGCTGCATCCCACATAACTTTCAGTGATGTTACAAGGGATGGCTTGTTCATCTGGGGTAGATCTATTGCATAATCTTCTGATTTTGCCCTGAAAAATACCCTTTTGTACAGAAGTGCGACCAATATACCTATAAATATACTTCCGCCATACAGCAATAGCATGACAAGTACCTGATGCTCCTTGAAAAATATCCCTGAGAAGACGAGAAATACAGGCATTCTTGCGCTGCAGGGGATGTATGGTATTGCAAGCATGGTAAGTATCCTGTCACTTCTCTTTTCAATGGTGCGTGTAGCCATAATAGCAGGAACATTGCATCCGAATCCCATCAGTAGAGGGATGAATGAACTTCCATGGAGCCCTATGAAGTGCATATATTTATCCATCACAGTAGCTGCTCTGGACAAATAGTTTGATTCTTGCAGAATAGACATGAAGAAGAATAGGATGATGATATTTGGGAGAAATGCAAGCACAGCACCGACACCATCTATTATCCCCTGTTGTAGAAAATCCTTGAACCAGGACTCTGTCATATTGTTTTCTACCAACCTTGAGAACCACTCCATCAGTAGTTCAATCCACTCTTGTGGGTATGCTCCAAGATTGAATGTACAGAAGAACATTACCCATATTATACCTATAAATATAAGAAGTCCCCAAAGTCGGTGTGTGAGTATTCTATCCACGCGGCTAAGGGGAGTACTATTTATGGCAACATCAGTATTGGTGTTTTTGATGTTGCTGCTCTCTCCGTCATTATCCCCACCTGCGTGGTGGATTCCCCCTGTGTGGTTGTGTCTGTTGTATATCATTGTTATTTTACGTTGTCTATGATTGTTTTATATATTGATTGGGGATCATAACCGCAATCTTCATGTAATTGGGGAATAGTGCCCTGTTCGATAAATCTGTCAGGAATACCCATTCCGATAACCTTGATTCCGGGGGCGTTTGTTGCAACATACTCAGATACAGCGCTGTATAATCCCCCTGTCAGTGCTCCGTCTTCAACTGATATTATGGTTTTTACCTTAGAGCATACATCCTTCAGAATGTCAGTATCGACAGGTTTTATAAACCTCATGTCATAATGGAGTGTGGAGATCCCTTTTTCTCTTGCTTCAAGAACAGCTTTGTGGCAGTTGTTTCCAATCGCCCCCACAGATAGCAGGGCAATATCTTTACCATCACTCAGAAGTACCCCTTTGCCAAGTGGTATTTCGGTGAATGGTTGGTCTTTCCACTCTGCACCTATCCCTAACCCTCTCGGGTATCTCAATATGGTAGTAGGGTAGTGGGGGAGGGTGGCGGAATATAACATGTTCCGCAAGTCAGATTCGTTAATGGGGGCTCCGATGACGATATTTGGTATAGGACGTAGGGCAGCCATGTCAAATGAACCGTGGTGAGTTGCTCCATCTTCTCCCACAATTCCAGCTCGGTCAAGACAAATGATCGCTTTGAGATTTTGTAGTGCCAGATCGTGAATGATGTTATCATAGGCACGCTGCATAAATGAGGAGTAAATGTTGCATACCGGGAGCAGACCTCCGGCTGCCAATCCAGCTGTAAATGTCACAGCATGAGGCTCTGCAATGCCAACGTCAAAAACCCTCTCCGGCATCTCTTTCATCATGATGTTCATCCCGCATCCGCTCGCCATTGCCGGGGTTATCCCTACGATTTTGGGGTTGGCCTTCGCAAGATCAAGAAGGGTTTGTCCAAAAACATCCTGGAACCTCGAGATACCCCCGTTTGAGGATGTTGTCCTCTCTCCGGTTTTAGGGTTGAATTTTCCAGGGGCGTGCCATACGACCTGGTTGGTCTCGGCCGGTTCGTACCCTTTCCCTTTTGTGGTGACAATATGGAGAATCTTTGGACCGTCAATTTTATGAAGTTTCTGAAGTGTCTCTACCAATTGGTGGATATTATTTCCGTCAATTGTTCCGAAATATCTGAATCCCAGTGATTCAAACATTGAACCTTGCTTGAGCAGTGCATTTTTTGTGCTGGAGACAAATCTTTGGACACCGGATCTGATTTTGTTGGCTCCTATTGTGTCCCATACATGCTTTTTGACTTTGTTGTATGTGGCAGATGTAGAGATGTTCAGGAGGTGATTGTGGAGTGCCCCTGTATTTTTGTCTATGGATATCTGATTGTCGTTGAGAATGACAAGGATATCTGTCTTCATGCAACCGGCATTATTCAGTGCTTCAAAGGCCATACCTCCAGTCATAGCACCGTCACCGATTACTGCTATTGCTTTGGAATCTTTCCCTTGTGCTTTTGCTGCAACTGCAAGTCCAAGAGCTGATGATATTGAGGTGGAAGAGTGTCCTGTACCGAAGGAGTCATAGGGACTTTCGCTGATTTTAGGGAAACCGCTTATCCCTTTGTACATCCTGTTTTGTTTGAATATCTCTCTTCTGCCGGTTATGATTTTATGGGCATAGGCCTGGTGTCCTACATCAAAAACTATTTTGTCTTCGGGGGTATTGTAGACGTAATGCAGTGCTACACATAACTCTACGGCACCAAGACTTGCTCCAAGATGCCCCGGATTGGAAGAACAACACTCTATCATATACTCTCTGATGTCTTTGCAAAGCTGCTCCAACTCTTCAAGGGTATATCCTTTAATGTCAGATGGGGTGTTGATCTTCTCCAATAGGGACATAGATATTACTCTCTTACAATTGTCTGATCGCGGTCAGGTCCTAAAGAGATTATGCTGACAGGGATGCCAAGCTCTTTCTCGATGAATCTGACATAGTTCATAAATTCAAAAGGAAGCTCTTTTTCATTTTTTGCTCCAGAAAGGTCTTTTTTCCACCCTTTGAACTCTTTGTATACGGGGGTGATTTCAGCATAGGTGTCAAAAGGGACGGTGTTGGTTTCTACTCCATCAACGATGTAGCTTGTTGCGACTTTGATAGTGTCAAATTCTCCAAGGATGTCGCTCTTCATCATGATAAGTGAGGTTACACCGTTAAGCATAATTGCATATTTCAAGGCAACAAGGTCGAGCCATCCTGTTCTGCGAGGTCTACCGGTAGTTGCACCGAACTCATGTCCCAGTTGGCGGAGCTTTTCCCCGTCTTCATCAAATAGTTCGGTAGGGAATGGGCCGCTGCCCACTCTGGTGCAATATGCTTTGAAAATACCGTATACGTTGCCGATGGTGTGGGGAGCTGCTCCAAGACCTATACAAGCGCCCGAGCATGTTGTGCTTGATGATGTTACGAAGGGATATGAACCGAAGTCAACATCGAGCATTGAACCTTGTGCCCCTTCAGCCAGAACATGTGAACCCTCTTTTAGTTTCTCGTTCAGGTAATATTCTCCATCAATAAGCTGGAAACCTTTCATGTATTCGATAGCATCCATCCACTCTTTTTCGTTGAAGTCAGGATCGTATTCGAAATCAAATTGCTTAAGGAATGAAATGTGTTTTGCTTTGAGAGCCTGGAATCTCTCGACGAAGTTATCTGCAAGGATATCACCAACTCTAAGACCGTTTCTGCCGGTTTTGTCCATATAGGTAGGCCCGATACCTTTGAGGGTAGAACCGATTTTTGATTTCCCCTTGGAAGCCTCAGATGCGGCATCAATAGTGCGGTGGGTAGGTAAAATCAGATGGGCTTTCTTTGCAATGAGTACCCTCTCTCTGACAGGAACATTAAGGGCCTCAAGTTTCTGGCACTCTTCCTGGAAAATGATCGGATCAAGAACAACGCCATTGCCAATGATGTTGATGGCTTCTTTCCTGAAAACGCCAGATGGGACAGAGTGTAATACAAATGAGGTTCCATCGAAGTGAAGTGAGTGACCTGCATTTGGTCCCCCCTGGAATCGTGCTACGATAGGGTAATTATCTGCAAGAACGTCAACTATCTTGCCTTTTCCTTCATCTCCCCATTGCAATCCTAATACTACGTCGATTTTCATTGTGAGTTATAGATTTTTAAGTTATTATCTTTAGAAAGGAAGGTCGTCGCTGCTGTCATCATTTATTTGACTGGGATCAATTCTGGGCTCGCTTTTCTGTGGTGCAGGGGTATATGCAGGAGCCTGATGAGTCTGACTCTGTGAGGCTGGGGGGAAATCCTGGCCCTCAGATTTGCGTCCGAGCATCTGAAGTGTGTCAGCTATGATTTCGGTGATGTAACGGGTGTTGCCATCCCTGTCAGTATACGAACGGCTGCGGATTTTTCCTTCAATGTAGAGTTGGGAACCTTTCTTGACATATTTTTCGACTATATCAGCCAATGCTCTCCAACATACGATGTTGTGCCATTCAGTCTGCTCTCTGTTTTCACCGGACTTATCTTTGTATCTCTCAGTTGTGGCAAGTGTGAATGATGCAGTTGCTACTCCACTTTCCAGGTGTCTTACCTCGGGATCTTTCCCTACATTGCCTATAAGCATTACTTTGTTTAGTGACATAATCGTTGTGTTTTATTCGACTTGCTAAGGTACGATTATTCTATGAAATAGAAAAATAAAAATAGTGATAGAAATTTAATTTTTGCAGAGTCTCCAAAAATGACTACTTTAGGGGTTTGATAACGTAATTTGAATAAAAACTATCTAATTTACAATGACAGCTAAAGTTAACAAATTTCTAAACGATAGCGGTGTTGCTCGCTGGTCAGCATTGGTGCTGATTGCATTGATGATGTTCTTTGCATATATGTTTGTGGATGTTCTCTCACCCCTATCTTCACTGCTTGAAACTTCAAAAGGTTGGTCTGCTGAGACATATGGTACATTCTGCAGCTCTGAATATTTCTTAAATGTATTTGCTTTCTTCCTCATCTTCGCAGGTATTATCCTCGATAAGATGGGGATTCGTTTTACTGGAATTTTGTCAGCAGCGGTGATGGTTATAGGTGCATCCATCAAGTTGTATGCGATAAGTGATTTGTTCTCTCCCGAAAGCGCCCTTTACAGATTCCTCGACTCTTTCTGGACAAGTTTTCCCCCTACAGCAAAGTTGGCTTCTGTAGGTTTTATGATTTTCGGATGCGGTGTCGAGATGGGGGGTGTGACAGTATCAAAGGCAATAGCAAAATGGTTCAAGGGTAAGGAGATGGCTTTGGCTATGGGTCTTGAGATGGCAATTGCGCGCCTTGGTGTATTTGCTGTATTCCGTCTCTCTCCGGCACTTTCTACTTGGGCAAATGAACAATTCCCCAATGTTGTTACCCCGGTCCTTTTCTGCACTATCTTGTTGATTATCGGTCTTATGACCTATACCATCTTTACCTTTATGGACAAGAAACTTGATCGTCAATTGGGAGATGCTGCTGTAGAAGAGTCCGAAGAGCAGTTCAAAGTGAGCGATGTGGGTAAGTTGTTTACAAGCAAGACATTCCTTATTGTAGCAGGTTTGTGCGTGTTGTATTACTCTGCAATCTTCCCATTCCAGAAATTTGCTACAGGTATGCTGGAGACCAATCTGAATATGCCTACCGAAAAGGCAGCAGGACTTTTTTCATGGTTCCCGATCGGAGCGATGGTGTTGACCCCCTTCCTGGGAGCTTTCCTTGATAATAAGGGGAAAGGTGCCACTATGTTGATCGCCGGTGCCATCCTTATGATAGTGTGCCACTTGACATTTGCCCTTATTCCACTTAATAAACCTATTGCCTATGCTGCAATCATCCTTCTTGGGGTGTCGTTCTCACTTGTCCCTGCAGCACTTTGGCCTTCGGTTCCGAAATTGGTGGAAGAGAGGTACCTCGGTTCGGCATACTCAGTTATTTTCTGGATTCAGAACATCGGGTTGATGCTCTTCCCTATCATTATAGGAAAGGCACTTGATGCAACAGGAGGATATACAGTTCCGATGCTTATTTTCTCATCTTTGGGAATTCTTGCTTTGCTGCTCGGTTTGTGGCTGAAGATAGAGGATAAGAAGAAAGGTTATGGACTTGAGGAGCCTAATATCAAGTAGACAATCAATTATTAATCAATAAAATTTCTTATGAATAAAGTAGTTAAAACACTGAAAGAGAGCAAGAGCGCATGTTGGATTGCATGGTTGTGCCTGGTGATTCCAATGTTCGGTTCGTACTTTTTTGACGATATGTTCTCGACAATCTCTCACATTTTCAAAAACCCCGAAATGCTTGAACTTGGTTGGAGTATGTCTGACTATGGGTTCTACGCAGGAGGATATTCATTCCTTTGTGTATGGGGCGGTTTGATTGTGTGTGGTATCCTCTTGGATAAATGGGGTGTACGTGTTACAGGTTCCATCTTTGTAGGATTGATGACTTTGGGAGCAGTTTTGGTTTATATTACCATCTCATCACCAGCTATCGTCGCTACAGGCAAATCCCTCACTATCGCTTATGTGGGCTGTATGCTTTTCGGCTTGGGAAGTGAAATTGCCGGTGTGGCTGTAACCCGCTCTATTGCTAAATGGTTCAAAGGTAAATCGATGGCATTGGCGATGGGTCTCCAACTTTCAATTGCACGTCTTGGTACAGCAGCAGCACTTCTTCTTTCTCCTGTACTTGTTGCTGAATCAGCAGCTGGTTATCCCCTTGATGTTACCAACAGACCAGCATTCTTCGGTGTTATGTTGCTCCTTTTGGGTTCTATTGTCTGGGCTGTCTTTGTGGCAATGGATGCTAAATTTGACAAACAGGCAGGTACCACAGACAAAGTGGAGACTGCAGAAGAGGATAAATTCAAATTCTCTGATATCTGGAAAGTCCTCACTAACAAGCATTATCTTCTGATCTCATTGCTTTGCGTATTCTTCTATTGCTGTATTATCTCATTCAAGAAATTTGCAACAGCAATCCTTATCCCAAGATTTGGAGCTGATGCAGCTGTTGAATTCGAAAGGACAGCATCGTTCATGGTCTCAATGATTCCATTCTTTACAGTGGTATTTACCCCATTGTTTGGTGGTCTTGTTGATAAGGTAGGTAAAGCAACCACCTGGATGATTACCGGTTCTGTTCTTGTTTTTGCAGCTCACCTTATCATTGCATTTGCACCGGCACAACCTGTTTTCGGTTATATCGGAATCGCTATTCTTGGTGTTGGTTACTCACTTGTCCCTGCAGCTATGTGGCCATCAGTTCCTAAGATTGTTCCTGAGAAAAACCTTGGTACTGCATATTCGCTGATATATTGGATCCAGAATATGGGTATGCTCCTTGTTCCTATCTTCGTAGGTGGTATCCTTGAGAGAAAATCGGGTGTTGAGGCAGCTGTAAGTGCCGAATATATCTTCATCGGTTTGGGTATCGTCGCAATTACAGTTTCATTGCTGTTGTTCTTCTCATCAAAGAAGAATCCTCAACTGCAACTTGACGAACCTAACAAGAAGTAGAATAGAAAATATTCCAGGCTGATATTGCCTGGTTGAGAAGCCACTCTTTACCGCTGATGTAAAGGGTGGTTTTTTTTATCATATCGGCAGAGATATGTGGGTCGCGGTAGTTGGCTTCAAGGATGGTCTTGCCACTGAAATCGACAGATGCTATCTCATCAATGGCTATAGGAAGGGTGTAGATTATAAAATCGTACAGACCTGCAATAGCAGGAATTTTGTCAATGGATACAGCATCAATCTGATTGTATCCACCTATGGATATGAGCCTTTCTGCAAATAATTCAGCTTTGTGGGTGTTGCGGTTGGCTATTGTCACTTTGCAACCCAGTTTTGCCATGGCAATTGCTGCTGCTTTGCCGGCCCCCCCACATCCAATAATCAGTGCACTTTGACCAAAAAGTGCCTCTCCGGAGTACTTGGCAATGGTGCGATAGACCCCGTAAATATCTGTGTTGTAGCCCCTGATTTCCCCATTTACCTTTTTCAGGAGATTGGTTGCTCCGCAGAGTTCGCACTCCCTCTCAAGTGTGTCGGCGACCATAAAACCCCTCTCTTTGAAAGGGGCGGTTATGTTTATTGCATCGTATTCCCGTTTGAATATTGAAATAGCCTCATCGAAGTCGGGTGTCTCTATGAGGTCATATTTGTCATTTGTCCCGGGATGGTACCTGTAGAAGAGTTCCGGACTCTTGCTGTGAGAGATAGGGTGGCCGATAAGACCAAATCTGAGAGGTCTCATACAGTTATCTGTTTAGAGTACGTTGTCTAACCGCTTCGTAGCAAAGGATAGCTGCAGAAACTGAGACATTAAGTGAATCGAGCTTCCCCAACATAGGGATAAGTATCTTGGAATCAGACTCTTTTCTCCAGAAATCGGTCAAGCCGTCAGCCTCTGTCCCGAGGACAATTGCTGTAGATCTGGTCATGTCGATATCGTAGTATGGCTTGGAGTCCTGCAACTGGGCTGTAAGAATCTGAAATCCCCCCCCTTTTAGCCATTTGAGTGCCTCTGTGGATGTGGATGTAACCACCTGAAGGGTGAAAACACCTGAAATGCTGGCCCTTATGAGGTTGGGGTTGTACAGATCTGTGAGCGGATCGCAGATTATTACAGCATCGACCCCTGCTGCATCTGCTGTGCGGAGAATTGCCCCGAGGTTACCCGGTTTTTCAACAGATTCAAGAACAATCACAAGGGGATTCTCCTTTGTAATCTGTATGTCAGAGAGGGTTCTCTCCTTTGTGCGGAATGTTGCAACAGCTCCCTCTGTCCCCTCTCTGTATGCGATTTTTGAATAAACGGCAGATGAGAGTGCAAAGCAGGAGCGTTCAGGGAGGCTGAGGAGATTTTTCAGCTCATCCAATTGATTTTCTGCAATTATTTCAGGACAATAAAATAGCGCAGAGGGGGAAAAACCACCCGCTGCGCAATTTGTTATTTCGCGGACACCTTCTACAGCAAACAACCCCTTTTGTCTCCTCTCTTTTGATTTTTCGAGCAGGAGGACCAAATCCTTGATTTTAGGATTCTGGGTAGAGGTTATAAGCTCGGCACCCATAGTATGCTATTTTTCCGGACGCATTTGAGGGAAGAACAGAACGTCCTGAATGGTTGTAGATCCGGTCATGAACATTGTAAGACGGTCAATGCCCATACCAAGACCTGATGTTGGAGGCATACCATATTCAAGTGCCCTTACAAAGTCCATATCGATGTACATAGCTTCGTCATCACCTTTCTCTTTAAGCTCTACCTGTTTCTTGAATCTTTCAAGCTGGTCGATAGGGTCATTCAACTCGCTATATGCGTTAGCCAGCTCTTTTCCATTAACAAACAACTCAAATCTCTCTGTCAGGCGAGGATTGTTACGGTGTTTCTTGGTAAGAGGTGACATCTCGATAGGGTAGTCAATGATGAATGTCGGCTGGATAAGGTGATCCTCGCAATACTCTCCAAAGATAGCATCGATAAGTTTGCCTACGCCGTAGCTCTCTTTGATAGGGACATTGAGATCTTTGCAGACCTTGCGGAGCTCCTCTTCATTCATCCCCTCTACATCAACTCCTGCATACTCTTTGATCGCTTCAAGCATTGGTAGTCTGCGGTATGGTGCCTTGAAATCGATTTCGTTTCCTCCAATATTTACTGTTGTCTTTCCATGGAGTTTGAGGGCTATCCTTTCCAGCATCTTCTCTACAAATTCCATCATCCAGATGTAGTCTTTATATGCGACATAGATCTCCATGCAGGTAAACTCTGGATTGTGTGTCTTGTCCATACCTTCGTTGCGGAAGTCCTTTGCAAACTCATACACACCTGAAAAGCCCCCCACGATAAGCCTCTTGAGGTAGAGTTCGTTGGCGATTCGTAGATATAGAGGGATATCCAATGCGTTGTGGTGGGTGATGAAAGGTCTTGCTGTAGCACCTCCGGGGATGGACTGCAGGATAGGGGTTTCCACCTCCAGACAGCCATGCTCGTTGAAATACTCCCTCATGGTGGCAACGATCTGTGCCCTCTTGATGAAAGTATCCTTGATTTGAGGATTTACGATAAGATCCACATATCTCATTCTGTATCTGAGTTCAGGATCGGAGAATGCGTCAAATACCTCACCCTCTTTCTCCTTTACGATAGGGAGAACTCTCAATGATTTGCTCAATACAGTAAGTTTTTTGGCATGGATGGACAATTGTCCTGTCTGGGTTATGAATGCGTACCCTTCGATTCCAACGATATCACCGATATCCAACAATTTTTTGAATACGGTGTTGTACATTGTTTTGTCCTCTGCAGGGCAGATTTCATCGCGTTTGACATAGACCTGGATTCTCCCTTCGGTGTCTTGCAACTCCATAAAAGAAGCGGCACCCATAATCCTTCTGCTCATTATTCTACCAGCAATGACTACATCCTTGAAATTTCCCTCTTCAGGGTTGTATTTCTCTTTGATTTCAGCAGATGTGGTATTCACATGGTATTGCGCTGCGGGGTAAGCCTCGATTCCCAAAGCTTCCAACTGCTTAAGAGCCTCGCGCCTGTTCAATTCCTGTTCGTTAAGGTCTAAAATGTCCATCTTATATAGTCGTTTTTGTAATTAAGTGGCAAATTTAACTTTTTTTACTGAAATAGGAATAAAAGTTGTAATTTTGCAAGGATATGGCAGTAGAAAGAAAATGGATAGTTAAAGAACCGGGCAATCCCGCATTGGTCCGTCAGCTCTCGGCAGAGTTGGGGATCGATCAGGTGTTGGCTAATCTGCTCATTCAGAGAAATATCAAATCTTTTGAGCAGGCAAGGGAGTTTTTCCGTCCCGAATTGTCCCGTCTTCACGATCCGTTTCTTATGAAGGATATGGACAAAGCTGTCCAGAGGCTTGACAAGGCAATCTCCAAACATGAAAAGATACTTATCTATGGGGATTACGATGTGGATGGCACTACTGCTGTAGCCCTTCTCTATACCTTTATCAAAAAGTTCAATCCGAATGTAGAGTATTATATCCCAGACAGATATGACGAGGGGTACGGAGTCTCTTACAAGGGGATAGATTGGGGGTTAAATAATGGATATACACTGATCATATCTGTTGACTGCGGAATCAAGGCGGTAGAAAAGGTGAAATATGCCTCAGACAAAGGGATTGATTTCATAATATGCGACCACCATTTGCCTGATGATGTAATCCCACCTGCAGTAGCTGTGCTGGATCCGAAAAGAGAGGATTGCAACTATCCGTTTGATGATTTGTCCGGATGTGGCGTGGGATTTAAGCTTGTCCAGGGGTATTCACAGTTCAAAAAGTATCCGTTTGAAGATATTGTCCCTCTTCTTGACCTTGTGTCGGTAAGTATTGCTTCCGATCTTGTGTCAGTGACAGGTGAGAACAGGATTTTGGCCTATTTCGGCTTGCAATGTCTTAATGATAATCCCAGAAAGGGGCTGCAGTCGGTGATTAAATTGTCCGGGCTGGAGAACCATAAAATCTCCATTGATGATATTGTATTCAAGATCGGTCCCAGAATCAATGCTGCCGGCAGGATGGAGTCGGGACGTACAGCAGTTGATTTGTTGATCTGCAGAAATGATGAGGAGGCGAGGGAGATTGGTGCGGCGATCAATACCCACAACAACGAAAGGAAGAGCATTGACCGTGAGATTACCTTTGAAGCTATTCAGATGGTCAAGAATTCTCCCGAATTTGAAAACTCGAAATCAACTGTCGTTTATAACCCACAGTGGCATAAAGGTGTGGTTGGTATAGTCGCTTCAAGACTTGTCGAGGCATACTATAAACCCACCATAGTCCTCACCCAATCCAACGGATTTATCACAGGATCTGCGAGAAGCATCCCCGGGTTTGACCTGTATGACGCAATTGAGCATTGCTCTGAGTATCTTGAGAATTTCGGTGGACATATGTATGCTGCCGGTTTGACAATGAAAGAGGAGAACCTCTCTGCATTCAGTGAGAAATTTGAAAAATATGTTGCCTCCAAAATTACAGACCAGCTCCTTGTTCCTATTGTCAATATTGATACCTATTTGGATTTCAATCAGATTACTCCAAAGTTCTTCAGACTGTTGAAGCAGTTCCAGCCCTTTGGACCGGGCAACCTCTCCCCTGTGTTCATTACAGAAAATGTTTACGACAACGGGAACGGACGTAAGGTGGGATCGGACAATGGACATATGAAACTGGAGCTTATCCAGGAGGATGAGCCATACCGCCACATCTCCGCTATTGCTTTCAACAGATCTGAGCATTTCGAGCACCTTCACGCTGGTAACCCGGTGGATGTATGTTACTCTATAGCAGAAAATTACTATAGGGGGATAGCAAATATCCAACTTAGGGTAAAAGATATAAAGACCAGAAACGACCTATTCTAATATCCTCTCCATTGAACCCATCTATAGATAAATTGTTCAGACTGCATTACAGAGCCCTCTGTATCTATGCACTCCATTTCCTGAATGATCATGATGCCGTCGAAGATGTTGTGCAGGAGTCATTCGAGATGTTGTGGAGACGGCTAAATGCGGGTCTCAAGGTGGAGAATCCCAAATCATACCTTTATACTTGTGTAAAAAACAGATGCCTCGATTATTTGGGTAAAAGTAATAGGGTAGAAGAGGTGGGGAGACTTTCAGATACCCTTTGCGAGGAGTTCGAAAGGGATTCAGAGGTGGAGGCAAAGATCTGGGGAGCAATAGGATCTCTCCCTCCCAAGTGTCGTGAGATCTTCCTGATGGGGAAAAGGGATGGCGTCAAATATGAAGAGATAGCAGAGGAACTTGGCATATCACTCCAAACGGTAAAGAACCAGATGAGCAAAGCATTGACGCTCCTAAAAAATAAATTAACATTCAAATAGTACTTTTTTACAACTTCTCCGTCTTATAGGCGAAGATCAATTGAAGTTATGGTTGAGAATAACGAAAAGCAAATGGAATTTGTCCTCAAACACTATCAGGACGGGAGATTTGATCCCGAAAAGGGGTTGAAGCGGTTCAAGTCCAATAAGCGGAAGAGCAGATGGGGTTACTATGTGACCGCTGTTGCTGCTGCTGCAGTAGTGCTGGTTGTTCTCTTCAATTTCTCCCCGATTTTTTCAAATGAAGTGGTTCTGATCGCTTCCGGAAGCAAAGAGACATTCATATTGCCAGACAGCAGTATTGTTACTTTGTCAGAAGGGGGATCGTTGTCCTACAATAAAAGGGGCTTTTCAAAAAATGAGAGGCGTCTCTTTTTGAGTGGAAAGGGGTACTTTGATGTTACAAAGAACCCTTCAAAGCCATTCATTGTTGCCACAGAAAATGGGTTTGTAAAAGTTCTTGGAACAGAATTTCTGTTGGAAGATTGGCCTGTGGCCAAGGTCTATGTCTATGATGGAAAGGTCTTGTTTTCCAAGAGTGAGAAATCACAAGGTGTTATCCTTGAAAAGGGTGGAGGGGCACTTCTTCCCAAAGGGGGGATAAAACCCAATATTCTGGAGAAAGGGGGAGAAAATGCAATTGCATGGATGAGGGGTACATTCGTTTTCAATAATACTCCCCTTAAGGAGGTACTTCTGGTACTTGGCAATTACTATGGTGTCTCTTTCGGAGCTACAGATTTGAAAAAAAGGCTTACAGGGGAGTTCGGCACCGAAGATCTCGATCTTATCATAACTACAATTGAATCTGCATTGGACGTTAAAATTGTTAAAATGTAGAAGAAGTTGATGAGAAAAATTCTAATTGTTTTGGTTCTGTATCTCCTTCCCGTTTCATCTGTGACCGCAAAAGGGGATGTGACATTGAAAGATAAGATAGACTGGATTCATAAGGTCTATGATGTCAATTTTGTGTACGACTCTTCGCTCGATCTCGATATTCCCAGCAGTGTTGAATTGAAAAAGGGGATGACATTGGAGGAGGCCCTGGCCCTTTTGTTTGAGGGGAGCGGGATAAAGTGGGAGATCAACAGGAAATATATCGTCCTCACCCAGGAGGGGAAGAGGGTGAAGAGGTATGAGGTGTTGTTTGAGGAGGTGTGGAAGGATACATTGTCGAGTGCGCGGATTACGGCAGAAATGTCGCAAAAGCATAAGATTACCCAAACAGGTCTGAAAAAGATAAATACCGAATTTCTTAACTCCGGTTTTGCATTTTTCAGCACCCCTGATGTGATAAAGACTATCCAGCTTTTACCTGGGGTTGCCTCCGGAACAGAGCTTATGTCGGGTCTTTATGTCCATGGAGGTGATGGTAGTGACAACCTTTTTCTCCTGGATGGAGTGCCGATTTATCAGGTGAGCCATCTTGGCGGGCTTTTCTCCTCTTTCAATACCGATGTGATAGAGAATATCGATTTTTATAAAAGCGGTTTTCCTGCCCGTTTTGGATCTAAAATGTCATCGGTAGTGGATGTCACAACTAAAGACGGTGACTTCAATAAATATCATGGAACATTTGCAATAGGGTTGATAGATGGACATTTACAGTTTGAAGGACCTATCATTAAAGGGAAGACCTCATTCAATGTCGGATTGCGGAGGACATGGATGGAGACCATTTCGGAGCCGATACTGTACTTCTTTAACAAGGCCAATATGCCTGAGGACAAACTTGACCTGAGGTATGCATTTACCGACCTTAATGCTAAATTGACCCATAAGTTCTCACAAAAAAGTGTGTTGAGGGGGGCTTTCTACGCAGGGAGGGATGTGTTTAATTATAAGCAGTACAATTTTAACGAGTATTATCAGATTGGCGATGACGGGGTATCGGAGATAAGCCGTCAAGTGGAAAGTAATGTGGGAATTCCGATGAATTGGGGAAACACTCTCGGTTCACTCTCATGGAAATATGATATAAACCCCAATATCAATCTTAATACTGCTGCCTATTATACAAGGTCCCACTCCCGACTCGGATTCTATTTCGAGGACTGGACAAGTCTCCGTCCCGATGTAAGGGAGAAGGGTGGACAGTATGTGAACTCTATGGTACACGATTTCGGAATAAATGCAGATATTTACCACCGGTTGGGTGAGAATCACAAATTGCGTTACGGTGCGACTGCACAATATCATATCTATTCTCCATCATCTACACTTGAAGATGCGTTGATTTATAAGGATAAGACAGATGTCAGTATTGAATTTGGAGATTCTGCAAATGTCCATATGCAGTCAGCATCATTGTATTTTGAGGATGAGATGAGTTTCGGTGATAAATTCTCGATGAATTTGGGATTGCGCTACTCTCTTGTCTCCTCTCAGGGAAAATTGTGGCACTCTTTTGAACCGAGAGCTTCGTTAAACTATTCATTTAATGAACATATTTCTGTGAAGGGTTCATATTCGGAAATGTCCCAACCAACCCACCTGGTTGCTACAACCTATCTTGATCTGCCGACAAACTGCTGGCTCCCATCCACAGCTACTATCCCGCCATCCCGCTCCAAAGAGATTGCAGCCGGTATTTATACCAAAATCCCCGGCGGAGTGACGCTGAATGTGGAGGGGTGGTTCAAGAAAATGGACAATCTTATCGAGTATTTCGGGGTAAATGCAATCTTTCCACCACTCACCGGCTGGGACCAATCGTATGTAATGGGCAAGGGACGTTCCTGGGGTATGGAGAACGAATTGAGCTATAAGGGGGATAAAATTGAGACAGCAGCATATTATACCCTCATGTGGAATCAGAGAAAATTTGATGATTTCTATAAGGATTGGTTCAGGGACAGAAATGATAACAGACATAAATTGACACTGATGTTCAAGTATAAGATAACCAAGAGATTTGAGGTGTATAGTGCCTGGAATTACCGGTCTGGGAGCAGGATGACTGTGGAATCCCATTATGAGAGTGCCCCGGATATGCCCGATCAGGGATATGTTATAGAATATCCTGTATATAGCGAACCGAACAATCTGCAGTTGCCCGATTATCACAGACTCGATCTTGGCCTCAATTTCCATAAGACCACCAAAAGGGGCAATCACAGTATATGGAACTTGAGCATATATAATGTTTATTGCAGAACAAATATAATTTATGCCTATGTCTCCCCAGAGTATGACAACAAAGGGAAGGTGATAGGATACATAGGTGAAGGCCTTGGTCTTATACCAATAATTCCAACATTTAGTTATACACTTAAATTCTAAGATTTATGAAGAGGCTAATATATATCATATCCATAGTGCTTTTGGTCATTTCCGTTGTGTCGTGTGAGAAGAAATTTGAATTGAAACTTGACAGCGATAATATCATAAAAGTGGAGTGCTTTCCTGGAGTTGCAGACTCCATATATGTCAGGGTGGCCCCCTGTATATCTGTAAACAGCAAATATAATTACTCAAATTTCGATCCCGATGTGGTACTTGCTGTGAACGGAGAGGATATCCCTCTGAAATATGACGGTAAATACTATGTCGCAGATTATGATCCTTCTCCAGGGGATGAAATCAGGGTAAAAGTGAGTGAGAGAGGGTTTGATGATGTTGAGGCTGTAACGCAGGTGCCAATACCGATTGACAATATGAAACTTGAGACAGAGGTTTATGATATTACCCAGACAAAAGTAGTTGCCCAGGAGGAAGGTCCAAACTTAGATCTCAGGTTGAAGGTGAGACTTACTGTGGATGATCCTGCAGGGAGTGTGGATGCGTACGGAATCCAGTTTGTGAGGGAGCTGATCTACACATATGAAAGCATATATGAAAGTGGAATAGATACCTCTTACAATTATAGTTCGGGGATTGTAGTTGATATGCAGGACAATCCGCTTCTTCCACAGACCAGCACAGTGTTTCGTACCAGGTTTGACGGATATACTTTCAATACATATAACACCCTTACTATGTTTATGGATCGGAGTTTTAATGGTAAGACACATACACTCGAAGTGGAAAACAGATTTCAGCAAGATTATTCATATTCTGGAGAGGCATATGACCAGGATGGGAATCCATATGACTATTCATACAGTACCAAATACAGATACAAATTAAGGCTTTACAAGATGACCTCTGAATTCAGCCGATATGCTTATGCGCAGCATCAGATAGATGAAAATAGTTTTGCTGAGGCAGGATTGGCTCCTGCCGGCTATGCTTACAGCAATGTCACAAACGGAGCAGGTGCCCTCGCCGGAGTCCTGATGTATGAGACCGATTGGCTGGAGCTCTGATTTTTTATATAATATTTGAAAATTGTATTGTATATTTGAAAATTGTATCCGCGGTCCTATGTGTACTTTTTTCAGATATATGCTCTGGCTTCTCATTGCCTTGGTTCCGACAGCTTCCTTTTCACAGACGCGGTGTGATTATAGTGCAGTGGCGGGTTTTGATTCACCTGTCTATAGAGGTGAGATTGCGGACAGGTATCCTTTCCCTTTTATCGGTACTGTATATGCCTACTCAGATGAGTTCGAAGTGGGGGATCTTGAATTAAATGGCAAAATCTATTATGGGCTTGTGATGAACCTAAACTGCCATAGAGGAGAACTTTTGGTGCAGATAGGTGCTACGAAATATTCTATTGTGCTGAAAAAAAGTATTGTGGGTGATTTTAATATTGGAGAGAGGAGGTATACTGCATTATTTGGAGAGAGGGTGATAAAGGGGCTTGCTCCGGGGTATTATCAAGTGCTATATGAAGGTAAGGACATGATTCTCAAGCAGATCGACCGAAAAATATATGATCATACAGACTTCTCGTCCGGAAATATAACTAAGGCCTTCGCCCTTAAAGTTAAATATTGGTTAGTAAAAGATGGTATGGTCAAACAGATCAGAAGGGAGAGGGACTTGCAGCGTCTGTACAAGAGTTTCAAAAAGGATATAAGATCGTATATGAGTGTTCATTCAGAGGTGGATATGGACATAAATCTTGAATTCATAATGTCTATGGTGGAGGGGAGGCAGTGACTATGAAAAGGGGCGCTACGGTTATTCTGCTATTTTTGTTTGCCTTTATATCGGCATTTGCTCAGTTCTCTGATTTTCGGAGGAATATCGGACTCGATTCACTTGTCCGTATCATGCAGCAAAATTCTCAGCAAAAGATATACTATAATAGGGATGAATCCGGGCTCCTCACATTTACAATAGATGCATCAAGCCCTACTTTATCGGATGAGATATCCAGATTGTTGAGGGAAAAGGGATATATTATCTCTCATGCTGAAGGGGCTGTGTTTGTGCTTAAGGGGATACCTATAAAGGAGTCGCTCCCTACTGGTTGGTTTGTTATAGAGAGTGAGAAAAAGGGAGAGAAAGTAGAGTATCAGGATCTGCTTGGGACTTCGGATAAGGCGAATTATCAGAACAAAGTATATCAGATAGGGGAGAAGAACAATCAAAAAGGATCCCAAGCCTATTTGAGTGGTTATGTCAGGGATTCCAGGACTGGTGAGCCTGCAATAGGGGTTACTATTGCCCATCTTAAATCAAGTTCTTTTGCACAGTCTGATGCTGCAGGATTTTACAAGATTCTTTTACCTGTAGGAGAGAGTACTCTGGATGTGAGTGGATTCTCTCTTGAAGATTCCCAAGTGCATTTGCAAGTATTTAGTGATGGGACTCTGGATATTACGGTGCAGGAGAAGGTCTATGCCCTGACCGGTGCTGTAGTCTCTGCAGAGAATACCAATAAAGTGCGTAACAACGAAATAGGTATAGAGAAGGTAAGGATAGACAGGATGAAGAAGGTTCCTGTGGTTTTTGGCGAGGCAGATGTGGTGAAGATCATATTGACCCTCCCAGGTGTAAAATCGGTAGGAGAGGCCGGTGGTGGATTCAACGTCCGTGGAGGTGCTACAGATCAGAATCTGGTCCTTTTCAATGGGGGTACAGTATATAACCCTTCCCATCTGTTTGGAATGTTTTCAGGGTTCAACCCAGATATTGTAAGTGATATAGAGTTGTATAAAAGTTCGATCCCGGTAGAGTATGGGGGCAGGATATCTTCTGTACTGGATGTCAACAGCAGGGAGGGTAACAACAAGAATCTTACAGGATCGCTGGGATTGGGCCTTTTGACCACAAGAGGGCATATTGAGGGGCCAATTACAGAAAATACTACTTTTATTGTGGGTGCGAGGGCGACATATTCTGACTGGATGCTGAAGCTCCTGCCGGAAAATAGTGAATACAATAATGGTGCAGCCTCCTTCTATGATATCACTGCCGGTCTTACCCACCGTTTCAGCGGGAAAAGTTCCCTCCATCTCAATGGCTATTGGTCACAGGATGGCTTCAGATTCAGTGCTGATACCAGTTACCGATACAGTAACGGAAACGGATCGCTCAAGTGGAGATACAATTTCCATGAAAAGCATAAGATGGAGCTGGCTGCAGGTTATGATATGTACAGATATGCCACTTATGACAAATATAATCCTGTGAACTCCTATGAGATGACTTTCAGTATCCAGCAGGTGTACAGCAAGCTTAAGTTCAAATCTCTTTTGGGCAAAGATCATACACTTACCTACGGAGTGGATGCTATAGGGTATGATCTCTCTCCGGGAAGTTATCTCCCTTATGGAGAGGAGTCTCTGGTGGTGGCTGATATCTTGCCGAAGGAGAATGCTATAGAGGCATCTGCTTATTTGAGCCACAGCTGGAATATCTCAGAGAGATTTTTCATGGATTATGGCTTAAGGTATTCACTCTTTGCCACAAAAGGAAAGAGTTATCACCATCCTGAAGTCAGGGTGTCCGGTAGAGTTATGATAACTGACAATATCTCTTTCAAAGCAGGTTTCAACAGCCTGACACAATATATCCATATGCTTTCCAATACCACCACTATGTCACCTACTGATATTTGGAAGTTGAGTGACAAGGATATCAAACCTCAGACAGGGTGGCAAGCGGCAGGCGGTTTTTATACCAATATGTTCCAGAATAAGGTGGAGATCTCTGTGGAGGGGTACTATAAGCAGATGGAGAACTATCTGGACTATAAGAGCGGTGCAGTGCTGGTAATGAACAGACATCTGGCTGAAGATGTGGTGCAGACCCAGGGAAATGCGTACGGCGTGGAGTTTATGCTGAAGAAACCTCTGGGCAAACTGAATGGGTGGCTGGCCTATACCTGGTCCAAAACTCAGCTGAGGGAAGTGGGTGACAGAGGTAATATGGCTATAAATGGAGGTCAGTGGTACGATGCGCCATACGACAAGCCACACGACATTAAGCTGGTGGCGAACTATAAATTCACCCATAGGATAAGTCTGTCTGTAAATGGTGATTATGCCACAGGAAGGCCAATAACCATACCTGTAGCCAAGTATCAGTATGATGGAGCGACAAAGCTCTATTATTCGGGGCGAAACAGTCACAGGATTCCCGATTATTTCAGAATAGATGTGGCTATGAATTTTGATCCTACCCACAGGTTGGATGCTTTTACACACTTTTCATTTACTGTGGGTGTGTATAATGTCACCGGACGGAAGAATGTTTACTCCATCTACTTTGATACCAATAATGCAGGTGAGGTAAAAGGGCACAAACTCTGTATTTTCGGGGCCCCGATACCTTATGTGAACTTTAACTTTAAATTTTAGGGGCTGTATGAAGAGAAGATTTTACGAAATATTGTTTGCTGTGCTGATAGGGCTGCTCTCTGTAAGTTGTGTCTACGATTACACCCCTGAGGATGATGAGATACAGGGTCTGGAGGTCCCATTGGTGGTGATCGATGGTGATATAAATGTAGGAGATATCACTACTGTGACGGTGGGTTATACTCAGCCATTATTAGGAGAGGAAGAGAATACTATTCCGTCAGGTATCTCGGTATGTGTAGAGAGTGAATCGGGGGAGAGATATCCCGGTGTGATGAGAGAAGGGGAGACAAATGTATTTGAAGTAGATACAAGGAGCCTTGATCTTAATGGAAGATACAGACTTACAGTCTCTGTTCCAGGGAGGGGCAACTATATATCGTCATATAAGAAAGTGCTGATTTCGCCACAGATAGACAGTATAACCTATACAGTGGCAGAAGATAGGGAGTCTGCGAAGATAGAGATCACCACTCATAATGACAATACAGATGACTTTTTGTACTGCAAGTGGAATTATGTAGAAAATTGGGAAAGCAATGCGGTATATCCATCACAAATAGAATATGATAAATATAAGAATGAAATGAGGGAACTGAGTGAAGAGGAGATTTATCAGCGTACTTATTGTTTCAGTGAGGCCAAATCAGTTTGGACCTATATAGCCAATACCGAGAAGCTTTCACAGAATCTCATATATAAGTCCATAATTAAAGAAATAGCCAATACTGATACAAGGGTGATGGATTTGTACTCAATATCAGTTGTACAGAGGGCACTTGACAAGGAGGCATATAATTACTGGGATAATATCAAAAAAAATACTTCAGGTACTGGTGGATTGTTTGGACCTCAGCCAAGTGATATGAGGGGGAATATTGCATGTGATGCTAATCCTGATGAGGTGGTGTTAGGCTACATTAATGTATCTACTCTGACTTCTAAAAGGGTTTTCATAGACTGGGCTAAAGAGCAGATATTTAGGGTAGATTGTGCACTTGCATGGCTCGTAAAGATGAGATATACCGAAAATGGAGAGGCAATATACGTTTGGAAGCAGTATTATGGAAACGGATATCGCCCTGTCGTGTTTGGCGATTGGGAACAATTTGGTCCTTCCCATAAAAATTATGCATTATGGGCAGAAAAAGATTGGTGTACCGACTGCAGATTGTACTCAAATAGTACCAAACCCGATTTCTGGCCAAGATAACAATCAAAAGATGGTAGTATGAGAAAAGTGATTTCTATATTGGCGTTGCTTATATGTTCATGGAGTCTTATTCTTGGACAAGAGAGGGTCTATGTCTCTACTGATAAGGATATTTATCTGACCGGAGAAGATATATGGTACTCTCTGTATTGCTTTGATCAGGAGGGTGGTGGCTACTCAGGTTTGAGCGATGTGGCATATTTGCAGTTTGTATCCAATGATGGGGTTGCTGCGACTGCCAAAGGAGCTTTGATCGGAGGGAGAGGCTGTGGAAGATTCAGAATCCCTATGACATTGCCCACGGGCAATTATTCAATAGTGTCGTACACAAAATGTGATGGTGGTGATGCAGTGGGTGCGTTCAATGGAAAAGTGATCTCCATATTCAACACTTCTACCACTGCCAGGGTGCAAGGGGGTGTCGTTAGCAGAGGTCAAGAGAGGGCGGTGGCTTATAAGCCTGATTCTAAAGGTGATGTTAAGATCACTGTCGGCCAAGCTGAAGATGGGGTTGTCCCTGTATTGATTGAAAACGGTGAGAATGAAAATATTGATTTGAGTATCTCAGTTTTCCATCTGGGCGAACTGGAAGAGTTGTCGGGAAGTTATAACACGACCTCCCTTTTGGAAAGAAAAGGTGACTTTGGGAAGGTGGATGAGATCGATTATGCAGGGGAGATTGTTACGGTGCAAGTGGAGGGAAAAGATGGAGGCAGTGCTGCAGGCAGGTATGTCTATATGAGTGCTATGGGCAATACTGATGATGTGTATGTAAATAAAGTAAGGGGAGATGGGACAGTTGTATTCCATACTGGAAATATTATGGGTAGAAGGGATCTGGTTTTTGAAGTGGAGGGAGATACCACCAGTTTTCTTATAGAACCTGTTGTCAAAATCAAAGAGAGGGAATATAGCCGCATGGTGTCAGAGATTCCACCACTGGAGATTGTTCCTCAGATGGAGCAGGCATTGGTAGAGCGGGGTAGGAGGATGCAGATCTCACGAAGATTTGAGGCCGATACACTTTGGGAGATGTGCAAGAAGAAGGATAACTCCTTTTTGGGTAATACAGCACCACTTGTGTATAATCTTGATGATTATACCAGATTCCAGAATCTGGAAGAGGTGCTGAGGGAATATGTGGATTATGTGAGGGTGAGAAGAAACGGTGGTGTGGCAGAGATAAAGGTGTTGTGGGAATCCCAGACTAAGTGTCTGGCCCTTCTGGATGGTATCCCTGTAAGTGACCATTCGGTAATACTGGGGATAGACCAGCATCTGATAAAACAGATTGTAGTGTATCCCAAGAGATATATGCTTAACCACTTTATGTTCGACGGAGTCGTGAACTTCATTACTTATAAAGGTGATATGGCCGGTGTCCGTTTGCCTCGCAATGTGAGTATTGTGGAGTTTGAGGGTGTCAGCTGGCCTCAAGCTTTTATAGGGATGAAAGCTGCTTCCGAGAAGGGGTATCCCAATTTTCTTTCTACTATCTACTGGAACCCTATAGTGGATATACCTGCAAATGGGGAGTTTGAGTTCAAGTGTAATCTCCCTCAGTATGAAGGGAAATTCAAAGTGGTTATCGAAGGTCTGACAGAGGAGGGAAGCGAGGTCTACTCATCCCATATCTTCTAGAATCATAGCAGATTTTTCCAACCTTTCGTTCTGTGTTTACGTCTAATAGGTGTAAACATTAAAAATTTTCGAATTATGAATTTTAATTTTTTGATTCCGATAGGCATATGTGTTGTATTGCCTGTTATGATTGTGTGGCTTGTGATGAGAAGCCGTCAGCATGAGATGGACAAAAAAACTGAGGTTATGCTCAAGGCTATTGAGGCAGGTGCCAAAATCGATGCTGACTTCTTTAGAGGTCACCAGGAGGCTCTGACCATTAAGGAGCGTCTTTTGAAACGTCTAACTTCAGCCTGTGTCACATCTTTGCTCGGCCTGTTTATGCTGGTAGGCGGAATTTTGTATGGTGTAAGGATGGGATGGGATCTGCTGGACGGACCAGGCTCGATATTGGCTATCCCCGGTGGTGTTCTTCTGGCGATAGGGGTGGCCCTTTTTATAGTCTATTTTGTAGGCAAGAAGATGCTTGCCAAGGAGATTGAGGCTGAAGAGAAAAATCTCAAATGACCCGGGAGCGCTTCATAGACCTGGTTAGAGGGGAGCAGGAATCTTTGCGAAGGTTTCTGCTTGCCTTGTGTGGTGGGGACTCATCTTTGGCGGATGATATAGCGCAGGATGCCCTCGTCAGGGCCTATGTGGCATCCGGTACTTTTTTGGGACTCTCAAAATTCAGTACCTGGCTCTTTAGAATAGCATATAATTGTTATCTGGACCATCTCAGAAAGCCCAAGTTTGAGACTCTTCCGACAGATGCCCGGCAGGTATTGTCCCTCCCCTCTGCAGATGAGACGGACGGAAGGTTCAAGTATCAGAAACTGTATCAGGCACTCAATATGCTACAGGATAAGGAGAAAGCAGTTATCGCCCTTTTTTATTTTGAGGACAGAAGCATAAAGGATATAGCATCGATACTCCAGATGCCATCAGGGACCGTAAAATACCATTTGTCTACAGCCCGTAACCACTTAAAATCGATACTCCAATGAAAAATGACAATATAGAATCGTTCCTCCGGAACAATAAGCCTCAGGTGGAGGACAATCCCACTTTCCTGCTTGAAGTCAGGCAGAAGATCAATGCTGTGGACGGGATCAAGTCGGAGGTGGACAGACAGAGACGGATCGGGAGGGTAGCTCTTGTCGGAGCCCTTGTCATAGGGCTGATTATGGGGGCACTCGCCATGTTTATAGTCTGGCTTTATCCGGTATCAACCTTAGAGGTGGGTAGAGACCTGATCTCAAATATACACTCTTCAATTGAGCCTTATAAGCAGTACCTTCTTCTCCCTGTAGCCGGCTGCGCCATCTCTCTGAGTGTTATATTCAGTCGGAAGAAAAGGGATATTTTCTAATGTAACTATAAAAAATAGTTGTATTCAAATAAAATTTAGTTACATTTGTGCCATAAATCATTTTGGCATGAAAAAACTGACTAGAAAAGAGGAAGAGATCATGAATCTCTTTTGGGATGAAGGTGCTATGTTCGTCCGTGAACTTCTGGATCACTACGAAGATCCCAAACCCCATTTCAATACCTTGTCAACGATGGTCCGGACATTGGAGGCAAATGGTTATCTGAGCCATAAGGCGTATGGAAATACCTATCAGTACTTTCCTGTGGTCGGGAGAGAGGATTATGCAGGGAGCACTGTGGGGGGGATCATCAGCAGCTACTTCAACAATTCTTATCTGAGTGCAGTATCCTCTTTTGTAAAGGAGGAGAAGATCAGTGTGGATGAGCTTAAGGAGCTTATCGAACAGATAGAGAAAGGCGAAAAATAGTGGCATATGGCAGAATTCTTGACATATCAGCTGAAGGTGGCCATTGCGCTAAGTGTATTCTATATCTTCTACCGCCTCTTGCTAAGCAGGGAGACTTTTCACCGTGTGAACCGTATAGTCCTTTTGGCGACAGCGCTCCTCTCTTTTCTGCTTCCATTCTGCGTGATAACATTGCACGACGTAGTGGTTATCCCTGCCGGAGCGGTGGCAGAAGTTGGTACTGCTGCTGAGGAGGTGGGTGAGGGGCTCTCTCTATGGACCATTCTCCTTAGTATCCTCTTTTTTATAGGTGTGGCAGCGGTGCTGGGAAATGTTCTTGTCTCTTTAGTCCGCATCAAAAGGATCATAAAAAGTGGAAGTCGCCAGGAGATTGCCGGGGGCATAGATCTTATCATAACTGAGGATGATAGTGCCACTTTCAGTTGGATGAAATATATCGTAATCTCCAGAGAGGATTACCACAGAGGATGCCCACAGATACTAATGCACGAGAGGGCCCATATAGAGTTGAGGCACTCCTGGGATCTGTTATTTGTGGATATCATTACAGCCATCCAGTGGTTTAATCCGGCCATCTGGCTACTCAAGGGTGATCTCCGTATGCTTCACGAGTTTGAAGCGGATGATGCCGTATTGAGGAGCGGTGCCAATATGAAAGAGTACCAGTACCTTTTAATCAGAAAATCACTTGGAGGTAGCGGATACTCGCTGGTCAATAATTTTAATCACAGTACATTAAAACAAAGAATCAGTATGATGTTGAACAAAAAATCTTCCCCATTGAGTACTTGGAAGGTGCTCTATATTGTCCCTGTTATCGGAATTTTCCTCTTGGCTATGGTCGAGAGAAAAATTGAGGTCCAACGTGAAAAGCCTATTGTTATCACTATTATCGCTGAAGATGGTGAATCAAATATCAATATAGATGGAAAGGTGTGTACCAAGGATGAGGTAGAGAAGATCATATCAGAAAAGATAGAGAATGCCGGTTATGTACCGATGGTGACCATCAATGCCTCTTCAGATGTAGAGCTTGGAGAGATTATTGATGTTAAAGATGAGCTTAGAAAGACTAAGGCCCTGAAAATCAGTTATGGAACTCTTGGAAAAGAGTAAATTATGGCCTAATATTTGAAATTGGATTTGTATATTTGAAATTGGATTTTTTTTCGTCTAACTATTTTTGTATGAAGCGTTTGTTTGTGGCTTTTGTGGCCCTTGTCCTTTCTGTTTCTGTGAAGGGTCAGGTGGTTATGGATTTCTCTATGTTTGAGAAAAATAGGAATGTGGAGGTGAAGTTTGAACTTAAGGACTCCCAAAGTGAAGAGCCTATCCCCTGGGCCTCGGCATATCTGGTCCCTGTAGGTGATACAGTCATAACCAGTTTTGCTCTATCGGATGATAAGGGAAAGGTGAACCTTAAAGATGTGCCGGTGGGGAAATATACCCTCAATGTGGAGCTTATCGGATATAAACCATACAAAAAGGTTCACGACTGTACCTCTTGGAATGTAAATCTTGGTGTCATTAAGATGGAGGAGAATCCTGAGATGATCGATGCTGCCTCTATCTCAGCGGTGGGAAATCCTATCGAAGTCCTGCAGGATACCATTATATACAATGCTTCGTCATTTAAGGTAGGGGAGAACGATATGCTGGAAGAGCTCCTCAAAAAGATGCCCGGTATGGAGGTGGGTGATGATGGTACAGTCAAGGTCAATGGTGAGGCGGTGGACAAGATAACTGTAGGTGGCAAGACATTCTTCTTCAATGACCCTTCGGCAGCCCTAAAGAATCTCCCTGCCAAGATAGTGAATAAAATCAAGGTAGTGGACAAGACCAAGGATGCCGCTGCATTTACCGGAGTGGCGACTCAGGATGACAAGGAGAAGGTGATGGATATAGAACTCAAGCAGGAGTACACCAAAGGGTGGTTCGGAAATGCCAAGCTTGGGGGTGGTGCTTCGGTCAATCCCGACAAGAAGAGTGATCTGGTGGAGGACGGAAAGTTCCTCTATAACGGCTCTGGACTGGTGACAGGGTATACAGAGAAAGATCAGGTGGTGATTCTTGGAAACGGCCATAATGTGATGGATGCAGGAACCGGAATGGTGGTGTACTATAGTGACGGTACAGAAGTATCCGATGACTACTCTAAAATCAGAGGCCTTACCACCAGTGCGCAAGGTGGTGTCAACTATAATACAGATAGAATAAAAGGGGTAGAAGCAAATGCCTCTGCTATGTATAAGAACAATACCAAGGACAGCAAAAAGGTGTCGTCCCGCATATCGTTCCAGCCATCCGGCGAGGAACTTTATACAGATACGAAATATACCGGTTATGGGGTGGAGAATGGTGTTAATGCATCTTTGGAGTTTAAGAATAAGGAGAAGAAGAAATACTCTTTTGAATTCAGGCCAACATTCAATTACGCACGCAACAGGGTAACTGTGTCCAATCAGTCTCAGACTTATACCTCCGGAGCATCTCTTAACAAATCCACATCTGATGTCCAGGCGCACAATACCAAGACCGGGACAGGTGGCTGGGCTGATTTTGGAGTCAGGGATCTGGGGAAAAAGAATAGATCGCTTACAATCTCTCTCGATTATAATATCAGCAATCAGAATGGGGATAAGACAGAGAAGACTCAGGTGGAGTATACATCCTCTACAAATGTAAAAAATATAGACTATGATATCAAAAGGGAGTACTACCATGCAGGTGGATCGGTCAACTATGTGGAGCCTATATCCAAGAGGTGGCTTTTCAGAGGGAACCTCAGCTCAAGTATCTCTGCCAACAACAATTCTGAGATGGCCTATTCAGCCGGTGTTCTGGATAATTATTACTCATCTGCCAATAACAGTCGCTATTTGAAAGAGGCGGCTTCCCTACTATTTCAGTACAACAATGACACTACCAATGTCCAGTTTGGTTTGAAGGGTGATATGGTTCAGAATGTGATCAATACCAGATCTATGGGTGTTGAGACCATTACCGGTAAAGGGGAGTGGCTGTATAACTGGTCGCCATTCTTGAGTTACAGATATAGGAAAGGTGAGAGCAATCTCTATTTGTATTATTCCGGTTATACCCAGACAGTGTCGGGTGATAAAGTGATCCCTACACTGGATATCTCAAACCCTATACAGATACAGGCAGGAAATATCTATTTGAAGCCCACCTTTTATAATAACTTCAATGCCACTTATAGAGTGAGCAATAAGAAGTCCTTCTCATACTTTTATATCAATGTATATGGAAATCTAGTATCCAACCCTATCGTTACAGCCAGCTGGTTTGATGGTGAAGGTGTGAGATATGGTATCCCCGTAAACTCGCAGAAGCTGGGGACAACTGTCTCAAGCAGTATGAGTTTCAATAAGTCTTTTGGAAAAGACAAGAAGTTTTCGATGTCACTGGACGGATATGCTTCGTATACAGCTAATACAAGTTATCAGTCAGCAGGGGAGATGGAAGGGCTTGATCTGGATAATTTTGATTATTACAAGTTTATGGAGAGTTTCTGGGGTGATGAGTCCGGAGATCTGTTCTATAGTGGAAAGAGTGGATTTCAGGAGAGCAGGACCAATACACTTTCGTGGAGTGCAAGTACCTATTTCAAGTACAATGCAGATAAGCTCAACATCTCCCTCCGTGCCGGGACACGTAACAGAATATCCAGGTATTCACTCGACCCCAAAGCCAATCTGAACACCTGGGATCACAGTTTTTCCGGTGATGTCACCTATAAGCCAGGTAAAGGGTGGGAGTTTAAGAATTATCTTGGATACACATTCTATAGAGGTTATGCGAACGGCTATGGAGATCCTTCCTTCAATTGGGATCTCTCTGTCGGGAAAAGTATCAAGGCTGTGACCCTCTCTTTGGCTGTGAAAGATATCCTCAATCAGGCCAAATCTCTTAGCAGGTACACATCTGATGAATACACTGAGGATACATACTCAAATGTCCTCGGCCGCTACTTCCTTTTCACCGTCTCGTTCAATTTCGGCAAGATGAACGCCAAGAAAAACTCCCGCGTCCAGAA
Source organism: Candidatus Coprenecus sp. (assembly GCA_045595965.1). GTDB lineage: Bacteria > Bacteroidota > Bacteroidia > Bacteroidales > UBA932 > CAAGNP01. Next base: position 29,997 of record JAZOBN010000030.1, read on the forward strand.
CGCAATGTGGAATATGATGCTCTAAAAACCTGTTATATAGATGATGGACTTTCTGATATATGAAATAAAGGTAGCAGTTGTGCTGCTGGTTTTCCACCTCTTCTACCGTTTTCTATTGAAAAAAGAGACATTCCATCGTTTCAATAGGGTAGTGTTGGTGGGGATAGTGTTTTTGTCTTTCCTCCTGCCACTTTGTATTATCACTATCCATAAGGATATGCAGATGGGAGCCGCTGAGATGATGCACACTGCTCAGGTGCCAGAACTAGCACTGGAGGTGAAAAACAGAGCATCCTGGTGGCCAATGGTCCTTGCCCTCGTTTTCTGGACAGGTGTTTTATTTGTCTTGGTCAGGGTGATTGTGTCTATAGTCTCCATTCTCAATATGGTGAAGAAAGGTGAGCTGGTGAATGAAGAGGTTGGCTGTAAAATTATTTTAACAGACAGGGACGTAGCTTCATTCAGCTGGATGAAGTATGTCGTTATACCCCGAAAAGACTGGGATGAGAATAGGGAGTCTATTCTTATTCACGAGAAGGCTCATATAGCTTTGGGTCACTCTGTAGATATACTCCTGGTAGATATCTTATCTGCTCTCCAGTGGTTCAATCCGGCCATTTGGATACTTAGGTCAGATCTGAGGGAGCTTCACGAGTATGAGGCTGATGATGCTGTTCTTCGAGCCGGTATAGATATTAAAGGGTATCAATACTTACTGGTAAGAAAAGCTATCAGCGGGAGTGGCTATTCTATCGCGAACAGTTTTAATCATAGTATCCTTAAAAATCGTATCACTATGATGACGAAGTCCAAATCTCATATCCTTAAGAGATGGAAACTGCTCTATTTGCTACCTCTCGTGTGTCTGTGTGTAGCTTTACAGGCTCGAACAGTGTATGATATTACAAATTCTCCATTGTATATACTTCTGGAGAGAGGGGTGGAAAAGGAGATTAGTAAGATGGATTTTGATAAAATCGATCCGAACCGTATTAAATCCATTAGTATTTTGAAAGATGCATTTGCAAAAGAGAAATATGGAGAGAGAGCTTCAAATGGGGTAATTATGGTTACGATGAAACGGCCACAAGAACTCGATAAAATAGTAGTAATAAGGTATGATGAGAAGGAAAAAGAGTATCCATTTTATATTCTTAGCCCAGACAAGATGCCCAAATTTCAAGGCCAGGATATGATGGCTTTTTCACGCTGGCTTGTTGCCAGGATTACGCCGCCTGAAGGGTGTAATCACGAAGGTACTATGAAAGTGGCATTTGAGGTAGGAGCTGATGGTATCGTCAGAGATGTCAGGGTATTGGAAAGCATTTGCGAAGACTTGGATGCTCACGTGGTGTCACTCATCAGACAGTCTCCAAAATGGGAGCCTGCAATATATGGAAATAAACCTGTAGCTCAGAGGCTTTCCATTCCGATAGTATTTCAGAACCGATGAAGGTATACTTTCTTAATTTCTCTAGCATTGCGTCCGAAGTTTTGTATGTTGCAACACCGTTTGTAGTTGCTGGCTAATGGAATCAAAAGCACCTTTGCCCCAAAAACGGGCTGGAAAAGTGGCGTTTCTGTGCCCGATGTGTGAAAAAAATGCACTTTGGGCTGGAAAAGTGGCGATTTTGTGCCCGAACTGCGGCATCCCTCTCTACGTCCCTCTTTAATGTTGTGTGGGAAGAGGAAACCGTGCTACCCCTCTGGCCGCAGAGGGTGGGGCCCGCGCTGTCAAGCGTGGGAGGGATTGTTCCCTCTCTACACAACATTAAAGAGAATTGCCAGTCGGAAAGGACTATTTTTATTAGAGGAAGTAGGTCTTGCAGACTATGATCATATGATGTGTGAAGCCTAATCCTAAGAATGAAGCCACATTAAAATCTTCTTTCTTAGGACTTTCGCAAGGTGACAATAATTGAATGTTAATTTCGCTAACTGCAGTTAGCGTTTTATTTTCGTCAGCCATTGGCTGGCGATTTATAATAGGCGACCACTCTTCGTAGAATGAACGCATATTTTTTATGTTCGTTGCCGAGAATCCACGAAGTCCAGGCAGCATTTATTTTTGAATAGGTTCTACATTGTAACCTGCTTGCTTTAAAAGGGTAATCATCCCCTTTTCACCAGGGAGATGTCCTGATCCAACAACAAACAAAGAGGATTGTGCTGGAACAAGCTCCACAATCTGCTTTTCCCAATTTTGGTTTCGCACAGATACAAGAGCGTCATACTCATAACTAGTCATCTGCTCTTTAAATACATTCCATAAGATATCAAGATTCTGAGACTTGTACGCAGCAGTAAGTTCAACCAACAACTCTTTGCTGTTACTGTTTTGAGCCATCTCCAGCAAGGCATCAGCCTGCTCTTCAAGGGAACTTCCATAAAGGAGACTCATCTGGTACTCCATTGTCTCAAGTCCGACAACGCTCTTTCCCTTGATTGCTGCCAATGTCTGCATATACTTGTCCATGCCGGTCATTGATGCAATGTCGGGAATAATATCCATAAGAATCCTATTCTGCACAGTAACCATTATGGTCATGGGTTTCATTGCAGAAAACATCTGCAACTCTGCCTCAACAGTTTCCTTAAGGTATGCATCCAACAGCTCTTTTTCTTCCACGTTGAATAATGACAGCAAAGTTGTATCTGCAGGCATCATCATCATTTTCTGCATATTCTGCATCTGGACCGGTGTCATCTCCCCCATCTTTACCATATCAAACTCTCCAATCACATAATCCACCTCTTCAAAGGCCTGCATCAAGCCTGGTATAGAGTCACAAAAAGTATATGGAGTAGCATGATGAGTACCCAGGATATAAGAAGGTCGTTCAATTCCTCTTCCCGATATTTTCCATAGAAGCTGGGCCGGGGCATAAAGGGTGCCGATCACCATCAAAAGTATAGTTACAAGTAAACTTTTCATCTCAAACATCTATTTTTCTATATCCTTAACTATCTCATCCAAAATACGCATAACTTTAATCTCGGCCTGCAGATTCAGAATGGTCATAGCTACCACATAGATAATCAGTAGTATGATTCCTAACGAATCTTTTACAGGGAACATACTGAAGAACACCCACAGCCACACGATAACCCAGATATAACCGATGGCATGGGAGAGAATAACAGGTCTCAGAAGATTGGTTTTCAGCACTTTTATCTGATGTGAGAATTCTTTTATGTCCCCATTGAAATCAAGCGTTTTATTTTGCAAATGTTTCTTATAAAGGAACAGTGTCACCTCTATCATACATACACATATTGTAAAAATAGAACTCCACAAAGGCATACCGTGATCAAACTGCCTATATATGAGCCATCCACCTAACAGGACCCAGGAGAGTATTGGCCACAACACCGCCTTTCTGTTGAAATTTTTCAACTTGCTTTTTACGCATGAACGGATAATCCTATCATTAACAATATTCTGCTCCTCTACCTTTCTAGTCAGGATACTGAACTGCTCCCGCATCTGTTCAAGATCCTGAGATATTTCAAAATTATCTTTATTGGTCATTTTACTCTGTTTTTTGAAGGTTCGACATCTGTTTCAGTTTCTCCCTTATTCTCACCAACTTTACGGAAACATTATTTGCGGTTATACCTAAGATATTTCCTATATCTTCATAACTCATATTCTCCAGCCACATAAGGATGATACTTCTGTCTATGAATCCCAGTTTGCTTATCCTTTGATAGAGCTGCCTGATCTGCATAGAATCATCGTCAGTATCCTCATACAGATTAAAATTTACATCCAGAGGCAGGGTTGGAATCTCCTTTCTCTTCTTTTTGGTGTAATTGATGCATGTATTCAGGCTCACCTTATATATCCAGGTGCTCAGGTGCCTGTCTCCCTCAAAAGACTTGAGGCCGTTCCAGATATTTATAAGTATATCCTGGAATAAATCATTCACCTGCTCTGTATCCTTGGAGAACATATAGCAGACCGTGTAGATCCTCCTTTTGTTCTCCCTCACAATTCGCGCAAATTCTTTCTCGTTGTTATCCATAAATCAGGTTATCAGGTTTGTTTTCTACGTTAAACAACAAACCATTCAAAAAACTACAGCTATTTCTACAAAAATATGGAAATTTTTTAATCAGCAGACAATATCTTACTGTTGTTTGGCAATGGAAAATGGAGGTGTTATGATGGGGCTGCTACTCAAATGTTCTCGGCCGTTACTTTCTATTCACAATCTCATTCAACTTCGGCAAGATGAACGCCAAGAAAAACTCCCGCGTCCAGAACGCAATGTGGAATATGATGTTCTAAAACGGGCTCGAAAAGTGGCGATTTTGTGCCCGATGTGTGAAAAAAATGCACTTTGGGCTGGAAAAGTGGCGATTTTGTGCCCGAAACTGCGGCATCCCTCTCTACGTCCCTCTTTAATGTTGTGTGGAGAGGAAACAATCCCTCCCACGCTTGACAGCGCGGGCCCCTCCCTCTGCGGCCAGAGGGGTAGCACGGTTTCCTCTTCCCACACAACATTAAAGAGAATTGCCAGTCGGAAAGGACTATTTTTATTAGAGAAAGTAGGTCTTGCGGGCAAGGCGGGTGTAGAGTGGAGTGCGCTCTTTGTATAGCTTCTCGATGCGGGCCAGGAGGGCGTCACCGCTCTCGCCGCCGAGCATAGGTCGGCCAGCCGCTTCAGACTGCTGTGACAGCCTTTGCTTTATAACCTCTATGTCGGTATGGATGTACATACAGTAAGTAAATCTGGAGATAAGGTCAGCACACTCAGGGTTGGTGACGATGCCGCCACCTAATGAGAGGATCATCGAACAATTTCTGACAGTGACAGGGGCATCATCTTCGGTAACTTCAGGTGTGAACGGGGGGAGATCTTCGAGGGTCTCGGGATGTTCGGCAATATGATCCTCAAGAATATCTTGAAGATAATTGAACTCAAGTTCACGGAAATGACCCTCACCTTTCTCCTGAAATATCTCAGATATGGTCTTTCCCTCTTTCTCTTCAATATAAGCATCCAGATCTACAAAAGGACATTTGACAGATTGGGCGAGTTGCTTTCCGATAGTGGTCTTTCCGGCACCCATAAAGCCTATAAGTGAGATAATCATAATCCGATCAGTTAAAATAGTGTAAGTTCTTCTGAATCAAGGTTTATATCAAGGTCAATTGAACTCCCTGGAGCATAACCCTCCTCCGACTTATTATCCTCATCTGTGATAGAGGTGTTGTCAATGTCATCCTCATTGAAGGTCATATCAGAAGCATCAAATGAGGTCTCTTTTTCAAGTGGCTCTATAAACTCAATCCTCTCAATTTCACCTTGCGCTGCCCTCTTTCCTTTCGCCTTGAATCCTTTTACTGCAATGAATTCATCGGCATCAATCAGCTCCGGTTCTTTCTCCTTCTTGCCGTTCTGGACAAATGTCACTTTTATCTGAGGAAATTCATCCTCAGAGATGGCAATGAATTTTGCTCCAGGTGTATCTGCGATGAAGAATTGTACTGTGTTATCACTCAATTCGAAACAGAACCTCTTGATGTAATATGATTTTACACTCTCATCCCAATATATTGCTGTATATACCTTTTCTGTATTAAGTTTCTGAACTTTGAATACATCCCCCTGGAATCTGTTGTTGAGGTCAAGGTTGGTGGTATAGAAAGTTCCATCTTTGCAGATGGCAAGTATGTGTTCGTGACCTTTGAACTCTCCGAGAAGTTCGCCACGTTTGTTCTCATTCAGACGGTTGATGTCCCAGTCGAACCATACCGATTTTCCCCCGATTGTAGACTCTCCTGCAGATTTGAGTGCAATTTTGTGGATAGGGTATTTGGTTACGATATTACCCATTGCACCCCTGTTCTTGATTCCCAACTCTGCAAAATTGAACTCAATGATGGTCTTTTTGAGCTTCGGCTTCGGTCTGAGATACACTTTGAGCGACTCAGCTTCACCATTTGGATTGGCTGTGAACCAGAGGACAGATGACCCCTCTTTACCCTTGGTCAGGTCATACCATTTGTCCCTTACAACCCCTGTCACAGAGAAACGTTTAGCAAAGGCAGTTCCACCTTTTCCATCTTTGTAGATTACATTGTAGGTGGTACGGCTATCGGCTTTATTGAATACCGCCACATGGATGATATTGCGCTCTACAAAAATCTTGTCATCAAGTTTCTTGATGATGTATTTTCCATCTTTGGTAAATACGATAACCTCATCAATATCGGAGCATTCGCAGATATATTCAGCATCTTCGATCTTCTTCTGGTTTATACCGATGAAACCTTCAACCTTATTTGCATAGAGTTTGGCGTTGTTTACAATGACATTTTTCACTTCGATGTTTTCAAACGAGGTAAGTGTTGTCTTGCGAGGGTATTTTGAGCCATATTTCTCTTTAAGGTCTGTGTAAAATTTTATGGTATATTCGACGAGGTGTTCAAGATTGTGTCTGATTACCTTCTCTGCAGCCTCAATTTTCTTGATCTTTTCATTTACCACCTTGACATCAAATTTGGAGATTTTGCGGACAGGCTTCTCCACAAGTCTGTTTATATCCTCTGGCGTGATAGGATCGCGGAACAGATGCTGGAACTCAAGCATCCCCTTGTGGACATCCTTGAGCTGCTTTTCCCACGAAGATGCATTGTTCTCCAGAATCTTATACACTTTCTCTTCAAAGAATACCTTTTCGAGGGAGGTGTAGTGCCAGTCCCTTCCAAGTTCACTCAGCTTGATCTCCAATTCGAGTTTCAGCAGATCTTTTGTGTGGTCTGTGTTGTATCTGAGAATCTCATCAACTCCGATGAACTGAGGTTTGTTGTCCTTGATTACGCAGCAGTTCGGTGATATTGAAACAGCACAGGATGTGAATGCGTATAGAGCATCAATGGTCTTGTCCGGAGAGACATCATTGTGCAATGTGATAACGATCTCCGCCTTATCGGAGGTGTTGTCATCAATTTTCTTGATTTTAATCTTCTTCTTGTCGTTTGCCTTGATGACAGAATCGATGATATCTGATGTGGTTACACCAAATGGAATCTGGTTGATTACCAAGGTGTTTTTGTTGATCTTTTCAATGTTTGCCCTGATTTTTACCTTACCACCTCGAAGACCTCTGTTGTATCCCGATACATCAGCAAGACCTCCTGTGGGGAAATCAGGGTACAATACAAAATCTTCACCTTTCAGATGGGCAATAGAGGCATCTATCAATTCGTTGAAGTTGTGTGGAAGAATCTTGCAGGCAAGACCTACTGCGATACCTTCAGAGCCTTGGGCAAGAAGGAGGGGAAATTTGATAGGGAGACTGATCGGCTCCTTGTTTCTGCCGTCGTAGGAGTTTACAAAATCTGTAGTCTTGTCGTTGAAAGCAACATCTTTTGCAAATTGTGAAAGACGGGCCTCAATATAACGTCCGGCTGCAGCATCATCACCTGTAAGGATGTTTCCCCAGTTCCCCTGACACTCAATAAGAAGCTCTTTCTGCCCGAGTTGGACAAGTGCGTCATTGATGGATGCATCACCGTGAGGGTGATATTTCATGACATCACCTACAATACTCGCAACTTTCTGGAAACGGCCGTCATCCTGCTGTTTCATCGAGTGCAGAATACGGCGTTGTACAGGCTTCAGACCGTCATAAATATGTGGAACGGCCCTTTCGAGGATAACATAAGAAGCGTAGTCGAGGTACCAATCTTTGTACATACCCGGCAACTTGTACTTCTTGCTCCCTTCGCTTATAACCTTTTCGTATTTATTCAACTCTTTATCCTCTGTGCTCATACCTGTTCCTTTTTCTGATATCCTGCAAAATTAAAAAATCAAATTATAAAATGTAACCGAAAGATTTGAGTTTTCTTTTGTCTTCTCTCCAGTTGGGATCCACCTTTACATAGGTCTGCAAAAAAACTTTTTTCTCAAAAAATTCCTCCATGTCTTTACGTGCCTGAATTCCGACACGTTTGAGCGATTCACCTTTCGAACCGATGATAATCCCCTTCTGGGAGTCCCTCATGACGTTGATTACAGCCCTGATGTCATATCGGTCAGGATTCTCCTTAAACTCTTCGATGACCACCTCTGTGCAATAAGGGATCTCCTTTGAGTAGTTGAGAAGAATCTTTTCACGGATGATTTCAGATGCAAAGAACCTCAGGTTCTTGTCTGTAAAGGTATCTTTATCGTACCATGCTTCGTTTATGGGGAGGAGTTCGACAATCCTCTGGAAAATTGCATCAAGGTTGAATTTCTCCTGGGCAGAGGCGATGAAGACATCTGCTTTTGGAACTACATTCTTCCAGTATTGGGCAAGTTTTAGAACCTCTTCCTGTGAACTGATGTCAATCTTGTTTACCACAATTATGACAGGGCAGTTCACCATGTTGAGTTTCGCAACATACTCCTGGTTTTTGTCGCTTTTCTCTACAACATCGGTGACATAGAGAATTATGTCGGCATCTCCAATGGCGGTCTCTACAAAACTCATCATGCTCTCCTGTAATTTGTAGGATGGACGGAGTATGCCGGGGGTGTCGGAGTATACGATCTGGTAATTGTCTCCGTTGACGATACCCATAATTCTGTGCCTTGTGGTCTGTGCTTTTGATGTCACTATCGAAAGTCTCTCTCCGACAAGGGCATTCATCAATGTCGATTTTCCGACATTAGGGTTGCCGATGATATTTACAAATCCCGAACGGTGAGGGGTGGCGTTGCTCATATTCTTATGCTTTAAGCATTGAAACTTCACTGTCTGTCAAAAATCTCCATTGACCTCTTTTAAGATTTTTCTTGGTCAGTCCGGCAAAGAATACTCTGTCAAGTTTTTTGACAGTGTATCCAAGGTGTTCAAACATACGTCTCACGATTCTGTTCTTTCCGGAGTGTATCTCAACACCTACTATGTTCTTTTCAGCACCGTATGCTGCAGCATCGGCAGCAATAAAACCATCTTCAAGTTCAAATCCCTCAAGAAGTGCTTCAAAATCGGGTTGCTTGAGGTTTTTGTCAAGGGTCACTTCATATATTTTTTTCTTTCCGTATGATGGGTGTGTCAACATCTCTGTCAAGTTCCCGTCATTGGTGAGAAGGAGAATGCCTGTGGTGGATTTGTCAAGTCTCCCTACAGGGAAAATACGTTGTGGACAAAGTTCTTTGCTGATCAGGTCCAAAACATTCTTCTCTGCATGTGGATCACTTGTGGTTGTGACATAGTCCTTGGGCTTGTTCAGCATGATGTAGACCTTCTTCTCCCCTTTTAATCTTTCACCGTTGAAGCGGATATCATCTTCAATATTCACTTTTGTACCAAGTTCGGTCACCACTTCTCCATTGACTGTGACAAGTCCCGCTGCAATGAATTCATCAGCTTCCCTTCTTGAACATACACCTGAATTGGCGATGAATTTGTTCAGCCTGACTGTTCCGGTAATTGTGATTTCTTCAAATTCAGGGGTTACAGTTGCCCTCTTCTTGGGGGCATAAGGTTTGTTGAATGGTTTGTCACCCCTTTTGCCAAATGGCTTGTTGTCTCTTTTGCCGAAACTCCTCTCACCTCTCTTGCTGAAAGGCTTCTCATCACCTTTGGCAAAACTTCTATCTCTCCCTTTGCCGAAAGGTTTTTCTCCCCCTTTGACAAAAGATTTTTCACCCCTTTTTGCAAAAGGTTTTTCATCTGATTTGCCAAATGATCTTGTTCCCCTCTTTTGTGATGATTTTTCTTTGGCTTCGAATTCGCCGTAGCGCTTGCCAAAATTGCGTTTTGGAATTTCGTAACTGTCTGAGGAGTTGCTGTTTCTCCCCTTTTTCTCGGCTGTGCCCTTTGGAGCAGAACCTCTTGTAATACGTGTTCTCATTATGTCTTATGTGAAATTTGGGGGCAAAGGTATCTTTTTCATTGAAATTTTCCTATTTTTGAGAAACTATTTGTGGGGAGGGATAATGATGGAAGAGAGTTTCTATATCGCCCTTAATTCTATAAAGGGCAACAGGTTAAGATCAATATTGACCATTATGATGTTTGTAGTGGGAATTACCGCCCTGGTGGGGGTGATGACTTCTGTAAATTCCGTTAAGAAAGAGATAAGCAGAAGCTTCGGAAAATTCGGAGCGTGCAGTTTTTATTTCAAATCTTCAGGGAAAGGCTCAAAAATGATTATGTACCACGAGGCGGAGGAGTTCAGAAGTGCATTTTCTGATAATGGAACGGTGTCGGTATTTGCCCTGGTTCCAGGGGTGGGGGAGATCTCTTCTGACAGGGTAAGCATGCCACCCAATGTCGCACTTTTGGCAGTCGATGCAAACTATCTTCAGTTTGCCGGCGGAGATATAGTGGACGGGAGAAATTTCACTCGGCAGGAGGTTGAAAAAGGGGAACAGGTGTGTGTTATCGGGGAGAATATTGCAGGGACCCTTTTTGGAACTACATCCCCTGTAGGGGAATATGTGACCTGTTCATGCGGAAGATTTCGTGTTGTGGGTCTCTCTGATCTGGAAAATATCGTAGCGATAACAATCAATAGTGCAAGGGCCTTATCTCCCTCCTTACAGAATTCTGTTGTAATAGGCGTGTCACCTTTTGAGGGGACTTCTCCAGATCAGATAGTAGAAAAGAGCAGGATCATCTTTCGTTCAATAAGGGGGCTAACACCATCGGAAGAAGATGATTTTCAGATAAAAAGGGATGATTCTTCCTATATGAAAATGATGGATATGATGGGGTCGGTCATGGTCGTAGCTCTGATCTTGGGGATAATTACCATATCAGGGGCGGTTGTAGGACTTATCAATATGATGTTTGTATCGGTCTCCGAGAGGATAAGGGAGATCGGGGTGAGGAGGAGCATGGGGGCAACAAAGAGGGATATACATCTCCAATTTGTGATGGAGGCGGTTCTTCTGGGGTCGATTGGGGGAGTTGCCGGAGTCCTTTGCGGAGTGTTATGCGGTGGGGTGGTTTCGAAGTTTATGGAGGTCACTTTCTCTCCACCTTGGGGTTGGATAGTGATAGCTCTGCTACTCTCTTTTACAACAAGTCTGATAGCGGGGTGGTCCCCGGCAAAGAGAGGGGCATCAATACCCCCTGTTGAGGCATTAAATGGGCTATCTTAGGGTGAAGATATAGGTTATAGTTCCCTCTTGGATGATTGGTGCAGAGGAACTTATGTTGAATTTTGCCTCTAATGCCGCTTTTTTTGCCGCTTCCCAAAGAGTGGCATCTGTTACTGTAGTCCCTTGAGCCCCGGGAAGTGCGTCGGTAACTTTGCCGTACTGATCCACTTTGATTCTGACCACAACCTTGCCAGAGGCCTGTACATCGTATGAGGGCATAGGGAGATTGCCCATAAGGGTACGTCCTTCCAGTTTTGCAGATGGGGTGCCGTCTGTACCGCCAACCTCTGTGTTCCCTTTTGGATGCCCGGCCTGAAGTCTGTCGGATATATCGTCTGCAGTTTGGGGAGCAATTGTATCCTGTTTGTTTTTCTTGCTTGAGAAGAGTGCTTTTTTGTTGATGGGCTTTGGCTGTGGCGGTTCAGGGACCTCTACATCACCCTCATCTCCGACAGTTGTTTCTACCCCTCTATTGGGCTGTGTCCCCTCCACAGGTGCCTCTGATTTCTGGACAAGCCTCACATCTTCTTCAGGATTTGCCTCTTCTGCCCTGGGCTCAACTCCCGTCGTTACTTTGATTGGGGGGGTATCTTCTTCTATGAATTCGAGGAGGATACCCTGCTCCTCGGGTGGAGGGTAGATATATTTCAATCCTGCCTTGAATGAGACAAACAACAATCCCAAGTGGATAAACACGGTCATAGCCAAGCCTATCCAACGGGCCTTGCGGTCAAATGGGGATGCATATTTGTCTCTATCTGGATACATTATTCCGGTGAAGTGGCGAGGATTACTTTGTATTTGTTCCTTTTGGCGATATTCATCAGTTCAACTACATGCTCTACAGGTACAGACTTGTCAGCATAGATAGAGAAAGTGGGATCTTCCTGATCTTGTAGCAGGGACTGAATCTGTGGTTCTACCTGATCAAAGCGGACAGGCTTTTCGTTGCCGTTTATATGCCAGGAGAAAGTGTTGTTCCTGGTGTAATGTTTGATGGATACGCTGACTGTAGCTTTCGCTGACACCTGGTTGGTACTCTTGGGAAGGAGCAGTTTGAGTGCATTGGGATTGACAAGAGTGGAGGTGACAAGGAAAAATATCAACAGCAAGAACACAATGTCTGTCATGGATGACATTGAGAAACTTGAGTCAACTTTTGTTCTTCTTTTGATAGCCATTGTGATTATTTCTTAGATTCAGCAGGTTCGTGAAGCATATCCATGAATTCGATGGTTGTGCTCTCCATCTTGAATGCAAGGTCACTGATTTTTGATGTGAGGTAGTTGTATCCGAAGTATGCGATGATGCCGACGAACAAACCCCCGACAGTGGTTACCATAGCAGTGTAAATACCGCTTGAAAGTAGGGTGATATCTATGTTGTTGCCAGCTTGCGACATATTGAAGAATGCCTGGATCATACCCATTACAGTACCCAGGAAACCGATCATAGGGGCACCACCGGCGATTGTCGCAAGTAGAGGAAGGTTCTTTTCAAGTCTTGCAACCTCCACATTACCTGTATTCTCAACAGCAGCCTGGATATCTGACAATGGTCTGCCGATCCTCTCAATACCCTTCTCAATAAGCCTTGCGATAGGGGAGTCGTTGCGCTTGCAAAGTTCAATGGCAGATGTGATTTTTCCATCATGAATCATATCATGGATGTCATCCATAAAGTTTTTGTCAAAATTTGAAGCTTTTTTGATAGCCCACCATTTCTGACCGAAAATGTAGATGGCAAGGATGGAGAGGATAAGGAGGACAATCATCAACCATCCACCTTTGACAGCCATTCCCCAAACGGAAAAATTCAATTCTTCTGCAGCAACAGCAACTTCCTGTGCTACAACTTCTGTGCTTGCTTGTAATAGTGTCAACATATTGTAATAAATTTATTGTTTTCAATGTATGGATATGTCACTTTGGTCAGGAACAGTGCATGACCGGGAACCGATTGCCCTGCAGCGCATCTGTCTTTCTCTTCCAAAAGAGTTTCAATCCAGGAAACATCCTTTTTGCCACGCCCAATCTCCATCAGGGATCCAACCACCGCCCTCACCATATTCCTTAAAAATCTGTTGGCAGTTATGGTGAAAACAAGATATCTTGTCCCCTCTGCTCCACCCCATTCGGGGGTGTATTCCCCCCAATAAGCCTCTTTTACATCGCATATTGAGGTTGCATTTCCTCCGTTCAATTTTTCAAAACTACTAAAATCCTTCCTCCCCAACAAAAATTTTGCAGCGCGGTTCATCGCCTCGATGTCAAGATTGAACTTGCAAAAATAAGAATAAGTTTCAGAAAATGGCTCTTTCCCGATATGTACGAAGTATTTATAAGTTCTGCTTGTAGCATCAAATCTTGCGTGTGCTTCGGAATGTACTGGAATGATGGAGTGAACTGATATCCCTTTTGGAAGAATGGCATTCAATTTGTAAACAACCCTCTCCGGATTTGCTTGAAGTGTCTCAGATTCGGAGTCAAAATGGGCAAAAAAACTCCTTGCATTAACCCCCGTGTCTGTCCTTCCTGCACCGGTTACATCTATACTGCAGCCAAGTAATGTTGAGAGAGCTTTTTCTACCTCAGCTTCAATCGTTGGGGCGTTCTCCTGGATCTGCCATCCGCTGTATCCGGCACCGCAGTATGATAAGGATAAGAAATACCTCATTTTATTGAGAAAAATTACTAATTTTGTGGGTTCAAAAACGACGCAAAAATACAAAATATTTAATATGGATACCGTAAATATCAAAGAATTGAACGACAGAATCCAGCTTGAGAGCTCTTTTGTGGATATTTTGTCAATGGAAATGAACAAAGTGATTGTCGGACAGAAGCATTTGGTTGAAAACCTACTTATAGGTCTGCTGGCAAATGGACATATCTTGCTGGAGGGTGTACCAGGACTTGCAAAGACATTGGCTATCAATACTTTGGCTTCGTGTGTGAATGCAAAATTCAATAGAATTCAGTTTACACCCGATTTGCTCCCTGCAGACGTTTTAGGTACTTTGATTTATAGTCAGAAAACAGAGCAGTTCCAGATTAAGAAAGGTCCCATATTTGCGAACTTCATATTGGCCGACGAGATCAACCGTTCACCTGCAAAGGTGCAGTCAGCCCTTTTGGAGGCGATGCAGGAGAGACAGGTGACTATCGGTGATGAGACATTCAAACTTCCGGAACCATTCCTTGTGCTTGCTACACAAAACCCTATTGAACAAGAGGGAACTTATCCTCTGCCGGAGGCTCAGGTGGACCGTTTTATGTTGAAGGTGGTTGTGACATATCCCAAGAAAGAGGAGGAAAAGCAGATTATCAGGATGAACAACGGCGGCAACTTCCCAAAAGCAAGTGCTGTCCTGAAACCTGAAGATATAATCAGGGCAAGAGAGGTGGTAAAAGATGTCTATATGGATGAAAAAATAGAGAGATATATTGTAGATATCGTTTATGCTACCCGTACACCAGAGGAGTATGGTCTCGGCTCGTTGAAGAATCTGATCTCCTATGGAGGCTCTCCACGTGCATCAATTTCTTTAGCTATGGCTTCAAAAGCGTATGCATTCATCAAGAGACGCGGATATGTGATTCCGGAGGATGTCAGAGCGGTATGCTATGAGGTTTTGAGACACCGTATCGGCTTGACCTACGAGGCAGAAGCGGAAAATATCACTACAGAGAATATTATTTCAGAAATTATAAATGCGGTAGAAGTTCCTTAGTCTATGGAGAACGATTTGCTGAAAAAAGTCAGAAAGATCGAGATTAAGACAAAGTCTCTTTCCCATCAGATATTTGCGGGAGAATACCACTCTGCCTTCAAGGGGCGCGGTATGGCCTTCAGTGAGGTGCGTGAGTATCAGTATGGGGACGATGTCCGCAATATGGACTGGAATGTGACTGCCCGGTTGAGGTCTCCTTATATCAAGGTATTTGAAGAGGAGAGGGAACTGACAGTTCTCCTTCTGATTGATGTCAGCGGATCCCGTTTTTTCGGGTCCACATCCAAAATGAAGAGGGATCTCATGGCAGAAGTTGGTGCTGTCCTCTCATTTTCTGCATCAGTAAACAATGATAAGGTGGGGGCTCTCTTCTTCAGTTCAAAGGTGGAGAAATTCATCCCGCCAAAGAAGGGGAGGAGTCATCTGCTGCATATAATAAGGGAACTTGTTGAGTTTGAACCACAGGAAAAGGGGACAGATATAGGTGAAGCGCTCCGATATCTGACCAATGCAATCAAGAAAAAATGTACAGCATTCTTGTTGTCTGACCTTATTGATGTGGATCAGACGGGGAAACCCAGGTATGAGGATGCATTGAAAGTGGCTGTCAACAGACATGATATATCTGTTATAAATATTTACGATCCAAGGGAGAGAGAACTCCCGAATGTAGGGCTCCTGCGAGTCAAGGATGGGGAGAGTGGGGAAGATCTCTGGATCGATACATCGGATAGAAAAATAAGGGACTCTTTTGCCAGATGGAATCTCTCACTGTACGAACAGACAATGTCCACATTCCGAAGGTATAAAGTGGATTGTGTGAGCATCAGGACAGATGAAGATTATGTAAAAGGTCTTGTTACTTTATTTAAGAGTAGAGGATGACGATGAAAAGGTTATTCAAATATATATTGTCCATTCTGTTTTTGGGTATTTTTTCAGTCTCTGGAGATGCCCAGCAGTTATTGTCCTCCAATTTTTCCCAGGATACAATCCTTATAGGGGATCAGGTGGAGTGGAGTGCAAAGGTAAAAGTGCCACAGGATGTGACTGTATGGCTCGATTCGTTGAGCAATCCTGTTGTTCCCGGGGTGGAACTGATAAGTGGCTTTACCTTCGATACTATCTCTTCAAAAAAGAGGAAGGAGCTTGATATAGAACTCAAAGCGATACTCACCTCATTTGATAGCGGTTCATATTATCTTCCACGTCAGGTGATTTATTTCTATAAAGGGGAGGAACTTGTGGATACCCTTGTCCTGAATGAAAGGAATCTGGAAGTGACCACTGTCCCTATAGATACCACCACCTACGAGATGTTCGATATCAAGCCTCAGATCAAGTACCCTGTGACATTCAAAGTGGTATTTCCATGGGTATTGGCCGGTCTGGCGATTCTGGGACTGATATATGTCCTATTTGTTCTTCTTAAAAGGAGAAGGGAGAACAGACCTGTATTTGGAAAACCAGTTGTACAGGATCCTCCTCATATAGTTGCTTTGAGAAATCTTGAGAAAATTAGAGAACAGAAATTGTGGCAGAGCAATAAAGAGAAGGAGTTCTATACCGAGGTTACCGAGACAATGCGTGAGTATATCGAATCAAGATATAATCTTCCCACTTTCGAAAAGACAACTGCCGAGATTATGGATTCATTGGTAGGGGCAGGTGCTCAAGGTGAAGAGTTTGAAGAACTTAAAGAGATGTTTTCAGTGGCAGATCTTGTCAAGTTTGCGAAGTATAAGGCTACCGAAGCCGAAAACGAGAGGGCAATTCCTGTGGCTGTAAGGTATGTAAATGCAACATATATAACCAAAATAGAAGAGGAGTCAGATAATGGATAATATGTTTTTTGAATATCCTGAATTGCTTTATCTGGAATTTCTTCTGGTTCCGATGATTGCAATCTATCTTTTAAGAGAGTTCAGAGGAAAGAGACCGAGCATGTTGGTCTCAACCTCATTGCCATTCCTTTCGAACAGAGGGGGTGTAAAGTTATGGGTAAGGCATCTTCCATTTGTCTTGAGGGTAATAGCGGTAGCTGCAATCATTGTTGCGATAGCCCGTCCCAGATCTTCTTCAAATTACGAAAAGATTGATTCAGAGGGTATTGATATTGTCCTTGCAATGGACATTTCTACCAGTATGCTTGCAAGGGATTTCAATCCCGACAGAATTGGGGCAGCAAAGGATATTGCCATCCAGTTCATTGCCGAAAGGCCATCAGACAGGATTGGCGTTGTGGTATTTGCAGGGGAGAGCTTCACCCAGTCCCCACTTACAACCGACAGGGCAACCTTGATAAATCTGATGAAGGAGATCGAGTGTGGAATTATCGAGGACGGTACAGCCATAGGAAACGGACTTGCAAACGCAGTGGCGAGGTTGAAGGACTCACAGGCGAAGAGCAGGGTTGTTATCCTGTTGACAGATGGTGTAAACAATAGTGGAGAAATTGCCCCTCAGATGGCAATAGAGATTGCAAAGACCTACGGGATAAGGGTTTATACTATCGGAGTCGGAGCTATGGGAGAGGCACCTTATCCAATGATGACCCCTTACGGAGTAAAAGAGGTGAATGTGAAGGTGGAGATTGATGAGAAACTGCTGGAAGAGATCGCTTCGGAAACAGGAGGATCTTACTTCAGAGCGACAGACAATACAAAACTTCTCTCCATCTACCGGGAAATCAATGAAATGGAAAAAAGTAGGACAACTGTTGACTCATTCCCCATATATAAGGAGGAGTTTCATCTATTTGGAGTTGTGGCATTGTGTGCATTGCTTTTGGAATTGATTGTTAGACTTTTTGCAGCGAGGAGGATAGTATGATACATTTTGCAGAGGGACAATATTTATTTCTGATTCTGCTGATCCCATTTTTCTTCATTGCCTACTGGGTGATGAGAAGGGTCAGAAAAAGGAGAATTGCCCGTTGGGGCGATTCATATTTGCTTGCGAAATTGACTCCGCTGGCATCCAAGAGGAAGGGTTGGGTTAAATTGATCCTGTTCTCTTTAGCATTTTTCTTCTTTGTAATAGGTCTGGCACGTCCTCAGATTGGTGCTGCTATCAAAGAGCAGGAGGTAAAGGGGGCAGAGATTATGATTGCTCTCGATGTCTCCAATTCAATGCTTGCTGAGGATTATTATCCAAACAGACTTGAGAGGGCAAAACTAGCCATTTCGAAACTTGTTGACAGATTGCAGGACGATAGAGTTGGACTGGTGGTTTTTGCCGGACAATCTTTTGTACAGCTTCCGATTACTACAGACTATGTCTCAGCCAAGATTTTCCTCAATACTATAAATACTGAGAGTATCCCTATCCAGGGGACTGCTCTGGGGGATGCAATCAAGACTTGTGTCAAGAGTTTCAGTATGGAGAGTGAGAACAGCAGGGCAATAATTCTGATTACAGATGGTGAAAACCATGAAGATGACCCAGTTCAGGCAGCCAAAGATGCAACAACAATGGGGGCGAGAGTATTCTGTGTAGGTGTAGGTTCACTTGAAGGTAAACCCATTCCCAAGGATGGGGAGTTGATGAAGGACAAAAATGGGGATATCGTTGTGACAAGACTTGATGAGAAGACATTGATGGAGGTGGCAAATGCAGGAGAGGGTCTCTATGTCAGGGCTGGAAATAATGAATTCGGCCTTAACCCTATCATAGATGAGATCAGAAGTATGGAGGCGAAGAGGTACCAGTCCATAGTCTTTGAAGAGTACGATGAACAATATATGTATTTCTTTGCCATTGCATTGTTCTTCCTTATGCTGGAGTTTATGATTAGAGAGAGGAGAAATAACAGAAAACTTTTTTCGGACAACAGAGCTTTACTCATTGTTGTTTTCTTAATGGCTGCTTCACCCGTTTTTGGTCAAGTTGACAGGTCTGATGTCAGAAAAGGAAACAACGATTACAAGAAACAAAAGTACCTGGATTCTGAAATCCATTATAAGAAGGGTATTTTGAAAGACTCTACATCGTTAGTATCTGCATATAACCTCGGAAACGTATATTACAAAATGGAGAACTTTGACGAATCGGCAAATAATCTCTCCACTTTGGCAGATACAATGAAGAATTCAACTGAGGACTATGTCTCTGATTATTTCCACAATATGGGCAATGTCTATCTTAAGCAGAAGAAATATCAGGAGGCGGTGGAGTCATTCAAGGAGTCACTTCGGCGCAATCCATCTGATTTTGAAACAAAATCCAATCTTGCTTATGCTCAGAAGATGTTGAAGAACCAACAAAACCAGCAGCAGAACCAGCAACAGCAGCAAGATCAGCAGCAGAACCAGAATCAGAATCAGAATGATGATCAGCAGCAGAACCAGAACCAAAATCAGAATCAGAATCAGGATCAGAAGAACCAACAGGATAATCAGCAACAACAGGCACCACCAAACATATCCCCACAGACTGCACAGCAGATTCTGCAAGCGATAGAAGATAAAGAAAAAGAGACACAGGATAAAGTCAATAAGGAGAAAGCTGAAAGGGTAAAATCGAAGCAAAAAGAGAAAAACTGGTAGTATATGAAATATAGAGTGACAAGAATATTGGCAATGGTGGCTCTCTTCCTCACTTCAATAGGGGTGATGGGGCAAGAGCATTCCTTGACAGTTGAAGCACCTGCGGTTGTGGCCGTAGATGAGGCTTTCAGGGTAGTTTTTACCGCAACAGGGAAATCAAAAGATTTTACCCCCGGTGAGTTTGCCGACTTTCAGGTTCTGGCAGGTCCATCAACATCAACAATGTCAAGTGTGCAGTATGTAAATGGCAAAAGGACAGAGGTCTACAATCAAAGCTATACTTATGTGTTGCTCCCTACCAAAGAGGGAAAATTTACCATCCCCCCCGCATCTGTGAAGATAGATGGGAAATTGTATAGCAGCAAATCTGTTATTGTTGAGGTGGTAAAGACTCCGGAAAAGGTCTCTTCTGACACCCAGCAACAAGGAAATGGCGTCGGAAATCGAAGTGGGGTGGCAACAATCGGGGCAGACGATCTGATGTTGGATCTCTCTGTAAACAAGAAGAATGTGATTAAGGGGGAACCTGTGATTGTAACTTTGAAATTGTTGTCAAGGGTCAATCTGAGTGGGGTGGAAGATGTGAAATTCCCATCCTTCAACGGTTTCTGGAGTCAGGAGGTGGAGACACCCTCAAATCTCCAATTCGTGAGAGAAACTTACAATGGTGAGATATACAGTGCTGCCCTTTTGAGAAAATATGTCCTTCTCCCACAGCAGACCGGTACACTGACAATAGACCCTGCCGAGATGATATGTTCGGTACAGGTGAGGTCATCTGCACCCTCCCGTTCAGTCTTTGATGACTTCTTTGAGAGTTATCAGACCCTTAAAAAAAGGATTCATTCACAGGAGATTAAAATAAATGTCTCTTCGCTTCCCGCTGGTGCCCCACCCTCATTTACAGGTGGTGTCGGCGATTTCAAGCTTAATGTCTCTTTGTCAAGGGATTCGCTGAAAGCCCATGAGGCTGCCTCATTGATAGTTACAATTTCGGGAAGTGGCAACCTGAATCTTATTGAGGCTCCCAAATTGAACTTCCCTCCCGATTTTGAGGTGTATGATGTGAAGAGAAGTGAGAAAATCGCCACCACATCATCAGGTTCTACAGGGAGCAAAACATTCGAATATCCATTTATCCCGAGAAGTGCCGGTAATTTTACAATCAATCCGGTGGAGTTCAGCTATTACAGTATCAGAGGGAAAAAGTATCAGACACTCAATTCTGAACCGCTGAACGTCAATGTGGCAAGGGGTGAAGATGCGGGTAATCAGATTATATCTTCTGGCGTAAACAAACAGAGTGTGAAGAGTCTCGGAAATGATATCCGTTACATTGTTACCTCTGGAAACCATCTTACCAAGGATGGAGGATATGTTATTTCATCTCTCTGGTACTGGGTAGTGGCGGCATTTGTTGTTGCATTGTATTTTCTCCTATCGTCGATGGTCAGAAGGTCAATTGCGAGGAGAGCAGATATAGCCGGAAGCAGAAACAGGAAAGCAAAAAAGGTTGCAAAAGTCCGTCTGAAGAGGGCAGAAGAGTTTTTGAAACAGGAACTCTATACAGCCTTCTATGAGGAGTTGCACAAAGCGGTACTATGTTATCTTTCAGATAAACTTACCATTCCATTGGCGGAACTTGGACGGGAGGGTATAAAAGAGAAACTGTCCCAGAAAGGATATCCGCAAGAACTGGCAGATTCCCTTGATTCATTGATAGATGCATGTGAATATGCCCGTTATGCCCCATCATCTGGAGCTGTGGCGATGGAGAAACATTATTTGGAGGCTGTACGTATAATTTCAGAAATAGAGAGTTAAGAAGTATGAAAAGGTTTTTGTTATTTATTGTATTGTCAGCAATCTCATTCGGGATGTCTGCTGAAAATAGGGACTCTCTCTGGAATTCTGCAGTAGAGTCGTATTCAAATGGAGATTATCAAGGTGCACTTGCCTCATTCCAACGTTTGGAAGATGAGGGGTATGTATCCAGGGAACTATATTACAATATAGGCAATTCGTATTATAAAATGGATGGTTACATTGCTTATGCCATCCTATATTATGAAAAGGCTTTGAAACTCGATCCATCATATAAGGATGCTGCGGTAAATCTCGAACTCGCCCGTCAATTTACCCTTGACAGAATTGAGGAGCTCCCCGAATTTGTCCTTGTTACATGGACAAAAGAGCTGAGGGATCTGTTCTCTTCCAATGTGTGGGCGTATATTGCACTCGCACTCCTGGCAATGGTGGTAATCCTTGTTCTCCTTTTTAGATATGCAAGATCTCTTGCTGTCAGAAAAATATCTTTCGCGTTTGCGATAATTATGTTTACTTTTACGGCTGTATCTGTCGCATTCTCTTTCAGCCTGAAAAGTGAACTTGAGAGTGACGATCAGGCTGTGGTGATAATCCCGGTAAGTTCGGTAAAGAGCTCTCCGAATGATTCAGGGCAATCCCTGCTGATTATTCATGAAGGGACCAAGGTTACAGTCCTGGAGGAGTTGGGACAGTGGAGAAAAATTGAGTTGAGTGATGGAAGGCAAGGGTGGATATTAAGACGTGATATTGAAATTATTTAAGATACTAAAACTATGACACTAATTAAATCAATCTCTGGTATCAGAGGAACAATCGGCGGGGAAGTTGGTGATTGCCTTACCCCTATTGATATTGTAAAATTCACATCTGCTTATGCAGTAAGATTGAGGGAAAGAATCCCCGGAAAAGAGAGATACAAAGTGGTTGTCGGAAGAGATGCACGTCTTTCAGGCGCTATGGTAGATTCTGTTGTGTGTGGTACATTGATGGCTTGTGGCATCGATGTTGTTAATGCAGGCCTTGCCTCTACCCCTACCACAGAAATGGCTGTAATGTTTGAAAAGGCTGATGGTGGTATCATCCTTACAGCTTCACACAACCCAAAACAGTGGAATGCCCTTAAACTTCTCAATGAGAAAGGTGAATTCCTTGATGCAGAAGAGGGTGCAAAACTCCTTGCAGTGGCTGAGAGTGAGAATTTTGATTTCGCTGATGTCGACAATTTGGGTACTATCGAGTATAAAGATTTTACACAACAACATATCGATGCAGTACTTGCACAACCCCTTGTAGATGTTGAAGCTATATACAAAGCCGGTTTCAAAGTGGCTCTTGATGCTGTAAACTCTGTAGGCGGTGTTATTATGCCTCAGCTTCTTGCAGCTCTTGGAGTAGAGTGTGTATGCGTAAATTGCGAACCTACAGGACATTTTGCACACAACCCTGAACCACTTCCTGCACACTTGGTGGATTTGTCAAAGGCAGTTGTAGAGTCAGGTGCAGATTTCGGTATCTCTGTTGACCCTGATGTGGACAGACTTGCACTGATATGTGAGGATGGTAAACCTTTCGGAGAGGAGTACACCCTTGTATCGGTTTCAGACTACGTACTTCAGAATAAAAAAGGATCTACAGTGTCAAACTTGTCATCTTCAAGGGCACTTAGAGATGTTACCGAGTCTCATGGATGCACCTATACTGCAGCTGCAGTGGGTGAGGTAAATGTAACTACCGAGATGAGAAGAACAGGCGCTGTTATCGGTGGTGAAGGTAATGGTGGTGTAATCTTCCCTGATCTTCACTACGGACGTGATGCCCTTATCGGTGTAGCTTTGTTCTTGAGCAACCTTGCACACAAGAAGATGAAAGTTTCTGAGCTTAGAGCAACATATCCCCCTTACGTTATCTCTAAAAATAAGATCGAACTATCAGATCCTATTCTTATTGACAAGATTCTTGAAGAGGTGAAGAAGGTATTTGCAAATGAGAGAATCACTACCATTGATGGTGTGAAGATCGATTTCGATGCAGACAAAATGTGGGTTCACTTGAGAAAATCAAATACAGAACCTATCATCCGTATCTACTCTGAAGCTTCAGATGAACAGAAAGCTGAAGCTCTTGCTCAGAGAGTCATTGAAGTGGCAAACAGAATTAGAGGTTAATGTTTTCCTTCAGAACAACACCTTTGGATCAGCAACCCGATATTGTCCTTGCGAAGGGGAATATCGGGGTGCTTTGTAACCAGGTGGCATGGAATCCTGAAAAAGGGGAATATCTATTTGAGACCCTTTACAGAAAAGGGAATCTCAAAAAGGTGTTTGCCCCGCAAGAGGAGCTGGATGCCTATAGTTCCCTCTCTCTGGAAGGGTGTCATTTTTTTCCGATGAGTCAGTTGCAGGCAAATCTGGAAGGAATTGATGCACTGATTATTGAATTACAGGAGGTGGGGGTGAGGTATTCTCCTATAATCAAAGTTATTGGAGATCTTTTCAGTTTTATCTGCAAAAACAATCTCGAAATATCGGTTTATATACTTGATAGGGAAAATCCTACAGGGCGTTGTGTGGAAGGGACATTGGGATCTTTGGGAATTCCCCACAGACATGGGCTTACCCTGGGCGAAATTGCAAACATGTTCCATAGTGAGATGGGTGCAAAGTTCCCTCTCCATATAATATCTTATCTGGTAAGGTCTGCAACCCAGTATATGATGCCTTGGAGTATCCCCCCGATGGAGGATGTGGCAGGAATGTTTACCTCACAGTTCTATGGGGGTCAGTATCTTTGGAAAGGGACAAATATATCGCCCGCGTTAGGTACTGCCCGACCCTACGAATTTTTCGGTGCCCCCTTTATGAAGTCCCTCTCTGATTTCAATCAGAAACAAGGGTGTGCGAACTGGAATGTCCCTGAGAATCCGATTTATGACCCTGCTATTTTTATCAGATGGACAAAATTTGTTCCGCACAGAGGGGTCTATAAAGGGGAGGAGTGCTACGGCTTTCACTTGATTCCCAATCCTGGAGTGCAGTATCATGCTTTGGCTCACACCCTCAGAATAATGCGATTCCTCAATGACCAGTGCCCCGAATTTGATATGGATTTCGGTCTTGAAAATATTTTGGATGACAATATCCTGATAGAGTATGCAAGGGGAGTGGATATTTGGGATGAGGTTAAGGAGCATATCAAAGTAGAGGAACAGAAGTGGATCAGAAAAGGGAAAAGATACCTTCTGTATGATGATAACCTCTGGAGAATTAAACAAATATTTCAAAATAATTTGCAGTAAAAGTAAATAATATCTACTTTTGCAGCCCATAATTAAAAACCTATAGGAAATGAAAAAAGGAATTCATCCCGAAACCTACCGTCTTGTAGCTTTCAAGGATATGTCAAATGAGCACGTGTTCATCACCCGCTCTTGCGTTAATACCAAGGAAACCATCGAAATCGAAGGTGTTGAATATCCATTGGTAAAGGTCGAAATCTCTAACACATCTCACCCTTTCTATACAGGAAAGATGAAACTTGTGGATACTGCCGGCCGCGTGGACAAATTCTACCAAAGATACAAAAAGAAATAAGCTTAGCAAGACAGTATATAAAATGCAACTTCCGAAAAAGGAAGTTGCATTTTTTTTTCTCAAATAGTCATAGAATGATAAATATTAAAAAGATTATTTTAATTTTGTCATTAAATGGAGAAATCCACAACGTGAATTAAAATTGCTATTTATGTATTTTGCTGTTTATTAAGTAGATGAACAAACTTCTTTTCTTTGTAGGGGTTTCCCTTATGACGATTTGCTCAGCTGCAAGAGCACAAGAGAGAATGAATTCGGTAGATTATATTCCCGAGGTCTCCTTGGATGCAAGAGGTGGTTACTACCAAAATTTCACAGAAGGAACAGGTAACTTTCTTGGTTACGAACTTTATTTGGACATTAGCGGTCAGATCAGTCCAAGTTTTTCCTACAGTTTCAATCATAAAATTGCATCTTCATATTATGGAGAGATGAGTGGATTCGATGCCACGAACTGGCTTACGTTGACCTATTCGGTAGGCGATTTTGAATTTACAGCCGGTAAGGATGCTCTGTTGGTGGGGAGTTTCGAGTATGATGCTTCAGATATAGATTCTTATTACGATATGAACTCCATGTTCTATAATGTTATAGATTGCTGGCAATGGGGGGTATATGCTACATGGTATCTGACAGAGAACAACTCTATCTCTTTCCAGTTTGCAAACTCACCCCACGCTTATGGGGAGCCCAATATGTTTGCCTATAACCTGGCATGGCGTTCCGAATGGGATTTTTATGAATCCTATTGGACTGTCAATCTGTGGGAAGATTTTCATGGATTTTACACAAAGTCATTGAACCTCGGTAACAGGTTCCATTTCGGCGATTTCTCTTTTGATCTTGATTGTATGGTCAGAGCAAAGGATTTGAAGACATTTTTCAATGAGGATATAACATTGCATGTTGCACCATCCTATTACTTTACCCAGTGGGGTAAAGTGTTTGCAAAGTTCGGATGGGAGCAAGTCGGTTATATTTTTGACTATGATTTTGTAGGAAGCAATCTTTACTATGGTGCAGGGTTGGAATTTTTCCCGATAAAAGGGGATGAGGACCTCCGTTTCCATATTGCATGGTCTTCAAACAGCGCATATACCCAGGGGCATACACTGAATCTCGGTGTTACCTGGAAAATGAATTTTACCAAAGCAGTAAAAAACCTATTCTTAAATCGTGAATAACAAGATGGCTAAATCTGATAATATTATAGAACTTAACCATATATCCAAGGGTTTTGGCGATAAGAGTGTCCTCAATGATATAAACCTCTGCGTAAAGAAAGGGGAGTTTGTTACAATCCTTGGTCCATCAGGTTGTGGAAAGACCACTTTGTTGAGAATTTTGGCGGGATTTGGGAATGCAGACTCGGGAAGCGTTCTTATCAACGGAGAGGATGTTACCAATATACCCCCCCACAAACGTTGTGTGAATACTGTTTTCCAGCGTTATGCATTGTTTCCCCACCTTGATGTGTATGAGAATATTGCATTTGGCCTCAAATTGAAAGGTGTTCCTGAAGAGGAGATAGATCAGAGGGTGAGGAGAGTGTTGAAGATTGTGAGTATGACCGATTATGAGGATAGGGATGTGGAATCGCTCTCTGGCGGACAGCAGCAGCGTGTGGCAATTGCAAGGGCTATTGTAGGTAAACCTAAAGTTCTCTTGCTTGATGAGCCTTTGGCTGCACTCGATCTGAAAATGAGGAAAGATATGCAGATCGAGCTCAAGGAGATGCATAAAAAATTGGGAATCACCTTTGTATATGTAACACACGATCAGGAAGAAGCATTAACCTTGTCTGATACAATAGTAGTGATGAATGAGGGGAAGATCCAGCAGATAGGTTCCCCTACAGACATATACAATGAGCCACAAAACTCCTTCGTGGCAGATTTTATCGGTGAATCCAATATTCTGAACGGCAAAATGGTGAAAGACCGTCTGGTTGAGTTTGCTGGCCATCAGTTCGAGTGTGTAGATGAGGGATTTGGAGAGGATGTAGAGGTAGATGTTGTGGTACGTCCGGAAGATATCTACATCATGAACAAGACAGAAGGTGCACAGTTTACTGCAAAGGTGAAATCCTGTACATTCAAAGGGGTCCATTATGAGATGTTTGTCGAGACAGATAATGGCTACGAACTGATGATTCAGGATTACAATGCCTTCGAACCGGACTCTGTCGTGGGCCTTATTATAAAGCCTGTAGATATTCAGGTAATGCATAAAGAGCGTCTATGTAACACATTTGAGGGTGAAATTGTAGATGAAACCCATGTGAAATTTCTCGATGAGACATTTGAATGTAAAGAGCAGAAGGGGGTTGAGGCTGGAGAAAAGGTCAAAGTTGAGGTGGCATTCTCCAAAGTGGACTTGATTGATCATCCCGAAGATGGTATGCTTTCTGGTGATGTCCATTTCCTTATATACAAGGGGGACCACTATCATCTCACTATCCTGACTGATGATGGTGACCATATATGGGTAGATACCAATGATATATGGGATAAGGGGGACCTTGTCGGTATAAATATAGCTCCAAAAGATATCAAGATTGTAAAGTGCAATGACTAAAAGAAGTACCTGGGCTTTGCCCTATGTCATATTTTTGGCTCTTTTTGTAGCCTTGCCTATGATCTTGATCATCCTGTATGCTTTTCAAGACTCTTCAGGCAACTTTACCTTCGGCAATTTTGTGAAGTTCTTCACAGATGCCGATGCTTTGGGTACATTTGCCCTCTCGCTGGAGGTGGCGATAGAGAATACCTTGATCTGTATTTTGCTCGGTTATCCTGCGGCATGGATTCTGGCGAACAAGAATCTCAACAGGAGTGCTGTTACAATAGTTCTCTTTATTATGCCGATGTGGATAAATGCCTTGATGAGGACACTTGCAACTACAGAGCTCTTCCACATGTTTGGTGTCCAGCTTGGAAAGGGGACACTTCTTGCAGGTATGGTCTATGACTATCTCCCATTTATGATTTATCCTATCTACAATATCCTTAACAAGATGGATAAATCTTATGCAGAGGCTGCACAGGATCTTGGTGCAACACCCTGGCAGGTATTCTGGAAGGTGCAGGTCCCACTCTCAATGCCAGGTGTAATAAGTGGTGTCATGATGGTATTCATGCCGACGGTGAGTACATTTGCCATTTCGGAGTTCCTCACCAACAACAAGATCAAGCTGTTCGGAACGATTATTCAGGAAAACATCAACTCTTCAATGTGGAACTATGGTGCCGCATTGTCTCTTGTGATGTTGATAATTATAGGTATAACATCCTTATTGCAGGACAATAAGAAAGAAATTAGCGGAGATAGGGTATGAAAATGAAACGTATTTTTGCACAATGCTACATCTGGCTCCTTCTGATAGTGCTTTATGCCCCTATCGTTTTTATTGCAGTGTTCTCCTTTACAGAGAGCAAAGTGCTTGGCAACTGGACAGGATTCTCTACCAATCTTTATGCGAACCTCTTCTCCGGGAATATGCAGGGGACAGGTTCATTGATACTTGCAATAGAGAATACCCTTCTGATAGCGCTGCTCGCAGCGATATTTTCAACATTACTGGGAACTGTGGCTGCAATTGGCCTTCACAATATGAGGGGGAGAACAAAGAGTGCAATAACATTCTTGAACAATATTCCAATGCTTAACCCCGACATCATTACCGGTGTGTCATTGTTCCTTCTTTTTGTTTTTCTCCATGTAAGTCAAGGGTATTTGACAGTAATTCTTGCCCATATTACATTTTGCACCCCATATGTGGTTCTTAATGTGTTGCCGAAATTGACACAGATGAATCCCAATATATATGAGGCGGCACTTGATCTTGGAGCGACACCGTTCCAGGCATTGAGGAAGGTCTTGATCCCTATTCTTAAGCCGGGTATGATTTCTGGTTTCATTATGGCATTTACAATGTCATTGGATGATTTTGCGGTAACATTCTTTACCAGAGGGACAGTGGGATTGGATACCCTATCCACATATATCTATGCAGATGCACGCAAGGGGGGATTGACTCCGGAGCTCAGACCGTTGATGACACTCCTTTTTGTGGGGATGCTCATTTTGCTCATAATAATCAATATAAAACAGATACGTAATTCAAATAACGGATCCAAATAGATGAAGAAATTATTCTATTTTATTGTAGTCATCATTTTGTTTGCCGCTTGTTCTGACGATAGGGGACAATACCTGAAGGTATATAACTGGGCAGATTATATTGATGAGGAACTCCTGGGTGAGTTTGAACAGTGGTATTATGAACAGACAGGGGAGAGTGTAGAGATAATATACCAGACTTTCGATATAAATGAGACAATGTTGTCGAAGATAGAGTTGGGTCATGAGGATTATGATGTTGTGTGCCCTTCTGATTATATTATCGAGAGGATGTTGAAGAATGATCTCCTCCTCCCTCTGACAAGGGATTTTGGAAATACTGAAGACTATACCGTCAATGTAGCACCATATATTGCAGAAAAACTGAATCAGATTGAGGGGGCTGGTAAGAATGCAAACGATTATTGTGTCCCATATATGTGGGGAACAGTGGGTTTGATTTATAATCCCGAATATGTGGATGAGCAGGAGGTAACCAGTTGGGATGTTCTGAGAAATCCAAAATACAAAGGCAAGGTGTTGATGAAAGATGCCTTCAGGGATGTCTATTCAACATTGCTTGTCGCTTTGAACCACGATGCATTGAAGTCTGGCGAGAAGAGCCTTGAGACAATTACTTTTGATATCTCAGATGAATCTATCGCTTTGGTTGAAAATTACCTTAACTCCTTCAAAGAGTCTGTAGCTGGATGGGAGGCAGATTTTGGAAAAGATCAGATGACAAAAGGGCTTGCCTGGATGAACTTTTCATGGAGTGGTGATGCCCAATGGGCGATAGATGAGGCTGCAGAAGTGGGTATAGAACTTAAATATTCTATCCCTGAGAGTGGAAGTTCTGTATGGTTTGACGGTTGGGTAATTCCCAAATATGCAAAAAATGTAAAAGCAGCACGTTATTTCGTCAATTTCTTGTGTATGCAGGAGAATGCAATCAGAAATATGGATTATGTAGGGTATGTGAGTGCAATAGGGGGGGAGAATATATTGGAGGAGATGTCAGATGAAGAAGAGTATGAGCCTGTAGATGTAAGTTATTTCTTTGGAGAGGCGGGGAAAAGTGCGTGTGTGAATCAGGTAATGTATCCAGATGCTTCTTTGATTATGAATTGCGCAATGATGCACGATACAGGCACAGAAGAGTTGTTGAAGATGTGGTCAAGGGTAAAAGGGGATAGTGCTTCAGTATGGACATATACACTTATATGCATAGTGTTTGTCTCTTTGATTTCTGCTGTAATATATAAATATGCCAAGAAAAGATACAGACGCAGAAGACATTCGCATAAAAGGAGAAAATCACATAAATAGAAATAAAATAGGCTGACCGTTGGATGATGTGACCCCCAAAAGTTGGACGGTTTAACATTATTAAGAGGCTGACTTAGATTGGAACAGAGCTCGGTATTGCACCGGGCTCATTCCTTTTAGCCTCAGTTTGATTCTATCATTATTGTAGTAGCGTATGTACTTGA
>JAZOBN010000031.1:0-28674 GCA_045595965.1 Candidatus Coprenecus sp.
TCAAGTACATACGCTACTACAATAATGATAGAATCAAACTGAGGCTAAAAGGAATGAGCCCGGTGCAATACCGAGCTCTGTTCCAATCTAAGTCAGCCTCTTAATAATGTTAAACCGTCCAACTTTTGGGGGTCACATCAGTTTTCGAGGGCGCTTTTTTGTATCGGTACTTGTTTAGAACCAGTTTGGATATCCACCGTACCACATCGAGTTTGTTATGGCTGGGAATTTATATGCCTTTTCTGGTGCGAGATTTTTCTGGAATGCTCCATCATTATATAATCCGCGTCCCCACATATAATAGTATTGCTGTGTGGCGTTGCCTGCGCTTTCAGCATCCCTGATCATGAAGATGTAGAAGCTAAGATCATCTTGGGTCATTGCAAAACGGTCACTTTCGTCGTTTTCCCATTCATCACCAACTTTGTATTTGTAGTCTTTGAAAACGAAGACATATTCACCATCAATGAGATCTCCCTGTGAAACATCATAAAATGAGCTGGAAGAGATGAATGACGAAGAGAGATCGGTGTATATGCCAAATCCATTTACCCCTTGAAGTACATTGAAATTGCCGTTATAGTCGCGGACCTCCATATACCACTCACCTTCTGGGAGTCCGGCTACTGAAAACTGCATCTCACAGAAAGAGGATTTAGTCATATTGATGTCTCCAAGATTCATTGCACCTGATTTATATTCGTATGTCCCCTTGCATTCCAGTACTATCCCGTATTCATAAGTGCTGCTTCTCCCTGCATTGTTGAGTTTTACCCCATTTCCTGCAGATGCTTTGTGGTGGACAGCAAAATAGCTCCCTGTGTTCCCTATCTCCATCATCTGATCCATAGTCAGGGCTGTTGCGCTCCAATCGGTACCGTCAAATGTGAGGGTGGCAGAGACAGGACTGTTGTTACTTTTCTTAAAAACGACCAAAATCTGGTCACCAGCTTCCCACCCTGTTCTAAGTGCTTTTGTGGAGGTGTCAAATCCCCCCTTTTCACCAATGTTGAAAGATATTTCTACATCTGAAATAACAGAAGTTGCAGGATTTGATTTGGTACATCCGTATCCGAATATTGCCAAACAAAAGAGTGTTATTGTTATGTTCTTGAAATTCATAATAGTATCCGTTTTAAGTTAGAATTAAGGAATAGGAATCTCTTCACCAAAACCTCCGTCCCAGTCAGGTGTGCCATAATCCGGAGGGGTGGATGATGCGAACCCTTTTTCTGTAAAAATCACTGCCACCTCCAATATCGGGGCAGAATAGCTTGTCTGATTCATTTTCATAGGCTTATAATTTAAGATTTCTGTTTCTCTTTGATGTACTCCTCTATGACCTCTTCTGTGTATTTGAGGGCCTCTTCGTAAAGTGTTTCATTTACTTGCTCATCATTATTCTGAAGTAGTTGTTCTGTCATAGCATTTATACAAAATAAGTAGCTAATGCAAATTTAGAAGCGGATAAAAGAAAAGGTTATGCAGAATCGTGCATAACCTTTGCAGAATCGTGCTTATTGTGATTATAGCTCCTGTTGTCTGATTTGGGAAGGGGTTTTTCCGTAAATACGTTTGAATGCCCTTGAGAAACTTGACAAATCATCAAAACCACACATGCAGGATATGTTGAAGATAGACTCATCTGGATTTGTCTGAAGAATTTTCTTGGCATATTCCATCCTGACCCTCAAGACGTATTGTTGGGTAGTGATTCCGGTGAGATTTTTTACCTTCCTGTTAAGGTGTCCTCTGGAAAGGCACATTCCGGATGCGAGGGTCTCTACAGAGAAATCCTTTTCAGACATCTTGTGCAGGATAATCTCAATCATCTGTCTGATGAATAGTCTGTTTTGCTGGTTAAGATGTGGGTATTCATCGTCAGGAGAGACCAATCTGTTGTCTTTTAATTTGATGAAGAATCTCCTGTAGCAGTAAATCGAAGCCAATACAGCGACCAGGAGAAGGGAGAAGAGTATAAGATAGCAAATGATCTTTTTTTGGCGTGAGTTCTCCACTTTCAGCCACATGGACTCAAATTCAGCATTATATCTGGCAAGGGATTCGGCAGATGCGCTGTTGTATAGGGAATCTTTCAGTGAGTTGAATTTTTCAAGTTCAATCTTTGCACTGTCTGGAGAGATTTTCCAATAACTCTCATACAGCCCCTTTCTGGAGTGCATTTCATTTCTCAGATCACCTGTTTGAGAAAAAATTGCAGCACCTTTTTTGAAATATTGCAAAGCCTCAACCTCTTCTCCTTGTTCCAGAAGTGCTACTCCCATCTTATTGCACGCTATACCTAATGACTGTATGTTGCCTGATTTTTCAAGATCAGGGATGATCTTCTCCAGAATGTGCTCAGCCTCATTCCACCTGTTGCACCCTACAAGTACCGATGCTTTCTGGACAAGACGCACCAAAAGTTTCTCCTCTCTTCCCAATTTCTCCTCGATAAGACAAGCCTCTTCGATGTGTTCAAGTGCCTCTTTCTCTTTTCCCTGGGCATGGAATATCTCTGATGCCATACCGTGAATGACAGATCTCCTTTTGGGATTATCAGTGTGTGCGGCAGCTTCCAATGCTTTAAGGATATATTTTTCCCCCTCTTGAGGGAGATTTGCACCAAGATATATCCCTGCAATGGTGTTGAGGGAAGAACTCATCAGATCATAATCCCCACTCTTTTCATCAAGTTCGTAGCACAATTTGGCATATTTTATTGCAGTTTCATAATCTGATATTCTGAAACTTGCAAGAGAAATTATATTGAAGCAATCAGCTTCGAAGTCGGAGTTTTTGCAAAACGGAGCACCCTTCAAACCATAGTGCAAAGCATCCTTGTATTTTTGAATTTCATAGAAATATTCTGCAGCCCAATAGTATACCTGTTGGGATATGATAGAGTCTCCGGTAGTTGGGGAGAAGGGGATAATTTCAGATACCAGACCAACTTCTGCAAAAAGGTCCATAAGCTTGTTGGCGATATGTGGCACCGATTCCGGCTTGGAGGTCTCATATTGATGCAGCTTTTTCAAGATCTGGGTGTGAATGTGATTCTCTGCATTTACACTCAGATAGGTAAAGATGCTAAGTAAGACGACCAGAATATAAGATCTGGTTTTCATAATCCTCAAGTTTAGTTTTGGTAACCTCAAAGATAGGTTTTTTTTCTATCTTTGTCAAGATGAAAATTATAATGTTCATAAAGAAGATAGGACAGTGCATAAAGATTTTTGCAGCATCTGTTGTAATTATCCTCGCCTTATTCAGTATCTCTCCAATCTACAATTGGGAAGAGCCTGCTCCATTTTCCGGGGATAAAATATATAACCCCTATGCAGGGTCAGATTCCGGGGCCATATACAGACGTGCCACTTTTCATACACATACAAAGGTTGACAAAGGGATAAATGAATGCCCATACTATCCCGATGTGGTTTACGATGATTATGCTGCTCTGGGATATGATATTGTCGCATTTACCAATCATAATGCATTGACAGAGCACCCCTATGACGAGAGGTTGGACCTATATGGGTATGAACATGGCTACAATCTTTTCAAATTTCACAATAATGTCTTTGGAGCCCACTCTGTCCAGAAATATGATATTCTCATCCCATTTTTCGATTCCCACAAACAGTACAAAATGAATCTTGCCCGAAAGCATGGAGATTTTGTAGTATTCAATCACCCCGACAGGACAATCGGAATTACCTCCAGAACAATGGAACGTCTTTCAGGTTACAGACTTATTGAGGGGGATTCTGGTTTCCAAGAGAGAGATGGTGGCGAAGGGACATATCTTCATCTCTGGGATGAGGCCCTCTCTGCAGGGAGATATTCACACAATGTATTGTCGGATGATAATCACGATTCCAAGAACCCGGAACGGATAGCCAGAAGGTCTACATGGATAAATACCCCTTCAGCAGAGTATTTTGATGTGAAAGAAGCACTCCTTGCCGGCGATTTTTACTCTATGCGGACACCAGCAGGATTTCCAGCCGACTCGTTACCGAAGGTTGTAAATGTAGGTTTGCGTGGTGATACCCTCTTCCTGACCTTGAGCCGCCCGGCCAGATCGATAGAGGCAATATCACAAAATGGTGAGGTCAGGAGATCTGTAACCGGAAGTGCCCGAGTTGAATATGTGATGCAGAAAGATGAGCCATATATCCGCTTTACAGCACGCTATGACGATGGAGTAGTAATCTATACAAATGCATTTGCCCGCTACTCTGAAGGGGAATCCCCGTATAGAGATTTGAATCACAAGGTCAATTGGCCATTGACCATTATTTATAATCTTCTTCTATTGGCGGTTATCATATTTGTCGGAGAGAAGTGCAAAAAAACACTGACCCTTTTGGGCGGGAAACAGGGGTAAGCTGTGGGGTGTATATCACACTCTTTGCCATTTTTCTGTAATCTCTATGGGCACGGATCACTGATTTGAAATAATCGACTTTTCCTGTCAGTAGATAGGCAATGGCGGCAGCACCGTCAATGCACATTCTGGTAAAGATGATTCTCTTCCTCGATTTGTCAGGCAGATTCTTTTCCATCATCAGCAGATTGTTCCGGAAATTCAGGTATAGTTTGCGGGGAGAGTTGTTGGGAAGTGTACCCCCACCTACGTGGTAAATACTCGAAGAGGGTACTACCCACACTTGCACACCGGAAAGCTTTGCCCTCCAGCACAAATCAATCTCCTCCATGTGCGCGAAGAAACTTTCGTCAAGTCCTCCAAGACGATGCCACAGTCCGGTGCGGATCATGAATGATGTTCCCGATGCCCAGAAAATCTCAACAGGTGTGTCGTATTGTCCCATATCCTTTTCTATTTTTGACAGAATACGGCCACGGCAATAAGGGAAATAGAACCTGTCTATCATCCCGCCACATGCCCCTGCGTGTTCGAAATATTGGGGGCGGTCATAGGACAAAACCTTTGGTGAACATATTCCAGCCTCGGGGTGACTCTCCATAAATGATGTCAGCTCCCTTAACCAATGGGGGGTCACCTCCACATCTGAGTTCAGCAGAAGGTAATAGTCAAACTCTCCGTAGGTCTGAGGGTGGGCAGAGATCTCTGCAAATGCACGATTATACCCTCCGGTGAAACCGTAGTTTTTACTCAGGGATACGGTACAGACGGATGGGTATTGCTCTTGGAGAAATGCCAAAGATCCGTCGGTGGAGCCGTTGTCTGCTACAATGATGCTGCCCAGCTCTTTTGGCGTGTGCTGCATCAAAGAGGGGAGGAATTTCTCCAGAAATCCTTTCCCGTTCCAGTTCAATATGACGACCGCTGTTTTGGACATACAACACAAAGATAGAGGAAAAAATCTTAAAATACCCACGCTACATTGGGAGATTGTGGGATGCAAAAGAAAAAGAGACTGACTTTTGTCAGCCTCTCTTCGTAGTGATAATTATATTGCTGTTATTTCTTAGGTCTCATTATGAACTCAATGAAGTTCTCCTGAGAAAGTACTTTTTTGACAAATTCCTGAATCTGATCTGCGGTAAGTGCTTTTACTGCCCTTTCATATCCAGTGTCAAAGTCTTTGCCGTATCTGTAGTAATCTCCAAGCTGACCTTTCCAGTAGTTGTTGGAGATTTGATTCTCGGGGATGTTTTTCAAGAAGTTCTCTTTTGCTTTTGCAAGAAAATCTTCTGAAGGTCCGTTTTCTGCCAGAGAATTCAGCCCGGCATGTGCAAGTTCGATAAGTTTATGAGCCTTTTCAGGGTCGGTATCGAATGCAATTTGAAGAACATACTGGTTCTTGGGAAGCTCTGAGATAGTGCCGTATGAAGATACTCCGTATGTACCACCCTCCTCTTCACGGATAGTCTCTGTGTAGATAAGGTCAAGGATATAGTTGACAGCAGAAGCTGTAACTGTATTTTCCAAGGTATTCTTCATATTTGCAGAGGCGACAAGTACTACAGTCGATTTAGGCGTGGTCATCTCGGTGTCGAAATGGTAATGGATTTGACCTTTGACAAGATCCTCTTTTGTATTTACCCATTTGGGAGCCTTTTTCCCTGTGGGGATCGATCCGATATATTTTTCTACAAGAGGTTTTATGTCTTCAGGGTTTACATTACCTACAATCCTTACTACCGATCCGGCTGCATTTGAGAAGAGCGATTTATAGACCCTTTCAATAGTTGGAACACTCACTTTATCAAGCATTTCAGGGCTGATTATAAAGCGTCTTGGGTTATCTCCATAGATAACTTTGTTAAGCTCGGTCTGAAGTTTGAAGTTGGGCTGTTTTACCAGGTTGGGGACAACAGCCTTGAGCTGGTTCATACTTGCAGCAAACTCCTCTTCCACGAATCGTGGTGCAGTATAGTACAAGTATGCCAACTGAAGAAGTGTCTCGAAATCTTTGGGTGAGCAGCTGCCATCAACACCTTGTGTGTATGGGTCAATGAATGGACCTACACTCACCATTTTGCCGGTAAGCATCTTCTGCAAAGTTGCAGCAGGGAATTTCGAGATACCGGCACTTGAAGTGTACAACATGAAAACATTGCTTTCAAATGAGGGGAGATCCTCAGTTGCTATAAGTGAGCGGCCACCGAAATTGGAGATATTGAACAAAACCTCCTCTTTGTTGAAGTCTGTAGGTTTGACTACCACTTTTATTCCGTTGCTCAGTTCCCATACGATAGAGTTGTATGGACCTGCATATTCTTTCTTCACAGTAGAGCCGGCAAGTGAAGCAGCATCTACAAGGGGTTCCATAACACTCTCTTCTGCAGGTGCTTCTATTTCAGCTGCAGCGACAGCGGAGATAACCTCTGCAAGTTGCTCTTCTGTTGGATGAACAAGCCCCTCTTTCTCAGGTGCTTTGTATATTACCACAGCATTCTTTGAGAAATTGAACAACTGGGGCATCATTGCATTTATCTGTGCAAGTGGGAGAAGATTGAGATATCCCTGAGCCACTTCGTATTCGTAAGCAGGATCCATATATGGGTAGCCGAACAGGAAGTTGATCATAAGTGGATTTACAAGTTCTGCGTTCTGACGGGTAGAGGCGTTGTCTTTAGCCATCTCCAGCTGGCGGAGAAGATTGGTCTTGGCCCTTTCGTATTCACCTTCTGTAAAACCGTAGCGTTTCACCTTTTCAAGCTCGGTCATAAGTGCAGCAAATGCATTCACCCCTTCACCCTCTTTGCAGGCAAGTCCACCTTGGAAAGCATCTTTTGTCTGTGTCATCTGTCCATATCTCATAAACGCATAAAGGAAAGGGGCATCTCCCCTCTTTGAGATATCATCAAGTCTTTCGTTGATCACACCCGAAATAATGTTCTGAAGAAGCTGGCTCAGATATATAGAACCGAATGACCTGAACTCCATAGGGACGATATCCTCTTTGAAATATACCTGAATCTGGGTGTTGGTTGCTTCAGGGTCGGTAATGACCCCTACAATAGGGGTATCGTTGTCTGGAATCTGGTGCATGATTTTTGGCTCCGGATTTTCGCGTGCAGGAATGTCTGCGAAGAGGGTCTTGAGCTGGGCTTCGATAGCATCCACATCGATGTCACCCACTACAATCACAGCCTGGAGGTCTGGTCTGTACCAGGTCTCATAGAACTTTTTAATCTCAATAGGGTCAAATGTTTCAAGATTCTCTTTGCTTCCGATAAGGGTACATTCTGCATATTTTGAGTCACCATATAGATATGGAAGCTCTTTTTCGTGCATTCTCCAATCTGCAGTGCGGCGGGTTCTCCACTCCTCAACGATTACTCCACGCTCTTTCTCCACTTCGGCAGGGTCGTTGGTTACGAAGCCTGAATAGTCGTGCATAATGAGCATCGCTGTATCGACGATACCCTGACGTGTTACAGGGATGTTGTTCAGCATATACATGGTGTACTCCACACCTGTGCCGGCATTTATATTTCTTCCAAATTCAACACCTTGTTTCTGAAAGTATTCAAGCATCATTTTGCCAGGGAGGTTCTTGGTTCCGTTGAGAGCCATATGTTCAAGGAAGTGGGCAAGTCCATCCTGTGCTTTTGTCTCTTGGATGGCACCTACATTGGTCACCAGGTAGAACTCTGCCCTGTCAGCAGGTTTTTCGTTGTGCTGGATGTAATAAGTGAGCCCGTTGTCAAGTTTGCCGAATCTTACAGAAGGGTCATTCTGAAGAGGGGCATTGGGATCGGCTATCTGACCGAATGCTATACTCGCACTGAAAATGAGGGCAAGTAGCGAGAAAAATAACTTTTTCATTTTATTGTTTTATTAAACCTATTTCTTGATTTGTCGTTTTTGCAAAAGTTTTGCCACCTCTTTTTCTGGCAGTTCATTGACTGTATATCCATTGTATCCTGTCATTGTTTCAGCAGCGAAAAGTGAGTTCCAGAGGGCCTCTGCTGTAGCTTCGATTGCTGCATTGAAAAGGGGTGACATATCGTCGTTGTGCATAAGTGTAGGGGTGTAGAATTTTGTCTTGGTGCTGATGAGGTTCCCTTCGTATGTGGAGAATGCAAGAACATAGTCGCCACTTCCGTTGGAAGCGATACCGCCGGTTTTGGCAAGACCCATCATTACCCTTTTTGCAAGTCTTTCGAGGTTTCTGCTGTCAAGAGGTGCGTCTGTAGCGATAATCATCATGCAAGAGCCGTCAACATCCTGAAGTACAGCATCTCTGAAACTGTATTTGTCAAGCAGTTGTCCCACAGGAACGCCAGCAATCTCCAATACCCCTCCGTAGTTGCTCTGTACTATGACCCCTACTGTGTAACTTCCGTATCTGGTAGGAAGAACTCTCGAAGATGTTCCGATTCCACCTTTGAACCCGAAGCATACGGTTCCTGTCCCGGCACCCACATTTCCTTCAGCAACCGGGCCGGAAGAGGCATTTGCAATGGCGTCAAGTACGTGCTGTTTCTTGACATGTCGGCCTCGGATATCGTTCAGACCACCGTCGTTGGTCTCACCTACAACTCCATTTACAGATCTGACATTTTCATTGCCCGGCTGTGCAAGTGTGTAGTCGATCAACCCTTCAAGGCCGGCAGCTACAGATAGGGTGTTGGTAAGGATTATAGGGGTCTCCATGTTGCCAAGTTCCATAACCTGTGTTGTCCCGGCAAGTTTCCCGAAACCATTTCCGACATATACAGCTGCAGGGACTTTGTTCTGGAAAATGTTCCCTTCGTGTGGGATGATGGCTGTAACTCCGGTGCGGACATCGGTGCCCTCAATAATAGTGGTGTGACCCACTTTTACTCCTTTTACATCGGTGATGGCATTGTACTCGCCAGTCTTGAAAATACCATAATTTACGCCATAGTCTCTAAGACGTTGACCGTACATTGTTGTGCTCCCTATGATGGCACATGCAATTAGTAATAGTGACTTTTTCATATTTTAATTTTTAATCCAATTCTTTCCCAATTACAAATATATAATTTTTTGTCCTAAATTTGACGCCGAAATGGCAAGTTACCTACAAGTAGAGAATATAAGCAAGTCCTATGGGGCAAAAGTCCTTTTTGAAAAGATAAGTTTCAATATCAATGAAGGGGACAAAATAGCCCTTATTGCCCCAAACGGTACAGGAAAGAGTTCCCTCCTCTCAATTCTGGCAGGGAAAGACTCTTCAGACAGAGGCGGAGAGGTGAAATTCATGAAGGATATCACTATTGCCTTTCTGGAGCAGGACTATATTTTCAACCCGGAGAATACCATTTTTGATGAGGTCTTCCAGAAGACAGAAAACCTTTACAAAGTGGTGCAGGAGTACGAAGAGGCGCTGTTGGCTGATGATAAAAAGAGGCTTGAGAGGGCGATAAACGCGATGGATAGCGCAGATGGGTGGAGTTATGACCAGAAGATAAAACAGATTCTCACCTCATTGAAACTTCCTGAACTGGACAAGAAGATGTCCCAGCTCTCCGGCGGAGAGGTGAAGAGGGTGGCAATTGCCGGGCTGTTGCTCCGTAATGCAGATTTCCTGATTCTTGATGAGCCGACCAACCATCTTGATATGGATATCATCGAATTTCTCGAAGATTATCTTAAAAAGTCCCGTTGCACTCTATTTATGGTGACTCACGACAGATATTTTCTGGATCGTGTTTGCAATACCATTCTGGAGCTTGATGGCGGGATGCTCTATACATATAAAGGGAACTACTCATATTTTCTCGAAAAGAGGGAGGAGCGTCTGGCAAATTCGGCAGCAGAGGTGAGCAAAGCAAAAAATCTCCTCCGCAGGGAACTTGAATGGATACGAAGCACCCCATGTGCAAGGACAGGAAAGGCAAAATACAGGATCGATGCCTTCTATGATTTGAAAGAGAGGGCAGTAGGGAGAGCAGAAGAGAGGAAACTCAATATCAATGTTCAGACATCTCGCCTTGGAAAGAAGATCATCAACTGCAAAAATCTCTCGTTCTATTATGGCAGCCGCTGTATGCTGGAAGATTTTACATACAATTTTGCGAGATTCGAGAAGGTGGGTATTGTGGGGAACAATGGGGTCGGGAAGAGTACTTTCCTGAACCTTATGATGGGAAATCTGCCCCCTTTCTCCGGGGTTATTGAGTTGGGTGAGACCCTTTCAATTGGTTACTATTCGCAGGCGGGGATAGATTTCAAACCTGATCAGACGGTATTTGATGTTGTCCATGATGTGGCGGAGACGGTAGCTTTGGCAAATGGGGAGAGGGTACCGGTAAGTACATTCCTCAACTATTTTCTTTTCCCTCCACACATGCATTATACGAAGGTGGAGAAACTTTCAGGGGGAGAAAAAAGGAGACTCTATCTTCTGACAGTACTGATGCGTAACCCCAATTTCCTTATTCTTGATGAGCCCACCAATGATCTGGATATAATGACCTTGAATGTGCTGGAAGAGTACCTTCAGGATTTCCCCGGATCGCTGCTGATTGTCTCTCACGACAGATTCTTCCTGGATAAGCTTGCAGACCATATTTTTATATTCCAGGGGGAGGGAAAGGTTAAGGATTATGTGGGGAAATGCAGTGAGTGGAGGCAGTATGTGAAAGATATGAGGGGGGCGTCTGATTTTGAAACTCCCAAGAAGAAGGAGAAGCCTGCTTCAGAGGTCACCAGAAAGGTAAACGATAACCCCAAAAAGAGGCTCACCTACAAGGAGCAAAAGGAACTGGAGCAGATTGAGACAGAGATGGATAGCCTCACTTCGGAGAGAAATAGCCTTGAAGAGTCATTGTCTTCGGGACAATTGTCCGGAGATGCTCTTCAGAGTGCTTCTGTGAGGATAGGGGAGGTGATTTCCCGTCTTGATGAGCTTGAGATGAGGTGGCTGGAGTTGTCCATTTAGAGAATAATTGTACATTTGAAAGGTGAAAATTAAAAGTGGAGATATTAAGAGGAGAGGTTTTGCATCACTTATGCTGGTGCTCTTCCTCTCTTTGTGGAGCATATCCAATTTGTTCTACCACACTCACGTGGTAGATAGTGAGATTATTACCCACTCCCACCCCTATACGGGGGCTTCACACTCACATAGTGGAAGTGAGTACCAGACAATTTCACTTCTCTCTTTGGGTTTGGTGTCACTCTCCTTTATGGCTCTTTATCTCTTGGAGCCCTGCAGGATATGTCGTACACTCTCCATTTGCAAGGAAGAGATAAAAATATTTTCCCCTGAGGATTCATCACTCTTGAGGGCCCCTCCTGCGGTTTGTTGATTTGTATCTATTGGCTATTAGGCCACTTATATCTCTTAATTATCAACAAATTGAATCGCAATAATGAAAAAAATACTTGCGATGTTGCTCATATTTGCAGCAACATCTTCTTATATATTCGGACAAAAGACAGATGCCAATATCACCGGGCACATGATAGATAAAAAAACAGGTGAACATATCCCTTTTGTAACAGTAGTGGTAAATGGTGGTGAGTATTATACGACCAGTGATGAATCGGGACATTTTATGTTGACCAATATGCCACAGGGAACA
This sequence comes from Candidatus Coprenecus sp., assembly GCA_045595965.1. Taxonomy (GTDB): domain Bacteria; phylum Bacteroidota; class Bacteroidia; order Bacteroidales; family UBA932; genus CAAGNP01. Next base: position 12,001 of record JAZOBN010000031.1, read on the forward strand.
CATACCCTAAAAGCTTCACTCGTCGGGTATCAGGAAGATATACAGACTATTACCATTTCAAAAGCAGATACCTATGTCCTTCATTTTTCTATGATGCCAGATGAACAGATGCTTGAAGAGGTGGTAGTGACAGGGAACAGATATGCCACCAAGAAAAGGGAGACAGGAAATATAGTCAACCTTGTCACCCCAAAAAAGTTTGAGACCACATCATCTGTGACACCTGCTGAGATATTGAATTTCCAGCCTGGTCTCAGGGTTGAATACGATTGTGGAAACTGTGGTGTCCCCCAATTGAGGATCAACGGGTTGTCGGGACAGTATTCCCAAGTGCTTCTCGACAGCAGGGCAATATTCAGTTCGTTGGGGATGGTCTATGGCCTTGAGCAGCTCCCTGCATCGATGATTGAAAGGGTAGAGGTGGTCAGAGGGGGAGGTTCTGCCCTTTTTGGTTCAAATGCCATCGGGGGGACTGTAAATATCATAACCAAAGAACCTACCTCATCACTTCTCCAACTATCCAACCAGACAGGATTGATAGGGGGAAAATCTCTTGATGCAAATACCTCCCTGAACGGTTCATTCATATCCGGTGATGGACGTACAGGGGCTTATCTCTTCTCGATGATAAGGAGCAGGGATGGGTATGATTACAATAATGACGGTTTTACTGATATCCCTAAACTCAGAAGTGAGACTGTAGGAACACGTGCCTTCCACAAGATAACCGATAGACAAAAACTTACTTTTGAATATCACCATATCCACGAATACAGAAGGGGTGGAGACAGCCTGGATATCCCTGCTCATGAATCAAATCTTGCAGAGCAACTTGAACATCAGATAAATGGAGGTGGGCTGACATACGATATTGCCTCTAAGAATGAGAAAAATTCGGGGAGTATCTATGTTTCAATGCAGCATATCGGGAGAAATTCATATTTCGGCACAGATAAGAATCCGAATGCTTATGGGAAAACTACTGATTATACCTTGAATGCAGGTGGACAGTGGATTCATGACTTCAAGAACAGAAGATTACCGGCAGTGTTTACAGCAGGATTTGATTACACCTATGACAAGCTGCACGATGTGATGATCGGTTACAACAGGGAGATTGTCCAGAAAACACATGTGGGGGGCGTTTATGCCCAGAATGAGTGGAAGAATGTCAGATACGGAGTTTTGGTGGGTGTGAGGGCAGACAAGCACTCAATGATTAAAAATCCTATTATCTCTCCCAGAATAACCCTTAGATATGCACCAGCAAAAGATATCACCCTGAGGGCATCTTATGCCAGGGGATACCGAGCTCCACAAGTTTATGATGAGGACTTGCACGTGGGGGCTGTGGGTGGAGAGGTCTCCCTGATTCAGATCTCTCCCGATCTTATTCCAGAGTACTCCAACAGTGTGAATCTATCTTTTGATTATTGGAAGCAGATTGGGAGCTGGCAGTTGAATTTTCTCGTCGAGGGGTTCTATACCGATCTGGAAAATGTATTTGCACTTGTTGAGATAGGGCATGACACCCAGGGAAATCTCCTTCTTGAGAGGGTAAATGAGGATGGAGCCAGGGTTGCAGGGGTTAATGTGGAGGCGAGAGTTGCGTATGGCACCAAATTGAACATCCAGGGGGGATACACATTTCAGAAGAGCAGATACAAAACCCCTTTTGTGTGGAGTGAAGATGTCCCGGAACAGACTACTATGTACAACAGCCCAGACCATTACGGGTATGTAAATCTGGACTACAATCCTGTAAAACCGGTCACACTTTCACTTAACTCTGTATTTACCGGTCCAATGTTGTTCCAGCATTATGCGGGATATGTGGAGAAAGATTGTGAAAAGGTAACCCCTATATTTTCAGATCTCGGATTCCGAGGGGCATATAATTTCAATATTACCAGAAAGACCCAGATGGAGTTGTTCCTCTCGATTAAAAATATATTGAACCAATATCAGGACGACCTTGATGTAGGGATGGATAAGGATTCAAAATATGTCTATGGACCAGCGACACCAAGATCATACTATTTTGGTATTAAAGTTGTTTTCTAACTTTGTATCATGATACAGGCTATAGGAGATTTTTTGATGAATACCCCATATTGGGATCCGGCTATCATCACTATTCTGGTGGTGGCCGGAGCCTTTGTGGGTTTTGTCAACACAGTAGCCGGTATGGCGACTGTTATCTCCTATGGACTTTTTATGGCGATGGGGATGCCGATCAATATTGCAAATGCAACTTCCAGAGTGGGGGTCCTTTTGCAGTTCTCTACAAACTCACTGATATACAGGAGAGAGGGGTTGCTGGATGTCGGTCTTGCGACAAAAGTGGGAATCCCGGTCGCTCTGGGGGCATTTTTCGGGGCAGAGATGGCTTCGATGTTTCCGCCCATGGTGATGGAGATAGCGACAGGGGTAATACTTCCGGTAGTTGTAGTGCTGCTCCTTCTGGATAAGGAAAAAGTATTGAAAAGATTGAACCTCCATTATACCTCCAATATGACATTCGGGAAGTATTTTCTCTTCTTTATACTCGGAATCTATGGGGGATTTACCCATGCAGGGATCGGAATACTTGTCATCTTGTCTTCATTCTTTTTCCTGGGGCAGGATCTTTCCCATTCAAATGCAATCAAACAATTGACGACAGTTATCTATACACCGGTCGCACTTGTAATCTTTGCCATCCACGGGCAGATAAATTGGCCGGTGGCCCTCATTTATGCAGTGGGGAATGTAATAGGTGGGGTGGTTGCCTCAAAAGTGGCCATCCGATGGGGAGAGAAATTTCTTAAAATCACCGTCATTCTCGTAGTTCTGGTGATGTCTGTATATCTTCTCTGGAAACAGTTCTAAAGGATAAAAACAAAAAAAGCAGCAATGGCTAACTCAATGAAAATTTGGAAGTTCGAAAGAGTTTTGCTAAATTGGCGTGGTATCTTAAATCAAAAATTTCAGGTGATAAACTATGAAAAAAACTGTACTTCTGTTTCTCTTTGCTGCATTGTCTATTTTAACATCTTGTGAAGAAGAGCCCATAATGTCCCTCTCTGTAAGTGAGATTACAGCCCCCTACTCCGGAAGTGACACATCAGTGGTGATAATCACAAATTATCCATGGGAAGCCCAGAGCTCGGAATGGTGCGAATTAAATCCAGCAAGTGGCCCTGCAGGTGAAACGACAGTTGCTGTATCGGTTAAGCCAAATGAGAGTTATGATGACAGATCGTGTGACATCATATTCAAGTCAAATATTCTGACATCTCGGGTTGTTGTAAATCAAAATGTAGAATCAATTGCAAATGCTGAAACTGATTTGTATAGTTTGTCCTGCGATTTTCACGAAATCTCTTTGAAAGTCCAGACAACTATTAAATTTGATGTGTCAATATCTGCTGACTGGGTTTCGTTGGTTGAGGTTAAAAGTCTCTCCACAGCCACAATCGTAGTAGCTATTTCAGAGAATACCTCAGAGAGTGCTCGTGAAGCTTTGGTGATTATAAAAGATACGAAAGGAAATGCGCTTGAAGAGATTAAAATTGTGCAGGATGGGGTAACTGTAAATGATGCAGACCAATTGGAACAGGAACGTCAGGCGTTGATAGCAATATACAATGCTCTGGATGGTCATAATTGGACCAATAATGAAAATTGGTGCAGTGACAAGCCATTAGAAGAGTGGTATGGTGTAGAGGTTAACCCTATGACCGGGTATGTTTCGATGTTGCATCTCGGAAACAACAATCTTCAAGGTGAAATTCCGGCTGATGTGGGGGTGCTTAAATATGTTACATCATTGGAACTGGACTTCAACAATATTACAGGAGAGATTCCTGTTGAAATGGGGAATATGGAAAATCTGTCAAGCATAAATATGAGTTATACATCCATTACAGGAAATGTATTCGATGGTATAGGTAATTTGAAGAACCTCTCCACAGTTCAATTTATAGCGTGTGATAATATTACATCAATTTCAGAAGAGATAGGTCAACTGGAAAATTTGACAATGCTTAAGGTTTCCGGTTCGCTGACAAAATATATCAACTGCTCTTTGCCGGAGTCAATTGGGAACTGTACGAATTTGAAAATTATTGAATTTATGTGGGCAAATGCAAACAAAGAGATCCCGAAGAGTATAGGAAAATTGTCCAATCTCGAACAGTTGACACTTGTTGGAGCCGGGTTTGTCGGATCAATTCCTGTGGAAATAGCAAATTGCCACAAATTGAAGATTCTGGATCTTCAGAATAACAATTTGAAAGGGGGATTGCCGGTAAAAATCGGTCAAATAAATAGTCTGAGACATTTAATTCTTATGAAGAATAAGTTGTCAGGAGATATTCCACAATCTCTTTTGGACAACAAAATGTTATGGAGCCGTTGTTGGGGTATGATTTTACAAGATAACGATTTTAACGATTGCTATATCCCGGCACCCGAATTTGTAGTTTCTGATTATAATGGGAATAAAATAGATTCTAAAGAGTTGTATAAGTCCAATGAATATACGGCACTGATCCAAACAAACCTGGATTCTGAAATAAATGTGTCAGACCTAATCAGACTTGAGGAGATTTATGAGAAATACAAAGATCATGGTCTGAATGTTGTCGATTATGTCTCATTTAATATTTACCGGGATCAGGAATATGAAATGGCAACCAAGTATATAGATGAGTGGGATATTGCGTGGCCTGTGATTGTGATGACAGAAGAGAATAACTTTTTCCCACCGGATTACCATTTGTCGGGGTGGGGAAGTTGGTTCCCTCTAAACGATACCCCTAGTGTTGTCCTTGTGAACAAAGAGGGAGAGGTGGTGATGCACTCTTCGCGATATTATGGAGATGTGTCGTACAATAAACTGGATAATTATCTTTCTGAAACTTTGTTGGATGTTGTTCCTGAAAAAGGGTATGAATCTATTGATTACTCAAGAGATGGAGAGGTGGTTTTGTTGCAAAAGGCATCTGTCGAGAAAGGAATAGATGTCATTCTGATGGGTGATGGATATTCTGACAGATTAATTGATGATGGCTCGTATGATGGTGCAATGAAATTAGTTATGGAGTCAATTTTTCAAGTAGAGCCCTATGCCAGCTATAGAGATTATTTTAATGTCTATTCAGTCAAAGTTGTATCTCCTAATGAGGGTTTTGAGACTGGAAAGGAGATTACAGCCTTGAGTTGTTATTTTGGGACAGGCAATCTCGTGGGGGGAAACCATGAGAAAGTCCTATCTTATGCTCGAAAGGTTGTTGGAGGAGATATGGAGGAGATTCATGTTATTGTGGCTATGAATAGTTCACTTAATGATGGAACATGTTACTATCTGGAGGGGGATTATGGAGATTATGGTAATGGAATATCAATTTCTTATGTATGTATGAATGATTATGGACAACATTTGTCTGAAGTGGTCCATCATGAATTTTGTGGACATGGCTTCGCAAAGTTGGGAGATGAATATGCATATGAAAACAGACCTTATATTTCGGATGAGATTTCGCAAGAGCATAAGTCTGAACAAATAAACTATGGCTGGTGGAAAAATGTAGATTTTACAGATGATCCGTCAGCAGTTCGATGGAACTACTTCTTGACCGATGAGAGATATGCAAATGATGGTTTGGGTGTGTTTGAGGGTGGTTTGACCTATTGGTCCGGAGTGTGGAGGCCTTCAGAGAACAGTATCATGCGCTATAATACCGGAGGATTTAATGCCCCGTCACGTGAGGCTATTTACTACCGTATTCATAAGTTGGTTTATGGTGCCGATTGGGAATATAATTACGAAGATTTTGTGAAATATGATTCGGTGAACCGCAAGTCGGAAAGTGAAGCTGCCGTAGTGTCAGCGACCAAATATGTTTATCAACCAAAGCCTCAACTTCACCCCCCTGTGGTAATAAAGCGAGATGCAGAATAATAAATTAAGTACCGGCAATTTAGAAGGCGAGGTATTGTAAAAAAGAAAAAAGCAGCAATGATGTGCTGCTTTTTCTTTTGCTCCCCTTCTAGGACTTGAACCTAGGACCCCCTGATTAACAGTCAGGTGCTCTAACCAACTGAGCTAAAGAGGAATTTTTATCTATTTCCCTTTTGGGACTGCAAAGATAAGCAAAACGAAAACAATTATGCAAATTTTTTTATATTTTTTTTGAGTTTATGAAAAATACACTACTTTTGCACCATCAATCACGGTTGATTAACATGCTGCGTTCTTCTAATGGTTAGGAAACCGGCCTCTCACGCCGGTAATAGGGGTTCGATTCCCCTACGCAGTACAAAAAATTCCCCTCATCATATGGATCTGAAATTACTTTCCCGATTTCTTCAGGAGTTGATCCTTGAATATGACAGAGTCTCTCTTCCGGACATGGGGAGTTTCGTTGTAGAGGTTACAGCGGCCTATTTTTCTGAGGACGGTACCACAATATTTCCACCCAATCACAGAATCTCTTTCAAAGCATCCGAGACATCGGACGATGGTCTTATTCTATCTCTTTATCAAAAGGAGAAGGGTTTGGAAGAGGGTGTGGCAAAAGAGGAGTTGTCGGCATTTTTCAAACAGTTGAAAAAAGATCTGAAGCAGAAGAGAAATATTGAACTGGAGGGGTTCGGTAATCTGAGAAGTACCAAAGAGGGCAACTATTTTTTTGTTGCAGACAGAAAATTGGGAATCTTTGCAAAGGATATGGGAATGGAGCCGATCTCTATCAAGGTGTTGAACCAGAATCCGGTGGAAGAGGTCTCGGTGGATATTTCAGATGAGGTTTCTGCCATTCTTGCCGGTGGAGATGTTGCCAAGGTGGATGAATATACCCCTGAAGTTGTAGAAGCCCAGCCTCAGAATGAGACAGAGAAATCTCCAGAGAAGAGAAAAAGGGGTGTTTGGACCATCGTCGGGATTTCGGTTGCAGCGGTTGTCGTTCTCATTTCTATTCTGTGTGTTGTGTTCTGGAGTGATATTTCAGCTATGCTCGAAAATTTGATGTACTCAGAAGAGGAGTTAGAACTATTGAGAAGTAACGGCCTGTTATAGGGCCACATGATTTGTCAAATAAAAATGGGTTACTAAAGAGTCTTATGACAGATTAGTGACCCTTTTTCATTTATGTATATCCGGGAGGATACCCCGAACCTATAGCAAAGTCTGGTATTAGTTTCTGTCACGACGCATGGTTTTCCCGGGGATTTTCTTGCGTCGTGGCATTAAAACGGTGTTTTACGGTGAAATTGTGTCATGACGCAGAGTTTTCCCAGAGATTTTCTTGCGTCGTGGCAGATGTGTGAAAAAAGAAGATTGACGACAGTGGAGGTAGGGTAAGTTTGGATGGCGTGGCCGCCCGTGGCCTCGTGAACAGGAGGGACCCGCGACGAAGTCGTGGGAGGGATGGAGTCGGAACTTGTTCCGACGGAACCAAGCCAAACTTACCCTACCTCCACTTCAGAGGATACACAATACCCTTTTGCTATCAGATGTACTTATTAGCTATCCGATAGTGGCACCGTTATCCAGACGCTCCTCCGGTGTGACAATACGCATTTTTCCGTTGAGCTCTTTTGCCATGAGAATCATCCCTTGTGACTCGATTCCACGTATTTTGCGGGGTGCAAGGTTGGCAAGGATGCAGATCTGTTTGCCCACCATCTCTTCGGGGGTATAATACTCTGCTATGCCCGATACGATTGTTCTGACATCAAGACCTGTATCTATTTTGAGCTTTAGAAGTTTGTCTGTCTTTGGAACTCTCTCTGCTTCGAGGACGGTCGCTGTGCGGATATCCATTTTTTCGAAGTCGTCGAATGTGCACTCATCTTTTGCAGGGGCATGTTTAGGTGCTTTTGCAACTTCAGCAGCTTTAGCAGCCTCTTCATTCTTTTTCCTGATATCTTCAAGTCTTTGAAGCTGGGCATCGATCTGGTTATCCTCAATTTTGTTGAACAACAATTGGGCAGGATTCAACTGATGACCCTCTTCGAGCAGAACGGTCGCAAAATTGCTCCACTGGAGATTCTCTGAAGGGATGTTGAGCATGTTGCACAATTTTGCAGTAGAGAAGGGGAGGAATGGTGCGAATGCAAATGCAAGGTTGGCACATATCTGCAAAGAGACATTAAGGATTGAGGCTACTCTCTCCATGTCTGTTTTGGCCACTTTCCACGGCTCAGTGTCTGTGAGGTATTTGTTACCAAGACGGGCAAGATTCATAGCCTCTTTGAGTGCCTCTCTGAAACGGTAGTTCTCGAGATTCTCCTCAATTGCCTTTTTCAGAACAGGGATTTGTGCAAGGACATTGTTGTCAATCTCCTCAGGTTTGAGGTTCGATGGCACTTTCCCTTCAAAATATTTATGGGTCAATACGACAGCCCTGTTTACAAAGTTCCCGTAAATGGCAACAAGCTCGGAGTTGTTGCGGGTTTGGAAATCTTTCCAGGTAAAGTCGTTGTCTTTGGTCTCCGGAGCATTTGCACAAAGAACATAGCGGAGTACATCCTGTTGGTCAGGGAAGTCGCGAAGATATTCGTGCAGCCAGATAGCCCAGTTTCTTGAGGTGGATATTTTGTCACCCTCAAGGTTGAGGAATTCGTTTGCGGGGACATTCTCCGGTAGGATATAGTCTCCGTGAGCCTTCAACATTGAAGGGAATACGATACAGTGGAAAACAATGTTGTCTTTGCCGATGAAGTGAACCATCTTTGTCTCCTCATCTTTCCACCAGGTCTCCCAATCGTCAGGTCTGATCTCAATTGTATTGGAGATATATCCGATAGGGGCATCAAACCACACATATAGAACTTTCCCCTCAGCGCCTTCAACAGGTACAGGGACACCCCAGTCGAGGTCGCGGCTCACCGCTCTTGGTTGCAATCCGCCGTCAATCCACGATTTGCACTGGCCGTAAACATTCACTTTCCACTCTTTGTGCCCTTCAAGGATCCACTCTTTCAGCCAAGGCTCGTATTTGTCAAGGGGAAGGTACCAGTGTTTGGTTTTTTTCTTCACAGGGACATTTCCGCTCAATGATGAGTGAGGGTTTACAAGCTCTTCGGGGCTCAATGTGCTTCCACATTTCTCACACTGGTCTCCGTATGCACCCTCAGCACCACATTTGGGGCAAGTGCCGACGATATATCTGTCTGCAAGGAACTGCTTTGCCTCTTCATCATAATATTGTTCACTCTCTTTCTCGATAAATTTCCCTTCATCGTAGAGTTTCTTGAAGAAATCTGCTGCAACCTTGTGGTGGGTTTTGCTGCTTGTGCGGGAATAAACGTCAAAAGAGATTCCGAACTCCTGGAAAGAGTCTTTGATCAAAGTGTGGTATTGGTCCACGATATCTTGAGGGGTACACCCCTGTTTCTTTGCTTTGATGGTGATTGGAACACCGTGTTCATCCGAACCTCCGATAAAAAGAACATCTTTGCCACACATTCGCAAGTATCTGACATAAATATCCGCAGGGACATATACCCCTGCAAGGTGTCCGATGTGTACAGGTCCATTGGCATAAGGAAGTGCCGATGTGATGAGATAGCGTTTGAAATTCTTTTTGGTCATAGTTGTATTCTGTTTTTTTCTGTTTTCAATTTTGAGGGGGCAAATATAGCACTATTTCCCGTAGATTGCTCTTTATGTGAGGCGGTTGAGCTCCTTGGAGAACTGATTTTTTACCATCATCAGCACCTTTATCTGCTGCATCAGCTCGTTTTGCAGTTCTATGTTCCCATCTCTCTGTGCCTGTCCAAGCTGCTCCATGATAAGCTTGTAGGTGTATTCGGTCACCTTGGCTTTGTAGATGAGGATTATTTTCGGAACATACATGTCGAGAACTTTCTCTTCAGGGATCAGAGATTTCTGGAACTCTTTGATGTTCAACGTGAACTCTTCATATACCAGGTCAAGGACACATTTTGTTACATCCTCTTCGGCCCCTGTAGCGAAGAGACGGATTATCTTGTTGTTGTCTCTCTCCTGTTCACGGTATTCGAAGTATTTTTCGAAAATGTGCTTGAAAAGTCCATTCTGGAACTCAAGGTCATCGTTGTGCAACTCTGCAAAGATATAATCTGCAACCGAAATGTTCATTGCAGGAGCTGTATTTCCTACCGTCTGGTGCTCTTCGAAATGGATAGGACTCTCCCCGAATTTTACAAGATAGTAAAGAATCTCTTTTTCGTATGGGGCGAGGAATGGAACCTCCTTCCATCTGTTGTCAAGGGGGGCACCGTTGCTGTCAACCCTCTCTATTGTCGGTTCCTGTTCTTCAAGTGCACTGCGCCTCTCTTCCCTCTCCTGCTGTTTCCTCTTTTCGAATTCTCCCGATATGATGTGGTCTCTTCTGGCTTTACTCACCTCCGATGTGAGTACCTCCTGTTTGATGTTCAGCCTCTGGGCTGTCTGCTCTATATAGACAGTCCTTACAATCCTGTCGGGGATAATTGATATTGTCCTGACAATCTCTTTGATCAAGGATGCCTTGCGGATAGGATCACGCTCTATATCCTTGGAGAGAAGTTCATATTTGAACTGGATGAAATCGGTCTCGGCTCGGTTGAGAAAATCGATAATCTCATCCTGGGTATGGCTTCTGGCAAAGGAGTCCGGGTCGTGGCCATCGGGGAAAAGGGCGACTTTCACCTCAAGCCCCTCCTCAAGGAGCATATCTATCCCCCTTATGGATGCCTTTATCCCGGCAGGGTCACCATCGTAGAGGACGGTGATTTTGTCTGTAAACCTCTTGATCAGACGGATCTGCCCTTGTGTAAGTGATGTGCCGGAAGATGCCACAACATTCTCTATCCCCGCCTGGTGAAAGGAGATTACATCTGTGTAACCCTCCACCAGATAACATTTGCCGAGCCTTGCAATTGCAGATTTCGCCTGGAAAATTCCGTAGAGAGTGTTGCTTTTGTGGTAGATCTCAGTCTCGGGGGAGTTTACATATTTGGCGACAGATTTGTCTGAAAGGAGTGTCCTCCCTCCAAACGCAATCACCCTCCCGCTCAGGGAGTGGATGGGGAACATTACTCTGTCGTAAAATTTGTCAACGAGTGATCCGTCACTCCTCTCGATGCAGAGCCCTGTCCCTATCAAGAATTCTCTCTTGTAGCCCCCTTTCTGTGCTGCTGCAGCAAGGGTTGTTGTCCCTGTCATCTTTCTTGGGTCGGGGGAGAAACCAAGTCCGAATTTCCGGATGGTCTCTTCGGAGAATCCGCGTGCCTCGTGGAAATAGGAGAGACCTATTGCCCTCCCTGCATCTGTGTTGAAAAGGGTGTCGGTATAGAATTGCCTTGCAAATTCAGAGACTGCAAGGAGTGATTCGTGTCGGAGCCTCTGTTCCGCATCCTGCCGGGTCTCCTCTTTCTCCACCACCTCGATTCCGTATTTCTTCCCAAGATATTTGAGCGCTTCCACATAGGTGAGCTGCTCGTGCTCCATTACAAATGTGATAGCACTGCCGGCCTTGCCGCAGCCGAAGCATTTGAAGATCCCTTTTGCAGGGGATACTGAAAATGAGGGAGTTTTCTCGTTGTGGAACGGGCAGCAGGCGATAAAATTGGCCCCTCTCCGCTTCAACGAGACGAAGTCACTCACCACATCGACAATCTCGGCGGTGTCAAGAATTTTTTGTATGGTATTACTGTCAATCACGGTTGCAAAGATAGCAATATTATCACTATATTTGCGTATTAAAATTTTATAGAATTATGGGAAAACAAATTGAAGAGAATCAGGCTGCTGCCGGGGTAAATGAAGCCAAGTTGAAAGCATTGCAGGCAACAATCGCAAAGATTGAGAAGGATTTTGGAAAAGGGACAATCATGAAGATGGGGGATCAGCCTGAGTGGGAAGTTTCCACAATCGGGTCGGGCTCAATTGCTCTTGACCACGCATTGGGAATAGGGGGGTATCCCAGAGGACGTGTCATTGAGATTTACGGACCCGAGTCAAGCGGTAAGACCACATTGGCGATCCATGCCATTGCCCAGGCTCAGAAAAATGGCGGTATTGCAGCCATTATCGATGCAGAACACGCATTTGACCGTACATACGCAAAAAATCTTGGGGTGAATGTCGATACATTGCTCATTTCACAACCAGATAACGGAGAACAGGCTCTCGAGGTGGCGGACAACCTCATCAGAAGCGGGGCAATCGATATTATTGTAATCGACTCTGTCGCAGCGTTGACACCCAAGGCTGAAATCGAAGGGGAGATGGGTGACTCGAAGATGGGGCTTCAGGCACGTCTTATGAGCCAGGCGTTGAGAAAACTTACAGCAAATATCGCAAAGACAAACACCTGCTGCATCTTTATCAACCAGCTGCGTGAAAAGATCGGTGTGATGTTCGGCAATCCCGAGACTACTACCGGTGGTAACGCCCTGAAATTCTACGCATCTGTCCGTATCGATGTGAGAAAAGTTACCCAGCTTAAGGATGGCGAGGCTGCTACAGGTAACCGCACCCGTGCCAAAATCGTTAAAAACAAGATGGCTCCACCATTCCGCAAGGCAGAATTTGACATTGTCTTCGGAGAGGGTATCTCAAAAATCGGAGAAATTGTCGATTTGGGAGTTGAATTTGAGGTTATCAAAAAGAGCGGTTCGTGGTTCAGCTACAACGATGCAAAGCTGGCACAAGGTCGCGATGCTGTGAAACAGTTGCTTCAGGACAATCCAGAATTGATGGAGGAGATTGAAGCAAAGATTCGTGAGCAAATGAAAAATTACGCAGAATAATAGGCGTGAAATCTCTATTAGGACATAATTTGGAAGAGTTGAAATATATTGTTTCACTCTTCGGGCTACCCTCTTTTACTGCCAAGCAGATTGCTGACTGGCTTTACAAAAAGAGGGTAAAGTCCATTGATCAGATGACAAATCTCTCCAAATCTGCGCGGGAGAAACTCGCTTCTGAATATGAAGTGGGAAGGTTGGAGTATTCGGGTAAAATCGTATCGACCGACGGGACGAAGAAATATCTTTTTATGACAGGTGAGAGGGGGGTTGAGACTGTGATGATCCCCGATGATGACCGATATACTGTCTGTGTCTCATCGCAAGTGGGGTGCAAGATGGGTTGTAAGTTCTGTATGACAGGAAGACAGGGATTCCACGGCCACCTGACACCGGCACAGATTCTCTCCCAGTTTATGGAGATAGATGAAGCACAGCTCCTCACAAATGCTGTATTTATGGGGATGGGGGAGCCATTGGACAACTACCCTGCAGTGATGAAGACCATAGAGATTCTGACTGCAGAGTGGGGGTTCGGCTGGAGTCCCAAAAGGATAACCCTCTCCACAATAGGTGTCCATCCTACCCTCAAAAACTATCTTGATGAGTGCAAATGCCATCTGGCAGTGAGCCTTCACGACCCATTTCCACAGGAGAGGCTGACCCTTATGCCTATGCAGAAACCATTCCCTATCGAAGAGAGTGTCAAACTTATAAAACAATACGACTTTACCGGACAGCGGAGGGTGAGTTTTGAATATATCATGTTTGCTGGGGTCAACGACTCTAAAAGACATGCAGATGCACTGGTGAGGATGCTTGACGGACTTGAGTGCAGAATCAACCTTATCCGTTTCCATAAGATTCCAGATTCGGAACTCTCTCCATCACCTATGCCGGTGATAGAGGCATTCAAGAAGAGACTGAATGATGCCGGGATTGTCACCACCCTCAGGGCCTCAAGGGGGGAAGATGTCCTTGCCGCATGCGGTATGTTGGCTGGAAAATAGCGATATATGGACTCCGGGACTGTAAATATATCGGCGGTGGTGTCACGGATCGAGGGGTTGTGCTCGAGGAGGGAGTGCTGTTCCAAAGATATCCGGGAGAAACTTCTCAAAAAGGGGATATCCCGCGAGAAGGCAGATGAAATAGTGGAGAAACTGGTCGAGCAGCGGTTTATTGATGACAGAAGATATGCTGTCGCTTTTTCGAGGGACAAATCCTCGTTGTCGGGTTGGGGGATGAAAAAAATTGAGTTCCAGTTGAAACTGAAAGGGATCCTTCCGGCAGATATAAAAGAGGCACTTCAGGAGGTAGATGACCTGAAGGCAAGGGGGAGGATGGAGGAGATCATCGAGAGGAAATGGAGAGAATTGGAGAGGGAGAAGGAGCTGCACACCAGGAGGATGAAGACCATCAGGTTTGCCCTTGGACGCGGATACACTTATGAAGAGGTGTCACAGTTTGTAAAAAATTTGAAATAACACGATATGATCACATTAGAGCAGATTAAAGATTTGCATCAGCGTATTGATACGCTGGGGAGGTGTCTTTGACCTCGATTCGAAGAGAAAAGAGGTAGATGAAGCACAGGCCAAGACCACTGCGCCCGGTTTTTGGGATGATCCCAAAGAGGCAGAGAAATTCCTTAAAGAGTTGTCTGCTGTCAAATTCTGGGTCGTCGCTTTCGATGAAATAACTTCATTGTCATCCGATCTGGATGTCTTTATCGAGTTCGCAAAAGATGATCCGGGTGTTGAGGAGGATGTTCAGGAGCAATATGGATTGCTTTTGGAAAAAGTCGAGGATCTTGAAGCAAGGAATATGCTGGGTGCAGAGGGGGATAATCTTGGTGCCATACTGAAAATCAACTCCGGTGCAGGGGGGACAGAGAGCAATGACTGGTCCTCTATGCTCATGAGGATGTATATCCGCTGGGGTGAGAGAAACGGTTACAAAGTGAGGGTCGCCGATGTAGTCGAGGGTGATGAGGCGGGGATCAAATCGGTCACCATGGAGTTTGAAGGGGAGTTTGCTTTCGGGTATCTGAAGGCTGAGAGTGGGGTGCACCGTCTTGTGAGGATATCACCTTTCAATGCCCAAGGGAAGAGACAGACAACCTTCTCATCGGTCTTTGTCTACCCTTTGGTCGATGACACTATTGAGATCGAAATCAACCCTTCCGATCTGGAGTGGGATACATACCGTTCGTCCGGTGCAGGGGGACAAAATGTGAATAAGGTGGAGACAGGTGTCCGTGTAAGACACATCCCCACAGGTATTGTGGTGGAGAACACCGAGACCCGTTCACAACTTGACAACAGACAGAATGCCCTCAGAATTCTGAAATCACACCTATATGATCTTGAACTCAAAAAGAGGGAGGAGAAAAAGGCAGAACTTGAGGGACAGAAGAAAAAGATCGAGTGGGGATCTCAAATCAGAAGTTATGTGCTTCACCCCTACAAGATGGTGAAGGATCTACGTACCGGTTACGAAACATCAGATACCCAAGGGGTTCTTGATGGAGATTTGAATGCATTTATAAAGACATACCTAATGGAAGGACAATCATGAAAAAGCTACTCTTTACAATTCTTCTTTTGTTCACTTGTGTCTTTGCTTTCGGGCAAGCCCTTGAGATATCCCTTCAAGGTGGGATCAAAGAGGTTCCCAACGATCTTGATGCAAGGGTCTACAGCCCTGTCAAGGATCAGAACAACAGGAGCTGTGCATTGATCAAGGTTAGTGTTACCAATACCTTGAAAAACCCTCTGACTCTTGATGTTGGAGGATTGGGTGTTACCAAGAGGGAGGAGAGGGAAAATGGACAGATATGGTTCTATGTCCCCTATCGGGTAAAAAACCTTTCGTTCAGGTGTCAGGATTATAACGATATTCCGATCATCCCTGTCCAATTGAAAGAGGCTACAGTCTATACCTTGAAATTCCAGACATCTGTCCTCGCCCAGACAGTCTATCAGGTGCAGGCGTCAAGTAATTTTCTGAAAATCATTGTCAGTGAACCAGGTGCTACAATTTCGTTAGGACTTACGGACAATTATGAGAAGTTGAGTGAGATGCTTTCAGATAAGTTGTTTAGTAAGCGACTTGACTATGGAGAGTACTATTACAAGGTTACCCACCCCCTTTATCACGATTATACAGGCAAGGTTGTTTTGAATGGTGAGACCAAAGATGTTGTAGTCAACATGAAACCAGCATACAGTTATTTATCTGTAGAATCAACTCCGAGTGGTGCAACAGTCTTTGTCAATGGAGAACAAAAAGGGATTACCCCCTGCAAGATAGAGGACAAATATCCAAGAGGGAGGTGTTGATGTCCGACTTCAGAGGAACGATTACTATCCCCATACTCAACAGGTGAATGTTTCAGGAGACGGAGCCCGAGAGACTGTTCACTTTAATCTCAAACCACAGTTTGCCACAGTGACCTTAAAGTGTAAAGATCTTCAAGCTGAAATATGGATCGATGGTCAAAAGATGGGAGTTGGTACTTGGTCCGGTCATGTCAGCACTCTATCTCGCCAACATGTAGTTACTGTAAAACGGGAAGGGCATCAGGAGCAGGAGATTGCGTTAGAACTTTCTGATGGGGAACAGGTGACTCGTGAAGTCGTAGCACCTATTCCTCTGTATGGAACATTGGTGGTGGAGAGTAATCCGGAACTCTCTAAGGTGCTGGTTGATGGGAAAGAGCTGGGGACAACCCCATTACTTAAAGAGGTCCTTGCGGGCAAACACAAAATTGAGATTGTAAAAGAGGGTTATAAGACCCACATCCAAGATATCGTAATAGAGCACAACAAAGAGTTGTCGCTCAATAAATCACTTGTCAAGCAAGCTGTTGCTAAAGTTGCCGCTGCTGCAGGTGATTCCTATCCG
>JAZOBN010000032.1:0-133225 GCA_045595965.1 Candidatus Coprenecus sp.
ATCGTCTGGTACTTTTTGCGTTCTTCGTGGCGGCTCTTGGCGCAGCATCGACTACGGTCGCTCTGCAGATCGCTACAACAACTACCCAGGCGGCAGGGATTTCACTTTCGGTTTCCGTCTTGTTCTCTGTCCTTAGGTATAATAAAACAGAACTGACCCCGGGACTCCGAGGTCAGTTCTTTTTTTATGCAGATTTTAGCAGATGTCGCTTATAGACCGAGTTTCTTGAAGAAGTCGTTTCCTTTGTCATCAACAAGGATGAATGCAGGGAAGTTTTCAACCTGGATTTTCCAGATAGCCTCCATTCCAAGTTCTGGATATTCGACACATTCAATGCTCTTGATGTTGTTCTGAGCAAGGATTGCTGCAGGACCGCCGATAGAGCCGAGATAGAAACCGCCATATTTGTGACAAGCGTCGGTAACCTGTTGGCTTCTGTTGCCCTTAGCAAGCATGATCATACTGCCGCCATGGCTTTGGAACAAATCTACATACGAGTCCATACGGCCTGCGGTAGTAGGGCCCATAGAGCCACAAGGCATTCCGGCAGGGGTCTTTGCAGGGCCTGCATAGTAGATAGGGTGATCTTTCAAATATTGTGGCATCTCTTCACCTCTGTCAAGACGCTCTTTGATCTTGGCGTGAGCGATGTCACGACCCACGATGATAGTACCGTTAAGGCTCAGACGGGTCGATACAGGGTATTTTGAAAGCTCTTTAAGGATCTCGGACATTGGTTGGTCAAGGTTGATTTTAACAGCTTCACCTTCACCTGCCTGACGGAGTTCCTCTGGGATAAGTCTTGATGGATTGTCGTCAAGTTTCTCAATCCAGATACCATCTTTGTTGATTTTTGTTTTGATGTTGCGGTCTGCTGAGCAGCTTACACCCATACCTACAGGACAGCTTGCACCGTGACGTGGAAGACGGATGATGCGTACATCGTGAGCAAAGTACTTCCCACCGAATTGTGCACCGAGACCGATCTTGTAAGCCTCTTCAAGTACAAGTTTTTCGAGTTCGATATCGCGGAAAGCACGACCGGTCTCGTCACCTGTTGTAGGGAGATTGTCGTAGTATTTGCAAGAAGCAAGTTTTACTGTAAGAAGGTTTCTTTCAGCAGATGTGCCGCCGATAACGAATGCGATGTGGTAAGGGGGACAAGCAGCTGTACCAAGGGTTTTCATTTTTGCAACAAGGAATGGTACAAGTGTTTGTGGATTAAGGATCGCTTTAGTCTCCTGATAGAGATATGTTTTGTTGGCAGATCCACCACCTTTGGTTACACAAAGGAAATGGTACTCAGCACCTTCGCAAGCTTCGATGTCAATTTGTGCAGGGAGGTTGCATTTGGTGTTGACCTCGTCGTACATATTCAGAGGTGCATTTTGTGAGTAGCGGAGATTCTCTTCTGTGTAAGTTTTGTAAACACCAAGAGAAAGGGCCTCTTCATCACAATAGCCGGTCCACACCTGTTGTCCTTTTTCACCGTGGATAATGGCAGTACCTGTATCCTGACAGAAAGGGAGTTTCCCTTTGCAGGCAACTTCTGCATTGCGCAAGAAGGTGAGAGCAACATATTTGTCGTTCTCTGATGCCTCAGGGTCGTTAAGAACCTTAGCTACCATTTCGTTGTGCTCGCGGCGCAGCATAAATGATACGTCACGGAAAGCGGTGTTGGACATCACGGTAAGACCCTCTGCAGCAACTTTGAGAATCTCTTTTCCCTCAAATTCAGATGTGCTTACATATTGCTCTGAACCAGGGATCTTGTAGTATTCAGTCTTGTCTTCGCCAAGCTGAAACATAGGTGCATATTTGAAATCAGCCATTTTATATAGTTTTACTTTTAAGTTTTTGTGTCTTCTTTATCCTGCAAAGGTAATATAAATAAGATTAAATGTCAATCCGATTATTTTTTAATCAGATAGTCGGCTATCGCCTGATATGCAGGGAGGGAATAGGGGTCGTTTACTGCATTTGAAGCTTTTGGGTGAGAGGCGAGTCTTACGATTACCATTTGGGCTGCAGGATCGACATAAATGGCCTGCCCATGAACACCTCTCGCCATAAAGGCCCTGTTTGCGTTGT
Source organism: Candidatus Coprenecus sp. (assembly GCA_045595965.1). Taxonomy (GTDB): domain Bacteria; phylum Bacteroidota; class Bacteroidia; order Bacteroidales; family UBA932; genus CAAGNP01. The sequence goes on from JAZOBN010000032.1 coordinate 2,092, forward strand.
TGGTGACCCACCACATATTGCGGTAACTCCACCCTTTGAGGTTCGGGTAACTTTTGCTGTCAAATTTGGCAGGATCTCCACCCAATACGATATCGTACAGGATAGATTTGTCCATGATTTTCCTGCCGTTGATATAGCCTCCGTTGCGGACCATCTCTCCGAAGAGTGCATAGTCCCTGAGATTTCCATTGAATCCCCCACCGGCAAATGGGACCCCCGAGGCATCCACCTGATAGTAACCGTCATGGTGGGCACCCATCGGTTGCCAGATCTTCTCGGAAAGGAGTTCAGCAATGTTTTTACCGGTGACACGGGAGATTACCCAGGCCAGCACATCCGTGTTGATTGTCTTGTAGGCGAACTTCTCCCCGTGTTCACCATCCCCCTTTTTCACAGTGACAATGTATTCATAGAAATTCCTGTATCCTGAATAGTTTGCCGGTCTGAATACATTTCCTGCCTGTGAAAATTGCCATACTTCGGCTTTGGGGTCGCTGTAATCCTCGCTGTATCGGATATTGGTCGTCATGTCGAGAAGCTCCCGAATGGTAGCATCTCCAAATGCACATCTTTTCAATTCAGGGATATACTCTCCGGCAGTTTTATTTTCATCGAGTACCCCTTCTGCCACAAGCATTGCACCAAGTGTCCCTGTAAGGGTCTTGCTGCATGACATTGCTGCGTGGGTCCCGTCGGGGGTTAGGGCACCGAAGTATTTTTCGTAGACAATTACCCCTTTGTGGAGAATTATTATCCCATCAGTATATACTTTGTCCAGGGCTTCGCGCCACGTTATCTCTTCTCTTTCGAATAGAGGGGTAAATTTTATGTTGTCTATATTGTTGTCAATTCTCTCTTTGAACTGATATCTATCCACCTGCGCACTTTTGACCTCTCTTGTAGGCATGAAAAGCCGCATATTGCACACGCTGTATCTTAATGCAGGAAATTCGAAAAATGAGCCATCCGCCATAGATACAACCCTCTCTTGTGCAGGGGGAAAACCCTGCATCCATCCCATCTTTATGGGGTCAGACTCACTCGCAGTGAGTGTTGTCTGTCCTTTTGTTGTTAGTGTTGAAACTATCATACAAAAAATAAGTGCTCTAAAAATTTTCATAATAAAAATTGTTTATCGCACTTATTTGTTGCAAACACCAGACCAAATGTGTAAGTGTCTGATTGTTAGATTAGAGTACCGTTGAGTTCTCCTGTATGCTGACCATTCTTTATGGTCCATGCCCCATTTACGAATACGTGTTCGATACCGGCATTGAACTTATGGGGATCGACGAAACTTGACAGGTCGATGATGGTCTCGGGGTTGAATACCACGATGTCAGCTGCATAATTCGGAACGATAAGCCCTCTCTCTTTGAGGTGAAGTCTCGATGCGGGCAGTGCTGTACATTTGTGAACAGCGGTAGCAAGGTCGCAAATTTTGTCTTGCCTTACATATTGGCCGAAGAAACGGGGGAATGTGCCATAAGAACGGGGGTGGGGCATTGTCTCACCAAGGGGACCTTCGGGTGAGTAAACACTACCATCGGAAGCAGGCATTCCAAGAGGGTGTGAAAGGAACATTCTGACATTGTCCTCTGTCATTGCGAAGCCGATGATATCCGGGTAAAGTTTCTCGTCAATGAGCATTTTCCTTACGAATGGCCAGGGATCCATACCTGTCATCTTGCTGCACTCTTCGAGGTTCTTCCCTATGAACTTCTGATTCTCAGGGAGCTGGAATCCCACCACTACCACATTCTGAGGGCCACCGAGTCTTTTGAAACGTGAAACTGCATACTCTCCGATCTTCTTCGCTAGGGCCTCATCTTTAAGACGGGCAAGGACCTCTTCGTTAGAGCCCTGACGGTCAGAGAGGGGAATGAATGAGTTCAATCCGGTAGAGAATGCGATATAAGGGTAACGGTCAAATGCAACATCGATACCCTCTGTGCGTGCCTCTTCGATGAGTTTTAGCAAAGCCGGACCTTTGTGCCAGTTGTTGGCATTCTGTGCTTTAAGATGGGAGATCTGAAGACGTACACCGGACTTCCTGGCAATAGCAATGGCCTCTTTTACAGAGGACTCTACTCTGTCATCCTCATTTCTCATATGGATTGCAAAAAGACCATCTTTTGATGCAACAACTTTACAAAGTTCTACAATCTCTTCATCTGTGGCGTATGAACCTGGTGCATACTCAAGACCACAAGAGAGTCCAATGCTCCCTGCATCCATTTCGTCTGCAAGTATCCCTTTCATCTTGTCCAGCTGGGCAGCGGTGCATGCCACAGCGTTATCGCCGACAACGGCAGAGCGAAGCTGACCTTGACCGGTATATGAGCCGTAGTTGATACCGATTTTGTTTTTGCGAAGGGCATCATAGAAGCCGTCAATATCTTGCCAGTAGGGGTATCCGTAACGCAGTGTCCCCTCTTTTGTCCTGAAGTATTCATCAGAGTATGGGAATGGGGAGTCTCCGCAGTTGCCCCCAATATCTGTGGTTACACCTTGGAAAATACGGCTGTCCCCTTTGGGAGCCTGCAAGAGATTGGTGTCGGTGTGGGTGTGGATGTCGATAAATCCGGGAGAAACTGCAAGGCCATGAACATCAAGGATGTTGTCTGCATAGTTTCCGAGGTTCCCTATTGCAGCGATTTTGCCATTTTTGATACCTACATCACCAATGATCGGAGCTTTTCCGTCACCGGTATATACGGTGCCGTTTTTGATGATGGTGTCAAATGGATTGTTTGAACGGATTCGGGTTCCACCATAGAAACCTACCCCCAATGCTCCGGCAGCAATAGCTCCGGTCTTGAGGAATGATCTTCTTGAAATTTTGTCAGCCATATCTTTATTGTTTTACTAATTGTTGCTTCAGATTCTCTGTGTAATATGTCTCCATCGCTCCATCTGGGGTGCTGTAGATCAAGTACCCTTTCAGTTCCGTACGGGAAGAGAGGAACTCTTTTGACCCTTCCAGGCCAATGACCATGCAGTATGTGGCATAGGCGTCGGCCAGAGCGGCACTCCCGGCAATAACTGTAGCACTCAAGAGGTTGTGTTTTACAGGGTAACCCAGGGTGGGGTCAATTGTGTGTGAGTATTTTTGACCATCCTCAATGAAGAATTTCCGGTAATTACCGGAGGTGACAATCCCTACATCGGATACAGAAATAATCTGCGAAATCTCCTTTCCTGCCTCCATGTTCCCGTCTTCAGGGGTGTCAACCCCAATATTCCACCTGCTGCCGGAGGGGTTCAGACCTCTGCAGAAAATCTCCATCCCCACTTCGACCAGATAGTTGCATATTCCAAGTCTATCAAGTTCTTTTGCAACCACATCACACGAGTATCCCTGTGCTATGGCGTTGAAGTTGACCTTGAAACGGGGATCCTGTTTGACAAATTTTCCATCCCTAATCTCCCCCTTTTCCATCCCGACAAATTGTTTGATGCTGTCTATCTTATGTTGCGAAATTGTCTCCCTCTCTTTGAATCCGAATCCCCAGATATCAAACAGGGGTGCTGCCGACGGATCAAATTTCCCCTCTGTCTCTTCGTAAATAGCGGTGGAAATTGTATACATATCTTCAAAGAGTGCATCTGTACTATCTGAGGAGTTGCTGTTGATCTTTGATATGACCGACCCTTTGTTGTACCCTGAAAGGGAGTTGTCAATAGCCCGGAGGGTGCTGTCTATAAGCTCTTTCAACTCTTGCGGAGATATTCTGACTGTATTCCCGGCAGAATCGGTGGGGCAGTATGTGACATTGTAAGTGCCCCCCTGGGCGAATCCGGTGATACGGTAGTATTCTTGTCGGGAGTTACATCCTGACAATATGGATGCGACAAGAAATATATATGGGAGAAATTTTCTCATCTCTTATGGCATGATTTTAGTGCAAATTTAGAAAAAAATGTACATCTTTGTAAGTTGAATATAAAAACTGATATGAAGTATTCGTATATATATCCCCTGATATTGTGTTTGGCCGTTGGTGTACTCTTTTCATCGTGCAACAAAGAGGAAGAGGATGAAAAGAAATACATGACAGGGAGCATTACTTATGATTTTCCACAATATTGCCTCATAGGGGCTACTATTGAGACATACTGTACAGGTATCAAAGAGCCATCAGATGTGGAGTACTATTGGATATCTCCAGATTTGCTCGGTAGTGGGGATACATTGCGTTCGCAATCAGCAACTTTCAATATTCCCAACAAAAAGGGTGAGTACAAGGTGACAGCTTATGCTGTGAAAGATGGCTACTATGCCTCTACAAGGGCAGCTACGGTGAAGGCACTTGACCCCGATGTGGAGAACGGATCGGTCTCAGGGCTGAAGGTGAGTGAGCATGTTTTTGTCGATGCAAGAGACGGAATGGAGTATTATTACGAAAAAATAGGTTCTCTTGAGTGGATGACAGAGAATCTTGCATATAATCCGGGCGGCGACAAGAAGAGTTGCGTCGCATATTACAACCAGGATTTGTTGAGGGTAATCTTCGGTTACCTTTATTCGTGGAATGATGCTACCGGAGGTGTTGCAGGCAGTGGTCTTGGACAAGGTCCTCAAGGGGTTTGTCCCGAAGGGTGGTCAATTCCGACAGAGGAGGACTGGGAAGATCTTGCAAAGACAATCAGTGGCGGTGCAGAGTATGATTTTTACGATAATTGGGAGGGGCTGGCCCCATATCTGACAGTTGAGGCACAGTTCAATGAAACCAAGATGTGGCCATATTGCCCCAATTTTGACAAGAAAAACACAGTTGGATGGAATGCGCTTCCTTGCGGAAACTCAACCGATTACTATACAAGATACAGACACTTGCTGGAGTATGGTATGTGGTGGAGCGCATCAGAGAAGAATGGGAAAGGGAGTTACAGGTATATTTACTATTACAGCCCCGATGTATCTTATCACTCTGTGAACAAAGAGGACTTTGGTGCCTCTGTAAGGTGTGTAAGACTCGCTAAATAGGTAAAGAAATATTCATTAACCTCAAATTATAGAATTATGAAGAAGAAAAAAATGTCCAGCTGGGTAATTGTCCTGGCTGTTGTAGCTGTCCTGTTTTTCTGGGTAAAAGGTGCCTACAACAACATGGTAACTCTTGAAGAAGAGGTGTCAACCGCTTGGTCTCAGGTTGAAAATGTATATCAGAGGAGAATGGACCTGATTCCAAATCTTGTCTCTACTGTAAAAGGTTATGCTGCTCACGAATCACAGACTCTTGAAGGTGTTGTAAACGCAAGAGCTAAAGCGACCCAGATTACTGTAGATCCAGAGAATCTTACCCCCGAGTCTCTTGCAAAATATCAGAAGGCTCAAGGTGAGTTGGGTAGTGCATTGGGCAAATTGCTTGCTATTACAGAGAACTATCCCGATTTGAAGGCTAACGAGAATTTCTTGCAACTTCAGTCACAACTTGAAGGTACTGAAAATAGAATTGCTGTTGAGAGAAAGAAATTCAACGAAACAGCAAAAGGTTACAACACAACTATCCGCAAGTTCCCAAACAACATTTTGGCAGGGATGTTCGGATTTGATAAGAAATCTTATTTCGAGGCACAAGAGGGGGCAGAAGTTGCTCCTGAAGTTCAATTCTAATGAAGAGACTTTTATTTGCAATTTTATTGAGCTTGAGTCTGGTGGCTCAGGCTCAAATTCCATCAAAACCTGAGGTAGAAGGGGCTGTGCACGATTTTGCATCCCTTTTTACAAGATCTCAGAGAGATGAACTTGATCAACGCCTTGTCGCTTTCAGCGATTCCACATCCAACCGTATCATTGTGGTTACAGTTACAGACCTCGGTGGAATGGATGCATCTGAGTTCGCCTTTGAACTTGGTGAGCAATGGGGTGTTGGTGACGCAGAGTTCAATAATGGTATTGTTATCCTTGTCAAACCTAAAACAGAAGATTCTTACGGAGAGGTATATATCGCTGTCGGGTATGGATTGGAGGGGGTAGTTCCCGATGCAACAGCCTCTATGGTTGTAAACAGGGAGATGATTCCCCATTTCCAGGAGGGTGATGTTTATGGCGGCGTTGTTGCGGCTGTGGATGTTATTTGCCCCCTTATCGCTGGTGAATATTCTGCTGAAGAGTACTCTGAAGGTGGAGAAGGTGGCGGATGGTCTCTCTTTACAGTTGTTCTTGTAATTATTGTCCTCTTCATTGTTTTCTCCAAAATGGGAAAGAAAGGTGGCAATGGAGGCGGATCAACAGGGAATATTGGCGGAGGAGATAGCGGACCTACCATTATAACACCACGTTCAAGAGGTGGCCGCTCTTCCGGAGGAAGTTTTGGCGGAGGCAGCTTCGGTGGAGGTGGTGGCTTCAGTGGCGGTTTTGGCGGTGGCAGCTTTGGTGGAGGCGGTGCAGGTGGCCGTTGGTAACCACCACCTGTCAGCACTCTTCCGAATACTTGTCAAACGCTTTGACAATTTTAGTTACAAGGGGATGGCGAACGATATCTTCGGTTCCGAAGTTTATCACCGCAATCCCCTTGATATTTTTAACCAGTTCAACCCCCCTTATAAGACCTGAATCCCTTTTGTTCGGGAGGTCAATCTGCGAGGCATCCCCTGTTACTATAAATTTTGCATTGCATCCCATACGGGTCAGGAACATCTTCAATTGTCCGATAGAGGTGTTCTGTGCTTCATCAAGAATTACGAAAGCGCTGTCAAGTGTGCGTCCTCTCATATAGGCAAGTGGGGCAATCTGGATTATCCCCTCCTCCATCAGTGCCTGAAGTTTCTTTGGATGAATCATGTCACGAAGGGCATCGTATAGAGGTTGGAGGTATGGGTCAAGTTTGTCTTTCAGATCTCCGGGGAGAAAACCGAGACGCTCTCCCGCTTCTACCGCAGGGCGGGTGAGGATGAGTTTTTTTACCTCTTTGTTTTTCAATGCCCTTACAGCGAGTGCAATGGCTGTGTATGTCTTGCCTGTTCCGGCAGGCCCCAATGCAAAGAGAAGATCGTTGTTGTAGTATTCGTCTACGAGCCTTTTTTGATTGCGTGTACGTGCTTTTACCACCTTCCCGTCGTTTCCATAGACAATATTGTATGAGTCTTCGGGCATGGTAAGGTCCTCTTTCTCTATTTCGGGGAAATTCTCATAATCGAACAGACGGTCTACATCATCTTCATTCAGGTTCCTTTTTCTCTGTCTTATCTCGATGAGGGTGTTGAGCCTCTCCTCAAAAAGGGCTATATCTTTTTCGGTCCCATCCAGATATATCTCCGAACCACGGGCAACAATTTTAAGTTTAGGAAAATATCTCTTTATACGGTCAAGTACTCTGTTGTTTATCCCGTAGATATCCATAGGATCGATCTCTTCAAGTGTGATGTTTTTCTCTTTATTCGCCATATTTGATAATATCTCTCAATTCGTTATATGTCTCTTTCATTTTGTCGTACTCGTACCTGATAGGGAATTTTTCGGGGCTGCCGATAAAATCCTTCACAGGAAATGTTGTGTAGTTGGTCTCAAATCTCCCACCTCTGCTGCACCATAGCCATATATTTTCCCCATCCACTAATCTGACCCCATCCTCGTCCTTGGTCATTTTGAGAATGAAAAGGAAGCCGATCTGGGTATTCTTTGCACTCATATTTGAGATATAGTTCCCTAAAGAATAAGCGGTAATCCTCTCCAAGTTTCCATCTCTGTCCCTTACCTCTTCAATTGGCTGGACAACATGAGGATGACTTCCTACTATGGCGGAGACTCCGTTTCTGTAGAGGAGATCTCTCCATTTGTATTGTGTCTTGGATGGGGAGATGGAGTACTCTGTCCCCCAATGTGGTAGTGCAATGATGATTTCAGCCCCCAGCTCCTTTGCCTTTTCAATTCTTTTGCAAATATAGGCAGAATCCATCCTCTCTGTTACTGCGTGGAGGGCTGCAGCATTTGTCCCGTAGGTGAAATTTATAAATGCTGTGCGGATTCCCTTTATATCGACTATTATGGGGGAAATGGAGTCCCTCTCCTCCCGGTTGCGGTACACTCCGATGTAGTGGACACCAAGCTTTTGATAACTATCTGCAGTGCTCTTGAAACCGGCCTCCCCCTTGTCGAAAATGTGGTTGTTTGCACAGAGGAAAAGGTCAATTCCACACTCTTTGCACTCCTGTGCGAGTGATGCGGGGGCAGAGAATGAGGGATATCCTGTGAATGGGGGTAGATTACAGACAAACTCCATATTTGCAACTGCAAAATCTGCATCTGACAGAATATCCTCAGTGTATTTGAAATAGGAAGAGTAGTCATACGACTCACTTAGAAGGGTGTCGCTCCCCTTTTTGTGGGCGTATTGCAGTTGTCTGCTATGTTGCATCACATCTCCGATAAAAGCAATCGAGATGGTATCCTGAGCGGAAAGCAGCAACGGTAGCAACAGAGCAGATACTATAGAGAAAAGACCTTTATTCACCCTCTGTTGTTTTTGTTTTGTCCTGAACTATGAGGAGATTGGGGAAATCAAGCCTGATTGATAACCATTGCTTAAGTTTCCCGATATTCTCTTCCGGAATTTCGATGTCGGACTGGATAATCACAATAATCTGCTCTGTCGGCTTGTAATCTTTCGAGTCGATTGAAGCTCCACGGGCTATGGAGAAATTGGTGATTTCGGGATGCTGTGCCACCACCTCTTTTGCCATTTGTTCGTACGGAAGCTCCCTGTCTTTGAATGCTTTGAGCTCCTTCTGTACTTGTAATATCAGTTCCTCTCTCTTCTTTATTTCCTGGTCGTTCCTTTCGAAGATGCTCTTTACCACCTCCTGTTCAGAGAATTCGGGACGTTCAGAAGTTATGTTTTGCTTGATATTCAATTGTTCACGCGGAATCCCCATAGACTCTCCATTTTTTCTGAGCATCTCGAGTTCCACTTCGTCAAGGGTCTCTCCGGCAATGGAGATCTCAAGTGTGGGCGGTTTAGTGTGGTGGTTGATGGAATAGTCATAGATGTATGCTTTGCTTAAAGTCTTGTTTGCTGTGACAAACTGCTTTGCATCCTGATCAAAATTGTTCTCCTTGATGGTGATGATTGCTGAGAATACACTTGGTATGATCAGAATTATGGTGACCAGACTTATTGTACGGTGTACTTTCCTTTGTGTGACAGGATTTGCGAACTTCTTGACGGGGTATTTCAGGTATTTTACCATCACAAAAGTGGCGAGGGAGATGAATACGCAGTTGATAAAGAACAGATATAGTGCCCCGATGAGGTAGGTGAGGTTCCATGTTGCAAGTCCGAATCCCGCTGTACACAATGGCGGCATCAATGCTGTAGCAATTGCAACACCCGAGAAAACTGTCCCCTTCTGCTTGTTGCTTATCTCAATTATTCCGGCCAGACCACCGAAGATAGCAATCAGAACATCATATATAGTAGGATTGGTGCGGGCAAGGAGTTCAGTAGGATTGTCAAGTGTCAATGGAGATATCAAAAAATAGATTGTCGATGCAATGAGGGAAATTATCACCATGTACATGAAATTGGCAGCAGATTTGCGGAGGAAATCTGTGTCATTGATTGCCAGACTGTATCCGAATCCGATAATAGGGCCCATGAGGGGGGATATGAGCATAGCACCGATGATGACAGGTATTGAGTTGACATTGAGACCGATAGATGCAATAAGGACTGCAAATGCAAGAATGTAGGCATTAGGTCCGCTGAGGTGGACACCTTTGCGGATGTTCTCTTCGGCAGAGACGATATCGATATGCTCGTTCAATGATACGATGCTTTTTATTTTGTTCCAGGTATTCTGAAAAAATGTTTTACTCATAATTATCTGTCAATTAATAGGTATAATAGTGGTGTAAATATACATTTTTTTTGACTATGATACATTATTTACTTACTTTTGTTTCAAATATAAATTAAGAAATACTATGAAAATTATTAGACTTTTTTCGCTATTCCTGATAGCTGCAACATTGTTGACAAGTTGTGATTTTTTCCGTTCGCTTGTTGGAAAACCCACATCAAAAGATATAGAGAGAATGAGAATTGAGGCTCAGATGAAAAAACAGAGGCAACTCGATTCAATCAACAGGGCAAAAGCAGATTCACTGGCACTTATTGCACAGATGGAAGCTGAGAAAAATGCCCTTAAAGACCGTTTCTATGTGATTCTTGGAAGTTTCAAGGTTCAGAATAATGCAGAGAAGATGTATGCATTCCTTGAGAAGAATAACTATACCCCAAGAAACATCCGTTTCAAGAATGGTTTTGAACTTGTCTCTGCAGCCTCGACAAACAACCTTCAGGATGCTTTGAGAATTCTTGATGAATTGCTTGGCTATGAATATTGCCCGGATGATGTATGGGTATATGATGTGAAACAACAATTGCACGAAGAATAATTAAATAAAAATCAAATATACAAGAATATGAAAACGACTGCGTTTACACAAAGACACATAGACCTTGGTGCAAAGATGGTCCCTTTTGCAGGTTATAATATGCCTGTAGAATATGTGGGTATCAATGAAGAACACAATACAGTTCGAAACTCTGTAGGTGTTTTCGATGTGTCACACATGGGTGAGATCTGGGTTAAAGGTGAAAATGCCTTGCCATTCCTTCAATACGTTACCTCAAATGATGTGTCAGTTCTCTATCCCGGAAAAGTGCAATATACATGTTTTCCCAACGGCAAGGGTGGTATTGTAGATGACCTTTTGGTCTATTGCATTGACTCTGTTACATATCTTCTTGTTGTAAATGCAGCAAATACAGATAAGGACTGGGAACATTTGTGCAAATATGCCCCTAAGTTCAATATGACAGTAGGTAAGGAGTTGTACAATGCTTCTGATGAAATCTGCCAGTTGGCTATCCAGGGTCCTAAAGCCCTTGAAGCAATGCAGAAGATCTGTGACCAGAATGTTGTTGATATGGAGTATTACACATTCAAGAAACTCAATATCGGCGGAATTAAGGATGCAATTTTCTCTACCACAGGTTATACCGGAGCTGGTGGATGTGAAGTGTATGTTGCAAATGAGGATGCTGACAAACTTTGGGAAGCTGTATTCGCAGCAGGTGAAGAGTTCGGAATTCGTCCTATCGGTCTTGGAGCGAGAGATACTCTCCGTCTTGAAATGGGTTTCTGCCTCTACGGTAACGACATTGACGATACAACCTCTCCCCTTGAAGCAGGTCTTGGCTGGGCAACCAAATTCAATGATGTAAAAGGTGACTTTATCGATAAAGAATATCTTCTTGCTCAGAAAGCTGAAGGGTTGAAACGTAAACTTGTAGGTTTTGAATTGGTTGACAGAGGTGTTCCACGTCATGGTTATCCGGTATGTGATGCTGAGGGGAATGAAATAGGTGTGGTTACCTCAGGTACAATGTCTCCATCGATGAAGAAACCTGTAGGTATGGCATATGTGGCTACCCCATTCAATAAAGTCGACTCAGAAATTTATGTAAAAGTCAGAGAGAGACTTTTGAAAGCTAAAGTTGTAAAAACCCCATTTTATAAAAAATAGTTTTTTTTGGATTTGATTAAAGGGGCCTCATTTTTGTGAGGCTCTCTTTTTATAAATCAGAATGTAATATGAGAAGATTGTTTTTATTGTTGAGCGTGGCGTTGTGTGCTGTATCCCCCCTTTTGGGGCAGAATGTTTCTGTTGAAGAGAATCTGGAGAGACATGTCAGATATCTCAGCTCCGAGAAGCTGGAGGGGAGAAAGGCGGGAAGTGATGGTGAGAGAAAGGCTGCAGAGTATGTCTATGATCGTTTGAAGGGGTCCGGACTTGAAATGTTATCCTCACGCCAGGGGCAAGACTTCTCTATTGTGCTGGATGGGGATTCTCTCACATCCAGGAATGTCGTTGCCATTGTGGAGGGGTATGATTCAGAGTTGAGGGATGAGTATATTGTTGTGGGGGCAAATATTGACAATATCGGGAGCAATGTCCTGACAATTGATGGTAAAAAGTGTCTTCAGGTTTTTCCAGGGGCAGATGCAAACGCTTCCGGAGTGGCATGTATGCTGGAACTCGCAGACAGGGTTGCCTCTGCGTCATTCCTTTTCAGAAGATCGGTGGTCTTTGTAGCTTTCGGGGCTAAAGAGATGGGAATGGCGGGGTCGTGGTACTTTGTAAACAGGGCTTTCAGTCCAATCTCGGATGTCTCTCTGATGATAGATTTGAATATGGTGGGGAGGGGTGGCCCGAAAAATCCGTTCAGTTACTACACTTGTGTGCCGAATAATGATATTTCCAATGCTGTACAGAGGGTCTCCGACAATATCTCTTTTGTCAGACCATCGGTCGGGTCGGGACAGATGATATCTTCTGACTATCTCGCTTTTTACCAGAGGGAGATTCCGGTTGCCTTGTTTACAACAGGGATGCACAACGACTACCGTACCCTCAGAGACACACCTGATATGCTCGAATATGAGTCAATGGAGAGGATTTGTGAGTATCTTTTCTCTTTTGTTATGGATGTGGCCAATATGGATGAAAAGGTGGCGGCACCTGTGATGACCCAACAGGGTGAGGGGGAAGAGGATGTTGTATATTCACCTTATGATGTCGATAAAGCTGCGCAGTTCTTCAAAGGGGATGAGAGTGACTTCCTTACAAATTGGGTCTATGTGTATCTGAGATATCCCGACAATGCTGTCACAATGGGGATCCAAGGGACTGTAATGGTAGATTTTATAGTTGAAAAAGATGGTACAGTCACAAATGTGCATGTGACAAGAAGTGTGGATGAAGACCTTGACAATGAGGCGTTAAGGGTGGTGAAAGCGTCGCCCAAATGGAAGCCGGCAGTGAAGAATGGTGAAAAAGTCAGGGTCAAATACTCAATGCCTGTAGAATTTAGACTTAAAAAGAGATAGAATAATCTTATTTTTCATAACTTTGCCGAGATAGAATGTAACTTGATTATGGAATACAACTTTCTCGACATTGAAAAGAAATGGCAAGCCTATTGGTCGAAGAATCAGACCTATAAGGTGGAAATAGATTCAAAGAAACCTAAATACTATGTACTTGACATGTTCCCTTATCCATCGGGAGCAGGGTTGCACGTAGGTCACCCACTTGGATATATAGCCAGCGATATATATAGCAGATTCAAAAGATTGCAGGGATTCAACGTCCTTCACCCCATGGGATATGACGCATTCGGACTTCCTGCAGAGCAATATGCAATTCAGACTGGACAACATCCTGCAACTACAACAGAAAAGAATATTGCAAGATATAGGGAGCAGATGGACAGAATCGGCTTCTCCTATGACTGGTCACGTGAGGTGCGCACTTGTGATCCCGACTATTATAAATGGACACAATGGGCATTCCTGAAAATGTTTGACCACTGGTACAATAACAACACCCAGAAAGCAGAACCAATATCTGAACTTGTAAAGATTTTCGAAAAAGAGGGTAATGCGAATGTAAATGCCGCATCTTCTGATGTGGATATATTCTCTGCTCAACAGTGGAACTCTTTTGATGAAAAGGTCAAGAGTGATATCCTGATGAAGTACCGTATTGCATATCAGGGTGAGACATCTGTAAACTGGTGTCCCGCTTTGGGAACAGTGCTTGCCAATGATGAGGTTAAAGAGGGTATTTCTGTCAGAGGTGGTCACCCCGTAGAGCAAAAGAAGATGAAACAGTGGCAGTTGCGTGTCTCTGCATATGCTGAAAGATTGCTGACAGAGTTGGAAGATCTCGACTGGACAGACTCTCTTAAAGAGATGCAGCGTAACTGGATAGGTAAATCCCAGGGCGCCGAGATGATTTTCAAAGTCTCAAACGGCACTCAGGAATATGATGTGACGATCTTTACTACCCGCGCAGATACAGTGTTCGGTGTTACTTTTATGGTTCTGGCTCCAGAGAGTGAATGGGTGGAACTTTTGACCACTCCAGAGCAGAAAGGTGCAGTGGAAGAGTATTTGCAGATGGCCAAGAAGAAAACAGAGAGGGAGAGAATGTCTGAGACCAAAAAGGTGACAGGTGTTTTCTCAGGTTCATATGGAATCAACCCATTGACAGGGGAGAAAGTCCCTGTCTGGATTTCAGAATATGTCCTTGCAGGTTACGGTACAGGGGCTATCATGGCGGTTCCTGCACACGATAGCAGGGACTACGCTTTCGCAAAACATTTCAATCTTCCGATTATACCATTGATTGAAGGGTGTGATGTTTCCCAGGAGAGCTTCGATGCCAAAGAGGGTATCATGTGCAATTCCGGTTTCCTTAACGGAATGAGTGTAAAAGAGGCTATCCCTGCTGCTATTGACAAGGTGGAGGAGATGGGAATCGGTAAGAGGAAGGTAAATTACAGATTGAGAGATGCAATTTTCTCAAGACAAAGATATTGGGGAGAGCCATTCCCTGTATATTTCAAAGATGGAGTTGCCGTTGCTATGGAAGAATCCCAGCTTCCGCTGGAACTTCCAGAGGTAGATAAATTTCTCCCTACAGAGGCAGGTGAACCACCATTGGCACGTGCGAAAGATTGGAGCTTCGGAGGGTTTCCTATAGAGACCAGTACAATGCCAGGCTTTGCCGGAAGTAGTGCATACTATTTGAGATATATGGATCCACATAACTCTGAGGCACTTGTGAGCAGGGAGGCTGATGAGTATTGGAGAAATGTAGATTTGTATATCGGCGGTACCGAACATGCTACAGGGCACCTTATCTACTCCCGTTTCTGGAACAAATTCCTTTATGACCTGGGATGTGTATGTGAGAAAGAGCCGTTCAAGAAGCTCATCAACCAGGGTATGATCCAGGGACGTTCAAATTTTGTATACCGTATCAAGAATACAAATACATTTGTCTCTGTAGGGTTGAAAGACCAGTATGATACAACAGAGATTCACGTTGATGTAAATATCGTAGATCACGACAAACTTGATATTGAAGCATTCATGAATTGGATGCCGGACTATGCAAATGCTGAGTTTATCCTTGAAGATGGGGAGTATATTTGCGGTTGGGCTGTTGAGAAGATGAGTAAGTCAATGTTCAATGTTGTAAACCCCGACAATGTCTGCAATCTGTATGGTGCTGATACATTGAGAATGTATGAAATGTTCCTGGGTCCTCTTGAACAATCAAAACCCTGGGATACGAAGGGTATTGATGGTGTTCACAGATTCCTGAAGAAATTCTGGAGACTATATTTCAAAGGTGACGAATACGCTGTCAAGGATCAGAAGGCAACCCCTGCAGAATTGAAGGTGCTGCACAAACTTATCCGTAAAGTGCAGAGTGATATTGAGTCATTCTCATTCAATACCTCGGTAAGTGCATTTATGATTGCTGTAAATGAACTTTCAGATTTGAAATGTTGCAGCAAAGAGGTTCTTGAAAATCTTGTTATCCTCCTCTCACCATTTGCACCTCATATAAGTGAAGAGCTGTGGGAGGCATTGGGACATGAGCAGAGTATCTCTTTTGCCTCTTACCCTGAATATGTAGAGGCATATACAGTCGAGGATTCATTTGAATATCCTGTCTCTTTCAATGGAAAAATGAGATTCAAATTGAACCTTTCAAAATCGTTGACTCCAAAAGAGGTTGAGGCGGCAGTTCTTGCAGATGAAAATACTGCAAAATATCTTGCAGGAGCACCGGTGAAGAAGGTGATTGTTGTTCCATCAAAAATCATAAATATTGTAATTTAAGGTGAAAGATTCTAGACTAAGGGTAATAAAAGAGTACTTCATCATTACATTGGGAGCATTCCTGTATTGTTGGAGCTGGACCTCTTTTTTGATACCCAACGGTATCTCCGGAGGTGGAGTTACAGGTATGGCTACTGTGATACAGTATGCTACAGGGGGTTTTGTACCCGTATCATTCTCATACCTGATTATCAATGCGGCATTGGTAATAATGGGTACTATTGTCCTTGGAAAAGGATTTGGGGCCAAGACCATATATTCCATCATCCTCTCTTCCATATTGTTGAAGATTCTCCCCGATATGATTCCATGGAGTTCGGATATATCGGAACCCTTTATCAACTCATTGTTGGGCGGTGCTATCGGTGGCGTCGGAATCTATCTGATTTTCAGACAAGGGGGTAGTACCGGTGGAACAGATATCGTAGCTCTCATTATTGGAAAATATAGGGAGGTTTCACCAGGAACAGTATTTATGTGGTGCGATTTGCTGATTATCGGATCAATATTGTTCTTGCCGGATAAGGGGTTGCAGGATGTTGTTTACGGATATATCCAGATGGTCTCATTTACCTATACACTAGATCTCCTTTTGACAGGCAACAAGCAATCTGTGCAGATTCTCATCTTCTCCAACAAGTATAAGGAGATAGCAGATACACTTGTTCATCAGAAAGATAAAGGGGTGACTGCAATAAGTGCCACAGGGTGGTATTCGCAGAACGACACCAAAGTCCTATTGGTAGTTGTAAGGAAGTATAATCTAACAGAAGTAATGAAAACAATTAAAGAGATTGATGAAAAGGCATTCACTTCTGTATCACAAGTTCAGAGTGTATATGGTCAGGGATTTGACCAGATTAAAGCAGGAGGGAAAATATCATGGACAAAAAAATCAAAAATATCTTAGTATTAGCAAAGGAGTATCTGATTATTACTCTTGGTCTGTTGTGTTATACGGCAGCATGGGATATATTCATTATCCCTTATGAAATGGTCGGTGGAGGAGTTTCCGGTATGGGTGCACTTATCTACTATGTGACCGGTTTCCCTGTCAGTTACTCATATTTCCTGATAAATATGGTGCTCCTTGTTATCGCACTGAAGGTACTTGGTAAGGGATTTGGGGTGAAGACCATTTATGCGATAGTAATGGCATCTCTATTTTTCAGAATCCTACCCGAAATAATCCCCGCACAGTTTATTGAGGAAATAGCTATTTCCAATGGCAAGTTCCTCTGTGCAATTTGTGGTGGTGCGTTGTCTGGAGTAGGTATTGCGCTAACCTTCTCACAAGGGGGAAGTACGGGAGGTACAGATATCATTGCTCTGATGATCACCAAGTACTATAACTTCTCTCCCGGAAAGATTATTTTGTATATAGATCTTGTGATTATAGCCTCATCAATGTTCATCCCTAATGGGGCATCCATCGGTCTTAAACTTGCAAATGTGATTTACGGCTATATGGTGACAGCCGTTTGTGCCACTACACTTGATATCCTTCTGTCAGGTATGAAGCAATCAATCCAGATGTTTATCTTCTCAAAGAATTATGCTGCAATTGCTGACCGTATAACAACAGAGATGAGAAGAGGCGTGACAGTCCTGGATGGTCAGGGGTGGTTCTCCAAGAAGACAGGGAAAGTTCTCCTTGTAATTGCAAGAAAGAGCGAGATGAACTTCATCTATAAGATTGTGAAGGAGGAGGACAAAGATGCTTTTATGTCGGAAGGTAGTGTCCGTGGAGTCTATGGTCAAGGTTTTGACAAGATAAAAAAATAAAAAAGTGAACGTTTTTATAAAAATCAGTTTTTAGTTCTATAGGTCTGATTATTAACTGATTTTGCGATAATTATAGTTGCTAATTTTGGTGGCAAATAAGTTAACCATCAAAATTAGCAATTATTATTATGGTCGAGGTGTTGCGTCTTTTTTTTCTTTTTGGCGGATACTATTCTATAGTTTTTCTAATTATCACCATCATATCTTACCTTGTTGCAAAGGGGAGATCTCTTTCTGGTCGAAAGGCACTTGTTTTAGGCATTCCAGCGGTATTTGTACTCTTCTCCCTTTCGGTAGCAGGTTCCATTCAGAATGGGGCTGCAAAAGGTGAATTTTATTTGACAATGTATCTTCTGATGCATATTTACCTCTCCTATATTTCTATTATAATTGTCGAGAAGGGTGGATTGGTAGAGAGGGTAGATATTTTGGAGAGATATTATATTGTTGTAGCAATAACCGCATCCATTTTTCTGTTGGCAGGGTTAGTTTTCCATTTGCAGCATTACTATATCATCAGGTTGTTGGTGTTGTTTTCTATAGCAGTGTTCAATTGCTGGGTAATTTTTGTGAAGCTTGTTGTCTGCAATGGATATTCATTCCTATATATCCTCTCTTTTGCATTGCTGAGTGTTATTTGTGCACTTTTCTTGTGCTGCAAGCCATCTGCTTTGTCAAATCTCCTCAACCTGGCGGTGAATTCTCTGGTATATGGGGTTTTTATCCTCTTTTTCTATAATGAAGATAAGATTCTGTCGTTGCTTCATAGAGATTGCAATTGTTCCTGCATCTCTGCAAGCAGGAATGAAGAACCGACAACATTGCTCAAGGATGACAAGGTGGACTATGGCGGTAATCAGATTAAAAAGAGGTTGTATGAGCTGTTTGAAAATGAAAAACCATATCTCGACCCAGATATCACCATAGCGAAAGTTGCTCAGATGCTTTGCACAAATAAATCCTATTTGTCCAAAGTTTTGAATATCAATATGGAACAGAACTTCAAGGAGTTTGTCAACGGCTACAGAGTACAGGAGGCGAAAAGACTCTTCAAAGAGGACCCGTCGATGACACTGAAGGAGTTGAGTTTCAAGTGCGGATTCAGGAATGGGGCTTCGTTTACGAATGCTTTCCGATTACATGGTGGAAAAACACCGGGAGAGTGGTGCAGGAGTGTTAAGAAAAAGGATAAAAATGAAGTGGATAAAAGAAATTAAGAGAAGGATGGGGGCAAAGAGGAGGCGAAGAGAGGATGTGGTCAGAAGGAGCAATGCCTATTTTGAGAAAATGGAAAAACTTATGAGGGAAGAGAGACCATATCTTGATCCTGAATTGACAATTGGTGATATGTGCAGAATGTTGGGGACAAACAGAACATATATTTCTCTCTCCCTCAGCTCAAGGAATACAAATTTCAACCGTTATGTCAACGGTTATAGGATGTGGTATATGGAGAATTGTCTATGTGAGGAGAAGAGGAGTTATGGGCAGGAGGACATTGCTGTGATGTCGGGATTTTCGAATAGCAGAATGATGAACAGAACTCTCCTGCGTGAGAGGGGAAAGACATATTTTGAGATAAAGAAAGGGGATAAAAATACTCCGGTCACCAAAAATTAGTATATTTGTATGATATACAGAAATACACATATTTATGGCTGACGAAAAAATAATTTTCTCTATGAATGGTGTGGGAAAAATTCTTCCACACAACAATCGGGTTATTCTTAAAGATATCTATCTCTCTTTTTTCTATGGTGCAAAAATCGGTATTATCGGTTTGAACGGTTCGGGTAAGTCAACTTTGATGAAAATCATTGCAGGTATCGAGAAATCGTACCAGGGAGAAGTGGTTTGGGCACCTGGCTACAGTGTGGGCTATCTTGAACAGGAGCCCCAACTTGACGATACTAAGACCGTCAAAGAGGTGGTAAGTGAAGGTGTGCAGGAGGTGATGGATGTCCTTAAAGAGTATGAAGAGGTGAATATGAAGTTCTGTGAGCCGATGAGTGATAGTGAGATGAACAAACTCATCGAGCGACAGGGTGTCCTTACAGAGAAAATTGAGCAGTTGGGAGGTTGGGATATTGATGCCAAACTTGAAAGGGCAATGGATGCACTTATGTGTCCTGAACCTGATGCCCTTGTCAAGAACCTCAGCGGTGGTGAAAGACGCCGTGTGGCTCTCTGCCGTCTTCTGTTGAAAGAGCCGGATGTCCTCCTTCTTGACGAGCCTACCAACCATCTCGATACAGAGAGTATCCAATGGCTTGAGGAGCACTTGAGACAATATAAGGGGACTGTAATTGCAGTGACCCACGACAGATATTTCCTTGATAATGTTGCCGGATGGATCCTTGAACTTGACAGGGGTGAGGGTATTCCATGGAAAGGAAACTACTCATCATGGCTTGATCAGAAGAGTACAAGACTCGCTATGGAGGAGAAGCAGGAGAGCAAGAGGAGAAAAACCCTTGAAAGGGAGTTGGAATGGGTACGTATGGCTCCCAAAGCACGTCATGCCAAGTCTAAAGCAAGATTGGGGGCATACGAAAAGATGCTCAACGAAGATAGAAAGCAGAAAGAGGAGAAACTGGAGATCTTTATCCCTAATGGACCACGTCTTGGCAATAAGGTTATTGAGGCAAATGGTGTTTCAAAAGGGTATGGGGACAAACTTCTGTATGAAAATCTTACATTCAAATTGCCGCCTGCAGGTATTGTCGGTGTAATTGGCCCCAATGGTGCAGGAAAAACCACATTGTTCAGACTGATTATGGGGCTTGAGACCCCCGATAGCGGTGATTTCTCAGTGGGAGAAACTGTGAAAATTGCATATGTGGACCAACAGCACCGCCAGATCGATCCCGACAAGACCGTTTATGAAACCATCGCAGACAACTCAGATTTTGTCAAACTTGGAAATAAGGAGGTCAATGCGAGGGCTTACGTTTCGAGATTCAATTTCTCCGGAGCTGATCAGGAGAAACTTTGTGGAATTCTCAGTGGTGGTGAAAGGAACAGATTGCACCTTGCACTTACATTGAAAGAGGAGGCAAATGTCCTCTTGCTCGATGAGCCGACCAATGATGTCGATGTAAATACTATCCGTGCACTCGAAGAGGGTCTTGAGAACTTTGCCGGATGTGCGGTGGTAATATCCCACGACAGATGGTTCCTCGACAGAATTGCAACCCACATCCTTGCATTTGAGGGGGATTCTAAAGTTTATTTCTTCGAAGGGACTTACTCTGAGTACGAAGAAAACAAAAAACAGAGACTTGGAAACACAGAACCAAAAAGATTCAAATATAAAAAACTTAAATAGATATGGTACCACACGCACAACTTGAGATTCATCTCCCCAATGTACTTCATAACTATCGTTATTTCAGATCGAAACTGAAACCAGAAACAAAGTTGCTGATCCTTATAAAGGCTAATGCTTATGGACACGGAGCTGTTCCATTTGCAAAGGCAATGGAGGATGCAGGAGCTGATTATATAGCGGTGGCTACTGTAAAAGAGGGGGTAGAACTACGTAAAGGGGGGATCAAACTCCCAATTCTTATCCTGACAGCCGGGACAGAACTATATTCCGATGTTATTGAATACAATCTTGAACCTGGAATGCCCAATGTGGCATCTCTGGAGAGATTTGCACAAGTGTTGAATGAGAAAGGGATCAGCAAATATCCGGTCCATGTGAAGTTTGATACTGGTATGCACCGTCTTGGATTCATGGAGAATGAATTGCCTCCCCTTAAGGAGTTCCTGCTTGCACACCCTGAAGTTGAGGCAAAATCGTTCTATACCCACCTGGCTGGTGCAGATAGTCCGGAACATGATGAGTTTACCCTCGGTCAGCTTGCGTTGTTTGAGAGATTGACAAATGATGTATTGGCCGCTATTCCATACAAACCGATGAGACATGCATTCAACTCTGCCGGAATAGAGAGGTTTGCAGAAAAATACCCTCAATATCAATACGATATGGCCCGTCTTGGGATAGGTATCTATGGAATCAGCTATGTGGATGACAAGAATATGAAACCATCTGCTTACTACAGATGCCCTATAGTACAGATCAAGCAGCTTAAAGCTGATGATGGTACAGTGGGTTATGGAAGACATGGCAAACTCGGCCCCGATGGGAAAACAATTGCCACTATCCCTGTCGGATATGCTGACGGTATCAACCGCCATTTGAGCAGAGGTGCAGCATCTTTTGAGGTTAACGGCAAATTGTGCCCAACAATAGGAAATGTATGTATGGATATGTGTATGATAGATATTACAGGTGTTGATGCGAAAGTGGGAGATACGGTAACCATTTTTGGAGACAAACCCACAGCAAATGATCTCGCAGCAATCCTCGACACTATCCCTTATGAAATATATACTTCAGTTCCGGCCAGAGTCAAAAGGGTAGTGACTGAATAGAATTAAGCAACAAGGGCGATCCTTCCGAATCGCCCTTGTTGCTTTTTATTAGTATTCATCCTCGTTGAAGAAAAAGTCTTCTTTGCTTGGATAGTCCGGCCAGATGTCTTCGATGCTGTCGTATACTTCTCCGTCATCATCCAAATCTTCAAGGTTCTCGATCACTTCAAGAGGTGCTCCTGAACGTGTTGCGTAATCGATAAGCTCATCTTTTGTTGCTGGCCATGGTGCATCCTCAAGTTTAGATGCAAGTTCGAGTGTCCAATACATAATCTCTTAATAATTAAACTTTTAGTTATATATCCAGTGAAAAAGGGCGACAAAGATATATAAATAATTGTTATACAAGCCAAAAATCTTCAGAAATGTTATTTTTATAACATTCGTACCTTCCGAGGGTAAATAGATAGTCTGATAATCTGTTGAGGTACTTGATGGTCAGAAGTATCTCATCGCTCTTCTCTTCAATGCCGATAGACGATCTCTCTGCCCTGCGGCAAACTGTTCTTGCTATGTGACAGACAGAAGCACTTCTTGGTGCTGCCGGGAGAACAAATGCCTTTTGTGGGGGAATCTCAGATGTCATGCGGTCAATTTCCCCTTCAAGGATTGCTATCTCCTCCGGATCAAAATTTTTGAGTTTTCTTTTCCCGTCAGAGGCAAGGTGGGCTGAACCGAGCATTAGACACTCCTGGATCCTTCTAAGTGCAGCTTCTGCATAGGGGATGTCACATCTTAGAACTCCAAGATATGAGATCAATTCATCAACATCACCATACGCTTCAACTCTGGGATGATTTTTAGCCACCCTTGTCCCACCACATAGTGAGGTGGATCCGGTGTCTCCTGTTTTAGTGTAAATCTTCATATTTTTATTATTCTATTTTTCCATCTTTAATTCTGATGATTCTCTCTGCCTGTCGGGCAATATCCTCTTCGTGGGTCACTATTATGACTGTATTTCCCCTTTTGTGAACCTTGTGAAAAAGGTTCATGATATCCTCTGCTGTTGCCGAATCGAGGTTTCCGGTCGGTTCATCGGCAAGAATTATTGAGGGTGAGTTTATCAGAGCCCTTGCAAGGGCAACCCTCTGCCTTTGGCCTCCTGAGAGTTCATCGGGTTTGTGCCCCATTCTGTCGGAAAGGCCAACATCTGCCAACCCCTTTATCCCCATTTCAAACCGCTTTTGTTTAGGGTAACCGGCATAGACCAACGGCAGCATCACATTTTCCAGAGCTGTGTATCGGGGGAGGAGGTTGAAAGATTGGAAAACAAAACCGATCTCTGAGTTCCTTACAGCAGAAAGGGAGTCATCATCAAAAGAACTTACATCTACACCATTGAGCATATATCGGCCCGATGTGGGGGTGTCGAGACATCCGAGGATGTTCATCAGAGTGGACTTTCCGGAGCCAGAAGGGCCCATAATCGCTACAAATTCATTCTTTTTCACAATGAGGTCAATCCCTTTCAGCACCTTTACCTCAAATTCCCCTGCACGGTAGTTTTTATATAGATTTTCTACCCTTATTATTTCAATATCCTCCATCTCTTCCTGTCTGCTCAATTACAAGGGTCTAAATTAACAAATAATTGGCACTTAACAACACTTTATATATTTTTGCTCAAAATTGAGAATAAGATGGCGTTCAGAAAAATAGAACAGTTTGATCAGGAGACAACTGAAGAGTTGGCTCAGCATTACGAAAGAATTCTGGAACTTTTGGGTGAAGATCCAAAGAGAGAGGGGTTGTTGAAAACACCTTTGAGAGTTGCAAAATCGATGCAATTCCTTACCCAGGGGTATTTTCAGGATGGGGGAGAAATTCTCCGTTCAGCAATGTTTAAAGAAGAGTACAGACAGATGGTAATAGTGAAGGATATCGAGTTGTACTCAATGTGTGAACACCATCTTCTCCCATTTTACGGCAAGGTGCATGTGGCATATATTCCCAATGGATACATTACAGGATTGAGCAAGATTGCAAGGGTAGTGGAGTGCTTTGCCAGGAGACTGCAAGTGCAGGAGAGGCTTACTGTACAAATCAGAGATTGTATACAGGAGACACTTAATCCCCTGGGGGTTGCGGTAGTTATAGAGGCATCTCACATGTGCATGCAGATCAGAGGGGTACAGAAACAGCACTCAGTAACCACCACCTCTGCATTTACAGGGGCTTTTCTGAAAGATATAAGGACAAGGAATGAGTTTATGAACCTTATTGGGGTAAACCTCCATTCTTAACCAGACCCAATTCGGCGGCCTTCTGCTCCATAAGTGAGTAGGCAGCATCGTAGTCATTCTCTATAACGCCATCCAGGATGGCGTTTTTCACATACTCTTTAATCTCCCCGATAAGATTGCAGGGGGGGATTTTGTATAGTTCCATAACTAGATCCCCGGTGATAGGGTTTTTGAAGTTCCGATATTCATCTTTCTTCTCGACTTCGACCATTTTCTCTTTTACGAGTTCGAAATTGCGCTTGTGGCGTGCTACGGTCCTGTCGTTTTTAGAAGTTATGTCGGCATTGCAAAGCAACATCAGGTCATCTATATCCTGGCCGGCATCAAACAGAAGCCTTCTGACAGCAGAGTCGGTCACTATGTCATCTACAAGAGAGATTGGCCGGAGGTGGAGTTGTACAAGTTTCTGTACATATTTCATCTTCTCATTAAGGGGCATTTTCAGATATTTGAACACTCCGGGAACCATTTTCCCTCCGACAAATTCGTGACTGTGGAATGTCCAGCCTGTCCCCTCTTCAAATCTCTTGGTGACCGCTTTCCCAATGTCGTGGAGAAGTGCTGCCCAAAGGAGCCACAGAGGTTCTATTTCTCTGTTCTTCTTTACTTCGGGATCCATGTTCCTTATCGCAATTGCAACATTGTCGACCACTTCAAGACTGTGGTAGAAATTATCCTTGTGCCCTTTGCCGTCAACGGTCTCTACCCCTTTGAGGTTGGTCAGTTGGGGGAGGATAAGCTCCAGAAGTGTGCTTTCGTCGAGAAGTTTGAAACCTACAGATGGCTTGGGAGAGAGGAGTATCTTGTTGAGCTCTTCGCTTATTCTCTCGGCGGAGAGGATAGACATTCTCCCCCTGTTCCTTTTGATCGATTCAAACGATTCCGGGAGGATGGAGAATGAGAGTTGGGATGCAAACCTGATGGCCCTGATCATTCGCAAAGGGTCATCACTATAAGTTGTATCGGGATCAAGTGGGGTACGGATAAGTTTGCGTCCTATATCACCGACTCCGTCAAAAGGGTCAATAAGTGCTCCGAAATCATCTTCCTGAAGGGAAAATGACATTGCATTTATGGTGAAATCGCGTCTCTCCTGATCTTCCCTCAGAGTGCCGTTTTCGACAATAGGTTTACGGGAGTCTGCCCTGTAGGACTCTTTTCTCGCCCCCACAAATTCTACCTCGAGTCCGTGGGATTTTAGCATTGCTGTTCCGAATCTGCGGAAGATGCTTACTCTGCATCTGAGCCTTTTGGCAACAGCCTCTGCAAGATCGACCCCACTCCCTTCTACCACAACATCGATATCGTTACACTCCCTCCCCATGATGCAGTCTCTGACATATCCCCCCACAACAAAGGCTCTTACCCCCAGGTTGCGGGCCTCCTGTGAGATTATACCAAATATTTTATTCTCAAGATATTTCTTGTAGTTTTCCATCTAATTTTCAGATTTTCTTAAGTTTACCAAATCTGTAACAGCTTTGAACTGTTCGTGGTTCCCACCCCTTTTATATGCGCACAATGTCGATCCGTTTGTGAAGATGATACATTTGACATTGAGTGTCATATTGTATCGGATTCCCTGTTCAATAACTGTCTGGTCGAGTTTTACACCCGGAGCTTTGCACTCCACCAGAGTCTCGATATTCCCCTCTTTGTCAAAAACCACTATATCTGCCCGATATGTGAGGCCGTTGTATTTGAATGAATATTCAGACATCATTCTCCCGGGGGAGTAGCCTAATGCCTGCTGGAGCCAGAGAATCATATTTTGCCTCACTCTCTCCTCGGGTGTAAGGGCCACTTCCCTCTTTCTGAGTGGATCAAAGATGGTTTCACGCATAAAAAAAGGCAAATTGATTTTCGCCACTCCAAATATAAGAATAATTTGTAAATTTGTCCTATGGCAAAACAAAAAGGACCCGATACACTACAGCAGTTCGCCTCTTTGAAGGAGAAGATCTCCCAACAGAGATTCTCTAATTTCTATCTTCTGATGGGTGAAGAGCCTTTCTATGTGGAGAGGGTTCTCGATCTGATTATGGAGAACGCCCTGGAGCCTTTTGAGAGGGATTTCAATCAGACTGTTCTCTATGCAACAGACACTACTGCCGCAGATATCGTCTCAATGTGCAACCGTTTCCCAATGATGGCTCAGAGACAGCTGGTGGTGATAAAGGAGGGGCAGTCCCTTAAGAAACAGGAGGAGCTGATCCCTTATCTGGAGAATCCATGCCCCACAACGGTACTTGTCCTTTGCTATACCGGAAAAAATGCCGACAAGAGGACAGCTTTCTATAAGAGCGCCCAGAAATATGGAGAGGTGTTCGAATCGGCAAAGGTACCCGAGGCGTCTGTTCCATCCTGGATAGAGAAATATGTCGCTTCATGTGGTAAAAGAATAGATCCGGATGCAGCTTTGCTTATTTTTGAGTGTGCAGGGAATGATTTGAGGAAGATAGTACTGGAGGTGGACAAACTGATCAAGTCTATAAAGGAGGATGCCCCAAGGATTACAGCTGTAGATGTTGAGAACAATATCGGGTTGAGCAGAGAGTTCAATATTACCGAACTGACAAATGCAATAGCTGCCGGTGATGCCCCCAAGGCGTTCAAAATTGCCTACTATTTCGGGGAGTCACCTAAAATGTATCCCCTTCCCAAGACTTTGGGATTCCTTTTCTTCTTCTTTTCGAAATTGGAACAGATTCAGGCATATTGCATAGATCAGCCTGGGTGCTCTGTACAGGATGCAGCAGCAAAAGCGGGGATGTATTATAAAAGTGCCGCTACTTATCTCCAGGCCGCCTCAAGGTATCCTCTCCGCAAGACCATGCGTATAATCTCCTATCTGAAGGAGTGTGACTACAAGAGCAAGAGCAATGCGGGGGGGACCGCTACAGAAGGGGAGTTGCTGATTGAATTGCTTGGTAAGATATTCTAATTGGAATTATTGTATATTTGTCCCCATATTTAATACTCTGAATTATGAAAATTGTTGTTGCCGGTGCCGGAGAGGTGGGAAGCCACCTGGCAAAGATGTTAAGCAATGAGAGACACGATATCGTGATTATTGATGAGTCTCAGGAGCGTCTTGAACGTGTGTCTGAGGATGCTGACCTGATTACGATACAGGGGCATCCATCTTCTATTCAGACCTTGATGGAGGCAAATGTGCCGAGTGCCGACCTGTTTGTGGCGGTGAGCCCTGCACAGGAACAGGATGTCAATATTGTGAGTGCATTGCTTGCCAAGAAACTCGGGGCAAAAAAGGTGACAGCGCGTATCAATAATGAAGAGTATCAGACAAATGAGAATAAGCTTCTTTTTACCGAACTTGGAATAGATTCTATGTTCTATCCCGAGAAGATTGCGGCAAATGAGATTATAAATCTTCTCAAGCAGACGGCAACGACTGAATTCATGGACTATTCACATGGCAAAATTCAGATGATATCTTTCAAAGTGGAAGATGGTGCCCCTATTGCAGAGAAAACCATCGGGGAGTTTACCCTCGGAAGGGATTTGAGTTACCGTTTTGTGGCAATCGCCAGGGAAGGTCAGACAATCATCCCAAGAAAGGATACCAAGTTCAAGGTCAATGATATGGTTTTTGTGGTCACTCAGAAACGTGGGGTAGAGGAGGTGCTTGCACTTTCAGGAAAAGAGAGCGTTTCGGTCAAGAAACTGATGATTGTAGGTGGGGGAAAAATTGGCGAGATGGTGGCTGCAAAACTGGAAAAATCGCTTGAAGAGGTAAAAATCATAGAGATGGATTCGGAGAGGGCAGGGTATCTCTCTGAAAAACTTGACAGGACACTGGTGATAAATGGGGATGGTAGGGATTCGGACAATCTGATAGAGGAGGATGTCCGTTTGTGTGACGCTTTCGTGGCTGTAACAGGGAGTTCAGAGACCAATATTTTATCTTGTCTTACAGCTAAGAAGATGGGGGTTCCCAAGGTGATTGCGGAGGTTGAGAACTTCGAGTATATGAAATTGGCGGAGAGTATGGGTGTGGATGCGGTAATCAACAAAAAACTGATCACTGCGGGTAGGATATTCCGCTTTACCTTGTCAAATAAGGTGAGATCGATAAAAGTTCTCAACGGAACCGATGCAGAGGTGCTTGAATTTATAGTTCATCAGGACAGCAAAATCACAAGTGGCAAGATAAGTGAATTGAATTTCCCCGAAGATGCCCTTATTGGTGGATATATTAGGGGTAATGAGAGTTTTATCGCAGATGGCGATACAGTGATCAAGCCTTTTGACCAGGTGGTGGTATTTGCCCATCCGTCTGTGGTCTCTAAAGTAGATAAATTTTTCTTGTAGTTATTAGAATGCGTGGTTGATCCCCACGAGGATAGAGTATTGCTTTTTATTGCCGAATCCCAAATCGAAGCGGAAAACCAACTCTGCAAGTGTCATTCTGTATCCAATCCCGTATGTAGGCAGGGTGTGTTTTATATTGAACTCCTTGAGTGATGGGAATGTGTTTCCGCAACCGCCCCATATTACCATAGAGTGTGCCTGGTATATTTGTTGTCTGATTTCAAGTTGGGCAGTGGCAGTGTTTTTGTCCCTATACCTTCCGTAATAGTACCCCCTCATCCTCGATTCTCCACCGATAGGGGTCCAGGTGAACCAAGGTGTTTTGCCATAGTTGGCCTCCCCCCAAAGGTCAAAAGCAAATACACTTCCCTCCCATGCAGGGAAGAAGAAGTCTGCCACAATTGATGTCTTGAAGTAGGGTGTCTTGCCAAAATA
Organism: Candidatus Coprenecus sp.; assembly: GCA_045595965.1. GTDB lineage: Bacteria > Bacteroidota > Bacteroidia > Bacteroidales > UBA932 > CAAGNP01. The sequence goes on from JAZOBN010000032.1 coordinate 31,050, forward strand.
GAACCTTGGATGATATGTCTGGTTGAAATCGATGTATATACCCTTTTGAGGTGCGTGTTTTATGTCTCGGGTGTCTGCAGTGATATTTAGGGAAACCTCTGCACCGGTTGTGGATGTTATTTCATTCTCAACGAGATAACTGTAAGTGTAGTCGTATGTGGTGTAGTATTCGTAACCAACGGAAATCTTGGCGGAAAATGATGGAGTAAATAGATATCTGTAACCGACCATGAGATCTGCACCCCCCTCTGTATATACCCCAAGATCTGATGTCGGCTGGTCGGAGTATCCTATCCCCCAAAATCTTCTTGTATCATTGAAAGCAAGAAGTTTGTATTCAATTCTCGATTTGGATGACTTCAAATAGTGGTAACCGTTGAATATACCTTTAACAGACATTTTCGTGCTGACATATCCAATTGCAGAGAAGAGGGAGTATGGGGTATTGGTATCAAAGCCGGGTCTGTATATCCCCGTTACCCCTGCTATAACCCCAAAACCATCTTCTTGAGTGTAGCCGATTGTCAATAGGGGTACAGGTTGGAATTTGTTCTCTTTGGGTTTGAATCTGGAGGGGTGTTTGCGTATGTATCTCTCAACAGAATCATTTACGGACTGGAAGTAAATGGAGTCGAATGCCTCCTTTATCTGCCCGCTCCCCCCAATGGAGATCAGGAGCAGGAGTATGACCAATCCTCTTTTCATATTATTAAGAATCAATAAAGCAATTCCACATTGTCAATCCAGAGCACATTTCCCACTCCGCCATAAAAGGCCTTTCCGTCGCTTGAGGAGAACCATAAAATGATATGGGTCGGCTCTTCATCTTTATGAGCCCAGTCAATCTCTCGGATGGGGACAGATTTCCCTTTGCTGTTCTTTGCAAAATTCTCAATCTCACTATTGGCATTGCGAAGCCCCATATAATCTTCGTACCCCTCCCATTTTGTTATGTCTCCGTATCGGATCTCCAGCTCCTCTCCATTGATCCAATCTTCAACATCCTCTTTTATCCTCTTGTATGCAGTTCCAACCCTTTTTGCATAGATGTTGCCATCCTCATCTTCCCACCTTTTCTGAAGAAAAACGACAATGTCGGCATAATCGGGTATACCGAGCTCCTTTCTGGAAGATAACCCTGTGGCACGTATTTTCTCATGCCCTACATCTGCTTTGTAGTCATATTTCAGGGCACGTGGCCTTTTGGTGAATGGAATTCCGTAGTCCAGTTTGCTGTATGGCGATTTGGTGTCACGGATAGGTTCGTAGAGCTCTCCAGAGATAACACTCCCTTGGGCCACAACTTTGAGATTGATCATCCCGATTACCTTTACGTGTTCTTCCAGCACCTCAAGTCTTGCGCAATATCCGTCACCCCTCTTTTCGGGGAAGACCTGATTGCTGGTCTTGATGATGCCTATTATATTTGCCATTACATTGGTGGGGATAAAGACATTCCCTTCGGGAGCTTTGTATGGAATGTTCCCTTTGATAGTGTCCCCTGTGTTGAAATTGTACACATATTTTGTTTGCCCACCAATAATCCCAGACTCCTCGATCTGGCGTACAATCCAATTCTCAAATTTCCCTTGCTCCTTAATAGATTCATCAGAAACATCCTGGGCATAAACTCTATCGCATGGGAGTAAAGAAATAATAAGAGAGATAAAAATATATATATTCGAAAATTTCATTCTTGATGAAGTCGCCAATAATTGTTATTTTGCGGTTTGTTTTTGCAAAAGTATAAAAAATGCGCAGGGTGTCAATAATATTTTTCCTATTTATAATGGTGCTGGAGGCATCAGCAATCCCTGCTTACCCATACCCGATAGCCTGCTCCCAACCCGATGGTACAACTGTTTTGCTCCATATACGGGGGGATGAAAACTTCAGATATAAGACAAATATGAAAGGTGAAGTTGTTGCCCGGGGTGTGGATGGCTTTTTCCACCTTTCAGAAATTCCCCTCTCTCCACAGACAAAGGGGGGGAGCGGGAGAAAGCAACCAACCGGACCTTTGACAGATATTTCAACCTTGGTAATCCCCGTACAGTTCTCCGACATATCTTTTACAATAGAGAATACCAGATCCCATTTTGAGAGGATGATCAAGGGGTCAGGGTATTCAGAATACGGTGCTACCGGTTCAGTAAAAGAGTATTTTGAAGATAATCTCAAAGGGGTGGTAAATGTGCGGTTTGATGTCGCTGCTGTAGTTACACTTGGGAAACCACTCTCATATTATGGTGCAAACAATGATAATTCGAGAACGGATCCCCTCCAGTATGATGTGAGGATAGAGGAGATGTTCCGGGATGCCTGCAGGCTTGCAGACAAAGATGTCAATTTTTCAGACTACAATTATGTATATATATTCTTCGCCGGGTACAGTGAAGCGGAGGGTGGTGCAGAGGAGTCTATCTGGCCGATGTCAATCTCCCTGCAAGATGATCCTGTGGTGTTGGATGGTTCCAGAATTGTCAATTTCTCCTGCAGTGCTGAATTGAGAGGCAATTCGGGAGAAATGCCGGCAGGGATAGGGGCTTTCTGCCATGAATTCGGACATCTGCTGGGATTCAGGGATCTATATGATGTGGATTATAAAGAGAATGGACAGAGCAAGGGGTTGTGGGGATCGTTGTCACTTATGGATTATGGATGTTATAATAATCAAGGGAGGACTCCCCCCTATCTTTGTGCCATAGAGCTTGAGTCTCTGGGGGTAGAACCGATTCAGATAGGGGTTGGCAAATATAATCTTCCTCCGATACAGCAGAAAAAATTCTACAAGATCATAACCAGAAACGAAAATGAATATTTTTTGTTCGAATCGAGAGGAAATGAGAAATGGGACAGCCATATCGGAGGAGAGGGGATGCTTGTATATCATATTGACAAGTCGGAAGAGAGTGCCGGTATGATTACCGCATCTGTGAGGTGGGAGACAAATACTGTCAATACATATGCCCTTCATGAATGTGCAGACTTGGTGGAAGCGGTTTCCGATGCATCCAATATCAAACAGGTGTTTTTCCCTGGGGTAGAAAATGTCACCCGATTCACAGTCCTTACTGAGCCCCATTTCATAGATTGGAACCTGATAAGTACAGGGTATAAACTTACTGCAATAAAACAACTCTCTGAGGGGGTCTCTTTCAATCTTGAATTTGATAAGGACGAATATCTTCTGATACCTCAAAATCCAAAAGTGAGGAGCTATCAGACAGAGGCGGTAGTGAGCTGGAGTGCCAACAGGGAAGATGATGTAGACTGGACTTTTCAATGGAAAAAGAGTGAAGGCAGTGAGAATTTTACAAATGTTACAACCAGAGAGAGGTCGTATAGGCTCTCATCTCTCGAACCTGGTGAGAGGTATACTTGCAATATATTCCAGCGAGGGGAAAGGATGTCCGGGGATACCCTCTCTTTTGTATTCAAAACTATGGATGTAACATCCCCCTATCCATATATCCACGGGGTGAAACCGATGCATAATGAAGGAGACACCTTGAAATTGAAAATTTTCAATCTTCACGAGGCATACTCTTCTGTAAAATGGATTTTGAACGGGGAGGAGTCGGAAAATGGGGAGTTTGTCCTGAAGGGAGAGGGAGAGCAGACACTGAAGGTCTATTTGCGGTATATGTCGGATAATAGCGAAGAGGTTATTCAAACTAAATTGAAAATAGGTACAAGAGATGAAGAGGGCTTACATTAGATATTCATTGTTGTCGGTGTTGTTTCTCCTCTCTTCTTGTGTGGGGAGAAAGATTGAAATAGATTCCAAGGAGAAGGGAGAATTTCTCCTTAAGAGTGATGTGGGATGTTATGTCAGGGGGGGAGATCTGATTGTTTATGATCCGCTGAAGCACCAACTGTCGGTAAATGTGGAGAGGGGAACATTCAGGATACAGACAGATATGCAAAACGAATTCTTCCATCTTGAGCTGGAATCATTGCCTAAGTCTATTGGGGTAGAGATTCTTGGAAATGTGGTTACAGGTGATAATGGAGTTCTTCAAGAGTATGCTTTTTTGTTTGAGTGTTCGAAGATAGAGAACGGAAAGGTGTGGCTGTGGGAAAAAGATGATAAAATAGGGGTGTTGATACCTGTCAGGTAAACAAATAAGGGTGACCGATGTGGCCACCCTTTTCGAAGTTTTTCAGTAATCGTCAAATTATTGTTTTGAGAATTCAACTGATACTTTTCTGTACTCTTTAAGAAGTTTGCTTAGTTCCAAAGCAGCTTTTCTTGCACGTGTGCCAGCAGCTTTATTGCCTTTTACAAGTTGTGCTTCTGAATTTTTTGCAAAAACCTCAATTTGAGCGTTGATTTGATCAAGAACTTGTTTCATTGTATTCGGTGTTAATAGTTAATAGTTAATGACTTAAATTTAACGCAAGTTATAAAGTTTTTCTTAAAATTCAAAAAATCGAACTCTTTTTGTTAATTTTGTTCTGAAAATAATTAAAAAATGTGCTATGGAGTTCAGTTTTAAGGAGATATTAAGTGCTTTTATGGTCTTGTTTGCCATAATTGACATTACAGGCTCAATCCCTGTAATTTTGGGTTTGAAACAGCAGGGGAACAAAATTGAAGCGTTGAAAATTTCGATTATATCATCATTGATATTTATAATTTTTCTCTTTTTAGGGGATGCGATACTGTCACTGTTTGGAGTAGATATCTCATCATTTGCGGTAGCGGGTGCACTTGTGATTTTTGTTCTGGCTGTCGAAATGGTTCTTGGTGTGGAGATATTCAGAAATGACGGGCCCGGAGGATCGGTAACAATTGTCCCAATAATCTTTCCGTTGATTGCGGGTGCAGGTTCTTTGACCACAGTACTCTCCCTCAGGGCTGAGTACGCAGTTGAGAATATCATTGTTGCAATCATTCTGAATATGGTGGTAGTCTTTATTGTCCTCTCAAAGATTGAGTGGGCAGAGAGAGTGCTGGGACAAGGCGGTATCTTTATCTTGAGAAAATTCTTCGGAATTATCTTGCTCGCAATTGCGATAAAATTGTTCTCAACAAATATCGTTACTCTCTTTTAGATAGAGCAGAGGCTACTCTTCGGGGGCATAGTCGTCCAGATGATCCTTGTTCAGGTATTTCCTGGTTTCCCTGACCACAACTCCTGATAACAGAAGCAGAACAATCAGGTTGGGGATTGCCATCAGTGCGTTCATTATGTCTGCAAAGTCCCAGACAAGCTGCAAGTTTACTACACTTCCGATATATACAGCGATAATCCAGGCAAGACGATAAAGTTTGATGACCCTCTTTCCCCCAAGGTACTCCATACACCTTTCACCATAGTAAGACCATCCGAGGATGGTGGAGAATGCGAAAGTGAGAAGACCTACAGTCATGACAATAGGACCGAAAACGGGGATTACACCAAAAGAGGCCTCTGTCAGACCGGCGCCATGGGATGCATCTATACCATTAGGGGCAATAATGCTGCTGACAAGAACAAGACCGGTAATTGCACAAACAACAACTGTATCCCAGAAAGTACCTGTGGATGATACCAATGCTTGTCTTACTGGGTTTCTTGTCTGGGCAGCAGCTGCTACTATAGGGGCTGAGCCAAGACCTGATTCATTTGAGAAAAGTCCCCTTGAAATACCAAATCTGCATGCAGCCATTACGGTGGCTCCTGCAAATCCTCCACCGGCAGCCAATGGGGTAAATGCCGATTTGAAGATAAGTCTTATCGATTCTCCAAGATACTCAAAATTTATCCCCAGAATAATAAGACACCCTATTATGTAAAATAGTGCCATGAAAGGGACCAAAAAAGAGCACACTTTTGCAATCCCCTTGATGCCGAAAAGGATGACAAGTGCGACAAGTACAGTCATTATAAGACCGGAGATTTGAGGGGATATGTGCATTGTCTTCTCAACCATCATGGAGATTGAGTTGGCTTGAACCATGTTCCCGATTCCGAAACTTGCCAGAACGGTAAATATACAGAAGAGGATTGCCAGCCATTTTGTTTTTAATCCCCTTTCAAGCGCATACATCGGACCGCCCAGCATGGTGCCATCCTCGGTTTTTACCCTGTATTTTACAGCAAGAAGCCCTTCAGAGTATTTGGTGGCAATACCGAATACACCTGTAATCCAGCACCAGAAAACGGCCCCGGGCCCCCCGAGAGAGATAGCTGTAGCGACACCGATGATATTTCCAGTACCTATAGTGGCGGCAAGAGAGGTAGCCAGTGCAGCAAACTGGCTTACATCCCCTGACGACTTATCATCTTTTGTAAATGACAGCTTTATCGCTTTGAAAATTTTTCTTTGAGGAAACCTCAGACGGATAGTGAGGAAGATATGGGTACCTAACAATAGAATTACCATTGGCCACCCCCACACGGCTCCCGCTATCTCAGACATTATTGTACTGATAGAAAGTAAAGCTGTCATAGTTTAAGTTCAGTTTAAGTTTATAGAGTTGAGTATTTTTTGCCGTATTCAAGTTGTTGTTTCAAGAAATTGTCACAGTATTCAATCTTATAGTCAACAACTTTTCCATTCTCCTCAACAGGTACTATGTCGGGGTTGATGAAACCACCATAGGGCTTGAGCTGTAGCTGGGCATATCTCTCTTTAACCTCTTTGTGAAGGTCATAATCGATGTAGATAGCATATTTCTCTACAAGTGCTTTCCCAGCTTTGTAATCACCTTCAGACTTGATTCTTTGTACCTCTGCAAGCAAATCTCCGAATAGGCTGCGAAGAGCTTCATAATTATTTACAACGAAGTAGGTTTTACCCTCTCTCACCTTTTTTTCAATGATATTGGTCTCTTTCCCCTTTTCATAGCACCACTCGGCAATAAGTTTTCTGTTCTGCATGTGTGCCTCTGTGTTTGTTTTGCCAAGTTCTACTCTTGAGAACTGGGTGAACAGACCGTTGCGGATATATGAGTCGTATTCTGCTTTATATGCCTCGTTGTTTGGAAGGATTCCGAGTTCTACAAGTTTGTTGTCTGCAAGGTAATAAAGGGCGAAAAGGTCAGCTCTTGCCTCTTCAAGGGTTGAGTTGTACTCTCCGAGTGAGTTTGGAGTGGTGGTGGGGAGAAGTTGTCCCGAACCGTGTCCGAGGCACTCGTGAAGATCTGTGTGAAGGTCACCGGTGAGGGAACCATATTGTTTTGCCCTGTCAATTTCTGCCTGGTCCCATGCAAATTCTTTCAATGCACTTTTTGGAGACTCTTCAGCGGCCTTGTCGTATGCAGCGGTGATATTGCCGATTGTTACAGATTTGGAGCCATACTCTTTTCTGATCCAGTCTGCATTCGGAAGGTTGATTCCGATCGGGGTTGAAGGGTAGCAGTCACCAGCAAGGCAGGCAACGGTGATCACTTTTGCAGATACCCCCTTAACCTCTTTTTTCTTGAAACGGGGATCAATAGGGGAGTTGTCCTCAAACCATTGAGCGTTGTCTGAGATGATAGTTGTCCTTTTTGAGGCCTCTTTATCCTTGAAGTTTACAACTGCTTCCCAGTTTGCTTTCATTCCAAGAGGGTCGTTGTAATCCTCAACAAAGCCGTTTACATAATCGATATCTGATTCTGTATCCTGTACCCAAGCGACATTGTATTCATCCCACAATCTCAAATCGCCACTTTTGTAGTAGGCAATAAGTTTTGCTGTGTAATCTTTCTGTCTGTCATTCTCAGCGACAGTCATAGCTTTCTCAAGGTGCTCAACTATCTTTGCGATAGCGGGTCCATAAAGACCGTCGATTTTGTACACATCTTCATAAATCTTTCCGTTTCTCTTTACAAGCTTGCTGTTGAGGCCATAAGAGATGGGGCGTGGATCTTTGGTGTCCCTTATTTTATTGTAATATCTCTGAGCTTCCGATTTTTTTACTCCATCATAGAAGTTTACAGCAGAGGCAAGAAGGAGATCTTTGTCCTGACCGGTGTATTTGCGTTGAGGATATAGTGTAGGATCGAAAATGACAGGCAGAAGTTCGTCGCACAACTCTCCATCACCGACAGCCTCCATAAGCCCTTTGAAATACTCCTGGGAGCATGTGGGGATAAATTTGTCCTCTGCATAGTGGTGGTGGATACCGTTACTGAAGAGAACTCTTTTGGCATAAACAAGAAAATCTGCATAATTGGTACTTCCTGTATCCCCTTCGTAGTTATTCAGGATATTCTCCAGTACCTTTCTGATTTTGAGGTTATATTTGAAATTCTGATCCCACATGATATCGCGACCATATTTGGCAGCTTCGCTCAAATGGTATATATACTCTTTTTGTTGGAGTGTCAGGGCTTCCCATCCTGGGACTTTATATCGCATGATCTTCAGATCTGCGAATTCATCAATCAAATATTTGAAATCATCTTTAACCTCCTCTTTGGAGTTGTTTGCACAAGAGCAAGCAAGCATACTGACACCTGCGATTAGTAGCATAATTCTATTGAAACGATTCATAAATTATTCTTAGTTTATTGATTCTCTTTGGATGTAAGGATCGATCTTATCATATTGAAGGTCTTGAATGCGACACTGACAACGGAGTTTTTTGCCGCAGCAGATTCGAATCCCATATATATCAGTCTTGAAGGGGAGAAGTTCTCTTTCAATGATTGCAGTTTGTATGCAATCATAACCTCCTGATGGTCTATGCGGGAGGTGAGGAGTCTTCTCTGAAACTTCAGCTCTTTGAGTGAACTGATATTTCCGTAGTTTGTTTTATTCTTCTGGTTCATATGTCTCTTTCTTCTTGAATATCATCCCTGCAAACATTCTGACAAGACTGTTTACAAAGAGTTTTTTTCTAAAAATGAAAAGTATCACAGCTATCAGCAGAAACAACCCACCGGTGATAAGGGCACCCAAAGTGGGAGAATTGAGGATGGTTCCGATCCAACTTGAGAGAGCTGTTGCCATAAAACCGAATGCGATGGCACTGATAATAGTGACGAGGACAAAAATGATAAGTCGGCTGCACAGAACTGCAAGGTTCTCGGTGACAGTCAGCTTCGCATCATCTATACGCATGTCAAGGTAATCCTTAAGGGATGCGTACAAGTCGTCAAGAATGTTTTTATTGGAGTTCAATTGTTCCATACGGTATTATTCTTCTGTATTGGCAGGTTGGGGTTCCATCTCTGCCTCCTGTGTTGTCTCTTCCTGGTTGATTTTCGCTTTGAGGTTTTGATACTCTTTATCAATGGTCTCTTTAATTTTTTTGCGGGTCTCTGACCCAGAGTCGGGAGCAAAAAGGATTGCAGCAGCTGCCCCTACGATTGCCCCTCCGATAAATGCTAATAATGTATCCCCTTTCATATTATATGATTTTATGTTATCACAAATATAACGGAATTCTTTTATATTTGCAATGTGATTAAATGATGAGGATATGGCATTAAAGAAAATGAGATCGGTAGTGTTGTTCTTGATAGTGCTCTCACTGTCGGTATCTTGCGAATGGTTCGGAAAGAAGGAGGATAAGATTGAGAGGTCATTGCTTATATATATAGCCGGGAACAACAATCTCAGCAGTTATGGTATAAAGAATATAAATGATATTAAAAGCTCCCCATTTGTTCCACAATACTTTGAGAAAGGAGATCCCGGGGATGTATTGATGATCATGTCCCATTTGAGTGGGGAAATTCCCCGCCTTAAGAGGATCTATATGGATAAATTCGGTAAAGTGCAGGAGGAGATACTTGCAGAATATCCTGAAAGTTCCTCTGTCGATCCCAATACAGTAGAACAAGTGCTGAAATATGCGCAAACTCTGTTCCCTGCCAAAGAACAGGGGGTAGTATTCTGGTCTCACGGTACCGGATGGCTTCCGGAAGGGTTCTATGAAAAGCCGGTGGAGACAAGTTTTGGCTACGAACAAGGGGCGGAGATAGATATCATCGAACTTGCAGAGGCGGTAAGGTTAGATAAGACGAAATACTCATATATAATTTTTGATGCCTGCCTGATGGGTGGAGTGGAGGTGGCATGTGAATTCTCTCCGGCAGCGGACTATATGATCGCATCTGTAACAGAAATTCTTGCAAACGGTTTCCCGTACGCTAAGGTTGTTCAAGACATCTTCTCAACAACAGATCCTCTGGAGGTAAGACTGAAAACCCTTGCAGAGGACTATTTCAGCTACTATTCTGAAAGTTCGAATCCTGCAGCTACAGTATCTCTTATCAATCTTACAAAAATAGATCAGCTGGCATCGGCGATGAAGTCGATATATGATAAGGACAGAGGGAGAATTGCATCCTTGGATGTGTCGAAAATACAGAGATTCTATCGCAGCAACAAGCACTGGTTCTACGATCTTGAAGATTTTGCAAAGGCTATCTCTACCGACACCAGTGATGTTGAGAATCTTGAAAAAGCTCTGGAGAATGTTGTGGAGGTTCAATTGTCAACCCCGTATTTTCTTGGTGTAGAGATAGATAAGCATTGTGGCCTGAGTACCTATATCCCAAACCCAAAGAACTCCTATCTGGACAATTATTACAAGGGCTTCCTTTGGAACCAAAAGGTATCGTTGATACAATAAGTTTGGCACTATTATTGTTTTCTGTAGGATAATGTTTAATTATTAAATTATTATCATATGAAAACAATATTTATTGGTATACTCTCTTTTTTGTCCATTTTCTTGTGGGCAAACGACATTTCAGATAAGAACGTGACTTATGACCAGTTGCCCCGTGTGGCGCAAATATTCCTTTCGAACCATTTTTCAGGTGAGAATATTCTGTATATAGAGTATGATAGGGAACTTGGAGATAAAGATTATACTGTCCATTACGAAAATGGTATAGAGGTGAAATTTGACAAGAGCGGAGAGTGGTTGAAAGTGGAGAATGAGTATGGGCCGATCCCACAAGAAATAATACCTGAAAAGGTGATGACAAACATTGAACAAAGGCACCCGAAGAGTGTAGTTACATCCATTTCAAGAAAAATGAAAGGGAGAGAAAAAGGTTATGAAGTGGAGATTGATAAAAGACCCGATATGAAATTTGATCTCAATGGTAAATTCTTGAGGTACGATGATTGATAATTAAATAATTTGTCTATCTTTGCAGCCCACAAAAAAGGTCCCCTTTTTGGTGCAATGGGGTTCGGAAAGCCCGAACTGAGTAACACATTTTTAATTTTTATTACAATGAAACAAATTACATTGGTAGGCAAAAACAGAGTTCTTGGTAAGAAATCTGATGTTAAACACCTTCGCAAAGAGGGTAACGTTCCATGCGTATTGTATGGTGCAGGTGTTGAAAACGTTATCTTTTCAGTAACAGCTAAAGATCTTAAAAACATCACCCACACACCTAACAGCTATATTATCAATCTTGATATCGAAGGCAAATCATATCTTGCAGTTTTCCACGATGTACAGTATCATCCAATTTCAGATGAGGCTCTTCACGTAGACTTCCTTGCAGTTTCAGAAGATAAACCTGTAACCATCGCAGTACCTGTAAAAGTTGAAGGTCACTCAGAAGGTGTAAAACAGGGTGGTAAATTGGTACCTGGCGCACGTAAACTAAAAGTTTGTGGTCTTATCCAGAACCTTCCTGACGTTCTTAACGTAGATATCACTACTCTTGGTATTGGCAAACAGATCAACGCTGGCGATTTGAACTTCGAAAACATTCAGATCGTAAGCCCTAAAACCACTATGGTTTGTGCAGTTAAAGCTACCCGTGCTTCTGCAGCTGCTGCTAACGCTTAATTTTAAGAGTGCTTAGAGGGTATGAACTATTTGGTAGTCGGTTTAGGTAATATCGGTTTCGAATATGTTGATACTCGACATAATATAGGATTTTCAGTATTGGATGCCTGGGCTAAGGCGTCCAATACTTTTTTTACAACCAAGCGTTATGGCGATGTGGCGGAGATCCGTTTCAAAGGTCACTCTTTCATTTTGCTAAAACCATCCACTTATATGAATCTGAGCGGAAAGGCTGTAAACTACTGGCTGCAGCAGAGTAAAATTCCAGTTGAAAGACTGCTTGTTGTGGTGGATGATATGGCTCTCCCTTTAGGACAGTTGAGACTCAGGAAGAAAGGGAGTGATGGTGGTCATAACGGACTTGCCAATATAGCTCAAATGATTGGGACTGAGAATTACAGCAGGTTGCGCATCGGAATCGGTTCCCATCTTGGATTCGGAAACCAGGTAGATTTTGTCCTTGGAAAATGGAGTGCTGAGGAGAAAGAGGTTCTCGCTCCGGCGATTGAAAACGCAGTGGAGGTGATAAAGGCATTCGGGACAATAGGGGTTGATCGTGCAATGAATGTGCACAACACCAAGAAACAACCTACCAATCCATAAATTTTTCCAGATCTCTCCTCTCTTTTTTAGTGGGTCTTCCGGTCCCGCGATCCCTCTTTACAAATATTGTCTCAAATGGGGCGTTCAATTTGTCAAGTTCTTCTTGAGGGGTGATGTCCTCTGCAAACTGGGAAACAGCCTTGGCTCCTTGTCTGTTCCCTATGGGTATAATGACGCGATACTGGTAATGGACACTCCCTTTGCGGACAGTGATTATATCACTCTCCTTGATCTCTTTTGATGGTTTTGCCTCTGTTCCATTGACCTGAACTTTGCCACTTTTGCACGCCTCTGTAGCCTCAGAGCGCGTTTTGTAAACTCTGATGGCCCATAAGAATTTGTCAAGACGTTCTTCAATCCGTTCCATATCGGAGATTAGTTGTGGTGATGATGATGTCCGCAACTACATTCGCCATCATCTAAATATGAATCGTGTTCTTCCTGTTTAGGGACAAATGCTTCAAGGAATTTGCTGTGTGGTGATGTGGGCTTTAGGATGAAATCGCTGTATCCTGCGGGGATAAGAACCCATTCTCCTTGTTTGATGAAATCGCCCTTGTTGCCTATTTCTGCACCACCTTCAATACAGTAATAGAGGATGAAGCTTTCATATCTATCTGTGTATATATGCAAGGCATCAGTGGTTTCAAGATAGGAGAGCTTGAAGTGCCCGTTGTCGGTGAGGATGTGATGCCCATGTCTGTGCGATGCAGGGATATAAAATTTCTCCTCATCGTATTTGGTGTAGTTTATGCAATCAAATGCGTATTCATGGTGCATTTGGCGGGCAGTTGCAGGATTATTTTCTCTTCCCCAGTCATATAGCCTGTAGGTAACATCGCATATTTGCGAGATTTCTGCAATAACCAGCCCGTTGCCTGCGGAGTGTATGGTGCCGGGTTCAATAAAGAAGAAATCCCCCTTTTGCGGGTGATAAACATTCATAACCTCTTCAATATTCCCCTCTTTGCACCTTCTGTAGAACTCATTGGGGTCAATGTCTCTGTTCAGCCCCATATAGACAACAGAATCTTCTGATGCGTCAAGAATATACCATGCTTCACATTTGCCGTAGGAGTTGTGCCTGTCATAAGCGGTCTCATCATCGGGATGTACCTGGACAGAGAGCTTGTCCTTGATATCAAGTGTCTTTACCAACAAAGGAAACTCATTACCATAGTATTTATAAACATCATCTCCGACAATATCACCCATATATGTCTCGATGATATCATAGAGTGCGTTGCCATTCAGGTACCCGCCTTGAATTCCGGAACTTTCATCTTCAAATCCCGATACCTCCCAACTCTCTCCGATAGAGTCTCCAAATAGCTCGCCGCCCCAAATCCTCGATTTGAGTATCTGTTGAAGTTTAAGCGGATACAATTGTTTCTTCGTGGTTGTCATGTTTCGTTATAACGTATTTGTTTATAATGAAGTATGATAATGCAAGTATACCTGTAGCGATGGCAAATACCATCAGGTACAGCTGGTTGTCTGCCAGAATATCTTTAAGTGTAGCGTTGGCTGGAATATCCGGTAAAAATGTAAACAGCAATGTAGAGGTGGTATTATTCAGGGCGTGGAGCCAGATAGTGGCCCATAAAGATCCTGTAATATAATATACCCACCCGAAAAGTACTCCCAGTATGAACGCCGGGATTGCTTGCCATGGGTTGAGGTGGAGTATCCCAAAAAAGAATGCTGACCATAAAATGGCAACAGTCGGAGAGGTGCCACGGGCGAGCAAACCTCTGGTCATCATTCCCCTGCATATAAATTCCTCACATAGGGGGGCAAAAATACATACGGTCAATGCCGAAACGTATGGGTTGCCGCCGGTAGCCGCCTCTTCCATAAGGTTTGCAAACCATTCAGGGGTGGGGAACAATACCGCTATCGGATCAATTACTACTGTTGTGGCAAATAACATGCAGGAAATCACCACAAAGAAGAGAACCGGGTTCATTCTTCCGAAGTGCGGTCTGTTTATCTTGACACCATCTCTCTCCATCCCCTTTTTCCCTTTGAAATAGCAATACAGGATTGGGGGGACAAACATCAGAAGGTAACTCAATGCTTTTGATACCAATGGTATGTCGTGGAAAAATACCGTAGGAGTTGCCAGAATCTGACCGACCACGACGGTATAGAAAAAAATCCACCAACACTCTTTGATGTTGGGGGTAAAATGGCTGAATGTTCCAGTTATGCTACACCCTTTATTCATCGTACAGTCTCCATGATATAAACCTCCTCCCCATTTTTCTGGAAGAAGTATCTCTCCCGTGCAAATTTTTCAAGAGAGTCCTTGTTGGAGGTGAGTTCTTTCAGTTGTTCGTCAGCTTTGAGAATGTTGCTGCGGTATTGACGTATAAGCTTCTCCTGTTGATGTACATGATATTCATTCTGTATCCATTTGATCGCATTGTTCTTGTCTATAAAGAGGACAATCAGCAGAAAAAGTGAGGTCGCAATAAAATATTTATTAAAGAGGACCCGTGCAATACGGGACCTCTCTTTCATATCAGATATTTTTTCTCGCAGTCTCATTACTGCAAAAATACTCTTTTTTTTCAACTAATACTCTGGTTGTTCTACAAAAATGAGATTTTCTATATCATAACCCCTCGCCTTGGCTTCATCAAGGAGCATTTGTAGAATATCTTCAGGCAATTGTGGTGTTCTGCTCAATATCCAAAGGTATTTTGGTGAATTGCTCCCGATAAGTGCGTATTTGTAGTTTTCATCAAGATGGAGAATCTTGTAAGGAGAATAGAAATTCCAGAAAAATGAGACCTCCAGTTCGCCTGGTTTCTCCTTGTCTGGCATTCTTGCCTTGCCGATACTCCTCTGGTATTTGCCATCAAGAGTCTCTTGATATCCGGCATTGAACACTTTTATTGTTCCGTCATCTTCAAGCATATAGAGAGCTGTATTCCCGACCAGACCCCTCTCGAATTTGTGGTCAAAGCGGGCAATCTCATACCATGTTCCCATGTATCTCTCCACATTGAGTTCACTGATTGTACTTGTGTCTATATTTTTGTTTTCAGCATTACAGCCGAAGGTCAAAAGGAGCGCAACGAGCGATCCGAGTAAATTTATCTTTTTCATAATAATTCAATTTTATAAGTGTTTACACACATTCTTTGTTATAAATATTGTGCCTGAAGTCTCTTTATGATGAAATTTTTTAAGAATTTGTTTACTTTTGTGTGCATATAGAGGGTCCGTGCCGTTTTTTTAGTCAATTCAGATTAAAATTGTCATACGCACAAACAGATATGGCTATAGTCCGGAATTATATAAAAGAGAGATCTCATATCTCTTCTGGCGGCTCAGATATGCACATATTATAGATAAATAGAGATTAATCCCACCATTATGAAAAAGTTTTTATCACTATCAATTCTTCTCCTTTGTGTTTGTTCGTGCAAGGAGACAGTCTGGAAGTCTATCCATCCGGCAGATAAAGTAATGATCGCTTATGTTACATCGTGGTCTGACAAAGATGTGGATCCTTTGTATCTGACCCATATAAATTATGCTTTCGGTCATGTGGACAGCACCTTTGACCGGGTCAGAATTGACAATGTGGAGCGATTGAAGAAAATTGTAAAACTCAAGAAGGAGTATCCCTATCTGAAAGTTCTCCTCTCAATTGGTGGCTGGGGAAGTGGAAATTTCAGTGAAATGGCAGCAGATTCACTGTTGCGATGGAGTTTTGCGCAAGATTGTGCAAGATGTGTCCGCGAGTATTCTCTCGATGGAATTGATATCGATTGGGAGTACCCTACAACAGGTATTGCAAATATCTCATTCTCGGAAAATGATACCGAGAACTATACCAAGATGATGAGAGATATAAGAAAGGCTATCGGGAGCGGGAAACTTCTGACCCATGCGACATCGGCAACAGGAAAGTATATCGATTTCAGAGCAATAGATCAATATGTTGACTACACTAATGTGATGGCATACGATCTTGGATGGGCCCCATATCACAATTCTCCGCTATATCCCTCAAAGAATATGGAGAGTATATCGGCACATGATGCGGTGAATAACCATATTGCAGCGGGTGTACCCCCTGAGAAACTTGTCCTCGGCCTTGCATTTTACGGAAGAGGGGTAAAAGGATTCCCACGTCAGCGTGATCTTACCAGAGGACATCTTGTAGAGGGGGAATATACATTCTGCTGGGACTCTGATGCCCAGGTCCCCTATATTGCAGATAAAGAGGGAAACCTTGTTTTTGGATACGAAAATGAGACTTCACTTGCATTGAAAGGGGAATATATCCTCAGTAGAGGTCTTAAAGGGGCAATGTACTGGTCATATGACGGAGATAACGCAGATGGAGATTTGCGTGAGTGTGTTTTCAAGGTTCTTAACAGACCGTCAAAAAGGGAGAACTAACTCTTTGGATTCGTAAGTGGCTCCAGGGGAGAATTTATTGTTGGGGTTGAAGTAAAATTGGTCGATGCCAAAAGACTTCGCCCCTTCAATGTCATTTGCAGGGTCATCTCCGATCATCAGAGTGAGGGATTTAGCCTCTTCCCACCCTTGAGGATTTTGATCCACGGTAAATCCGCACAATCTTTCCAGGGCTATTCTGAAAATGTTAGGATCCGGTTTCTGATAACCGACCTCTTCAGATATCACTATGTCGGAAAAATATCCTCTGATTCCACTCCTCTCGAGCTTGTGGTATTGTACCTCTTTGAAGCCGTTGCTCAAAACGGCCATTTTCCCACCGAGCGACTCAATCCTTGCGAGCATCTCTTTTGCCCCGGGAATCAACTCTTTTTCGCAAATCATCTGCTGAAGATACTCCTCTCCAAATTGTTTTGCAAAATTTTCATCCTCTATTCCATAGAGTTTGAATGCGACATGAAACCTCAACCATCGTAGAGTATCTTTGGTGATCTCCCCATTCTCGTATTGGGCCCACAGTTTGTGGTTGAGGATGTCATATTTTTCGAAAAATGTGTGTTTGTAGCCGCTCTCTTCCCCCTCGATATCCCTGATTGCGCTATCCAGATGGGGGTGCCTGTCAATCAAATGCCAGATGGCATGCTCCGAATTGGTGTCGAAGTCCCAGAGGGTGCGGTCAATATCTATGAGGAAATAGCGGTACTGTCTCATATTCTACCTGCCTGTGTAGTTATGAGGTGTGATTCTTCTCATCTCATCTTTTACCTCTTCAGATACATTCAGAGTCTCAATGAAGTCGGCGATTGTCTCCATAGAGATGGCAGATCCTGTACGTGTAAGCTGCTTGAGTGTCTCGTAAGGGTTAGGATAACTCTCTCTTCTCAAAATGGTCTGCAGAGCCTCTGCCACAACTGCCCAATTGGCCTCGAGATCCTCTTCCAGCTTACTCTCATTGAGAATCAGTTTGCCAAGCCCTTTGAGAATTGATTTGAAGCCGATAATCGAGTGGGCAATAGGCATACCGACATTGCGCAATACGGTGGAGTCTGTGAGATCTCTTTGAAGACGTGAAACAGGGAGTTTGGAGGCAAGGAATTCACAAATTGCATTCGCATAACCGAAGTTGCCCTCAGCGTTTTCAAAATCGATAGGGTTGACTTTATGTGGCATAGCAGATGAACCTACCTCCCCGGCTTTAATCTTCTGCTTGAAATACTCCATTGAGATGTACATCCAGATATCCCTTGCAAGGTCAATAAGGATGTTGTTTATCCTCTTCATTGCATCGAATAGTGCAGCAATGTGGTCGTAGTGTTCAATCTGGGTTGTAGGGTATGAACGTTTGAGCCCGAGTGTCTCTTCTACGAAGTTTACTGCAAATTCATTCCAGTCAAATTCGGGATATGCCACATTGTGGGCATTCATATTTCCTGTCGCCCCTCCGAATTTTGCTGCGTAGGGGATTGCAGAGAGGGATTTGATCTGCTCTTGAAGTCTTACGATATACACCTCAATCTCTTTTCCCAAACGGGTAGGGGATGCAGGCTGTCCGTGTGTCCGTGCAAGCATAGGGATCTCTCTCCACTCCTGAGCCATATCGGAAAGTGTATTTACGATTTCATAAAGATTTGGGAGATATACGTCCTGAATACCCTCCATCAGACTCAATGGGACAGAGGTGTTGTTGATGTCCTGGGATGTGAGACCAAAATGGACAAACTCTTTATATTTCGGGTCAATCCCTAATTCATCAAATTTCTCCTTGATGAAATATTCAACAGCTTTAACATCGTGGTTGGTCACCTTTTCAATGGATTTGACACGTGCAGCATCATCTTCGGTCATATTGCGGTAGATATCTCTCATCGCATCAAATGAGTATTTGAAATCTGCAAGCTGGGGCAGGGGAAGTTCACAAAGTGCGATGAAATACTCGATTTCAACTCTGGTTCTGTATCTGATCAAAGCAAATTCCGAGTAGTATGATGAGAGGTCGCTGACTTGTCTGTAGTATCTTCCGTCAACAGGTGATATAGATGTTAGCATAGTTGTGTATCTTTTTTTAGATTACTATAATATGCAAAGATAGACCATTCTTTGCAATATTGGATTATCTTTGTGAAAAGATGTCGAAAATATGGAGTTGAAAAAGGAATTTTCTACAGAGGATAGGATACAGAAGGCTATTGATCTTTTTGAAGGGGGATACAATTGCTCTCAGGCTGTAATCCTTGCCTATTGTGATATGTTTGATCTCGATTTTGAAACAGCTGCAAAGCTCTCATCCTCTTTTGGTGGCGGAATGGGACGGTTGAGGGAGGTTTGTGGGGCGGTCACCGGAATGTTTGCCCTTATAGGTATGAAATATCCTGCAGCAGACCCCTCTGACAAAGTGGCCAGAAGTACAAATTACGAAGTGGTCCAGAGGGTAGCGGGGAGATTCAAGGAGGAGATGGGGTCGTATATATGTGCCGATCTTCTTAAGATAAGGCGTGAACCGCAGGAGCCCCAACCATCGGAGAGGACAAAAATGTATTATAATCTCCGTCCATGCACCCGTTGCGTGGCTACTGCAGCAAAAATTTTCTCAGAGGAACTGGAGAAATCGGATTTATAGCAATAATGATTTGGCAGGTGCCACGTCGTGAACTCTCAATATATCGGCACCTCGCTCGATTGCAATGCGGTGCAGTCTTGATGTGGCAGGGAGCGCCTCCTCCGGGGTGATGCCGAGTGGCTTGTAGATAAAACTCTTTCGCGATATCCCCACAAGGATCTCTTTCCCAAGGATTTTGAACTTGTCAAGCTCTTCGAGCAGTTTGTAGTTCTGCTCTGTGCTCTTTGAAAAACCGAATCCCGGATCGAGTATCCAATGTTTGATCCCAGCCTGAGATGCCCTGATCTCAAATTTCCTGAAATAGTTGATTATATCCCCAATAAGGTCATCATAGTCGCAGTGTTGTTGCATGGTCTCAGGTGTCCCCCGTTTGTGCATGGCGATATAGTCCAGACCGAGTGATCCGACAGTGGAGAGCATTTTGGTGTCATCCTCTCCGGCAGATATGTCATTGACAATAAAATCACCTATCTTGTCGTAGGCTTTACGTACAATTTCACTTCTGAAAGTATCAATGGAGATTCTTGGTTTCATGCCACTTTTCTGCTGGAACTGTTTCACTCCATCAAGTGCAATAGATATCCCCATCCATTCATCTTCAGGGGAGATGGGTTGCGAGCCGGGACGTGTCGAGCAGGCACCGAAGTCGATGATGTCTGCCCCCTCTGATACCATGGTCGCGATTCGGTTTTCAATACCGTCAGGATCCATAACACGAGAGCCGCTGAAGAATGAGTCTCGGGTGATGTTGATGATCCCCATAATTTTTACCTGGCGCTGTTCCATTTTACCTATAAAAATCTTAATTTTGTCCCAAATGCACTGCAAATATAATAATTAAACTATGCTGATTGTTTTGGAAGGACTTGATGGTGCAGGAAAATCAACTCAAGTCAGAAAATTGAAAGAATATATAGCTTCCAAAGGGAAGCAGTTGAAATATCTCCACTTCCCCAGATTCGATGCCCCGGTGGTGGGTGAGATGATTGCAAAATTTCTCAGGGGAGATTTTGGGAACATAAATGATGTGGACCCGATGCTGGTAGCTCTGCTGTATGCAGAGGATAGGAGAGATGCTTCCAAAATGGTGAGAGAATGGCTTGATAATGGTGATGTGGTCCTTTTTGACAGATATGTCTATTCCAATATAGCGTTCCAATGTGCAAAGATAGAGGAGGAGGGGAGAGCTCAGGAACTTAGGGAGTGGATTTTCAAGTCAGAATATGAAGATTTCGCAATTCCACGCCCCGACATAAATATATTCCTCGATGTCCCAATCGGATTTGTCTCTTCTAAACTCTCTGAACAAAGGAGCGGTGATGACAGGGAATATCTCAAAGGGAAATCTGATATCCACGAGGCAGATATAACCTTCCAGATGAGGGTGCGCCAGGTGTATCTGGATCAATGCAGCCAGGATGATAAGTTCCTCCGTATCGAGTGTGCTGATGAGCGGGGGGCAATGCTTCCGGCTGATGATATTTTTGAGAAAATCAAAAAGGAAATTGACAAGGTTCTATGAGATACTTGCTGATATTCTTCAGACTGACAGTCGGACTTGTCCTGTTGTTTTCCGGCACATCAAAACTTATCGATCCTGTCGGAACATCTTTGGTTGTTAAAGAGTATCTTGCAGCGATGCATCTGGGGTTTGTCTCCGGAGCATCTGGGCTTTTCGGAGTTCTCCTATCACTTGTCGAGTTTGTTACAGGACTTGCACTTGTTATGAGAATGAGGATGAAAATTGCCTCTTCAGTGGCACTTGGTCTCCTCTCTTTCTTTACACTTCTGACCTTTTGGGTGTGGCTCTTCTCCCCTATAGAGGATTGTGGGTGTTTTGGGGAGGCTATCCACCTTACCAATTTTCAGACTTTCCTCAAAAATATAATCCTACTTATCTTTATTATTCCCATTTTTTTGAAAAAGAATACCTTCAAAAATGTCATTGGTGTGGCAGGTGAGTGGGTATTCCTTGGAATTTATGCCCTTTCGATAACAATTTTTACAATTGTCTCATGGCGGACAATGCCCCTGATTGAATTCGGCGACTTCAGAGTGGGTACAAATATCCATGTGAAAATGATAGAGATGGAGAATGGACAAAAGGAGAGTGGAGAGAATCTGATGTATATTTATGAGAAAGAGGGGGTGCAGGAGGCATTTGAACTTGAGAATATACCTGACAGTACTTGGACTTTTGTGGATGTCAAGGGGGCAGAGAGGGAACTACCCGTCGAGTCATTCGATTTTTCATTGATGGGCAGATCAGGCGATTATATTACAGAGTCTCTTCTCTCCACAACAAAGCCTATGCTGTGGTGCGTCGTATATGATTGGGACAAATATATTTTATCGGACAGGTTTGGGGAGTTGGAAATGCTTTCCAAACAGGTAGAAAATGTGGGTGGTGAATTTTGGGTTATGACGACCCATAATGACGATGGTGTAGATTATCCCTTCAATATGGCCTATTCTGATTATAAGACCCTCATCTCTCTCCACCGCTCCAATGGAGGGTATATTTATGTGGAGGATGCTATTTTGGTGAAGAAATGGCCATCAGGGAAGTTCTCTGCGCAGAAGGATCTCCATATTCTTGAGGAGGATCCCGATATGGCAATGGCACATACAAAAATAAAACAACAACTGATATATGAGATATCAATTGTTGTTCTATTGTTCTCTATTGCGATAGTCCGTTATATCGCAAAGCTTGTAAGCTCAAGGAGAAAATTATAGTTTTCTCTTGATCTTGACAATCTCGTATGCTTCAATGACGTCTCCGATCTTGATGTCATTGTACCCATCGATGTTAAGACCGCAGTCATACCCTGATGCAACCTCTTTAACATCATCTTTGAAGCGCTTGAGTGAGCCAAGGACACCGGTGTATACTACGATACCATCTCTGATGACGCGAACCTGTGCTGTACGGAGAAGTTTACCCTCTTTAACCATACATCCGGCAATTGTGCCGACTTTCGATATCTTGAATGTTTCGCGAACCTCTGCTGTTGCAGTGACCTCCTCTTTCTCTTCAGGTGCAAGCATACCTTCGATACCGCTCTTCACTTCGTTTATCGCATCGTAGATGATAGAGTAAAGTCTGATATCGATACCCTCTTTCTCGGCAAGTTTCCTTGCACCGCCGGTAGGACGTACCTGGAAACCGATGATGATGGCGTTTGAAGCAACGGCAAGCAATACGTCAGATTCAGAGATTGCACCTACTGCCTTGTGGATTACATTGACGTGAATCTCTTCAGTTGACAACTTGATCAATGAGTCAGATAGAGCCTCGATTGAGCCATCCACGTCACCTTTGACAATAATATTCAACTCCTGGAAGTTTCCGATAGCGATACGGCGTCCGATCTCTTCCAAAGTGATATGTTTCTGAGTTCTGAGACCTTGGATACGTAGAAGCTGTTCTCTCTTGTTCGCAAGATCTTTTGCCTCTTTCTCATCTTCCATCACATTGAATATCTCACCTGCTGTAGGTGCTCCATTCAAACCGAGAACAGATACAGGGGTAGATGGTCCGGCCTCTGTGATCTTTTGTCCTCTCTCATTGAACATCGCTTT
Organism: Candidatus Coprenecus sp.; assembly: GCA_045595965.1. Lineage (GTDB taxonomy): Bacteria > Bacteroidota > Bacteroidia > Bacteroidales > UBA932 > CAAGNP01. Next base: position 54,040 of record JAZOBN010000032.1, read on the forward strand.
GATTTTGCCGCAGTAGCTTCCGCTGAGCATTACATCTCCGGTGTGAAGGGTACCCGATTGGACCATAATGGTTGCGAGGTATCCACGCCCTTTGTCTAATGATGACTCAATGACAGAGCCTTTTGCCCTCTTGTTGGGGTTTGCTTTGAGTTCAAGCAAATCTGCTTCAAGGAGAACTTTGTCAAGCAGAAGGTCAACGTTGAGTCCTTGTTTTGCAGAGATCTCCTGACATTGGTATTTTCCACCCCAATCCTCAACAAGAATATTCATATTGGCAAGTTGTTCTCTGATTTTGTCGGGATATGCACCTGGCTTGTCAATTTTGTTTATGGCAAAAATCATAGGTACACCGGCAGCCTGTGCGTGGTTGATAGCCTCAACAGTTTGGGGCATAATGGCGTCATCGGCTGCGATGATAATGATTACAAGGTCGGTAATTTTTGCACCTCTTGCACGCATCGCTGTAAACGCTTCGTGGCCAGGGGTGTCAAGGAATGCGATACGGCGACCGTTAGGTAAGGTTACGTTGTATGCTCCGATGTGCTGGGTAATACCACCCGCTTCACCTGCGATTACATTTGATTTGCGAATGTAGTCCAGCAAGGATGTCTTACCGTGGTCAACGTGACCCATAACGGTAATAATAGGTGGTCTTTCTACAAGATCCTCTTCTCTATCCTCTTCCTCCTGGATTGCCTCTTTGATCTCTGCAGTTACAAATTCGATCTTATAACCAAACTCTTCTGCGACAAGAACCAATGCCTCAGCATCAAGTCTCTGGTTGATTGATACCATAAGACCAAGATTCATACAAGCACCGATCACTTTGGTCACAGGTGTGTTGTTCATCATGATAGCCAACTCGTTCACGGTCACGAACTCAGTCACCTGAAGAACATTGCTGGTCAACTCTCTCTGAAGATTCTCTTCCTGTTGTTTTTGGGTGAAAAGTTCCCTTTTCTCTCTTCTGTGTTTAGAACCTTTGGTCTTACCTTTCTCCTCGGTCATTCTTGCGTAGGTCTCTTTGATCTGCTTCTGGATAGCATCTTCATCGATCTCTACATGAACAGGTTTGAATTTCTCCTTCTTATTCTTGTTGTTTTTGTGTTGCTGTTGGGAAATCTGGCCATTGCCAGGGGCACCATGATTAGGTTTCTGTCCCTGATGCTGTGGCTTGTTCTCACCTTTTTTCACCTCTTTGGTGAAGTCAACTTTCTCTTTGTGACCTTTGATCCTTGCCCTTTTTCCGCCGTTGTTCTCTTCACGGCTGGGCTTTTGAGGAGCGGCAGGTTTCTTAGGTATGTCAATAATCATAGTACCTACAACCTTGGGTCTGTTGAGAACTTCAACTTTGATTGGAATGTGCAAAGGATCCTCCACTTGGGGTTGTGCTGCCTCTTTTTTCTCTTCTGCTTTTGGTGCAGGTGCTGGCGCAGGTGCAGGTGCAGGAGTCTCTGCCGGCTTGGGAGTAGGAGCTGGCTGAGGCTTGGATTCTTTTCCCTTTGGTTCCAAATCTATTTTTCCGACCACTTTGAATGGGCTCTTTACAGCGTTCTTTACCTCATCTACAGGTTGTTGTAGTACAGGCTCTTCTTTTTTCTGCTCGATAACAGGTGCCGGAGCTGGTTTTACCTCCTCTTTTACCACAGGAGCAGGCTCTGGAACAGGTATAACGGGAGTTTTTGCAGTAGTATTGCTCTTGATAAGCACCTCCTGTACCATCTCCTCTTCCTGAGTCTCTTTTGCAGACTCTTTTTCAGTGATCTCTTTAATTTTGATCGCTACCTTTTTGGAGAGTTCTTTGAGTTTCTGTTCGTTGCCAAACTCGTTCGCTACCTTGTCGTAAGCGTCTGCGCTGATTTTGGCGTTAAGGCTTGCCTCTATGTCAATACCCTGTTTTGTCAGAAATTCCACAAGGGTCCCCAAACCGATGTTGAAATCCTTCAATACTTTGTTTATTCTTACTTCTTTTCCCGTCATATATTTCCTCCCTAAATATTAAGTTAATTATTCAAATTCCGCGCGAAGCACTCTTTGTACTTCAATAACTGTCTCCTCTTCAAGGTCTGCTCTCTTGACAATTTCTGCCACAGGCAGAGCAAGGACACTTTTTGCAGTGTCACAACCTATTGCTTTGAGGGCATCGATGATCCATTGGTCGATTTCATCGTTGAATTCGGACAACATTACATCCTCTTCATCTTCATCAATCTCTCTGAATACGTCGATTTCATAACCGGCAAGTTCACCGGCAAGTTTGATGTTGCTTCCACCTTTACCGATAGCCAGAGAAACTTCGGATGGTTTCAAATAAACGCCAATGCTCTTCTCCTCTTCGTTGATCTTGATAGATGAGATTTTAGCAGGGCTCAATGCTCTTTGGATAAGGAGCTGGGTATTTGAAGTCCAGTTGATGATATCTATATTCTCATTTCTCAACTCACGAACGATTCCGTGGATACGTGAACCTTTTACACCTACACATGCTCCTACAGGGTCAATTCTTTCGTCATACGACTCGACTGCCACTTTTGCCCTTTCGCCAGGTTTTCTTACAACCTTCTTGATGGTGATCAAACCGTCATAAATCTCAGGAACTTCCTGCTCGAAAAGTCTTTCAAGGAAAGTCGGTGATGTACGCGAAAGGGTGATGATAGGGGTGTTGTTTCTCATCTCCACATTTGAGATGACAGCCTTGATAGTATCCCCTTTTCGGAAGAAATCAGAGGGTATTTGTTCGGTTTTGGGGAGAATAAGTTCGTTACTCTCTTCATCCATAACCAATACCTCTTTTTTCCATACCTGATAAACTTCACCACTGAAAATTTCACCGATTTTGTCACGGTATTTGTTGTAAAGGTTGGCCTTCTCTATATCCATGATGCGGCCTGAAAGATTTTGGCGGAGGTTCAAGATTCCTCTGCGTCCGAAATCTGAAAGTTTGATCTCTTCTGAAAATTCTTCACCAACTTCATAACTGTCATCAATTTTGTGAACATCTTCAAGAGAAATTTCGGTGTTAGGATCCTCCACTTCTTCCACAACGGTCCTGTTTCTCCAGATGACAAAGTCACCCTTGTCAATATTGATGACAATTTCAAAATTGTCGGCAGAACCATACATCCTTGCAAGCTGGGTGCGGAAAATGTCTTCCAAAACACTCATCATAGTAGGTCTGTCGATGTGCTTGAGTTCCTTAAACTCAGCAAATGTGTTAATTAGGTTAATACCTTCCATTTTTGTTATTATTCGTTAATGTTTTTCTCTTTTCCTGCTGAACTCACCATCAATGAGAAATCTTCCTTGTCCCTGTCGAGTCCACCTTCAATAAATCTGCTCAAAGCGACACAGTCGTCGATGGTGACCGCTCTGCCCGGGGCGTCGAAGAAAACTTTGATGTTGTTTGCCTTGTTTACCTTGACCTCTACAAGTTCAAGGTTGTTATCTGTCATGTATTGAGATACTAAGTTCTCTATGGTGCTTTTTTCAATCATATCTGTGTTGGATTTCGGGTAATAAATAAGGGGACTGCCGTCCCCCATATCCTCTTTCCCGTTTTACGGTTGCAAAAATAGGTATTAAATATCGGAAACACAAAAAAATCTGCGTATCTTCGCAATAAATATAAAATGGAGTTATGGAAGTAACAGCGAGAGAGATAGCGGATTATGTACACGGAGAGGTAATAGGGGATGAAAATGTGAAGGTCACCTCTGTTGCAAAGATTGAAAGTGGCAAGCCGGGGTCGATATGTTTTCTGGCAAATCCCAAGTATGAACACTATCTATACACATGCAAGGCAAGTGTCATTTTAATAAATAAATCATTTGAACCTAAAGAGGAGGTTTCGGCAACTCTAATCAAGGTGGAGAATGCGTATGAGGCGGTGGCATCTCTGCTTGATATGCTCAACAGCATGAAGTCGAAGAACCGTTGTGCGAGGCTGAAAAGTGTGTTCAATTTCTATAGTGCCGCACTCTCTTCAAAAATCGGAAGAGGTACCTATGTCGGACAATACTGCTATATCGGAAAAAAATCGAGGATAGGGAAAGGGTGCTATATTTACCCTCAGGTCTATATCGGTAAAGGGGTGACCATTGGGGATGGCGTCGTCCTGTACCCGGGTGTGAGAATATATGACGGTTGCAAGATAGGGAACAACTGTATCATTCATGCAAATGCTGTGATCGGTTCTGACGGATTCGGATTTGCCCCTACGGCAGACGGCTCCTACAAGAAAATACCACAGACAGGTATTGTTATAGTGGAGGATAATTGTGAGATAGGGGCCAATACCGTAGTCGATCGGGCGACTATGGGGGCAACAATCATCGGCAAAGGGGTAAAACTTGACAATCTTATCCAGATAGCACACAATGTGGTGATTGGAGAGAATACAGTAATGGCTGCACAATCAGGTGTTGCAGGCTCTACCAAGCTGGGTAAAAATTGTATGGTGGGTGGCCAGGCAGGGATATCAGGGCATCTCACAATTGCAGACAAGACAAGTTTTGGAGCACAATCCGGAATGTTGAGCAATGTCAAGGAGAGTGGAAAAGCATTTATGGGGACACCCGCATTTGAATATAGGGATTTCTTGAAAGCATACGCAATTTTTAAGAATTCTCATAAAAAGTAGTATATTTGCCGATTATGATTCAAATGCAGAAGACATTAAAGAGAAGTTATACATTCGAAGGGAAAGGGCTACATTCAGGCCTCTTTGTCAGCATGACAATCTCTCCTGCACCAGTCAATACAGGGATTATTTTCGTAAGAAAGGATATTGGTGATGATGCCCAGGTGGCTGCTATATCCGATTATGTCACCCATACACAGCGCGGAACGACATTGGAGAACGGGGAGGTAAAGGTCTCGACAATTGAACATATCCTCTCGACATTCATCGGTCTTGGCGTAGATAATGCATATATATATCTTACCTCGTTTGAAGCCCCCATCATGGATGGCAGCGCAAAGCCTTTTGTAGAGGCGATTCTCCCTGACGGACTTCAGGAGCAGGGTGAACCGGTAAAATATTTCAAGGTAAAAGAGGAGATCAGCTATAAGGATCCAAATACCGGATCAGAGCTGATTATCATGCCTGATGATGATTACAAAATTGATCTTACAATAGATTACAACTCAAAAGTTCTCGGAGTCCAGACTGCCCACTACTCTTCAGAAAGTACAGACTACGCTGCAGAAATTGCTTCGTGCCGCACATTTGTCTTCTTTCACGAGCTTGAATTGCTTTTGAAACACAACCTTATCAAAGGGGGTGACCTTGAAAATGCAATTGTGATAGCGGAGCATCCGGTGGATCAGCAGGAGCTGGACAAGATGGCTGCACTGTTCAATGTGACAAGTGTGAAAAGGGTACCGGAAGGGTATCTGAACAATATATCGTTAAGATTTCCTAATGAATGTGCAAGACATAAACTCCTCGATGTGATTGGAGATTTTGCCCTTATCGGGTACAGAATCAAAGGGAGGGTCATTGCCAACAAATCGGGACACCAGATTAATACACAAATGGCAAAGATTTTGAGAGAAGCTGCCAGAAAAGAGTTTAATGAATAATATGAAAAAGATAGCAGAGAATGTAACAATATGCCCTGGTGCTTATATTGCAGATAATGTGGAAATTGGTGAGGGGTCATGGATCGGTCCCAATGCCGTGATTTTTGACTATGTCAAGATGGGGAAAAACTGCAAAGTGTTTCCAGGAGCAGTGGTTGGTGCAATTCCTCAGGATTTGAAATTTGATGGAGAGGTTACATACGTGGAGATAGGAGACAATGTTACTATTAGAGAGTGTGCTACCGTAAACAGAGGGACAAAAGCAAGTGGAAAAGGGGTGACCAAAGTGGGGAACAATGTCCTTCTGATGTCATATACACATGTAGCCCACGACTGTACTATCAAGGATAATGTAATATTGACAAGTTATACAGGGCTTGCAGGTGAGACCGAGGTGGATGAGTTCGCTATCCTTGGGGGTGGCACTCTGGCTCACCAGTTCAGCAGAATCGGAGCTCATGCAATGATTGGTGGAGGATCAAAGATCACAATGGATGTCCCTCCGTTTGCATTGGCAGCTCACGAACCACTCTCTTATGTGAATATCAACGTTGTAGGGTTGAGACGCAGAGGGTTCTCTCCTGAAAAGATTGAGATGATCAAGGATATATACAGAGTGATTTACTATTCGGGTCTGAACAGAGCAGAGGCATGTGACAAGGTTGAGGCTACTTTCCCACAATGTCCGGAAAGGGATCTTATCCTTGATTTTATCAGAAGTTCTAAAAGAGGGGTTATAAGGGCAGTGCGTGAGTAGTATGAGTATTCTCCTCAGTTCAGCATATTTCCCCCCGGTTGACTATTTTGCAGCTATTGCAAATTGTGAAGGGGATGTGATGTTGGAGAGTTGTGAGAATTATATAAAACAGTCATATAGAAACAGGGCAAATATTTTTGCTTGTGATGGGGTGTTGTCGCTGACAATCCCCGTTGTTCATTCGGGGAATACCCCAATAACCGATATTGGGATAGACTATTCAAAAAAATGGCTGCAGCAACATCAGCGGGCTCTCATCTCTGCATACCGCTCTTCTCCGTTTTTTGAATATTATCAAGATGAGATTTTTGAAATTCTCGAAAGCGGAGAGAAGAGTCTTTTTGTGCTGAATCTTAAGCTGACTGAGCTGCTGCTGGAAAATTTTCAGATTGATAAGAGGATTGTCCTTACACATGAGTATCTTCATCCATATGCGCTTGACCATTCTGTGATAGATTACAGAGAATCGATTCATCCCAAAAAAGGGAGTCCAATTTATTGTAATGGGTCAAAACAAAAACCGTATTACCAGGTTTTCTCCCAGAAATACGGTTTTATATCGGGTTTGTCAGCTCTGGATCTCCTCTTTAATGAGGGGCCTCAAGCTGGGGAATTCCTTAAAATCTGAATCCGAGGGTCAGAAGGAGTTTCCAGTTGAGATATGATGAGTCGACAACGGCCGGAGTCGAATTTTTAAGATAATCCGAGTCGTACAGCCAGTAGGATTCGTAAATGCGGTTGCATTGCTGACGATATGCTACATCAATAGAGAAGCCCTGTTTGAAGTTGTATCCGACTCCTGCTGTGGCGATATGCATCGCATCGTTGAAATCCCATTCAGTGTAGTCTAAATAATTGTAGCCCCCTCTGATGGCAAAACCGAGGAATGGTTTGATTTCAAAACCAACCCTGGCGTTGTGGACACTCTTGAAACTTTTTCTCATCTCGCTGTTCTGCTTGTTGAAATACTCGATATCGGCAGTGTTCATATATCTGTCCACAACAAATTTTGTAGTACTGTAGTTGGTGCTTTCGTAATCTGCACTAATAAGGGCAAAGTTCCCGAATGTGTAGGCAACACCAAGATTCCATCTGAAAGGTGATGTCATCTTGTACTGGTAGGTGTTGTAGGGGGTATCCTCCATATATCTCTCTTCATATACCTTTGCCTCCATTGTTTCATAGGTCTCATCGGTGTATCTTGTCCATGTGGGGGTGGATATCGAACCTCCGATTCTCAACCCTGCTACAGGGCGGTAGATGACACCAAATTTGGCATTGAAACCTACTCCGTTGATATTCTGTCGGAAAGAGTAGCGGCCCATTTCAAAATTTGTGTCGAATAGAGATGGGGTATCGCTCTCCTCAATGAACTCCTGGTATCTGCTGTACCATATCCTCTGTGCAGTCATATTGATCCCCAGGTAGAGCATGTCGGATATGTTCATTCCGTAGTTGAATGTGATGTGATGGTTGTATCCGGATGTCTCCTGATAAAAGTTCTGGCGGAGTGGACCACCCAGGTATATGTAGCCCTCTTCATCTATGTTTTCGGTTGCTCCGATATATTGGGTGTCGCTCAGGTAGCTCTCCATAAGTGAGGTGTTCCATGCAAGAATCCCCTTCCATGGTGCATTAGTGTCAAAATATGGGGCATATCTGTCTTTGTCAGGCATGATGAGGTCAGTGAAATTGATCTCCGGCATATTTGCGGCTATGCTTGCAAAGAAACTTGTCTCGTCCTGGATACCCACAACATTTGATCGGGAAGTGTAGTTTGCGACCTGATTTGAAACAAGGGCAAAACTGTGACTCACAAGCCCCCTTTTTCTACCTGTGGGGATTGTACCTACCCAGCCGAAATTGGAAAGGCCGAAGTTGCTCCTTTTCTCGATAGTTGAATGTGTATTGTAGATGGAGTTGTCAATAGTACTGGTCAATGACGGGGTGATAGTGAACTGGAACGACTTCACAACTGAGCTGGCTGCCGGATTGATAGCGATGGCTCCAAGATCTCCACCCACTGCTGTAAATGCATTTCCCATGGCCATGCTGCGTGCTGTCCCCTCGTAGTCAAGTTTTGAAAAACGTAAGGCATCATACATGTCCTGGGCGTATGCGATATTTGATATTGAAGCAATCAGGAGGATTGCTATAATTGTAATTTTTTTCATGATATTCACTTTTTATCTTCTGCCTCCACTTCTTTGTGTAGCCCCTGAACTGCTTGCTCCGCTTCTTTGTGGTGCACCGGTAGAGGCTCCAGATGAATATCCGCTGTAATTCCCGGAGTTGTTGACACCTCTTCTCATCGATGAAGAACTGCTTCCTGAGTTGTAGCGATTGTCATTGTTATTGTTATTGTAATTCACACGTGTAGTGGAGTTGCTGTTTCTGGAGTTGCTCTCTCTCCTTACCACCTGGCCTGAATTGGAATTGCTTCCGGCAGGCTTGCTTGACTGGCGGTAGTTCTGGTTTACATCCCTGATGCCGGTTCTGCGGTTGTTGCTGCCGCTGCTGATATTGGAATCCTTTCCGGCAAAATTGTTGGAATGGTTGGAGTTGTTGAGGTTAGAGCTGCCACCCCTTACCGGAGTAGGCTTTGTCCTGCGGTCCGGCCCTACATTGTCGTGGTCACGTCTTCCATAATATACATCACGGTGTGAGTGGTGACTATGTGGAGGACCCGGGTAATATCCGGGGTAATAACCAGGGTAGTAACCGGGATAATATCCGGGGTAATAACCTGGATATGGGTAGTATGGATATGGCCCCCATGCATAGTGCCAAGGTGAGTAGTACCATGGGTCATAATACCAAGGATCATAATACCATGAGCTGTAGTGCCAGTAGTCATAATACCAGGGGTTGTACCAACCGTAGATGCTCGGATAGCGGGGACCCCAATATGGATCCCATCCGTAATAATATCCTGATCCCCATCCTACATTATACTCTATATTGATTGTGAAAGGGTATTCTCCGCTTTCACTGTCAAACTTATTCAAACGCTCCTCATAGGTCTCCCCATCCAGCAGAACTACATATGACTGTTCCGGTTCCACTTTGACATTGGCAACACCGCTCTTATCGAAAACAATGGTGTCAACAGGCTGTTTTGACCTTGTCTGAGCTGTAAGCTGAGCCAGCTGTGACTCATCCGCAGAGATTTGTGTCTCTATCGCATTGCGGTCAGGGGTATAGTATATCCCATCTTGGTATCTGTTGAACTCGTCCGAGTAATAACCAGCAGTGCCACAAGAGGTTAAACCTATGATACAGAGTAGCGCCAGGTAAAGAGAAAAATTTTTCATAACTCACACTCTTTATTGATTATTTATTCGTACTTTTGCGACTTGTATCGCATTATACAATACAAAGATAACAAAAAACATACCATATAAAAATTTTATAGAATGGCTAAAGAAGTAACAAATAGAGAAGAAAACTATTCTCTATGGTATAACAACCTTGTGGTAAAAGCAGATTTGGCTGAAAATTCAGCAGTGAGAGGTTGTATGGTGATCAAACCTTACGGTTATGCAATCTGGGAAAAAATACAGGGACAACTCGATAAAATGTTCAAGGAAACAGGCCACCAGAATGCCTATTTCCCACTTTTTATTCCAAAATCTTTCTTGAGTAAAGAGGCTGACCACGTGGAGGGGTTCGCAAAAGAGTGCGCAGTGGTAACACACCACAGATTGATGACAAATCCTGACGGGCCCGGAGTTGTGGTCGATCCTGCAGCAAAATTGGAGGAGGAATTGATTGTCCGCCCCACTTCTGAAACCATTATCTGGAACACTTACAAGAATTGGATCAAGTCATACAGGGATCTTCCAATCCTTTGTAACCAATGGGCAAACGTGGTGAGATGGGAAATGCGTACAAGATTGTTCCTCAGGACAGCTGAATTTTTGTGGCAGGAGGGACATACAGCTCACGCAACTGCGCAAGAGGCTATTGAAGAGACAGAAAAGATGGTGAATGTATATGCGGATTTTGCCCGCAATTACATGGCTCTCCCTGTAGTGGTCGGTAAAAAAACTGAGACAGAGAGGTTTGCTGGTGCAATTGATACTCTGTGTATCGAGGCAATGATGCAGGATGGAAAAGCACTTCAGGCAGGTACCTCACACTTCCTTGGTCAGAATTTCGCAAAAGCTTTCGATGTACAGTTCGCCAATAAGGATGGCAAGCTGGAATATGTGTGGGCAACATCCTGGGGGGTATCTACCCGTTTGATGGGTGCTTTGATTATGGCACACAGCGACAACAACGGCCTTGTCCTTCCTCCGGCTCTTGCACCTATCCAGGTGGTTATGGTCCCTATCTACAAAGGGGAAGAGGAGTTGGCGATGATGGTGGAGAAGATGGAAGAGATCAAAAAAGAGCTTGCTGCTCTGGGCGTTTCTGTAAAAATTGATGCACGTGACAATGTCCGTTCAGGTTTCAAATTTGCAGAGTGGGAGCTGAAAGGTGTTCCCGTAAGAGTTGTTATGGGCAAACGAGATCTTGAAAATGGAGTGGTGGAACTGGCACGCCGCGATACCCTTGAAAAGAGCTCTGTAGCCAGAGAGGGACTTGCTGAGTACATCAAGAATCTATTGAATGAAATTCAGAACAACATATACAATAAAGCACTGAACTTCAGAAAAGAACATACTATCAAAGTGGATACTTGGGAAGAGTTCAAGGAGAAAATTGAAGAGGGTGGATTCCTGTTGTGCCACTGGGATGGAACTCCTGAAACCGAAGCAAAAATCAAAGAGGAGACAAAGGCTACAATCAGATGTATCCCTTTGGATTCAGAGGTGATTATGGAAGAGGGCAAATGTGTGTATTCAGGTAAACCATCTAAACAAAGAGTTATTTTTGCAAGAGCATACTAATATGGATAAGGAAGGTACGGTTTCCCCTTTTGAACTTATTGTTCAGGGACTTAATGAAAAATCACAACTCAAGGCAGATGTCTTTGATTTGTGCCTTGATGTCTTCAACCAGTTGAAAGATGTCCTCAGTGAGATCAGCAACGACTTGAACGATATGTTGGATGAAAAATGCAACAGAAGAGTAAAGCTTGAGTACAGGGACAGAGGACGGTTTGAGGCAGAACTCAAATTTGCAGATGATGTCCTTATATTCAGCATGCATACCGATATTTTCCAGTTTGACAGAGACCACTCCATCTGGAAGAACCAGTATGTTAAAGAGGATTCCCGCAATGCATACTGTGGGGTGATAAATGTCTACAACTTCTTGTCTGATTCTATGAAATACAACAGGGCAGAAGATTTGGGCTATCTCGTAGCGAGAATCTTTGTCAATAGGAACAGACACTTTTTTGTTGAGGGAAAAAGGCAGAAAAAACAACTTACCGCCAATTTTGGCAAGACAACTATAGAGAGGGAAGAGCTTGTTGCCATTATTCAGACAGCGATTCTTTATTCACTCTCATTTGATCTTCTTGTTCCACCCTTTGATATGGTCAAAGTGGCAAGTGTCGATCAGATAAATGCAAAAATTGAGTCGGCAAAAATGCGTACCGGCAAACGTATGGGGTATGCTTACAATTCAGATGATGTACTAAATAATGAAGACTATGAAAAATAAGGTTCTGTTTTCAATTTTTGCCATTGCGGCAATATTTTCATCCCTTCAAAGGGTAGATGCACAGGTGAAAGATGAAAATCTTACAAGCGCACAAGAGATGTGTCTGATTGCAGTTTCCAAAGTGGAGATTCCTGAGATCAAATATGTGGAGGTAGAGCCACCAAAATATTGGACAAATGGCATCATGAACCAGATCGGATTCTCACAGGTGTCACTAACCCAGTGGGCTGCCGGTGGTGCAGGGTCGATTGCAATGAATGCTTATGTTGATGCCCATGCAAATTATAAGAAAGGGTTGATGATTTGGGAAAACAGAGCAAATCTTGCTTATGGATTTGTCAATACTATTGGCGAACGTTTCAAGAAGAGTGATGACCGTATCCAGCTTGAGAGCAAATGGGGATATGGCGTTGCAAATAAACTTTATGCTTCAGCGGTGTTCAATTTCAGAACACAGTTTGCCAGAGGTTACACTTATGGTACAACAAAAGCAGATGACAAGTTGATCTCAACATTCATGGCTCCCGGATATATCACTCTCGGTCTTGGTGTGGACTGGAAGCCTCATAGCACACTCTCATTCAACATAGCACCTGTCACAGGAAATGTTGTCGTAGTGGGATACAACAAGGATGAAGAGATAGAGAAAATGCTAAAGAAGAAATATGGTTTCAAGGATGAAGAACTTGACAAAGATGTCAGAAAAGAGTTCGGTGCCCAGCTTAAAGGTGAATTCAAAAAGGGATTCAAGAATATCACAGTGGGTACAGTAGTGACTCTGTTCTATGACTATCTTGCACCCAAAGTGGCACCTCAGGTTTATTGGGATTTGAATCTTGACTTCAAGATAACAAGATTTTTCGCTGCTACAGTCCGTACAAACCTTATTTACGATGAGAGAATTATTCTGGAGAAAAAGAATGGTGAGTCAGGTCCGGGTGTTCAGTTCAAAGAGGCGTTCAGCTTGAGCTTTACCTATACTTTTGGAAATTACCAGAAGAAATAATATCGATGATTCAGAAAGAGTTCGATAAAAATCTGACCTCTTTTCTTCCAGATGGTGTGGAGGGAAAGAGGTTTCTTTTAGCTGTCAGTGGTGGAATTGATTCCATGGCGATGGCTGAACTCTTTTTGCACTCCCCCTTGAAACCTCGATTTGCTGTTGCGTGTGTCAATTTCAAATTAAGGGGAGAAGATAGCGATCTTGACCAGGCTTCAGTGGGGCAATGGTGTGACAGGAATGGGGTGAGATTCCATACAATAGAGTTTGATACAAAAGGGTATGCACACACCAGGTCGCTCTCTACACAAATGGCGGCAAGGGAGTTGAGGTACAGTTGGTTCTACAAACTGATGGAGGAGTATGGATATGATTATCTCTCCGTCGCCCATAATCAGGATGATAGTGTAGAGACACTTTTCCTCAATCTGCTTCGTGGCACAGGATTGAAAGGCCTGGCTGGAATTCGTAGTAGCAATGGCGTGATAATCAGACCGATGCTATCAATTTCGAGGGAGATGATCAGAGAATTTGTCAATCAGCACAATATCTCATACAGGGACGACAAGACAAATTTTGAAACTCACTACTCGAGAAACAGGATCAGGAATGTAGTCTTCCCGGAGTTAAGAAAAATTAACCCTTCGTTCCTTGATACTATAACCAGAGGGATAGAGCATTTTATCCAGGCAGAAGAGTTGCTCGATGAGATTTTTGAGAGCAAGAGGGGAACTTTGTACAAAGAGGAAGATAATGCTCTGACAGTCAATATCGCAGAGTTGCTGAAAGAGGGGCATAAAGGGTATTGGCTATATAGAATTCTGGGTGAAAAGGGGTTCAATTCTCCTCAAATAACTGAGATCGGGAGGGCCCTCGACAGACAGCCGGGGAAAGTGTTCACCTCTTTAACCCACAGATTGGAGATGGGAAGGGGAGAGATGGTTATCTTCCCTCTGGAAGGGGAATCTACCCCTGAAGAGCTGCTGGTTTCCTCAGAAGGGGAGTATCATTTTGGAAATATCTCTTTTGCTTTGAGATTTTTTGAGAAAGATGAAGAGTTCTCACCATATCCCAAGGGCGGCAAGCTCTATTTTAGTGCAGATGATATCACCCTCCCCCTTGTGTGCAGGGTGTGGCGTGATGGGGACCGTTTCAGACCTTTTGGAATGAAAGGGTTTAAGAAATTAAGTGATTTTTATACAGATATCAAGTTTGATAAAAGGGAGAAGGAATCACAGCCCATATTGTTCAATGGGGATGAGGTTGTGTGCCTTCCCGGGTTGAGGATTGATGACAGGTATAAAATAAAAACCTCGACCAGATTGATAGCCGAGGTTGTTATTCTTTAGAGTTCCCGATTAGTTATTGAAGGTGTAGTCATATTCCATACGGGCGTAGACCATTTTGCTCATCTCTTTAAGCTCTCTGATCATATCCTCTACAGCAATATCGGGATTGGATAGTTTGTCCATAGTGCTTTCTGCTTGTCCGAATGACTCCATAATCTTCTCCATCTGAGTTTTGACTTTCGGATACTCTACGAGTCTGTACTCCTCAAGACCTGAGATATTTACGGTGTATTGTAAGGCATCTGCAACAGTTCCGATCTCGTCGGTAAGGCCGATCTTCATAGCATCAGTACCTGACCATACTCTCCCTTGTGCAATTTTATCTACCTCTTCTGTTGTCATGTCCCTGCCGTTAGCTACGATAGAGAGGAATGAGTCGTAGATGTTTTCAACACTCTTCTGCATATAAGCAATCTCCTCTTTGTCAAGAGGTTTGGTGAGTGTCATAAGGTCAGAGTGCTCATTGCTGTTGATGTTCACTATATTGATACGTGCTTTCTCTTTGATGATCTTTTCAAAGTTGGGAACCATGCTGAATACGCCGATTGAACCGGTAAGGGTGGTCTCGTTTGTGAAGATCTTGTCACACTCGTTAGAGATCCAATATCCCCCTGAAGCTGCATAATTGCCGTAAGAGACAACTACCGGTTTTTCATTTCTGAGCAACTCAATCTCTTTTCTGATGATCTCAGATGCAACGACACTTCCACCAGGAGAGTCAACGCGAAGAAGGACAGCTTTGATGGTACTGTCTTTTCTCACTTCCGAGATAATCTGTGAGTATTTTTCCGAACTCAATCCATCATTGTTCCCATCTACAATCTGACCGTTGGCATATACAACAGCAATTTTATCGGTTGCTTTTACATTTGGTTTGACCACAGCTTTTGCATAATTGTCGAGGGTGATCATTTTGACATCTTTCTCATCCTCTACACCGAAAAGACCTGTAAGTTCTGCAGTCATTTCATCTCTGGTCATAAGTCCATCTGCAAAACCGGCCTCTACCATCTCTTTTGCTTCGGTGGCTGACAGGTTGTTGACGTGGGCATTGAAAGTTTTCAGATCAAAGCCTCTTGATTCACAGATATCCTCTGAAATTGATTGCCATAGAGAAGAGATCATAGCCTGGTTCTGTTCTCTGTTGGCCTCGCTGATATTTGTATTTACAAACTGTTCACCTGCAGATTTGTATTTTCCGTGGCGAATCAATTGTACCTGAACTCCAAGTTTGTCAAGGGCACCCTTGAAGAAGGTTAATGAACTTGATACACCGAATACCATATTGCCACCATAAGGGTGAACATAGATCTTGTCTGCTACAGAAGATAGGTAGTAACCACCTTGTGAGTAGCTCTCAGCGTAAGAGACAATAGCTTTGCCAGATGATTTGAATTTTACAAGGGCGCTTCTCAACTCTTCGAGGTGGGTAATTGCACCTGAGATGTTTGTTGGATTGATATAGATAAATTTGATGGCTGGGTCTTCTGCAGCCTTCTCGATTGCCTGTATAGCATTGAGGATACCGATTTGGCTTGTTTGTGATATTCCTCCACCACCAAGAAGTGCAGCAGGATCGAATTCTCCATCAGAGCTCTGTTCTGCGAGGATAAGATTTCCGCCAATTTTGAGAATGGCAGATTTTGGTACAACAGGGACTGTTTCAGATCCTTCACCAAGTGAACCGATAATCCCTATAAAAATGAAGATGCCGATAAATGAGGCAATCAATACGCCGACAAAGGAGGCGAGGGCGGTTTTCAAAAATCCTTTCATGATATGTTATATAAGTACTTAAATCCTATTTTTTGCAAAAGTATATAAATATTGTATCTTTGCCAAGTTATGATGAACAGTAAATTTTTTACATATCTTGCATCGGTTCTGCTGATAGGGGTATATCTCTTGTCGTATGTGGGATTTTCTGTTCACAGATGTTCGTGTGAAGGGAGTGTCCAGGTCTCCGTCCTTATTGGAAATCCGGACTGTGAACATCTGCATGCTCATATCAATCTGAGTGAAAATGAATTCCATCATTGTGAGGAGAGTCACCAGGATGGGTGCTGCACTACCGAAATTTTTGTGCTGACAACAGATCAGTGTGGTACAGATTCAAATAACTTCTTCTCTTATTTGTCAGCAAACTCTTTACCTGTAGCCATTAGCTACGGTGAACCCTCTTTGGATAGCCTGTCTGTCGGACAGAAATATTTCAGGGATAACTCAGAGATGTTATTGTCCCACAGACATTGCCGATCTTTGCTTTCTGTCTGGAGATTGTGATTATAGATACTTGTTAATCTTACAGGAATCTAATAACAATCAATAAAACAGAAATGAGAAAATTACTTTTAACTACAATTATCATATTGCTGGCTGCAGGTTCGGCGCTGGCACAGGTGGCACCAAAGTCAAGAAGTGTCAATGGTGTCGTATATACAAAAGACAATAGCGGAAAACAGGATGTAGTCCCATTTGCCTCAGTTTATTGGCTCCAGTCGGGTACTTATGTGGAATGTGATGTTGACGGCAAGTTCAGCTTTACTGTTTTCGAAGGGAATGAGGCAACCCTCGTGGCAACGGCTGTAGGTTATAACAAGGATACCGTAGCCATAAACTATGATACCAAATTCGTTGAATTCCACCTTATCGGAGTAAATGAACTTGAAGAGGCTGTGGTTCAGGCAAAGCAGGAGGGAAACTACCTCTCAAAACTTACCCCTGTCCGTACAGAAGTGATCTCTGCTGCCGGTCTGTGCAAGATGGCTTGCTGCAACCTTGCTGAGAGTTTTGAGAACTCTGCAAGTGTGACAGTGGGCTATTCAGATGCTATTACAGGGGCAAAACAGATCAGACTTCTCGGCCTGTCGGGCATCTACACAGCGATGCTTGATGAGAACAGACCCGCAATGAGGGGACTTGCTGCCCCATTCGGACTCTCTTATGTCCCTGGACAATGGCTTGAAAGCATACAGATAGCAAAAGGGCCATCTTCGGTCGTGAATGGTCTTGAGGCTATTACCGGCCAGATCAATATGGAACACCGCAAACCTACAGATGAGAAGCCTTTGTTCATCAACCTTTTTGTGGATAACCACCTAATGACAGAGGCTAATATTGCCTCTTCTCTCCAGTTGAATGAGAAGTGGAGTACAGTCCTTTTGGGTCACTACTCATCAATGCCTATGGCTCATGATGGTAATGGTGACGGATTCAAGGATGAACCTACATCGCTTAAGTTTAATATCGCCAACAGATGGCTTTATTATGATCAGAGTGGTACTCAGGTGAGATTTGGTGTACGTGCTTTGAGTGATGACAGACTTGGTGGAAGTGTTGACTTCAAAAAAGAGATGAGAAGCACTGAGACAGGATTTGACACAAATCTCCAGGCCAATAATCTGTGGGGTTCCAATATCAATAACAAAGGGATCAATGCCTATGTAAAAGTGGGTGTTCCATTGAATGAGGCAAATACCAGAAATATTGCATTTGTGGCAGACTACACATATCACCAGATCGATTCGTATTTCGGTGCAAAAGATTATAACGGGAAGCAGAATTCGGTATTTGCAAACCTTATCTTCCAACAGGAGATAGGTGAGAGCCATAGAATCAATGCAGGTGTGAGAAATCAGTTTGATATATTCCAGGAGGGGCTGCAGGACAGATACTACAGAAACTCTTTGTGGAATGAAAACAAATATTTACTTGACAGGAAAGAGAATTCGGTAGGAGTTTATGGTGAATATACATACACATTGGGAGAAAAATTCTCTGTAGTGGCAGGGGTGAGTGCAGACTATAACAATCTTCACGGATTTATGTTCGCCCCCAGGGCAAATATCAAGTATGCATTTACCGATAACCTTATTTTCAGAGCTTCCGGCGGAAGGGGATACCGCTCTCCAAATGTCATTGTAGACAATATCGGTATGCTCTCCACAGGGCGTGAGATCAGTATTGATCCAAACCTTGATATGGAAGATGCATGGACCTATGGAGCAAACTTTACAGCATATCTCCCAGTAGGGGGGAATAACAACTCCTATTTGAGTTTCGATTACTTCAGGACAGATTTTAATAAACAGGTAATTGTGGATCAGGAGGCAGATTTGTCTAAAGTGAGGGTGTATAATCTTGATGGCAGATCGTTTACCAACACTTATCAGGCAGACTTCTCTATCGAACCTATAGAGAGATTTGTTATCATTACCACATTCCGATATACAGATGCTAAGGTGACATTGGCAGGCCAGGGGCTTGTTGAGAGACCTATGACAAGCAGATACAAAGGGGTGTTGAATCTTCAGTATGCTACCAGAATGAACATCTGGACATTTGACTTCACTGCACAGTTGAACGGCCCTTGCAAACTTCCCTATTTTGTAGAGGGAATTGGTGCAGAATCTCCGGTTTATCCCGTCTTCTTCGCCCAAATTACAAGGAAATTCAAAGGTGTCGATGTTTATATCGGAGGTGAAAACCTTTCAAATTACAAGCAGATGAATCCTATCCTCAATGCAGCTTCACCTTACAGTGAAGATTTCAATGCTTCAGTTGTGTGGGGACCAATCCTCGGCTGGAAAGTTTATGCAGGAATGAGATTCACATTATGGAAAAAATAATCATTAAATATAATTACAAGTATGAAAAATTTATTCAGAGTAGTATTGGTGGCAGTTATTGCACTTTTCGCAGTTAATGCTCAAGCAAACGGACAAGACAAAAAACAGAAAGAGGCAGAAGTTACTTTCAATGTAAATGTTGACTGTGCATCTTGCGTGAAGAAACTTGAATCTAACCTCCCTTTTGAAAAAGGTGTTAAAGATTTGAAAGTGAGTTTGGAAGAGCAAACAGTATGGTTCAAATACCAACCAAGCAAAACAACTAAAGAGAAATTGGCAGAGGCAATTAAGAAATTCGGATACGAAGTTTCTGAAAAAGTACAAGAGGAAAAGAAATAATAACCCCAGATCTTCTGATTATGCGCAGATTTTTAATTGTAATGGTTGCGTTGTGCTTCTATGCACAAATTTTTGCACAATCTTGGGTCAGGGTCAACCAGGCTGGTTATCTCCCTACAGACATCAAAGTTGCTGTCCTGGTCTCTTTAGATGAGGCAGATGGGGCATTTGAAGTGTATGATGCACTTACCCATAAACAGGTGTTCAAAGGTAAAGGAGAGAGTGGCAATGCCTCAAAATGGGGCTTCAAGAGGAGTTATCGTCTCGATTTCTCAAGTCTTGAAACACCTGGCGGATACTATATCAAGAGCAATGGCGCACAAAGTCCCGTATTCAGAATCGGGGCAGATGTGTATGATGGTCTGGCTGATTATCTGTTGATTTATATGAGACAACAGAGGTGTGGTGACAACCCATATAACGGAGAATCATGCCACAACCATGACGGATTTATTGTCGATCACCCGACAAGAAGTGGAGAGAAGATTGATGTCACCGGTGGCTGGCACGACGCTACCGATTACCTCCAATATCTCACAACCTCTGCAACTACCACATATCACATGCTCTTTGCGTATATGGAGGCCGAGGACAAGAGTGTCTTTAAGGATAACTACAATGCGAGGGGTAGAAGGGGTGCAAATGGTATCCCTGATATCCTTGATGAGGCAAAATGGGGGCTTGACTGGCTGGTAAAGATGAATCCGGAAGACAGGGTGATGTTCAACCAGATTGCAGATGATAGAGACCACGCCGGGTTCAGAGTTCCACATAAAGACTCTGTTGACTATGGTTGGGGGCCTGGTGCAGGACGTCCTGTCTATTTTGTGACCGGCAAACGTCAGGGACTGAGATCTCACATCAACAGAACAACCGGTGTCTCATCTTCCGCAGCAAAATTTGCCTCTACTTTTGCTTTGGGTGCTGAGGTTTTGAGCGAGTTCTATCCCGAATTTTGCGAGACAATCCTTTATAAAGCACAACAGGCCTATGATTTCGCTATTGAAGATGTAGGAAACACACAAACTGCTTGTGTGGTTTCACCATTCTTCTATGAAGAGGACAGTTTTGTTGACGATATAGAGCTTGCTGCTGCCACATTTATGAATTTTACCAAGCAGGAGAGTTGGAAAAAACAGGCAGATTACTGGGGTGAACTTGAGCCGGTATCTCCATGGATGGAACTTGGTAGGGGGAGACACTACCAGTACTACCCATTCATAAATCTCGGTCACTACTATCTGGCTAAAAGTGATGATGAAAAGATCAGCGACAAATATTCAGAATATATGCGTCAGGGTCTTCAGGATATTAAAGATAGGGCAGCTGATGATCCATTCATGAACGGTATCCCATACATCTGGTGCTCAAACAACCTAGTGTCTGCCGCAATTACCCAGGCACGATTGTACAATGAGGTGACCGGTGACAACTCTTTCCTTGAGATGGAGGCAGCATTGAGAGACTGGTTGCTCGGCTGTAACCCATGGGGAACATCCATGATTGTAGGTTACCCGGCAACGGGTGATTATCCCGAGTTCCCCCACTCCTCATATCTTGTTGTGAATGGGGATATCACCTATGGCGGTCTTGTTGATGGTCCGGTCTATTACTCTGTGTTCAAAGAGAGGGCAGACAAATATATGACTATTGACAGTGAGCAGTACAGCCCATTCAACAACGGTATAGCTGTATATCACGATGACCTTGAAGATTTCTCAACTAATGAGCCCACAATGGATGGTACTGCAGGTCTGACATACTATTTCGGTAAGATGGAGTCGAAAGGGAACTCTTTGAAAAAGGTTAAAGCAGTTAAAGATCCATGCGGAAGTACTATAAGGGTGAATCCTGATGAGAAGAGGATCTATTTCATATTTTCGGCAGATACCCGTTTCAACGGCGGTAACCATATCCTTAAGACTTTGGAGAAACATAAAATCAAAGGTTCTTTCTTCCTGACAGGAAACTGCTTGAGGATGGAGGAGCACAAAGATCTTATCCAGAGAATTATCGATGGGGGGCACTATGTTGGGGGCCACTCAGACAACCACCTTTTGTATGCTGATTGGGGAAAAAGGGATTCTACACTCGTAACCAGAGACAGTCTTATGAAAGACCTGATGGCCAATTATGCCGAACTTGAGAAATTCGGAATTTCAAAGAGTGATGCAAAATGGTATCTTCCCCCATACGAATACTATAATACTGAGACTGTTGATTGGATTGAGGCTGCAGGTATCAATGTTATGAACCTGACACCGG
Organism: Candidatus Coprenecus sp.; assembly: GCA_045595965.1. Taxonomy (GTDB): domain Bacteria; phylum Bacteroidota; class Bacteroidia; order Bacteroidales; family UBA932; genus CAAGNP01. Next base: position 75,577 of record JAZOBN010000032.1, read on the forward strand.
GTAGCGCAACATCTGCAGATTATACTATTCCAAGTATGTCCAATTACCGTACTGCCCAGACTCTGATAAATTCCCTAATGGAATTTGAGGCTAAAGAGGGGTTGAACGGCGCAATCATACTTATACACCCGGGAATAGAACCCAGCAGACCCGATCCTTTGTATGTGAGACTTGGTGAAATCATCAAGACACTCAAGAAGAAAGGATATACATTCGGTTCGTTTAGTGAATTGGAATAAAATTATGTACGAGATAGTAAAAAAGAGGGATCTCAATCCTTCGATATGTCTTATGGAGGTTTCTGCCCCAAGGCTTGCAGCATCAGCCAAGCCAGGGCAGTTCCTTATAGTCAGGACAGATGAAAATGGGGAGAGGATTCCCCTTACTGTATGCGATTATGACAAGGAGAGTGGTACAGTAACCATTGTTACCCAGAAAGTTGGTGCTTCAAGTAGGAAAATATGTGCATTGAATCAAGGTGATTCATTTGCAGATGTTGTGGGCCCGTTGGGGCAACCATCTGAATTTGTCTATGAAAGTGATGAAGAATTGAAGGGTAAGAGATTCATCTTTATCGCCGGAGGTCTCGGTACAGCCCCTGTTTACCCACAGGTAAAATACCTTAAAGAGCGTGGGGCGAAGGTGGATGTCATTGTGGGGGCAAAGAGCAGCGACCTCCTTATTCTTGAGGAGGAGATGCAGAGTGTTTCTGATAACCTCTACATCTGTACAGATGATGGTTCAAAAGGGATGAAAGGGCTTGTTACCGAGAAACTCACCCAATTGTGCGAAGCTGGGGAGAAGTATAATCAGGCGGTCTCTATCGGACCTATGATTATGATGAAATTTGTAACCTTGACAGCAAAAAAATATGAGCTCCCTCTGGTGGTAAGTCTCAATACCCTGATGGTAGATGGTACAGGTATGTGTGGTGCATGCAGGGTAACTGTTGGTGGCAAGATCCGTTTTGCTTGTGTGGAGGGACCCGAATTTGATGCATATCAAGTCGATTTCGATGAGGCCTTGCGCAGACAATCAATGTATAAGAGTCAAGAGGTGGAGGCAGACCATAAGTGCAGAATTAGAAACTGAATTCCAAATGGCAAATAGAATTGATAGAGTTCCTGTCAGGGAACAGGATCCGTTACTGAGAGGTAAAAATTTTGAAGAGGTGTGCTTCGGTTACAGTGTAGAGGAGGCACAACTTGAGGCTACCCGATGTCTCGACTGCAAAAAGCCCGGATGTATGACAGCTTGTCCTGTCTCGGTGAAAATTCCCGCTTTCATCCGTAAGGTAGCTGAGGGCGATTTTGTTGAGGCTGGACGTATAATCTCATTGGACAACTCTCTCCCGGCTGTATGCGGAAGGGTATGCCCTCAGGAGAACCAATGCGAAGGTTCTTGCATCCTTGGTTTCAAGGGGAACCCTGTGGCAATAGGAAAACTTGAGCGTTTTGTTGCCGACTGGAATAGGGAAAATGGGGTGGTTCACAACGAAAAAGAGCCTTCCAATGGGATGAAGGTGGCAGTCGTGGGAAGTGGTCCTGCTGGTCTTGCCTGTGCATCGGATCTTGCAAAATGGGGATACGATGTGACTATCTTCGAAAGTCTGCATAAAGCAGGAGGGGTTCTTCAGTATGGAATTCCCGAATTCAGATTGCCAAAGGAGAAAGTGGTAAAGGCTGAAATTGAGAAGTTGAAAGGGCTTGGGGTAAAGATTGAAACCAATGTCGTTGTGGGGAGAACTGTTACTGTCGACCAGCTTCTGAATGAAGAGGGGTTCAACGCTCTGTTTGTCGGATCAGGTGCGGGGCTTCCTAAGTTTATGGGTATTCCTGGCGAGAACCTGAACGGAGTATTCTCAGCAAATGAATTCCTTACCCGCAACAATCTAATGAAGGCCTATACAGATGAGAGTGACACCCCTATATATGTAGGTCACAAAGTTGTCGTTGTCGGAGGGGGAAATGTGGCTATGGATGCGGCACGTACTGCATTGCGTCTTGGGGCTGATGTCACCGTTGTGTACCGCAGAACTGAAAAAGAGTTGCCTGCAAGGTCAGAAGAGGTGCATCATGCCAAAGAGGAGGGGATCAATTTCAAAATGTTGACCAACCCCGTTGAAATCCTCTCTGACGAGAAAGGCTGGGTCAGATCTATCCGTTGCCAGCAGATGGAACTTGGAGAGCCTGATGCTTCAGGAAGACGCTCTCCGGTAGCAATAGAGGGGGCATTTGTCGAGATCGATACAGATGTCGTAATAATGTCTTTGGGAACATCACCCAACCCATTGATTGCGGGGACAACACCAGGACTTGATACCACTCCGAGGGGCTGTATCATAGCTTCTGAAGATGGAGCTACATCCAAAGAGTTCGTTTTTGCAGGGGGAGATGCAGTGACAGGGGCGGCAACAGTAATTCTTGCCATGGGGGCAGGTAGGAAAGCGGCAAAAGCAATAGATGAAAAATTAAAGAAACTAAACAGATAAATAACTATACATCATGGCTCAAAAACCATCAATACCAAAGGGTACAAGGGATTTCTCTCCTGTGGAAATGGCTGGGAGAAATTATATTTTCGACACAGTTAAGGGCGTTTTCAAAAAATATGGATTCTTGCCTTTGGAGACCCCATCAATGGAGAACCTCTCAACATTGCTTGGAAAATATGGAGAGGAGGGGGATAAACTTCTATTCAAAGTGTTGAATTCGGGTGATGCATTCTCTGGAGTCGATTATCAGGGATATAAAGTGGGTGAGGAGAATGGAAAAACATTCTACAACAGCAATGCCCTTTCTTTGAAAGTTTGCGAAAAGGGTCTCCGCTACGATTTGACAGTTCCATTTGCCCGTTATGTGGTACAGCATCAGAATGAACTTACCTTCCCATTCAAAAGGTATCAGTTGCAGCCTGTATGGAGAGCCGACCGTCCACAGAAAGGGCGCTACAGAGAGTTTTACCAATGTGATGTCGATGTGATCGGGAGCAAGTCGCTGTTGAATGAACTTGAACTTGTCCAGATTGTTGATGAGGTATTTACATTGTTCGATATAAAGGTGTGTGTCAAGATCAATAACCGAAAGATTCTTTCTGGACTTGCCGAGATTTCTGGACACCCTGACAAGTTGATCGATATCACTGTTGCTATCGATAAGATTGATAAGATCGGTCTTGATGCTGTCAAGGAAGAACTGCGTGAAAGGGGACTGGATGATAGTGCAATTGCTATAATAGAACCTGTATTGACCCTCTCAGGTAATTCTTCTGAAAAACTTGCAACCATGAGAGGAATCCTTGCAAATTCTGAAGTGGGTCTTAAAGGTGTGGATGAACTTGAGGAGTTGTTCGGATTGATTGATGCTTCAGGTGTACGTCAGGAGGTGGAGATAGATCTCTCACTCGCTCGTGGACTTAACTACTACACAGGTGCCATTTTTGAGGTGAAAGCCAAGGACTTTGCTATCGGAAGCATTTGTGGCGGCGGACGATATGATGACCTGACCGGAATTTTCGGTCTTCCCAATATGTCTGGTGTAGGTATCTCATTTGGTGCAGACCGTATCTATGATGTCCTTCTTGGCCTCGACAAATTCCCCAAAGAGGCAGTATCCGGCACAAAAATGTTGTTTACCAATATGGGTGCTACAGAGCTCCGTTACGTGATACCTATTGCCAAGGAACTTCGTCTGGCTGGTATCCCTGTGGAAATTTATCCCGATAATGTAAAGTTGAAAAAACAATTCGATTATGCGGATAAAAAAGGGATCAAATTCTTGGCTATTGTGGGTGAGAATGAGGTAAATAAAGGGGTAGTTACTTTGAAGAATCTCCAGACAGGAGAGCAGGTGGAGGTGACTCCGGATGCACTCGCTGAAAAAATTAAGTAGTCTTAAAATTTGCAAATTCGGAAATAATAGCTACCTTTGCAACTCAATACCGCGGAGTAGAGCAGTTGGTAGCTCGTCGGGCTCATAACCCGGAGGTCGTAGGTTCGAGTCCTGCCTCCGCTACTACAAAGGACAAATCGCAAGGTTTGTCCTTTTCTTGTATATTTGTCACACAATGTAAATGAATGTTGCTACCCCTTTTGCAGATTTCAGATTGGATTGGAAAAAACGTTGATGAATTGGAATAGCAATATATTTGGAATGTGATTTGTATGTATCAGTATGTTTTTTTAGTAACCATTTAATACAGCATAAATTGTTATGAATTATCTATTGATTTTATTGGCAGTATCACTTGCCGTATCGGGCCTGGGCTGGATCTATTTCATATATTTCTTCAGCATAGGGTATGGCTTTGGCGTTTCGGCCCTTGCAGTGGCAATCGCACTCCTGTTTAAGGATGTCCTCACACTTCCTGCAGCACTTATGTGTCTGGTGATGTTCATCTTCGGATGCAGACTTGGACTTTATCTGTTGACCAGAGAGAAACGCTCTACCGAATACAGAAAAATTCTTTATGGACCAGATGCAGCGAAAAAGAAACCACTTTTTGTGGTAATTACTGTGTGGGTCTTCTGTGCACTTCTTTATGTGGGGCAAGTAAGTCCCTTGGCTTTCTATCTCGCAAATATGGCGGATGGTGCAGATGTCAATGAGGTGTGGTTGTGGATCGGTGCAGCATTGATGGCTGTCGGAGTAGTGCTTGAGGCTGTTTCTGATGCACAGAAAAAAGCGGCTAAGAAAAGAGATCCAAAAAGGTATGTCGATACAGGTCTGTACAGACTTGTCCGTTGTCCCAACTATCTTGGAGAACTTGTGATATGGACCGGTTCGTTCATTGTCTGCTTCGGAGCATGTTGCTCGATATGGCAATGGATTATTGCTGCTATCGGGTATATTGGCATTGTCTACGTGATGTTCAGCGGGGCCCGCAGACTTGAAGTGAGACAGGCTGTGACCTACGGTTCTGATCCCGAATTCCAGAAATATATTAAGAAAACCCCTATACTTATCCCATTCTTGCCAATTTACAGTGTGGCCAAATATGAATGGCTGAAGGCATAGCCGGTCAGACAAACAGAGAGATTACAAATAATCCTGAAATAGTTACAAGACCCATAATCAGTGTGAGCACTGTCTGGGTCTTGTATCCGTTTTGGGGTGTCATGCCACCAAAATTGGTTACAACCCAGAAGTAACTGTCATTTGCGTGGGATACGGTCATTGATCCCGCACCTATTGCCATAAGGACAAGTAGTGCATCAATCGGTGTGTTCATCCCTAAAGCATACATCAGGGAGGCCTCATTTGAAAACATCCCCATTATCCCGGCAGTGGTGGTGATAGCAACGGTTGAAGAACCTTGTGAAGTTTTCAGGATTGCAGCGATTACAAAGGGGAAGAAGATCCCTATTCCCGACATAATCTGGGCGTGTTCCTGGATATAGTGGACCAGACCTGCTTCTGCAATTACTTTTCCGAGAACACTTCCTGCGGCGGTGATGAAAATGATCGGGCCCGATGTTCTGAGGGATTCCTGGGTGATGTCATAGAGGTTTTTCCCCATCTTTTGTCTCTGTAGGAGTGGAATTGCACATAGAAGACCTGCAGTTAAAGCAATGACAGGCTTCCCAAGAAATATTACTGTTTCGGATATTATACCGTCGGAGTGGAGAAGGGTGGCGACAGAGCCGGCACCCATCAGCAGGACGGGGAGAACGATGGGGGCAAAAGATAAGAATCCCCCCGGTAGGTTGTTCTCGCTGTATGCAGCCGAAATATCTTCAATATCGAGATCCTCATTTGATTTTACTTTTTTCCCGATGAAGGTGGAGAAGAAGTATGCAGCAGTGAGTGGAATTATGGATACTCCGATTCCAAATAGAATTACCCACAGCAGATTGTCCTCAAGTCCGAGCATCCCCGCTGCAGCGATAGGACCGGGGGTAGGGGGGATAAAGACGTGTGATACATAAAGTCCGGCAGATAGGGCAACAGTGAGGGAGACAGAGGAGAATCTGCTCTTTTTGCTCAACCATTTTCTGATGGGGTTGACAATGATGAAACCGCTGTCGCAGAATACGGGTATTGAGATGATCCACCCGATAAGCATGATTGCCAATTGGGGATATTTGGATCCCAGCACTTTCAGAATGATCTCTGCAAGTTTGACTGCGGCACCTGTTTTCTCGAGGATAAGACCAATCAATGTGCCGAGGATGATGACGATTCCGATACTTGAAAAGATGGAGGCAAAACCATTTCCGATGATATCCGGAATCTTCTCCAGCGGAAAACCTATTACAAGTGAGAGGATGAGGGAGATACCCATTATCGCCAGGAAGGGGTGGATCTTCCATTTTGAAATGGAGTAGATCATAATTCCGATTGAGATTATGAATACGATGATAAGGGGAGTTCCTGAAATCATAGGACGATTTTTCTCCAAAGTTAATCAAATAATCGGAGGGTTAATGTATTTTTGCAGTGTTATGAAGAAGATATTGTTTATTTGTCACGGAAATATATGCCGCTCCCCGATGGCGGAGTTCGTTTTCAAAGCTTTGACCAAGGTTTATGGTCTTGAAGAGCTGTTTTATGTAGAGTCTGCTGCAGTTTCTACAGAGGAGATAGGAAACCCCATATATCCCCCTGCAAAGCGGTGCCTGACCCAGCATGGAGTCCCTTTTGATAATGAAAAGAGGGCACGACAGGTGTCACCGGAAGATTATGACAGGTTTGATCTCCTGATATGTATGGATGAGTCAAATGTGAGACGTCTGAAGAGGATTGTGGGGGAGGATTCCGAAAATAAAATCCACCTTATGATGAGTTATACCGGGGAATTCAGGGATGTGGCGGACCCTTGGTACACAGGGGACTTCGAGACAACATTCCAGGATGTTCTGGAGGCGTCGGAGGCATTTCTCCGTATTCTGCCCCAGGGGAATTGTCAATAACGGTTCCAGCCCGATATCTCTTCCAATGGTTTGCGCACTTTAGCTTCCAAAAGGCATTTAATGATTTTCTCTTTCTCTACCTCTTTGGGGAGATATTTGCGGTCACTCTGACGCCCCTTTACCAATTCTGAAAATTCCATAGGGCAAAGTTAAGAATCTTTACACCTGTGTAAAATAATTTTACACCTTATCATTTTGGTCGTAATTATAAAATGCTGATTATTAGTTATATGAGGCATTTGGTCCAAATATGGCACACTCAAAGTGCAAAACAAAATGATATGAAGGTAAATAAACAAATAGTAATGGTTGCAGCTCTCTTGGTGACATCTGTTTTTACCTCTGACGGTGAAAACAAGATGTCCCTCAAGGAGTGTATGGAGTATGCAATTTCAAACTCTACAAAAATCAGAATCCAGCAAGCGGATAATGATGATGCACGTATAGCGAGAAGGGATGCCATACTTGCTGTATTTACCCCATCTGTATATGGGGGAGTCGATGCCTATTTAGGATTCGGCCGCTCTTTGGATCCTGAGACAAATACTTACGTCTCCACTACAACATTCAATAATGGGTATTCTGTGTCGGCAGGAATAGATCTTTTTAACGGTTTTCAAGCTGTCAACAATATGAAGATCTCAAGAACAGCTGTAATGATGGGGGTTGAGAAGGAGAAGCAACTGGAGGATGAGATATGCCTGGCCACTATGCAGGCATACTACAATGTTGCCTATTATTCAGAACTCGAAAAAATTCTGCAGGGACAAGTGGAGACTGCACAGAGTGGTTTGAAGAGGGTTGAAAGGGAAGAGGAACTGGGGAGAAAGGGGCATGCGGATGTTGTACAGATGGCGGCAGATCTGGCTGACAGAGAGTATCAGCTGATCAACACCAGAAACAAGTTGAAAGATGCTTATATCACACTTAAAGATATAATGTTCTTCCCAATCGGAGAGAATTTGCAGATAGATCTGCAAGAGGTGGAGAAGTGGGAAAATATCGTGACTGGGGCTATATCGGAAGAGGTCGGCAGTATTGTAGAACAGGCAAAGGAGAGTCTTCCGTCGGCCATCATAGCGAGAGGGGCGATGAGCAATGCAAAACTTGATCTCAGCACTGCGAGATGGAAAGTTGCCCCCAGATTGAGTCTGAATGGAGGGTGGTCAACCAGCTATTATTCATATCCGGGGACTGCCGGATATGTCCCTCATCCTTTTCCTACCCAGTTCAGAAATAACTCTGGTGAGTATGTTTCACTTTCGTTGTCAATCCCGATTTTTGACCGTCTTTCACGTCATTCGAACATTGTGAGAAAGAAAAATGCTTATGCAAGGGCTACTGCCCAATTTGATCAGACAATGCAACAGATAGAGGCAGAGGTGCTTAGGGCAGTTGCAGACCGCAACGGAGCGTCGGTAGCCTATATGCAGTCACAAAAAAGGGCATCAGCACAGAAAGAGGCGTTTTTGCTGAATCAGAAGAAATATGAGCAAGGTCTCATCTCTTCTATAGAGTATCAGACATCGTCAAACAATTTATTGAATGCTCAGGCAGAGAAACTTAATGCCTTGCTCAGTTTTCTGATCAAGAAAAGTGTAGTTTCTTATTATCAGGGGATATCATACATTTATCAGGAGTATTAAAGAATAAACGGACCTAAACAGTAAAAGATATGGACAAGGTAATTGAAAAGAAGAAGGGTATAGCAGCTCTATTTACAAAAAAAGCGGCACCGTATTGGTCAGGTGCAGTATTGGTTATATTTGTTGTATGGATGTTGGCAAGGGACAACAGCAGTGTCCTGAGGGTAAATTCCCAGACATTGTCAATAGGGGAGGTATACCAGGGGGAATTCAACGATTATATCAGATTGACAGGACAGGTATTGCCAATGACCACTATACAGATATCACCACTTGAGGGGGGGATTGTCGAGACAATTGTGGCAGAGGAGGGGGCAAAAGTGAAGAAAGGTGATGTAATCCTCATCTTGAACAATGAGACATTGGATCTCCAGATTCTGAATGCAGAAGCCGATCTGGCAGAGAAAGAGAATATTCTTCGCAATACATTAATCTCAATGGAGCAGCAAAAACTGACTCTCAGACAGGATATGTTGCAACTCGGTGTTGAGGTTAAAAGGTTAAAGAGAGCATACGATTCTGCGGATGAACTCTATAAGGAAAAGCTCATAGCTAAAGAAGATTGGCTTATAGCGGAGGAGAATTACCAATTGGCATCAAGTAAATTGGAGCTATTGAGAAATCGTTCTGTACAAGACAGTTTGTATCGTACTGTTCAAATAGAGTTGATGGAAGAGAGCCTTAAGAACATGAGAAAAAATATGATGATGATCCGCAAAAGGAAGGACAATCTTACAATCAAAGCCCCTATTGATGGGGAGCTTGGCCTGTTGGATGTGGTTTTGGGACAGTCAGTTTCTGCAGGATTCAAAGTGGGACAAATAAATAATCTTGACAGTTATAAGATAGAGGCACAGGTGGATGAACACTATATTGACAGAGTATCTTCAGGCTTGGTAGCACAATTTGAAAGGCAGGATGAAAAATACAATACCATCATCCGTAAAGTTTATCCGGAAGTGAGGGATGGCAAATTCAAGGCAGATTTCAAATTTGACGGGCAGCAGCCTGCAAATATCCGTATCGGGCAGACATACTATCTGAATCTTCAACTTGGCCAGCCCGAAGAGGCACTTCTTATCCCTCGCGGCACATTCTATCAGAAGACCGGAGGACGATGGATATATGTACTCTCTGATGATGGAACACAGGCTTCCAGAAGAGAGATCCGCATCGGCCGCCAGAATCCCCAATATTATGAAGTGCTGGAAGGACTTAAACCGGGAGAGAGGGTCATAGTATCGGGATACGACAGTTTTGGAGACAATGATGTGCTGATATTCAGGTAGCACGCTCATTTCTTATGTTTTCTTATGATAAGTTATTGATATACAGAGTGTAATGTGTGTTGGCACGGGGTTGGTTAAGTTAGTGGCATAGGTAAATAATATGTAAAATTTCAGAATATGAGACTTAGGAGAAGTTTAGTGAAGATCTGCTCATTGGCGTTAGGGCTGGCTATCGGTACCGTACTGATAGCGAAGGTGTGTTTTGAATTGTCATACGACAATTTCTACTCTGATAAAGAGAGAGTATATTCGATAATGACAGGAGCAGTAAGACATGGAGAAGAGAATCTGAGCGGTGATAGGGTAAGTGGCGCTGTGGCTCCGGGATTCAAAGAGTTTGTTCCAGGTGTGGAGTCGGCTACAAGGATTACCCCTGTATTTGAAAATAACAGCTATTATACTCAGGATAAAAACAAACTGGAAACAGAATTGATAGTGGCTGACACCAGTTTCTTCGATATTTTCGATGTTCAGGTGTATGCCGGAGATCCGAAACAGGTCCTTTCGCAGTGGGGCAAGATGATGGTGTCACGCACCCTTGCCGAAAAACTTGGTGGTGTAAATGAGGCTATTGGACAGACTCTGTACAACGAATCATTGCCCAAGGCTGTATTCACAGTGGAAGGGGTATTTGAGGATTTTCCAAGCAACAGTACTTTCCGTGGGTTGGATATCCTTCTCGCTATGCCTACATATTCAAAGAGCAGTACCGACAACTGGCTTGGCAACGATCGATATCTTGGATATGTGAAACTGCAGGATGGGGTGGATCCAGAATCGCTGACAGATGCCATCCACGAGATGCAGGTAAAAAACCAGCCTATGGAGGAGCTGGAGAAGGCCGGACTGAAACTCTGGTACTATCTGGAGAGGACCGACAAACAGCATTTGTCTGACCCGACGAACAGAAATATGATCCTCATGCTCTCGATAGTGGCTCTGCTTCTGATTTCTGCAGCAGTGGTGAATTATGTCCTTAACTCAATATCATCTGTAGTGCATAGGGCAAAAGAGGTGGGAGTACGCAAATGCTATGGAGCAGAGGGGAGAGATATTGCGGAGCTCCTCTTCAATGAGGCAGCTCTCCATTTTTCTATCGCATTGACTTTGGCGGTGGCAATAGTAATAGGATTTGCAGAGCAGATAGAGAACCTGCTGGGGGCATCCATTGTATCCCTTTTCAGTTGGCAGGCTGTAGTAGCGGTAGCGGTGGTTTGCGTGGCGGTGCTGTTGATTTCGGGTCTGGTCCCTGCAAATATCTTTATGAGGGTGCCTGTATCTACTGCATTCAGAAATTATAAAGAGTCCAGGAGGAGATGGAAACTTGTGTTTCTTGGGATACAGTTCACTTTCTCGATCTTCCTGATCTGCGTGCTGTTCATATTTGGGAAACAATATAATATGATGCTCAATGATGACCTGGGTTACGAGTATGACCGGCTGCTGGCTGTGGATATGGTGGGTGCTGATCCAGAGGATTTCTTTAAGGTTAAGGACAGGGTGTCCCAGCTTCCATTTGTGCAGGGATTGGCCATCACTTCAGAGGTCCCTATCGCAGGCTCTTCAGGAAACAATGTCTATCTCCCCAATGATGAAAGAGAACTTTTCAATGTGGCTGACCAGTATTATTCGACTGTGGGGGCAGCAGATGTGCTGGGGATAAAATTTATCGAAGGAAGAGAGGCCCAAACCATAAATGAAGTGGCTGTGAGTAGGAGGTTTGTGGAGAGGATGCAGGAGTTTACAGAGTGGTCAGATGGCGCTATAGGGAAAGGGGTTGTCTTTACCGAGCATAGCAAGAAGAAAACCGATATTTTCACTATATGTGGAGTGTATGAAGATTACAAGATAGGATCGGTGTTTGCGGATGACCGTCCGAGTGTCCGTTTCGGTGCGGAACTATCTTACGATGATCTACTAGACTTTTATCTGAGGTTTGTACTGATAAAGGTGGATAAAATTACAGCGGAGAATATCTCCCAGGTGCAGAAGGCTGTGGATGAGGTTATCCCTGAGAGAACTTTTGAAGTGGCTGCATATGAGGATGGGGTGAGGATGTTTTTTGCTGATATAAGAAAAATTAAAAATGCCATACTTCTGGGTGGTTTGTTTTCATTGGTTATTTCACTAATGGGACTGATAGGTTATATCAGAGACGAGACACAGAGAAGAAGTGCTGAGGTGGCTATCAGAAAAATCAATGGAGCGGTACCGGCAGAGATTGTCCGACTCTTTCTTGCCGATATTATGAAACTTATGGTTTGGGCACTTGCTGTCGGAGATGTGCTTGCCTATCTGGTAGGTGATGCTGCCCTTGAGATGTTCCAGCAGAAGGCCGATGTTGGGGTCTGGAGTTATGTTGCAGGGGATGTAATAGTTTTGGCAATAATACTTGCAGTGGTAATAGTTGGCAGTTTGAGAATTTCAAATTCGAATCCGGTGGATTCACTTAAAGGGGAGTAAATAAACAAATTAAAAATATAAATTATGATTACAGTTAAAGATCTTAGTAAAGTATTCCGTACAGAGGAAATTGAGACTACTGCCCTCAATGGGGTGTCGTTTGAAATCAATAGTGGTGAATTCGTGGCCATAATGGGGCCATCAGGATGTGGTAAATCGACATTGCTGAATATCCTGGGGCTTCTTGACAACCCCACATCGGGAAGTTACAGACTTCTTGACAGCGAGGTGGGTGGACTGAAAGAGAAGGAGAGGACCAAATTCCGTAAAGGGAATATCGGTTTCGTGTTCCAGAGTTTTAACCTTATTGACGAACTTAATGTGTATGAGAATGTGGAGTTGCCTTTAAGATACTTGAATATCTCAGCAGGAGAGCGCAAGAAGAGGGTGGAAGAGATCCTCAAGAGGATGAATATCTCTCATCGTGCGAAGCATTTCCCTCAGCAGCTTTCTGGGGGACAACAGCAGAGAGTCGCTATTGCCCGAGCTGTGGTGTCAAATCCCAAACTTATCCTTGCCGATGAGCCTACAGGTAATCTGGATTCGAAAAATGGTAAAGAGGTGATGGATCTTCTGGCAGAGCTGAATAAAGAGGGGACTACTATTGTGATGGTGACCCACTCGCAGAAAGATGCAGCTGTAGCACAAAGGGTGATAAATCTATTCGACGGACAGATAGTAGGTGACGTGAAGAATGAACTATAATTACTCCTATGAAAAGTATTTTTAATATATTTAAGGGTTCGAGCCTCCTGAATCTTCTGGGGATGACAGTGGCGTTTGCAGCTATGTATATCCTTATGGTACAGGTGCACTATGATCTTGGCTATAACCGGAAAATCAAGGATGTGGAGCGTCTCTACATCCTGGGAACACCCAGCTGGTTCTCAGAAGGGAAGTATCAGGTAAATCTCAATCGCCCTCTTCAGATAGCCATTATGGAACAGGCCTCTATGGTAGAGAGCTGGGGCGTGGCCTATATCGGTGGAGATGGGAAGAACTATACCCGCGTAGGGGAAGGTGAGGAGGAGCGTACATATCAGATCGGTACATCACAGCTCACCCGTGGGGCTCTGGATGTCTTCGGCTTTACCCCTGTGGTGGGAACTTTTGATGGGATGGATAAAGAGGAGACGGTGGCTATAAGCGAGTCTGCTGCCAAACTGATGGGGGTGGGTGTAGGTGACGGAATATTTGTGGGGAAAGGAAAAGAGCCGATGACCATAGTGGCTGTATATGAAGATATGCCGATGAATTCGGATCTGAACAATATCCATATCCTTTACTGCTGCTATTTGGAGGAGCAGAGCGTGGACAACTTCAATGAATGGAGCTATCACCATTTCGTAAAGCTCAATTCATCGGAGAGCAAAGAGGCATTTGAGGCACACGCACGAAAAGTGGTGGAGGGGATCTGGAGAGAGAGGATTGCATCTGCACCCGAATCGGTCAGAAGCAGTATTGACCAGAGCCAGATCGATGATCAGATCGACCGTTCGACCGTCACCCTCCTCCCTGTGAAAGATATGTATTACAATAAGCAGATCGATGTCCCTGCAGGGCGAAGTGGCAACAGGACCACTACCCTTACCCTATTGGCGGTAGCCATCCTTATCGTGGTCATAACCCTCATAAACTTCGTGAACTTCTTCTTCGCGCAGATCCCTATGAGGATCAAAGGTGTCAATACCAGGAAGATTCTGGGAAGCAGCAGAGGTGCACTTGTGGGTAGGCTGATGGTGGAATCGGGTATTCTGGTGATGGTCTCATTGTGCGCAGCTGTGGCAGTCGTGGTGCTGTTCAAAGGCTCCACCTATGCAAATCTAATCACCTGCACACTGGCATTCGGGGAGAATCTCCCTGTGATCTGCATAACCATTGCGGCAGCACTCCTGATGACCATTGCTTCAAGCGTATATCCTGCACTTTATATCACGTCGTTCTCCCCGGCATTTGCCATCAAAGGGGCGTTCGGCTCTACAGCGAAGGGTAAAGGGCTACGCTATACACTGATCTCTCTGCAGTTTGTTATCTCCATCGCCTTTGTGATATGTGCTATGTTTATCAAGATGCAGCACAGCTATATGATGAACTATGATATGGGATTTGACAAGGAGTGTTTACTTACTGCCAATGTCGGGGTGGCTACTGCTGACAGGGAGTCTTTTACAGACGAACTCCTCAAAGACCCTAATATAGCGGATGTCGCCTGGGCTGCAGGGCCATTGGTTAGCAGCAGCCGTATGGGCTGGGGGAGAACATTTAAGGGAGAACAGATCAATATTGACTCTTACCCTGTGTCGTGGAACTTCTTGAAATTTATGGGTATTGATATAGTGGAGGGGCGTGATTTTACACCTGCAGATGAGAAAAGTGAGAACGGAGTCTTTATCTTTAACCAGATAGCCAAAGAGAAATATGGTTTCACTCTGGAAGACAAGGTCAATGGTCACAGCGCAGAGACAGAGATTGCCGGATTCTGTGAAGATTTCCAGTTCCGTCCCTTGCAATATGAATTGAATCCGTTTGCCTTCTATATATTCGGGAAAAATCCTTGGTGGGATCTGACACATCTCTATATAAGGACCCTCCCAGGGGCTTCGTATCAGGATGTCCAGACCACTGTAAACAACACCATCCTCAAATTCAATCCTGGGGCAAATCTGAACCGTTTCAGACTTCAGTTCTTCGACGAGGAGCTTGGAAGGCAGTACCGGAAAGAGAAAGATCTCACTACGATGATTACATTGTTTACCCTGATCGCTATCATTATATCTCTGATGGGTGTTTTCGGTCTGGTACTCTTCGAAACGCAATATCGCCGTAAGGAGATAGGGGTAAGGAGGGTGTTGGGATCCTCAGTCGGTGAGATTTTGAAGATGTTCAATATGAAATTTCTCAAGATGCTCGCAGTCTGCTTCTTGATAGCTGCGCCGGTTTCATACTTTATCATAGACTTCTACTATAGCACATTTGCCCATAGTTCTCCGATATACTGGTGGGTATTTGCTGCAGCAGGGGCGGCAGTGGCGCTGATAGTGGCGGCAGTAGTGACAGTCACCAGCCTCCGCTCAGCTACAGAAAACCCGGTAGAGTCGTTGAGAAGTGAGTAAATATTTATAAATTCGCACCACGATTGAGAATATTTTTATGTCAAAGATAAGGGCGAAAATATTGGTTGTGGATGACAATAGTGGCATTAGGGGGGCACTGCAGATATTGCTCCCCCGCCATTTTTCTGATGTGGAGCTTATATCCTCTCCAAATGGACTGATATCTAAGATGAGGGAGTTCTCCCCCGACGTGGTCCTTCTTGATATGAATTTCCATACAGATATCAATACTGGAAATGAAGGTCTTTTCTGGCTGAGTGAGATTAAAAAGTATAACTCCAATATTGAGGTGGTCCTTTTTACCGCTTATGCAGATATCCAATTGGCTGTTGAGGGGATGAAAAGGGGGGCATTCGATTTTATTGTCAAACCCTGGGATAATGATAAACTGATTGAAATCCTCGCAAGGGGTGTCAGAAAGCGTGGGAAGGATGCTATAAGCAAGTCTGTTACATCAGATGCTCCCAAAATGTTATGGGGACATTCGCCAAGAATGGAACAGATATCCCGTATCATAGAAAAGGTCGCCCCTACGGATGCTACTATCCTTATAACTGGAGAGAATGGCGTAGGTAAGGACGTTCTTGCAAATGAGATTCATAGGCTGAGTTTGCGCTCGGACAAACCAATGGTGTGTGTCGATGCGGGGGCCATCACGGAAACTCTCTTTGAAAGTGAACTCTTTGGACATGTAAAAGGGGCCTTTACAGATGCCCATGCAGATAAAACAGGAAAATTTGAATTGGCGAATGGTGGCACATTGTTTCTTGATGAAATAGGGAATATTCCACTACATCTTCAGGCCAAGCTGCTGCGGGTTCTTCAGAACAGGATGGTGACCAAGGTCGGTGATACCAAAAGTATCCCTATAGATGTCCGCCTGATATGTGCTACAAATAAAGATCTGGACAAGATGGTTCGTGATGGTGAGTTCAGAGAAGATCTCTATTATAGGATAAACACCATGCGTATTATGTTGCCGCCACTTCGTGAGAGGGGTGATGAAATAGTCCCTTTGGCCAATCTTTTCATTAAAAGGTATGCACATAAATATGGACGTCAAGTCTCATCTATTGACCCTGTGGCTGAAAAAATGCTTGTGTCGAACTACTGGAGTGGTAATATCAGAGAACTTCAGAATACCATCGAGAAAGCGGTGATACTTTCTGAAGGGGAGATACTTGTTGCATCAGATCTTCAGTTTGAGACCACTGTCAATACAACCCCACTGACATCTGCTATCCAGACAGAGGAGACCCTTGAGATGGCTGAAGAGAGGGCTATTCGCTCCGCAATGGAGCGCTACAGCGGGAATCTCTCCCTGGTAGCAAAATCCCTCGACATATCCCGCCCCACCCTCTATTCCAAACTTAAAAAATACAATATTTGATGACAACTCTCCATATCACACTAATTGCCCTTGGAGCGGCGATAGTGGCAGGAGGAGTTTCTGCCTGGTACTTTACACGTCGGGTACACAGGAAAGTTTCATATATGCTCGATGCTATGGAGGATGGGGAACTTAATTTCAGATTCAACGAGAAGAAGAGAATAGGAGGAAAGATAAACAGGACCCTTAACAGAGTGCGTGGCATATATGAAAAAGAGCGTGACAGGATATTGGAGCAAGAGCGTTTTTATGGCCAGATGCTAGATCACGTCAGGACCGGTATCCTGGTGGAGGAGGATGGAAAGGTCATTTATATCAATAAAGCTGCGAATGATACCATCGGTTTGCCTGCATTGGGACATATTCGTCAATTAAAAAACATAGATGAGTCTCTATATTGTGCTTTCAGGGATGTGACTCCACACAAAGAGAGCCGTGCGAGTTTTTATAATGAGAGGGGAGAGAAGAGCATACTTCTGACAGCATCCAATGAGTGTATAGGTGGTAAAAATGTAAAAGTCATTACATTCAATGATGTTACCGAGGAGATGGGCCAGAATGAGGAGATCTCCTGGAACAGGCTGATAAGGGTCCTTACGCATGAGATTATGAATACTGTTACACCGGTTGCATCACTGAGTCAGACTTTATCCCAGGAGGTGGAGAGGTTCTGCGGGGAATCCGGGTATGAGGAAATCAAGTCAGGACTGGAGACAATATCATCTTCTTCAAGAGGACTGATAAAATTTGTTGAGTCATATCGCAAGCTGACTCGCGTACCTGTCCCTGTGAAGAGGGCTTTCTATCTCAAAGATTTGATGGAAAGGGTGTTGAGTCTTACTCACGAACAAACTTCAGGAAGTGGTGTGCAGTGTGTGTATATTGAGAAAACAGAAGATATCCTCCTTTATGCAGATGAGAACCAGATATCACAGATTCTTATAAATCTTATTAGAAATGGTGTTCAGGCAGAGGCATCCAAAGTGGAGATAACTGCCAATATTGACCTCTCCGAAAGTGTCGTAATAGAGATTGCCAATAATGGACACCCTATAAGCCGTGAAAGCCAGGAGCAGATTTTTGTCCCATTTTTTACTACCAAACAGGATGGGACAGGTATAGGTCTGAGTTTGTCACGGCAGATAATGCGCCTGCACAACGGATCTATCCATCTCTCCCGCAGTGATGAGCGGATGACAGTATTCACTTTGATATTCAAATAACCCTTTTTTGTTATTTTTGCATCCATGTTCAAGAAGTTAAGGGATATCAGGGAGAGGAATAATGTGGCCAGGCAGAAGATGGTAGATTATCTGAATGATAATCCAAGGTTCATTACTCCTGAATTGATCAAGGAGGTCGATCCTGCGGGTCTCCTCTCTACAGAAGAGGTTTGCTATGCCCTTTTTACAGGGGCTTGTGGAGTTGATGAGATGGAGAATGAGGAGGATGCGATTTTGGCTAAAGGGTATTTCAGAGAGTCACTGTCCAGACTCGATACAGATGATTTTACATCCAATCCATACTATCAGAATATCAAGATACCCCAAGTCAAATTTGGCCGTTGGGAACTTGCATATCAGGAATATACCCCATACGAGGCTTTCATATATCAGGATATAAAACTCTATCCTGATTTACGTGAGGTACCAATACTCGGTTACTTTACAGAGCCATTCAAATATCCTTCGGTATTGGAGGATGGTCACGAATGGATGTCCATCAAACCGAGTGAGCTTGAGACATTGAAGAAATCTATAGAGAATGCTCACGGGAGGGTAATCACATTTGGTCTGGGGCTCGGTTACTACACCTATATGGTCTCGCAGAAACCGCAGGTAGATTCGGTTACAGTAGTTGAGCGTTCCGAAGAGGTAATAGAGCTGTTCAAGAAGTATATCTTGCCACAATTTACATATCCCGAAAAGGTGAGTATAATATGTTCAGATGCCTATGACTTTATGGATAACCGGATGATTCAGGGGATGTACGATTATGTTTTGGCCGACCTATGGCACGATGTGTCGGATGGTCTGGATCTCTACCTTAAATTCAAAAATAGGGAGCATAGGTTCCCTGGGACACAATTTGATTATTGGGCAGAAGAATCACTTCTCTCAGCCGTCAGATGGGAGTTGTTTGATCTGATTGTAAGCACATCTTCTTCTGAAGAGGAGGCATTGCACAGACTTTCTGACGAATCTTTGAAAAAGATAATTTCTGCAGATAGAGTTAAGTGTAATTTCAAATAAGTGTTATCTTTGTAAGATATGAAAAATTTGAAAAGGATATTTGCATTGTGCATTATGATTGGAGCGATATATTCGTGTGGAAAACCTTTTGTCCCACCAGAGATTGATGAAGATGATCAGGACGTCAACATCACCCCTCCGGAATTGATATATCCTGCCCCTAAAAATACGAAATTTGTAAAAGTTGGATATTTCCCCTATTACAGGGATCTATCTGTGGCAGGTATCCCTGACAGCACCCTCCTCCGTCTGGATGTTGCATGTTTTGCTTTTGCCACTATTCAGAACGATTTCACAGTGAAGCTGGAGAGCCCTTCTGTCCTGATGACACTTGCAAGAAGATGCAGACAGCTTGGTGTGAAGGTCCTTATAAGTTTCAATGGCAAACATGATACATATTCAAGAATGGTCAGCCAGAAATCGACCAGAGAGGTTTTTATCAGTTCGGTAATGGGTATTGTGGAGGAGTATGGACTCGATGGGGTGGATAATGATTGGGAGTATCCGAGTACCAAGAACGGAAGTGCTCAGGGGAATCTCTATCTTATGAGGGAATTCAGCAACATTCTTCATGCCCCCAATGTAAACAAGCTCCTTACAGCGGCCATTGTACCAGGGAAATATGAGGGGTCAAATTCCAATGGCATATTGCAGGAAACATTCGATTGTGTAGACTGGTTCAATATCATGACATACGATGATTTTTCCACCTCAGTTCCTGGAATTCATCACAGTCCCATGTCGCTTATGGAGGTGGCCTATAATTATTGGATTGTAAAGAGAGGACTGCCTACACACAAATTTGTAGGGGGAATTCCTATCTATGGAAGGGCCTCAGGGATAACCCAGAGTGGGACCACAATGACATACAAGTCTATTCTTGCACAGGGAGGCAGCCCGGATGAAAACTCTGCTTGGGTAACATCATCTTCTTATAATGGGGGCAATACCCCGTATGAGGTGTTCTATAACGGAAGACCTCTTGTAAGGGAGAAAACCCGTTTTTGCATCGATAAAGGGCTTGGAGGAGTTATGTTTTGGGAAGCCGGTCAAGATACTCATGACGATACATCAATAATTAAGACAGCATACGACGAAGCCAAGAAATGAAACGGACCATACTCTCTATTTTGATCCTGGTTTGCGGATTGATTACTACAACTGCCCAGATTAGATTTAACTCAGATTTTGAGTCAGGTGCCATAGGAGAGATCTCTATACTTGATTCAGTTCTCTTTGTGATGAAGCAGCAGGATACCATTGCGATGCATTCGTATGTGGTGAAGGGATCATATGATCCGGCTAACCCGGTTGATACTGCTTTGGCAGCAAGTCCAAGATGGTTCTATTTCTCTATGACAGGGGTAAAAGATAAACTTATATTTCTCAATTTTGAGGATACCGATCCTGTCAGACCTATGTATTCTTACGACAATGTAAACTGGACCAGATTCGAGTCTTATGAGGCATCTTTCAGGAGAGTGTCGAAAAGATTTGAACAGGATACAGTATATGTGGCATATTATCAGCCCTACACATTCTCTTATCTGCAGAAGAGACTCTCGCAATGGAATGAGAATGAGTGGGTGGAGATTGACTCTATAGGACACAGCTATGAACATAGGCCACTCCTTTTGATGCACATTACAGATCAATCTGTCCCCGCAGAATCTAAAAAGAGGTTGTGGATACATGCACGCCAGCACCCGTCAGAGAGTCCTGTATCTTGGTTGACCGACGGAGTCATCTCTGCTCTGGTAGCAGATAACCCGACAGCGGCAGCTTTGAGAAAAGCGATAGATGCATACATACTTCCAATGACAAATCCCGATGGAGTATATAATGGTTTGTCGAGAAGCAACGCCATAGGGGTGAATCAGGAGATAAATTTCGCAAGGGGTGAGGACAGTACAGTTGTGGAGGTCGCATTTATCAAAAAAAGACTGGAGGAACTGAATGGGGTTGCCCCTTTTGATGTGGCCCTGAATATGCACTCACAAGTGGCACCGTATTCATCTTACTGGATACATAGGGCAGAGGGTACATCTAAAGATTTCCTGAGGAGAGAATTTGTCCTCGCAGACCTGACAACATCATTCAACGACTATATCAGACCGGAGGATATGCAGTTCTCAAAAATTGCAGACCGTTATCCCGAAGGGTGGTTCTGGAACAATGCAGGAGAGAGAACACTTGCAATAACATTTGAAACATCCTACACCTGTTATTCTGGAAGGAGAGATGGGGAGTGGATAGATTCGCTGAGTCTCAGATCTTTTGGGGAACGTCTCCTTTTTGCTGTTGCGGAATCTATGGAGATTTCGTTGCCTGGAAGAGTTATAGTGCTTCCACCGGATAAGGTGACACAAAAATGGGAAAGGGTATCATCAGAAGAACTGACATATATGGGTGATGTGGCCTGGAAAGCGGTCAAGCCCAATGCTAAGATGAAATATTCAGCTCCAATGTTGGAAAAAGGGGAGTATGAGGTGTACAAATATATCTCGGCGCCTAATGATGAGAAGGAGTCAAAAGGGGAGAGAGGCTGGAAAAAGATAGATACATTCATCCAGAAGGGGGATGGAAAACTGATATATAAATTCAAAGCGGGTGCAATGGGAGATTGTGCCGGAGCACTGTTGTTTGTAAATTCCAATAAACTATAAAATATGAAATCTAAAATCTTACTTGTGCTGACAGCATTTGTTTTCCTGTGGAGCTGTCAGCCTAACCCGGTGGTTCCCGAAACAGAGAAAATCCATTATCTCAAGTCATTCACTATTTCTGTAGATAACAACGGTGATAAAGGGATGAAAGAGAATCCTCTCATTGTCCACATCGGAGGTAATATCTTCGTTACAGTAAATGAGGGGACCGATATTACAAAATTGGTTCCTACCCTTGTTTCCGGTGATGATGTGAATTTCTTTATAAATAATCAACCTGTTGTTTCTGATGTCACAGAGGTGGATTTTAGTGAGACAGCAAATCTGGTGCTTCAGTCTCCTGAAGGGGAGATGGCATATACCATCTTGTTGAAAACCGGGAATAGGAGGATTGATGCTCAGGTATATAATATTATGGCAACCCATGGTATACCGGGAATCTCCGTCTCCGCTACTAAGGATGAGAAACTTGTTTACTCTTATGGGTATGGTTTTGCAAACGAAGAGACCAAGGAGAGAGTCACTCCCAAGCATTTGTTCAGATTGGCGAGTATGACAAAATCACAGACTGCCCTTTGTATTATGACTTTGATGGAGAGGGGCAAGTTGAAGATTACAGACAGAATGTTCGGTGCAGGCGGTTGGTTTGAGAAGGAGTTCGGTACAGATATCGTGAGTGGAGCAGACCAGATCACTATCCAGAATTTCCTAGAACACACCTCTGGCTGGAGCGACGAGCACATCTTTACCTCATCATATGGCCTGGGGGGAAAAGATGTTATGGAGAGGATGAATCATATTCTTCACACCATTCCATTGGATAACCCTCCCGGAACAAAGTATGAGTATTACAATATGGGCTATGGTATCTTGGGAGAGTTGGTAGAGAAGATCTCAGGGAAAGATTATGAGACATTCTTAAGAGAAGATGTTTATGCAAAGGCTGGAGTGAAAGATATCTGGGTCGGAGGTGATCGCAATCACAGACGACCAAACGAGGTAATATACTACTCGCAGGATGGAAGAAACGGTTACGGTAATGATATGGACCTTATAAAATCTTTAGGAGGCCTTATTGCTTCTACTGATGAGTTGATGCAGGTGATGGCAAGCATCGATTATGGTACAGATGTTCCGGATATTCTCAAACCATCCACATTGGATGTTATGTATACCCCTTCAGAGGTGGGGAATCATCAGTATTCTCTTGGTTGGAGAACCAACCATTCCCTTTTCACAAGCTGGGAAAACTACCACGGAGGGACATTGGCAGGAACCGGCACTTTGTGGGCCAGAGATAAAGATAGCCACACAGCAGCTGTCGTTCTATGTAACTCACGCAGTTATATCGGTGGGTTCGACAACTCGCTGTATGACTTGCTAAATATAGTTATGACCAATATCTAGAAACTGTAATAGTAGGTAACACCAAGATTCAAGTGGTCATTTTTCTTTGGCTGGTGTGTGAAGACCAGAAACAATTGCAATGAGTTGTGTTTGTCGAATGCCATATCTGTTCCGGCAGTAAAACGGCATTCCGGCATTCCGCTCTTGTTGATAAGACTCAAGTGTGGTTCTACAGAGATGTAGGGCTTGAAAATTGAGTTTGTAGAGAGTTTTGCCTGTAATTGTGAACGTAGTCTTGTGTCAGCAACTCCATCGGTAAATGTCTGTTGCCATCTCTCTCTCAATGAAAGTGAGACTTTGGAAATTTTTACCGATCCGGTTGCATCTATTGTGTATCTGTGTTTCCATACCGAAGATCCGCTGAGTATGGGGGAGTAGGCTGCAGCAACCTTGAAATACTTGTTGAATGAGTAGCCCAGAATGAAGTGAGCCCTTGTGGTATTGATTTTGGTGACCATATCTTGAGTTCTCAATTCAAGGTCAACAGTGGCAGAAAGTTTCTCTGCAATGGGCGCCTTAATACCCACTTTTGTCCATGTACCAAAGTCAAAATCGTTTGCAGATTGGCCATTGGCGTGTGTGAGAGGCAATGCAATAAGCAATGCAATAAGTAAGGTTTTAGTCAGATTTCTCATGGTGAAATTTGTTTTATTTGTTGAATGCAAAGATAGCAATAAATGGCGCTGTCGTATCCGATAATAATTGTCTTATGTCGATATTTCTCCTGCTCATGTCGATATTTCTCCATTTGCCATGTTTTTTGTTGCCCGAAGTAACAAGAATGTCTAAATTTGTTGTTGATTTATAAGATTGTAGATTCTAAAACCAAACAAAATGCAACATTTTTTTACCAGATTAGAGACACAAATAAAGTCTAATTGGGATCTGAAAGCCCTCTGCAACTACAAAGGGGAGAGTTTTACATTTGGACAACTTGCGACCCAGATAGAGAAATTTCATACTTTCTTCAATAAGATTGATATAAAGAGGGGAGAGAAGGTAGCTATCTGTGCAAAGAATACAGCAAGATGGGGTATGGCATTCTTCTCATCAACCACATATGAGACTGTAACAGTGCCTATTCTGGTCGATTTCCATCCCGATAGCGTAAATGGTCTGGTAAATCACTCTGAGAGTGTAGTTCTCTTCACTGATGATGATGTGTGGACCAAACTTGATATTACTAAAATGCCCACACTTAAAGCTGTTATCTCTACAGTGAATTATAATCTTTTGTATGCTGCTACCCAAGAGATTAAAGATGCTTATGAGAATCTTGATGCCGATTTTGCCGAGAAATATCCTCAGGGATTCGGACCTGGCAATGTCTCATATCCTATTGGAAATGACAAGGATTTGTGTATCATAAACTATACTTCAGGCAGTACAGGGGCACCTAAGGGGGTAATGTTGAGATATGAATGTATCAGCGCAAACGTAGACTTCGGTCAGAGATGGTTACCATCAGGGCCAGGAGACCAGATTGTTTCGATGCTCCCTATGGCTCACATGTACGGTATGATGTTCGAGTTGATCTATCCACTTTGTGGCGGCTCTACCGTGTACTACCTTGGCAAAACACCTACACCGGCTGTCCTTCTTGGTGCTATGGCAGAGGTTAAACCTTATTTGATTATTACAGTCCCTCTTGTTATGGAGAAGATTTTCAAAGGAAAAGTTCTCCCTATCTTGAACAAGCCTGTTATCAAGGTTATCGCTGCTATTCCCGGCCTGAACCAGATTATCTTTAAGAAAGTGCGCACATCTCTACTTACTGCATTTGGCGGAAAGGTGAAGTCAATCATTATGGGTGGTGCTGCCCTTAATCCGGATGTTGAAAAATGGTTCAAGAAATTCAAACTACCATTTACTATCGGTTATGGTATGACCGAGGCTGCTCCTCTGCTTGCTTATGAGCCATGGCCAACATTTGTTCCCCGCTCTTGCGGTAAAGCTGTAGATTGTGCAGAGGTGCGTATCGATTCAGAGGATCCATACAATGTTGTCGGTGAAATCCAGGCACGTGGTACCAATATTATGAGCGGTTACTACAAAAACGAAGAGGCAACCAAAGCTGCATTTACAGAAGATGGCTGGATGAATACAGGGGATTTGGGTGTAATTGACAAGCAGGGAAATATCTTTATTCGTGGACGAAGCAAAAATATGATCCTGACCTCAAATGGCCAGAACATCTATCCTGAGGAGGTCGAGGCAGCATGCAATAACCAGCCATATGTTATAGAGTCGGTAGTTGTAGATAGAAAAGGTGTACTTGTAGCGTTGCTTTATATGGATCAGGATAAAATGAAAGCTGATGGTATTGAGGGCGATGCATTGGGTGCAAAACTTAATGAAATCAGAGTATCTGTCAATAAGGATATGCCTTCATATAGCAAGGTCGGAAAGATTGAAGTAATGGACCAACCTTTCGAAAAGACCCCTAAAATGAGTATCAAGAGATTCTTGTATTCATAATTGATTTGTATTAAATGGTGGTAGGGATGGACCGTTTTTTGGTTCATCCCTCTTTTTTTTTACAATCTGAATATTAACTTTGCGATATGAATCAACTATACAATAATTTGGATTTAGTACAACTCAAAAAAATGTTTGGGAGTGCGTCAATCTGGAGTATAGGCGATGACTTCTTTATTGCAGATCTGAATTACAAGGGGAAAGGGAAGCTGCCGTTCAACAATATACCTACCAGAATAGATGGCTTTATAGGACTTTTCTGTGTCTCCGGCAATCTGACACTTTCAGTGGATTTGAAGGAGACGATGATGAGGAGAAATACCTTTTCAGTCATTACCCCGGGAAATATAATCCGTATTGAGAATAATGACCCTGAGTTTGGATATCATATAATTGCTGTGGCTATATCTACCAAATATATGACAAAGATGAGGTTTGATATGGCCCGTTTTTTTAATCAGAAAAACTCCCCCTTATCTCAGCCTACCATCCTTCTTAACAGGACAGAGGTGGTGCTGGCAATGAAATATTACAGTCTGATGAAGAATGTTCTGAATTCAAAGCGTCCGTTTGTTGTGGAGAGTATTATGGCGCTATGTTCTTCTCTTGTATATGAGGTTGCAGGATCTTGGGGTGGAAGGGTAAATGAGATAAGTGAACAGTCAGAGAGTGCTCTCAACAGGACAAAAGTGATATATGACAGGTTTATCAAATTGGTGGCAAAATACCATATTCGTGAACGTGGTGTCCAGTTTTATGCAGACAAATTATGTATTTCACCCAAATATCTTGCTAAGGCTGTAAAGAGTGCAAGCGGACAAAGCCCGTCATATTGGATCGATTCTTATGTGGTCCTGGAGTCACAAAACCTGCTTCGCTATACCAATGATACAATAAAACAGATCGTGTACAAATTGAATTTTACAAATCAATCTGTTTTCCAGAAGTTCTTCAAAGCACATACCGGTATAACTCCTATGGAGTACAGGAGAAAATGAAATGTTTCAGATTCTCTTCTTGTTCCATTTGGCAAACTTCATGTATAGGTAGCATACGGTTCCAAGAAGTGCACCATATAGAATTTCAGCTGTCCAGACAAATTCCACCCTCGTGGTAAGGTGTGTCATTGCCATAATGAAAAGGATATAAACTACCAGAATGCCTGTCTCCAGGTAAAGAGCGGCAGAGGTGTTTCCTGTGCCGGAGACCGCCTCGAAGTATGCATTGCCAACCCCTTGAAAGAGGGTTCCGCTGCAAACAACAAGGATAGATGGCACTACCATACGGGCAAACTCCGGGTCATCGGTAAATATTGAGGCTATCTGTGCAGGGATCATGAATACTATCAGAAGTATAGGGATTGTGCAAAGAAGGCAGTTTTTCAATATTTTGTTTATGGTGGGAAATACCAGCTCTGTGGATCCTTCACCTATGATTTTGCTCACAAGTGTGTTGGTGGTGGTGGCGAAAGCGAAGCATGGGATAATAAGGATAAGATAGATACTTCTTGTTATGGAAGATATCCCTGTGGCTGTCTCCCCCATCTTCTCTATTAGGATAAAAAAGATGAACCAAACGCCAAAAGAGAAGAGTTTCTGCACCATAGTAGGAGTGGATAGTTTAAGTATCCTCCCCATCAGTTCAGACTCCAGCCTGTATGCTCTGAACATTCCGAACTCTCTTTTTCGCAGTGTGATATAGCTGTATGTTGTGAAAAATATAAAGGCCGATATCTCTGCACACAAAGATGCCAGTGCAGCACCTCCAATACCCATCTGAGGGAATCCGAAGTTCCCGAATATCAGACAATAATCCAGAGCAATATTGACAACTGCCATGATTATAGTGGAGTATGTAATCACTCTTGTATCGGATATCCCCACATATAATGCTCTGTAGAGGTAGTTAAAACACACAAATAGAATTCCAAATTGACGGTATTTGATATATTCAATTGAGGCTTCGTAGAGGTTTTGTGAATCTATCAACAGATGAAGAAGTTGGCTGGAACAGAAATAGAGTATAGAGAAGAGTATCAGACCCAGCAACAAGACAAAAAGTGATCCGTGTCCAAAGATAACACCTATCCGAGCAAAGTTTTTCTCTCCAAATCGTCTTGCTACTATTATCTGTATCCCTATTGCAAATCCGGCAGCTACAGTGGTAAAAAGGAGATAGAAAAGACCGGCCAACATTGATGCCCCTAAAGCTATCACACCCACGTGTCCCAAGAAGGCTGTATCTGTAAAGTTGATTATGGTCTGGGCCATGTTCCCCAGCATAATAGGAAGGGCAATACTCCAGATTTCCCTGTTTGAAATTTTAGCTTTCAATATAAATCGTCGTTTTAATGAATACCGGCGCAATATACAACATTTTTCTCTGGCAAGACATTGCTGGCCATAATATCGTCGCTATCTTAAAACATACAAAAACGGAACAAATCGCTCTGCTGGCGTTGGTACAACTGTTAACCATAATTGAAGTCCGTTAATTTTGGCAAAACTGACCAGTATATTGGTCTTTCTGGAAAATTTTCTTCAATCCCTTGCCATACCTTTGCGGCCGTAAAATTAGTATAGGAACGTGATGAAAAGAATTTTGACAATCATTTGCGCTATCGTATTTTCGGGTGTGGTGCAGGATTCGGTGCGGAACTGACAATGAATACATCGGCTTCAGATCAAGTATTCATTCTTGAGGACATCTTTATATACATTCTAATACAAATAATAATGACAACACTTAAACCAAAGAAGACAAAGGTCGAGGATGCGGTAGTAGGCGCATATCAGAAAATCGAAGAGACAGTAGTAGGAACATATCAGAAGATAGAGGATACTGTCGTGGATACCTACCAGAAAATCGAGGACAAATTCGTAGAAAAATTCCTTGAAGGAGACGATACGAAGAAAGATGAGTAATGATGAAGTCAGTGACAGTGATATTTGAAGAACCTCTTCACCATGTATGCCTGATGTATGGACTGAAGCAGACATATGAAAGAATGCCGTTCCTCAATAAAAAGGTGCTTGAGGTGGGAGGAAAGAGAGTGACGATTGATAATGTCGTTGCGCCTCCTCCTATGATGAGAGACCCTGAAAGGGGAACAAGCATAAGATGGGTGAGGAATATGGTAAGTGTGTCGTATTGGAAGAATAAACTTTCAATCGATTATTGGGAGGATATGTGCGGTTGCGATGATATCACTGCATTTGTCAATAATCTCATTGAGGATTATCTGCAATTCAGACATCCGTTCATGAAAATAGCTATTAAGACTGATGGATGTTACGACCAGATCACGGGTCATAGCATCTGTCAGATTCTATAGCATCCCCCTCACTCTTTAGACAAGGTGTGACGATAAGCTTTTGGAGAGATCCCCTCGACCCGTTTGAAATATTTTCCAAAGACCGATTGTGATGGAAAATCGAGTTCGTCGCTTATTTCCTGGATGCTCATTGAAGTTGATGAAAGACAGCTTTTGGCATATAGAACAACATACCTTTCAATCCAGTCCAGAGCCGTCATACCTGTCTCCTGTTTGAGCATAGTCGAAAGATATTTGCCGGTCACGCAAAGTTTGTCTGCATAGAACCCTATATCCCGTCGGCTCTTGAAGTTTTCTGCGACCAACGACATGAATCTTTCGCATTTTTCCTGCTGGACAGTCAGTACGGACGACTGGCCTTGAACGCCGTGCATATAATATCCAAGTCCGTAATAGTATGCAGAAAACAGATGCCCGATGATCTCTTCCCGATACGGATTGTCAGGCTGCTTCATCAGACTTGATACCTGTCTGTGAACAGAAGAAAGAACATCGATAACCTCTTCTGAAACACTATAGAACTGTGTATTCTTAATAAAGAGCCTCTCTTGAAGGCTTACCGGAAGATTGAGTGAATCGGTAAAATTCTGACTTAGGACCATCCCAAATCCGGAAAACTCATCATCTGTTTCCAGTGATTCCACGACTTGCCCAGGAAGGAACAACGCCACGGCTGGGGCCTTGAGTGACCACAAACGAAAATCCACCAGACAAGAGAACCGACCGGCAGTAATGACGATATGGGTCACTTTCTGTATTTTATGAGGAAAGCGGAGCCCCTTCAGGATGCTCTCATTCTCTAATAGTTCTATATCCTGCAACATGACCCTGCAAATTTACCAAATCAGAATAATTGGACAAATACTATCGCGATTTGTGGGAAAATCAGAAGAATATTGGAGAAAAATTGACCAATAAGCCGGAAAACCAGCAGGTCCTAACTGAGTATTTTAATTATTTATTTTTGCAAGAGATTGACTTTGTAGATTTTAATTTTCTAAAACTAAGGGGGTAATTATTCTCTATCTATTCTCGCAATAATGTAAACGCATCATTAGTGTCCACTAAAATTTTAGTGGACAGCAATGTGATTTTCAGAAAATTTTAATATCTTCGCGTCAAGTGTGGGTTAAAGGCTTTAGCACTCCATATATCAATTGGCAAAATGAAGAACACAGTTGTTTATATAAATTCTAAATGGGGGGGGGTAAAAATTGCCCTTCTAATTACCCTTTGTAATGATGTAAACGCATATATAAAGATATAAAGTAAGGCGACTTGCTGCACAGATGTGTGGCGGGCCGCCTTTCTTGTTTCCATATAATCTGACAAACAACTATCAATAAAATAACTTAAAGGATGAAAACAAATGAAATTATGAACTACGAGGCTCCGCAGGTGGAGATAGTAGAAGTTGAAGTGGAAAAAGGCTTTGCCACATCGGGCGGCGAGTATCCAGGATGGGGTAGTGAAAACCCTCTATAATCAAACGAATGTCTAACAGTAAAAAATGAAAAAAGAAATGAAAAAGATTTTTATGGCTGCTATGACATTGGCAGTGGTAGTACTTGCAAGTTGCAGTAACGAAGACTTGAATGTAAAAAACAACGATGTTAAGGTAAACTTTACTGTTGCAGAAAAGGTCGGTTTTGGTACCGATACCCGTGCCGTGAAAACAGGTTGGGAAAATGGCGATGAGATTCTGATTGTATTGCTTAGTTCAGATGGATGGTACAACGAGGATGGTTACAACTACATGAAGTTGATATATAACGGTAGCGCTTGGACAACAGATCTTACCGGTTTGGATCAAACCAGATTGCTTAATGGACAATTATACATGGCTATCTATCATCCGGGGACAATTACCGTTGGTGAGCAAGAAGGATCCCCTGGTTATTACAAACTGTCTGGTTATAAGGGTGGCGAGTATTTGCTATTTGCTGGCGATGCTGTTAAATATACCTACGAAGGTGCAAGCATTGATTTGGGCACCATTGCCTTTGAACGCTATGTTCAAAATTTCCAAATCTCTGTTAAAGACTTGGCATCAGCTGGTAAAGCCAATGGCACTTGGGAATTGTACATTCAAGATGCAGAGGGAAATGATGCAGATAGGATGTATTATTACGCAGCAGACAAAGCTTTCTTGAGAACTACAGGCTTTGGTATTTATCAAACCGATTACAGCTCTGGTATCAACTATAAAGGCGATGTTGTATTCTATTTCTCAAATGCCGGCAGTGATGAAACTTCGTTGAAGTTCTTGTTGCAGATTGATGGTGGTGATGCATACACTTATACCACTACCACCATTCCACAAATGGGCCAGGCTTATCTTTTGCCAGCAATTACAGACCCAAAATGGACAAAAATTAACTAATCCATAAGCAATCAACGTAATACACTAAAAAGGCTGCACACGTTGCAGCCTTTTTCTTACCTATAAATGGTGTATCACATCACCCCTTCATCAACAAAACTGAAACAGCACAAAAAAGAACCTCCCTCACAGAGAAGCTCTCTTATATAAATCCGCTATCTCTTCTGAAAACTTATGAAAGTTCTTAAGGCAATCAGGTGTCACATGACTGTACATAATGCCCATATCAATATATTCAAGCCCCGTTAAAGTTCTTTCATTGAATTTTATCCTACTCACTTTACATATGCCGGCCATAAAAAAGGCCCTTTTCTTGGCCGCAGTCCCCAATCGACCTTTAGCGGCCAGAAAAACAGCCCATTTCCTGGCCGTCGCTCCCAATCAACCCTCGGTGGCCAGAAAAACAGCCCATTTCCTGGCCAGTTAACAATTCGACGGCAGAAGCTCATCTCACTTCACATACGCCAGCGTGGCAATACTGACATGAACCCCAACTCCTCCACCAGAATAGTAGCGCAAGCCTCCAGGGTAGCACCGGTGGTAAGGATATAATATAACAGTGATATAAGAATAATAAGGAGCGGACTACTTCCTGCCATAGCGCCTGCCATAGCGCACAGAAGGCTCAGAAAGGAAACCATGATTAGGCGAATCCATCTCTTGGATAATCTGAAGCATTTCTGCGGGAGTAACCACAAACGGCTTCTTTGGAAAATGTTTTATATTGCCGGTTACAAGGAATGAATCTTCATTTGCAAGAGCAACCTCATAGAAAACAACATCCCTTGGATCCGGGAATTGTTCATTGCTGCCAATTCTCCGAGAATCTATACCACCTTCCCTGATAGCATCAATGACAGCACTGATTGTTTCTTTCGAAAAATTGAACTTAGGCCTTTTCAAAACGGCTACGTACTCTTCAATTATTTCGTTGTTGTATACTGGTACAATAACCCTGTCATATAGATAATCAAGGACCTTGACAGTAGCTGAATCATGGTGGCGCGACAAAAGCGCTGATACAATCACATTGGTGTCAATAACTGCATATATTTTCATACTACTCACCCCTTCTGGCCAATCTTATCTCCTCATTAATCTCCTCAAGGCCCATGCCCGCAGTTCCATTTTCTGCAGCAATTTTACGCATTTCATAGAATGCTTTTCTTCCTCTCTCCATCACGTCATCAATAGGGTCAGCCTCTATTGCAAAAGGAATCCTTCTCTGACGTATAACTGTCTTAACATATATATTGAATGCCGTATTGGCACTCATGCCAAATTCTTCGCACAGTTTATCAAACTCAGCCTTCAATTCTGCGTCCATTCTGATGGTTGTTGCTATCTGTCCCATAGTCATGTCATTTTTACAAAGATATATAAATGACGTCATATTGCAATATATATGCCATCAAATTTACTTGAATTATCAAGGAAAAGCGCTTTTATCACTCCATATACGCCAACGTAGCTATACTCACCCTGCACCCCAATTCCTTCACCAGAATAGTTGCGCAGGCCTCCAGGGGCGCACCGGTGGTAAGGACAACCTCAATCGTAGTCTCCTGATCAACAGTTTAATACAAGGCTGCCCTTTCGGATGTGTTAAGGGCTGGAAAATGGCCCTTTCTGAGCCTGGAGTGCCCTGGATATAGAAAACGGGCTGGAAAAGATTGATTTTCCAGCCCGTTTTGGTTTATGGATCCCCGCTCTATGTCGGGGATGACTTCTTGTCATTGCCGGCGTGAACGGCAATCAATATTATTTCTCAAATCCTTGAGCTACGTCTACAGCGACAGCTACAGTAGCACCTACCATAGGGTTGTTACCGATGCCGAGGAAGCCCATCATCTCCACGTGTGCTGGAACTGATGAAGAACCTGCGAACTGAGCGTCTGAGTGCATACGGCCCATTGTGTCGGTCATACCGTATGATGCAGGACCTGCAGCCATGTTGTCAGGGTGAAGGGTACGGCCTGTACCACCACCTGAAGCTACTGAGAAATATTTCTTGCCAAGCTCATTACACTCTTTCTTGTAAGTACCTGCTACAGGGTGCTGGAAACGGGTAGGGTTGGTAGAGTTACCTGTGATAGATACATCTACACCCTCTTTGTGCATAATAGCAACACCTTCGCGTACATCATTTGCACCATAGCATCTTACTTTAGCACGTGGACCATCTGAATAAGGGATCTCACGAACTACTTTAAGTTCTGAAGTGAAGTAGTCGAACTCTGTCTGAACATAGGTAAAGCCGTTGATACGAGAGATGATCATAGCTGCGTCTTTACCAAGACCGTTAAGGATACAGCGTAGAGGCTCTTTACGTACTTTGTCAGCTTTAGCAGCAATCTTGATAGCACCTTCAGCTGCAGCAAATGATTCGTGACCTGCAAGGAAAGCGAAACATTTGGTCTCTTCTCTAAGAAGACGGGCAGCAAGGTTACCGTGACCAAGACCTACTTTGCGGTCATCAGCCACAGAGCCTGGGATGCAGAATGCCTGAAGGCCAAGTCCGATAGCTTCAGCAGCATCAGCAGCATTTTTGCAACCTTTCTTGATTGCGATTGCAGCACCAACTACATAAGCCCATTTTGCATTTTCAAAGCAGATAGGCTGAGTCTCTTCACAAGTTTTATAAGGATCTACACCGTGAGCTTCACAAATCTGGTTAGCCTCTTCGATGCTCTGGATACCCACTTCATTCAAGGCAGCAAGAATCTGTTTCATTCTGCGGTCCTGACTCTCAAATTTTACCTCTCTAATTGCCATAATAATTCCTCCTTATTCATTACGTGGGTCAATATATTTAACAGCGCCTTGTTCTTCAGAGAAGCGACCGTAAGTGCCGGTAACTTTCTTAAGAGCTTCGTTAGCGTCTGTACCTTTCTTAATTTCTTCCATGAATTTGCCAAGGTGAACGAATTCGTAACCGATAATTTCGTTGTTCTTGTCAAGAGCGATGCGAGAGCAGTAACCTTCAGCCATTTCAAGATAACGGGGACCTTTTGCTACAGTACCGAACATGGTACCAACCTGGCTTCTCAAACCTTTACCAAGGTCTTCAAGACCGGCACCGATAGTAAGACCACCCTCAGAGAAAGCAGACTGTGTACGGCCGTAAACGATTTGTAGGAAAAGTTCGCGCATTGCAGTGTTGATAGCGTCACAAACAAGGTCAGTATTCAGTGCTTCAAGAATGGTCTTGCCAGGGAGAATTTCAGAAGCCATAGCTGCTGAGTGGGTCATACCTGAACATCCGATAGTCTCGACAAGAGCCTCCTGGATGACACCTTCTTTAACGTTTAGAGTGAGTTTGCAAGCACCTTGTTGTGGAGCACACCAACCGATACCGTGAGTGAAACCAGAGATATCTTTAATCTCTTTGCTCTTTACCCATTGACCTTCCTGAGGAATGGGAGCCGGGCCGTGTTTGGCACCTTGAGCTACGCAGCACATTTGCTGCACTTCGTGTGAATAAATCATAATTTTTATCTAGATATAAATTGTTTGTCTTTATATTTTCCAATCGGCAAAGATAATGCCGATTTTTGAAAAATCATAAATTACACTACCTTTGAGACAAATTGATTTTAATAATATGAGAATTATATCGCTTTTAACGTCATTGTTGCTGATATTCTCTGCATCAATGGACCTCAATGGACAGGAACTGACACTTGAAGATATCTACAAAACCAGAAAATATGGTC
Source organism: Candidatus Coprenecus sp. (assembly GCA_045595965.1). GTDB lineage: Bacteria > Bacteroidota > Bacteroidia > Bacteroidales > UBA932 > CAAGNP01. The sequence continues at coordinate 110,624 of JAZOBN010000032.1, forward strand.
AGAGGGGGATTGCATCGATGCGCTGGATGAAGGATAATGTTTCGTACTCGACCCTTGAGACAAACAAGGAGGTGGGTGGACGTGATATTGTCCGTTATGATGTAAAGACGGGGGAGAGGAGTGTTGTAGTGCCCGCTTCGGACCTGATGCACGAAGGGAAAGCGATACAGATACAAGATTATATCTGGTCAGAGGACAATACAAAAATGTTGGTCTATACCAATTCCAGAAGGGTGTGGAGAGATAATACGAGGGGGGATTACTGGGTTTTGGATCTGCAGAGAGGAGATTTTAGACAGTTGGGACAGGGGCTCGATCCGGCAAGGATGATGTTTGCAAAATTCTCTCCTGCGGCAGATAAGGTGGCTTATGTCTATTACAACAATATCTATGTGGAGGATCTCGCTACAAATCAGAGGAGGCAACTCACTTTTGATGGAAGTGACGAGATAATCAATGGAAATTTTGATTGGGTTTATGAAGAGGAGCTTGGAATTCAGGATGGTTTCCGCTGGAGTCCGGATGGAAAAAGTATTGCTTACTGGCACTCTGATACAAGGGGGACAGGTGTCTTCTATATGATCAATAATGTAGATTCGGTCTATTCGTCGGTAATCCCTTTCCCATATCCAAAGGCTGGAACACAAAACTCTGCTGTCAAGGTGGGGGTTGTGGATGTGGCTACAGCCCAGAGCAGATGGTTTGACATCCCCGGTGATCCAAGGAACCACTATCTGGCCCGTATGGATTTCATCCCCAACTCAAATGAGGTGATGATCCAGCAATTGAACCGTCTTCAGAACACCAACAAAGTCTTTATAGGGGATGTGTCCACTATGGAACTTGAAAATATCTACACAGATACAGATGAGGCTTTCCTGAATGTTCACGACAATATTGTCTGGTTGGAGAATGAGAAATATTTCACCTGGACCAGTGAAAAAGATGGTTGGAGACACCTCTACAAAGTGTCGCGTGACGGGAAGAGGGAGAGTCTTATCACCAAGGGTGATTTTGATGTAATGAGTATTTCGTGCATCGATCCCAAAGGTGGATATGTCTACTATCTTGCATCTCCCCACAGTGCAATAGACCGTTACCTGTACAGAAGCCGTCTGGATGGGAAAGGGGAGGCAGAGAGGGTCACTCCGGAGGGGGAAGCCGGTTACCACGGATATAATATTTCCGGTAATGCACAATATGCACTTCATACTTTCCAGAACTCAACTACACCCACTCTCTATGAGATGATCTTTCTAAAAAAACACCAGACAATAAAGGTGATGCAGGACAATAAAGCTTTGAAGGAGAGATATGATTCCCTTGGATTGGCAAAGAAGGAGTTCTTACGTGTAGATATCGGGGAGGCAATACTTGATGGATGGATGATCAAACCTAAAAATTTTGACCCTTCAAAAAAATATCCGGTAATTTTCCACATCTATGGCGAACCCGCTTCATCTACTGTCCTGAATACTTGGTCGAGCAACGATATGTGGCACCAGTTTCTGGCTCAGCAGGGGTATATCATTATGAGTATTGACCCTCGTGGAACAAATATGCCCAAAGGACGTGAGTGGAGAAAATCGATTTATGGGAAGGTGGGGACAGTGGGCCCTCAGGACCATGCAGAGGCGGTGCAGATCGTCTTGGCACAATATCCTTTCCTCGATCCTGCAAGGGTAGGAATATGGGGATGGAGCGGAGGAGGTTCTTCAACCCAGCATGCTCTCTTCAAATATCCTGAGATATATAAGGTGGGGATAGCTGTGGCCGGCGTCTCTCTCCAGAATCTCTATGACACCATCTATCAGGAGAGGTATATGGGACTTCCACAGACCAATTCTGAAGGGTTCTATAACGGCTCTCCTCTGAATTTTGCACAGAATCTTCAAGGCAAGCTCTTCCTTATCCACGGTACGGGAGATGATAATGTCCACTATCAATGTCATGAAATGCTGGTGAACAAACTTATCGAGCACAACAAGATGTTCCAGATGATGTCGTACCCTATGAGGGCGCATGGGATATATGAGGGGGCAAATACCACATATCACCTCTACCAGACTATGTTGAAGTTCTGGCTTGAGAATCTATAACATTGTAATTCTAAATTTGGTAGAATCACAATTAGTGACTTACTTTGCGATTTACTATTGACGATTACGATAATGGAGATATTTATAATACTGTTCCTTATATTTCTTAACGGTCTGTTTTCGATGTGTGAGATATCCTTGGTAAGTTCACGCAAATCGAGTCTTCAGGCAGATGCAAAAAAAGGGAGCAAAAGTGCAAGTACGGTCCTTAAACTTCTTGAAGAACCCAATAAGTTCCTCTCTACTGTCCAGATTGGTATAACATTGATCGGTATCCTTACCGGTATGTATTCCGGTGCAGCTTTGTCTGATGATCTGGCTGCAATCCTCCAGGATTGGGGAATGTCTCCGTCTGTTGTGTTGCCATTGGCGCAGACTTTCCTTGTAGTGGTGGTAACTTTGCTCTCAATCATTCTGGGAGAACTTGTTCCCAAGCGTATCGGTATGAGCTCGCCTGAGAAGATTGCAAAGTTTGTTGCCGGTCCGATGCTCGTTTTATCCTGGATCACCCTCCCTTTTGTATGGCTCCTTTCAATATCCACAGAGGGGATAGTCAAGCTTTTTCGCATCAAGGAGAGTGAGACAAAAGTTACCGAAGAGGAGATCAAATCAATGATTGCTGAAGGTGCGGAAGATGGCGAAGTTCAAGAGGTTGAGCAGGATATTGTGGGTAGGGTATTCTCTTTGGGCGACAGACGTATCGAATCAATCATGACCAGCAGAAGTGACCTCATCTGGATTGACAAGGAGATGACCAATGATGAGATAAATGAACTCGTACAGGAGAACTTGTATGAAGTTTATCCTGTGGGGGATGGGAGTCTTGATGAGATTGTGGGTGTTGTTTTCCTCAAGGATCTTTTCGGTAAGTTGTCAGACAAGAATTTCAATATATCCCAGATAATTCAGCCTGTTCAGTATTTCCACGAAAATATGGAGGTATTCAAGGTGCTGGAGGATATGAAAGAGAAACAGGTGGGTTATGGCCTTATATGCGATGAGTTCGGTATCTGCCAGGGAATTGTGACCCACAAGGATATCCTTGAGGGACTTGTCGGCACCATATCTGATGATGAAGATGAACCCCTTATTGTTGAAAGGACTGAAGATGAAGGCTGGCTGGTAGACGGACAGTGCCCGTTCTACGATTTTCTTGCCTATTTTGAGGAGGAAGAGCAGTTTGCTGAGTATGACTTCAACACTATCGGAGGTCTTATCCTTGAATTATTGGAGCACATTCCACAAACAGGGGAGACTGTCAATTGGAATAAATTCAAATTTGAGGTGATGGATATGGATGGGGCACGTATTGACAAGATTCTGGTAAAACTCAGAGAAGATGTTTCTGAGGAGAATCTGGAGGATTCCGAACAAGATTAAAACGTTATGAAAAGGGTAATAGTTGGAATCATTGCTCTGACTGTATCAATGATGTCACTTTCAGGACAGAATCTGGATATGTTTTTCAGTGTTATCCAGGGAGATAGTTTTACCTATACTATATATTCACCTCAAGGTGACGTGGATTACAAATACACTTGCACCAACAAGGAGGTCAATGGGGCTGATCTGAGTGATGCCTCAGTGGTGTATCAATACCAGTTCTGGAAAGGGGATGGCAAACCCTTATTTGGGGATGATGGTGTAATGGATATGAAAATTACCCTTAATAGTGAAGGGACCACTTCTTATATGTATGATATGAAGAAGTCTATGGCCATTCAGGATGTTGTAACTATGGGGGATGTCAGTTCTCTCCCTGTTGGACTTGAAGTGGGTCAAATTGTTCCTGACGGTAAGATAAATATCAAAATAAAAAACATCGGTGCCAGTTTTCTTATCACTGACAGGAAGGTGGTAGCGATAGAGAATATAACTACACCTGCAGGTACTTTTAAGGGTTACAAAATGGAAGAGGTCCAGACCAATAAAGTTCCACTCTCAACCAAGTCTTTCAGAATAGTTACCTGGTATGCAAAAAATATAGGTTGTATCAGACAGGAAGTTTATGATAAAAAAGGGAGACTTCTGAGGACTCTTGAACTTACATCTGTTCAGAATTCAACTTATTGAAACAGTGTCTGCAAATAGGTTCGTATTTGTCAGTCTCACCCAATTCCACAAGTTTGTCGCTGTTTGTAAGACGGTGTGAGTGCTGTGCAGGATCACCGCATCTTACGCAGATTGCGTGTACCTTGTCAACATGTTCGGCAATAGCCATAAGGGTGGGCATGGGGCCGAAAGGTTTGCCGAGGTAGTCCATGTCAAGACCTGCAACTATTACCCTGATCCCTCTGTTTGCAAGTTGCTGACACACCTCTATGATCCCGTCATCGAAAAATTGTGCTTCATCAATACCCACAACATCTACATCGTGGCACAGGAGCAGTATGCTGCTTGATGCCTCCACAGGGGTAGAGAGGATCGAATTGGCATTGTGGGAAACAACCTCCTCTTCCGAGTAGCGTACATCTATCATAGGTTTGAAAATCTCGACTCTGAGATTTGCAAATTTTGCTCTGCGCAGCCTTCTGATAAGTTCCTCAGTTTTACCTGAGAACATAGAGCCACATATCACCTCTATATGGCCCGATTTTTTTGCGTTTTCTAAAAACATTTAAGTATTTTTGTGGGTAAACTTTATTGGACAAAGTTAAATAAAAACTCATAATGGCAGAGAGAATTTTAGAGATAAAGTCGCTTATTTTACAATTGTCTTCTCTATTGGAGGGGGAGTTGAATGCGCAGAGAAATGAAATAGAGCAACTTAAGCGGAGGATTGAGGAGCTTGAAAAAAGAGAGGTGCAAGTGGTGGTACAAGAGCCCGAAATAGAGGTTGACCCCATAGAGGAAGATGAACCTCACTTTGAGGTGCAGGATTTGAGTGAAGAGCTTGTCAGGACACCAACAAAAGCTCCAGAGACAATAACCTCTCTTGCCGATCTGTTTGCACACAGGAATACTTTGGCAGATGCTGCACAGAACAGCAGATGCTCGTGGATGATTGATATTCCCGGTCCCAAAGTGAATACAATTTTTGAAGCCCTCTCACTGAATGACAGACTTACCTTTATTAGGGAGATGTTTGATGGTGATAGTGAGCAATTCAATATTACCCTCGAGAGGATAGATGAGACATCCTCTTTTGAAGAGGTGGTGAGTGATATGAGGTCTGCATATCCAGAATGGGATGAGAATTCGGATATTGTGTACCGTTTTTATATGATTGTGAGGAGAAAATTCAGATAAAGATATGGGAAAACTGTACATAGTTCCCACACCTGTGGGGAATTTGGAGGATATGACTTTCAGGGCCATCAGGGTGCTGAAAGAGGTGGATGTGATTTTTGCGGAGGATACACGTACAAGTTCGGTCCTTCTGAAGAGATATGAGATTCAGACCAGGACAATGTCCCATCATAAGTTCAACGAGCACAAAACATCTGAGGCTATCTGCGAAAGGATTCTAGCAGGTTCTGACGTCGCACTCATCTCAGATGCCGGTACTCCCGGAATCTCTGATCCGGGGTTTTTCCTTGTGAGAAGTTGTGTAGAGCATGGTATTGAAGTGGAGACACTTCCAGGTGCCACAGCATTTGTCCCGGCTCTGGTAAATTCGGGGTTTCCCTGTGACCGGTTTGCTTTTGAGGGGTTTCTCCCTGTCAAGAAGGGGAGACAAACCAAATTGACAGAACTGGCACAAGAACCCAGAACAATGATCTTTTATGAATCCCCCTATCGCCTTGTTAAAACCCTAACACAGATGTGTGAGTTTTTCGGTGGGGAGAGGAGGGCATCTGTCTCTCGTGAAATCAGTAAAATACATGAAGAGACCCGCCGCGGTACCCTTGCGGAACTCAGTCAATGGTACTCGGCGAATGAACCAAAAGGCGAAATAGTGTTGATTGTGGAGGGGAGAGATTATGTGGGGAAAAGAGAAAATATCTAAATCGCTGTCTATAGGGGTTTTATCACTTTCATTTGTAATGTTGTTTTCCCAATTTGCCCTCTTTGCCGTGAGGGTGGTGGAGGTGCACAGGTACAATGTTGCACTTCTGGAAGATTCACTGGCAACAGGTCAGGATACCGTCAGACGTGGATTTTTTGTTCTTGAGAAGCTCCCTCCCAAACCTTCATATCCTCAGCAGAGGCCCAAAGTGGAGTTAAACAGTGCAGATACCACCGCTTTGAAAACCCTCTATGGGATAGGGTCGTACTATGCAAGGAAAATTGTCGAATTCAGGGAAAAGATAGGGTCATTTGCAAATTGTGAGCAGCTGATGGATGTTTATGGGATAGACTCTGCCCGTTTTGTCTCCCTCCGCGACAGGATCTATGTCGATACTTCACTGATTGTCCCGATTGATTTGTATAGAATGCCGCTTGACAGCATGTCCAGACATCCATACATAGGGAGATATGCAGCACGGGGGATAGAGCGCTACCGCCGCACAGTGGACAGTGCATCCTTTTCAATAGATGCTTTGGTAGAAAATGGGATACTGCACCCGGCTTATGCACAGAGGTTGAAATTGTACAGGAGATAATATTTGATTTCTTCGTCAAATAAAATATATTTGTAGGTTAAAACTTTTATTTATTGACGATGAATGTAATTGAGTGCAGGAATATCGTCAAGCAGTTCGGAAATTTCAGAGCTCTTGATGATGTCTCTATAGCAGTGCCTGAGGGTAAGATATTTGGCCTGCTGGGCCCTAATGGGGCTGGAAAAACAACCCTCATCCGTATCATTAACCAGATTACCATTCCCGATTCTGGTGAGGTCTATTTCGGAGGAAATGTGGCTCAGCCTGATGATGTATATAAAATTGGTTACCTTCCTGAAGAGAGAGGCCTTTACAAAAAAATGAAGGTAGGTGAACAGGCTTTGTATCTTGCCCGTCTGAAAGGGATGTCTTCATCACAAGCAGAGGCTGAATTGAAAAAATGGTTTGTTAAATTCGGCATCCAGTCGTGGTGGGGAAAGAAAGTTGAAGAACTTTCCAAAGGTATGGCCCAGAAGGTGCAGTTCATAACAACAATACTTCACAGACCTAAACTTCTTATTCTGGATGAACCGTTCTCAGGGTTTGACCCTGTGAATGCACAGCTGGTAAGGGATGAGATACTCGCCCTTAAAGAGGAGGGGACTTCGATTATCCTCTCTACTCACAATATGGAGTCGGTGGAGGCTTTGTGTGATCAGATAGCTTTGATCAATAAAGCAAAACTTGTAGTAACAGGTGAAGTTGATGCTATCCGCAAGGAGCATGGACAGAACCAGATGGAACTTATCTACAGAGGGGAGTCACCTATCGATTTCTCCGGATCGGAACTCATCATCAACTCTTTTGACCAGGAGTATAAAGGGAACAGAAGGGCTGTGATAGAGGTGCCTAAAGAGACCGTTTCTGGTGCAGTTATGGGCGAAATCCTGAAATATACACAGGATGTGGTATCATTCAAGGAGTTGATTCCAAGTATGAACGATATATTTATCAAACTTGTAAGTGGGGAGGCTAAATAATATGAACTTTGGAAAAATAAAATTGGTTGCAGGTCGTGAGTACTCTATTCGCGTCAAGAAGAAATCTTTCATTTTTACAACAATATTAACCCCGATCCTCTTTGCGGCGTTGATGATTGTGCCATCTTTGGTTATGTTGCTTGGTGGCGAGGATCAGGTGCGAAAGGTGTTGGTTGTAGACAATTCAACAGTGGTGGCACCCACCCTTCAAGATTCTGAAAGTGTGGATTTTGAAGTTGTTGAGGGGGTGTCAATAGAATCTTTGAAAGCAGATTTTGCCTCTACCGGGGCGTATGCACTTGTTGAGATCTCCCCATTGGATGAGAACAACAATATATCGATCACCGCATATTCAGAAAAGCAGATGAATATGGAGTTGAAATCATCCATCAAGAACTCTGCTAATTCGGCAATCGAGGCATATAAACTTCAGAAATACAACATTGAAAATCTGGATGAGATTTTGGCCGACGTAAAATATGAAGCACCTTTTACCGCTTATACTTTGGGCGAAGATGGTGATGAGAAGATGTCGATGGTGGAGATCAGTATGGTTCTATCATACGTTATGAGTTTCTTCATCTACATCTTTGTATTCATGTTCGGAAATATGGTTATGACGAGTGTAATTCAGGAGAAATCGAACCGTATTGTTGAGGTGATTGTCTCTTCTGTAAAACCATTCGATCTGATGTTGGGTAAGATCATCGGTGTGGCAGGTGTTGCTGTTACACAGTTCCTAATCTGGATCATACTTACTGTAGTTCTTGTCTTCGGATTCCAGGCGATTGCCGGACCGGAACTCTTCACTGCAGGGGCAGATCAGATGACACAGGTGGCAGGTGCTGATATGGAGGCAATGACTGCTGCTGTTCATGGTGGTCCTATGGCAGATATTATGGCAGCATTGTCACAAATCAACTTCCCTTATATCATCGGATGTTTCATGATTTATTTTGTGTTGGGTTACTTGTTGTATGCCGCAATGTTTGCAGCTGTAGGCTCTGCTGTGGAGAACGAAGCAGATACCCAGCAATTGACACTTCCTATCTCATTGCCTTTGATCATAGGTCTGTTCATTATGCTGCATACTTTTGAACACCCCGACAGCTCCCTCTCATTCTGGGCTTCAATGATCCCTTTCACCTCTCCAATGGTGATGCTTGCGAGGATACCATTTGAAGGGGCAGTTCCTACCTGGGAACTTCTCCTATCTATCGGATTGTTGCTGGCTACATTCCTCGCAATAGTCTATATCTCAGGAAAGATTTACAGAGTAGGTATCCTGATGTACGGTAAAAAGGCCTCTTGGAAGGATTTATGGAAATGGATCAAATACTAAACTATATGAAAAGAACAATGAGAATAATTGTAGCACTGGCCCTCCTTTTGGGGTCAGTACTCTCTGTCCAGGGGCAAAATTTCACCTATAAATGGGAGAGGGTAGCAATGGATACCACTTGGATGGGTGATGGAACATCCGAGGTTGAGAAAGTTATACAGAGATATCAGCCGGGAATTGAGTTCCTGATGGAGATTGTAGGTTATTCATCTGAAGAGCTTTCAAAGAAAAATCCCGAAAGCGGACTTTCAAATTTGGCTGCAGATGCGTTGCTTTTTGCAGCAGGACCATACCTTAAGCCGGGTGATGCCGCTATGGCTGTTACCAATTTCGGGGGAATACGTGCAAATCTCCCCAAAGGGGCAATAAGGAAGTACGATATCTTCTCGACATTCCCTTTTGACAATACAATTGTCATTGTGGATATTCAAGGGAAGGATTTGAGGAGAATTCTGAACAATTTTGCCAAGAGGGAGAGATTTGAAGCTCTGTCAGGGGTTGAGATTGTGGTGAAAGATAAGAACATGGTCAAATGTAATGTTGCGGGCAAGCCACTGAATGATAATAAGATATATAAACTTGTGACCATTGATTTCCTTTTGGATGGGGGCGATTCCATGAGAATAGGGTCATCTGCCAAACATATCGAGAGAACAGATGCTTTCGTGAGGGATGGTGTGGAAAAATATATCAGGAGCAAGAGTGAGCAGGGTGTGGTATTTGATAACAAACAGGATGGTCGTATCGTAATTAAATAGCAAGGGAAATGAGAAGAAATCTAATTTTAGTAGCGGTAATACTATTGTGCTGCATCGGATGCGGCCCCAAGGAGCTTGTAATTCTCCATACAAATGATACACACTCCCAGATAGAGTCAATACGTACAGGTAAAGGTGCAGGAAAGGGGGGAGTGGACCGCAGAGCGGAATATTTTGAAAAAGTAAGGAGAGAGAACAAGAATGTCCTTATTCTCGATGCCGGAGACTGGAACCAAGGTACCCCATATTTTACTGTATTCAAAGGAGATATGGAGATGGAACTGATGAACAAACTTGGATATGATGTTGCTTGTCTCGGCAATCATGAGTTTGATAATGGCCAGCAGGAGCTGGCAAGGAGACTTGCTATGGCGGAGTTCCCCGTAGTTTGTGCAAATTACGATTTCTCCACCTCTCCATCTGATTTGAAGAACTATGTGAAGCCTTATGTTATCATTAACAAAGGTGGAATCAAGATTGGTGTATTTGGCCTTTTGGTCAATATAAAATCACTTGTTGCCCAGAAATCAAGAGATGCACTGGTTTACAAAGACCCTGTAGAGGTTTCCAATGAGTTGGCAAAGATGCTCAAAGAGGAGGAGAAATGCAATCTTGTGATTGCACTTTCACATTTGGGATACAGAGCATATAATCCTGAGGCTGCCTCAGATATCAATCTTGCTAAAAACACAAGAAATATCGATATCATAATAGGTGGTCACTCACATACATTCCTCAAGAGTGAGAAGGTCTACCAGAACCTTGACGGCAAAGATGTCATTGTCCTTCAGGCTGGAGCCCAAGGGGAATATGTGGGTAGATTGGACTTGAAATTTGAGTAGTGCAGATTAGTACCCTGTCTTGTACTGGTCGGGGTACTTCGCACCCAAATCCATTTCGTGATAGAGTTTCTGGATTCTTAACAGGTCGGCATGAGCGTCATCAGTGAGTTCCACTTTTTGTCCTCTGCCGACTATTTTTCTTTTCCAGTCAAAGTAGCCCAGATATACAGGTACATTTGCCCCTTTGGCAATGGTGTGGAAACCGGCTTTCCATTTGGTAACAGCTTTCCTTGTCCCTTCAGGAGCTATTGCGAGGTGGAATTTCTCCTCTTTGTCGAACGCCTCCACCATCTGGCGGACCAGAGTGGCTCCACCTTTACGGGAACGGTCAACAGGGATACCTCCCATCCATCTGATAATAGGGCCGAGAGGCCAGAAGAAGAACTCCTTTTTAACCATTACTTTGGCATTTCCCCCTACGGAAGAATAATAAAGGTATGAAATGATAAGATCCCATACCGAGGTGTGGGGTACACCCAATATGATACATTTGTTTTCTGGGACACTATCTTCGCCGATTTTCCAACCGAGAAGATTGAGTAAAAATTTAGCCAGTTTCTTATTCATATTGTTATACTATTTCCAAAATCAAATCTGAACGAAGATTTTCGCGGATGAAGTTCTGTCTTTCGATAGTGTTTTCACCCATATAGAATTCAAGCAGGTTGGCAATGTTGTCGTCAGAATTCAGACGGACCTGGTCAAGCCTGATGTTCTCCCCAATCAATTCCCCGAATTCGTCGGGAGATATCTCTCCAAGACCTTTGAATCGGGTAATCTCATGCCCGGCACCAAGTTCTTTTATTGCCTCCTGTTTCTCTGTCTCATTGTAGCAATATATTGTCTGCTTTTTGTTTCTTACTCTGAAAAGTGGGGTCTGAAGGATAAACAGGTGGTTTTGTCTCACCATGTCTGGATAATACTTCAGGAAGAATGAGATCAGAAGGAGTCTGATGTGCATACCGTCCACATCGGCATCGGTGGCAATGACCACTTTGTTGTATCTGAGATTGTCAAGATCCTCATCGATGTTGAGGGCAGCTTTAAGGAGGATTATCTCCTCATTGTGGTGGATCTCCTGTGGCTTCTGAACGCAGTTCAACGGTTTGCCCCTCAAACTGAAAACAGCTTGGGTGGAGGCATTGCGGCATTTGGTGATAGAGCCGCTTGCTGAATTACCCTCAGTTATGAAGAGGGTGGATTTATCAGCGAGTGGATTCTTGGCATCACAGTAATGTATTCTGCAATCGCGGAGTTTCTTGTTGCACAAACTTGCTTTCTTTACCTTTTCTTTGGTCGATTTCTGGATATTGGAGATGGCTTTACGCTCTTTCTCTGACTCCTGAATCTTCTTTTGAAGTATAGTTGCAGTCTCTGTGTGCTTGTGCAGATAGTTGTCAAGTTCATCTTTCACATAGTCTCCGATGAAATTCCTGACTGTGATTGACCCCTCTTTGTCTATGGTCTTGGAAGAGAGGTTTGTTTTGGTCTGGTTGCTGAATGTAGGTTCCACCACTCTGATGCTGATGGCTCCAACTATTGATTGACGGATATCCGCAGGCTCGTAATCTTTCTTGAAGTACTCTTTTATTGTCCTGGCAATGGCCTCTCTGAATGCAGAAAGGTGAGTTCCACCCTGGGTGGTGTTCTGCCCATTGACAAAAGAGGCAATATTCTCACCATTATGGTCGCCGTGGGATATTACAAGTTCGATATCTGGACCTTTCAGGTGGATAGGGGGGTAGAGTGTGTCGTTGCCGTAGTTCTCAAGTACGAGGTCGAGGAGACCATTTTTAGATTTGTATTCTGTCCCATTGAATTTTAAGGAGAGACCTGTATTCAGATACGAATACTTTTTGATCATATCCTCAACAAATTCTGTATTGTATCTGTAACCATGGAACACCTGGTCATCTGCGATGAATCTCACAAATGTACCATTCTTCTCTCCGGTGTTCTCCCTGAAACCGCTATCCTTAAGCAGACCGGCAGAAAATTCGGCCCAACGTGAGCGCCCCTCTCTGAATGATTCTATGTAAAAATAACTGCTGGTGGCATTAACCGCCTTAAGTCCTACTCCGTTAAGACCTACAGATTTCTGGAAGACATCGCTGTCAAATTTCCCACCTGTGTTGAGTTTGCTTGCGCAGTCGATGACACTCTCCAATGGAATTCCTCGTCCAAAGTCCCTGATGGTCACTGTCCTCTCTTCAATATCAAGTCTGATCTCCTTTCCATGTCCTGAAGAGAACTCATCAACAGAGTTGTCCAATACCTCTTTGATAAGGATATAGATACCATTTGCGGGATCCGAACCATCTCCGGTATCTCCGATATACATACCGGGTCTTTGTCTAATGTGTTCGTTCCAGGGAAGTGTCTGGATGGCATCTTTGGTGTACTCTTTCTTGATATTGCTCATAATTCGTAAGGTATAACGGTCGGCAAAATTAGGAATAAAAATGTGAAAATGGGTTTGAGATATATGATTTTTTTTAACTTTGCTTGTTAATATGCCCGAGTGTTTGGGTGAAAAATGGATAAATGAAAAGAATTAACTACTTGCTTATCTGCTTGTTATCAGTATTGCTTCTCTCTTTTTGTACGAAGAAAGGGGAGCCTGTATACCAAGAAGGAGAAGGTGGCGTAAATATCTTTGTCACAACTCAGGAAAATACAACCAAAGCAGATATCGTAGAGGGATCTCTGAACCCTCAGGACTTCAAGGTCGAACTTATCAATTCCAGCAATGTAATATTCAAAAGGTGGAAAACATTTGCAGAATATCTTGCTGAAGAGAATCAGACCATTCTTATCAAGTCAAATCAGGATTATACTGTACGTGCCTGCTGGGGTGATTCTACCGCAGTTGGCTGGGATAAATGGTTTTTCCTGGGGGAGACTACATTCAAGGTGGCTCAGGGCGAGACCAAAAATGTTGATGTGACTTGCAAACTCGGAAATGTGAAGGTAGCTGTAAAATATGCAGACGTGATGGCTTCAGAATATACAAGCTACCATGCAATAGTTAAACACAAAAGAACCAGAGACTCTCTTGAATTCAAAGGTGAGCATGCCGCAGAGGCAGGTTATATCAGGCCGGGAGATCTGATGCTATACCTGTATGTTACAGATCTGGAGGGGGTATCTCAGAGATTCGGGACAAAAATTCCCTATTATGCACTCAAGGGGGATTTCGTTACATTTAATGTGAGCAGAGAACCGACCCCTACCCAGGAGATCAAATTCAATGTAACCATTGATTCAAGCACTTCTGACAAGGAGATCAACATCCCTATAGGTGCATATATGCTGGCTGCAGATGCTCCGAAGATTATCCCTGAGGGGTTTGATCTTACCTCCGGCAAACTTACATACGTAGAGGGGGTAAAACAGTCTGCCAAACTTAATCTGAATACTGCCGGCGGACTTGCATCGTGCAAAATGAAGGTGAATTCACCATATATTAGTTCTGTATTCCAGGATTTTCCGAGTGAGATCGATTTCTTCAATATCTCTGCAAATGACAAGAAGATGATGGAGATGTGCGGAATCAAATCTGTAGGGATCGAGGCTGGGGCAACCTTGTCACAGATAGATCTTTCAGATTTCTCAGAAATGTTGAAATATAACAGTGGGTTGAGTTCGAATGAAAGTCTCTTCACTATTGAGATTGTGGACGCCTCTCCTACATCCAAGAGCCTTACAGCTTCATTCAGTCTCAATGTCAATAAAGCAAATGTGGCAATCAATAATATTGAAGATGTGGATGTGTGGTCAGTTTCTGCCCCTGTAACACTTGTTACAGATAATGGAAATCCAAAATATCTCGCTCCCCAAGTGAGAGTTGAGGGGGGCAGCTGGGTCACTCCGACTTATACCTCTTCAATCTCTGGCAACACTGCGACATTCAATATGATAGGGCTGGCTCCCGGTAAAAACTATCAGGTAAGGGGTACATACAACAATAATATCTCCGAGGAGAAATCGATGGTTACCGAGACACAGGTCCAGATGGGCAACAGCGGATTTGAAGATTTCTATTATTCAGCGACAGAACATACTGTGTCAACACTTTTTGTAAAGACAACCGGTACACAATATTTGTTCTATCCATACGCAGATGGGGAGCAGGACATATGGTGGAATACAAATAATTCGGAGACAGCTCCAACTCCAAGTGAGTCAGGTTATTTCTATATGAAATGTTTCCCGGCTGTTACCTATACAGTTAACGGCACCTATAATAACTCCAAAAAATCTGCAGAGATCAGGAGTATAGCGACAAAGAACGGTAACAGTGAATGGGTTACCGAAGGAAAAAGGGCTGGAAGACTTTTCTGCGATAAGCACTCTTTCCCTTCAAGACCTACAAAACTTCAATACCAATACAAATACGATCCATACAACAATGATACCTATAAAGTGGTTGTTGAGCTGAGGAATGGAGATTCTGTGATTGCAACCAAGGAGGTTACCGGGGGTAAGGCGGATGATTGGACTACAGGTGAAATCGTATTAGATTATTCGGAACTCAGAAAGAAGGCAACATCTATATCGGTCACCTTCTTTTCTTCAGTGAAAGGTGAACCTGATACAAGAAATAATGCAACACTTACACTATATGTGGATGGTAAGAATCTTGAGTTCAAAAGTGGCGGCACATGGAATACCAACAGTAATGGTGTAAACTATGGCAGTTGCCTCACTATAGATGATGTCAAACTAATTTACGAAAAATAGAAAATAAGAAATATATGAAAAAATTACTTTTAGCCGTATCGGTATTGCTTGTTGCAATGACAGGTTGTAAAAGGGTGATTCTTCCTACAACTGGAGATGTCTCCGTTAATCTCTCTTCTGAAGGTGAATTTACCCAGATTGTCAAATCTTCTCCTGACGAGGTGGATATCAATACTTTCTCTATTGAGATCAAGAGTACTTCAGATAACAAAGTGGTTAGCTCCTGGGATAATTTTTCTGATATGCCAGCTGTCATTGCTATGGAGCCGGGTTCATTCGTAATCAAGGCATCGTCTCCTGGAGATAAAGAGGTGGCCTGGAACCAGCCCAAATATGTCGGAATCCAGAATTTTATAGTGGAGGCTGGCAAGGTGCAGAACCTTGATATTGTATGTACATTAAACAATATGAAAGTTACTGTAAAATGTACAGACAGATTCCTTACAGAATTGAATGATGACTTCTCTATCAAGGTGGCTACAGATGCTGGTTTCCTTATCTACAGCAAGGAGATTGTGTCTCAAGGTGAAGCAATAGCCGGCTATTTTGATGTAGCTCCCCTCATCATTGATATCAGAGGTACACGTAAACTTGACGGAAGTGTTGTAAGCCATTATTTTACAATTGACAATGTGGCTGCAAGAGACCACCATATCTTTACCGTGGATGCTCATGAGACAGGTCAGGTGGCAGTGGGTGAACAAGGTATATCTGTAGACTATACCCTTAACAACAAGGATGTCGATATCAAAATCGGTGACCTTGAAGAGGATCCTGTTGAAGATGATCTTACAGGTACCCCTGTTGTTGAGAATGTATCTGTTGCAGCAAATGCACAGGTTGACACTAAGCTGGGGCTTATTACCGTACAGTATTCGTTGCCTGTAAAATTGGCTGAAAACCACGGAATTACATTGGGTTCAGCTGCTGTAACAGCAATAGTTGATAATAAGACATTGAAAATAACTTTCGGGGAGCTTGAAGCAGATAAAGATTATACATTGACTATCCCCGCCGGTGCAGTTGTGAACTCAACAGATAATTCACCGGCAGCTGCATACAGTGTCTCATTTAAGACTAAAGGTGGAGAGGTGGAGGTTCCTATCACTATTGATGTTCCCGGTATGAATGAGTGTTATGTAATTACCGATACCAAAAATCTTGTTTTTGATCTTAAAATCACTGCTGAAAAAGGTATCAGCAATATGATATTTGAGGTGTTGTCAGAGAGTCTTAAACCACTTGTTACAAGTACACTTGGAGTTGATACAAAAGTGGATCTTGCAAATATGTCAGAAGGGGAAGAGGCTGTGTGGGGATCATTGCTGAAAGTGACCTCGGCACAGGTAAAAGGTGCAAAATCTGTGAATATTCCATTGGGTGAGCTTATTGCTCTGTTGGGTACAGGTGAATTGGCCAATATCCAGCACGATTTTCATGCAAAAGTGGTCGATGCTGACGGAAATGTAAAAGAGACAGATGTTAAAGTAAAGGTACAGAAATAATTATTGCGCATTATGAGAAATAATTATTTGAAATATTTACTGATCCTTCTGATTCCGGCCCTCTTGTTCTCCTGCAGCAGAACTGAGAAGGAGGATCTTCTGGTCAAGGGGATGGGGCTGCTCTCATTGTCCCTTGAACAGAATCTGGATCCTGTCCTTATGGGGACCAAGGCAGAAGGTGATGAAGTTGTCTTCAGAATAGATATTTTGAAGAACAATGTCGTTACCAAAACGATAGAGGATCATAGGACTTTGGAGCAGGAGCCTCTTGCTCTGAGGGCGGGTACATATAAGGTGGTTGCCTATTGTGGGGAGGATGTGAGTGCAGGTTTTGAAGCTCCATATTATATGGGTGAAACAACTATCGATGTCGTGATAGGTGAAGAGGTCACAGCTAATATCACCTGTACCCTCTCAAATGTCAAGACATCAGTCTCATTCTCCAATGCTGTCACTTCAAATTTCACAGTATATGATGTCACCATTACAAACGGTGAGGGTTCTTTGGTGTTCGATAAGGCAAACAATTCAAAGAACGGTTATTTCAAGGCTACAGGGACATTGGACTGGAGCATCAAGCTTGTGAATACCGACGGACAGGAGTACGAGATCAAGAATACCATAACCAATGTAAAGCCAAGAGAGTACTATAAACTTCTCTTTGATGTGAACGGGAACAGTTCATCAAATCAAGGTGGTGCAGGTGTTACTATCTCATACGATACAGATCTTGAGGCTAAAGAGCACAATGTCTCTATCAACTTGAACAAAAAAGCCATGCCTACAATTATAGAGGCATCGGGCGCAGATATTACATCTATATTGAGAGCTCCACAAGGGGCTGGAGTACTTGGACTCTTGAATGTGACCGCCATGGCCGGAATCTCGAATTTCAAATTCATCCATTCAAATGCGGCACTCTCCTCTTTGGGAATTCCGGAGAAGATAGTGATCCCAGGTACCGACCAGACATCTCTGAACGCAAGCGGTATCTATTGGTCAGAGATACAGCAGGGTGTCACCACCTCTATGACCTTTGATTTCAGAACACTGTTGGCAGAAAAATTGCCTTTGGGTGAGTATGAATTTTTGGTCTCTGTCCTTGATGCAGAGCAGCAATATGTTGAAATTCCGATCAAAGTGAAGGTGGTTCCCGATGTTGAGGTGTCAACCATCAGTGTGGATCCATGGGCAAAATTCGCGTATGTGTATGGTCAGTACAATACAGAAGAGGAGCCTGAGGGATTGGGTATCAAATATAAGAAAGCGAGTGATTCGGATTGGTCGGACTTTACAGGAACTTTGACCAAGGATGGTGCAAAATTCTCTGCAAAAGTTACAGGTCTGGAACCTAATACAGCATATCAGTTCAAGGCTGTAACTACAAAAGATGACAAGGAGGATAATGTCATTGCGGCAACAACAGAGAGGGCGGACCAGCTACCATATATGAATATGGATGTATGGTTCCAGGGTGGAGATGCATGGTACCCGGGAACTGACGCCGGATCATTGTTCTGGGATTCAGCAAACGGAGGTACTGCAGATTATGGATATGTACCAACAGTTCCTGAAGAGACAAATGTTATAAGTGGAAAGGCTGCTAAGCTCTCCACTATAGAGGCAAAAGTGGCAATTATAACAAAATTGGCGGCCGGAAACCTTTATACAGGTGAATTCAAGAAAGTTGTTATGACTGGAGGTGGTGGTGCAGAACTTGACTTCGGACGACCTTACACTTGCAGACCAACCTCTTTCAAGGGGTATGTGGATTACAGGCCGGCCAAAGTGTCAAAATATTGCGACAGCAAGTTTACATCTCTTTTAAGTGGAAAGGATGACCATGGCCAGATATTCGTAATGTTGACAGACTGGACTGCCCCTTTCAGAGTAAAGACCACAGAGGGTGTCTTTACCTCGGAGGATGATCCGTCAGTCATTGCGTACGGTTCTGCAACATATACAACAAATACCAATGGTTATGTAGAGTTCAACATCCCTATCGAGTATAGAGACAATAGAAAACCTTCATATATCCTTGTGGTATGTGCTGCAAGTAAATATGGTGACTACTTCACCGGAGGTGTAGGATCTGTGATGTATGTGGATGAAATGTCTTTCGGATTTGAATAGAGATGAAAAGAGTTTATAGAATTTTATTCCTGTCAATTGTGCTGGCAATCTCCTTGCCGGCACAAGGACAGAAATTTGACAGAGGGATAAGTTTGACAGAGGGCCCTGTATTCATCCCCAAAAACAGTTTCCTTTTTGGGGGGACCGTTTCATATCAGAATTATGGTTTTGATGACTATAAATTTCTGGTTCTGGAGGATATGAATATTGATGCATATTCGCTGAAGGCATCCCCGTTCCTCTATTTCTCAGTAGCCAATAACCAGGCAGTCGGCTTGAGGTTCTCTTACGGACGCTCTATGGCCAAACTTGATGAACTGAATCTATCTCTGGGAGAAGATATGGCTTTCTCTTTGGGAGATGTGTATAATATCAAGCAGACATATTATGGCTCTCTTGCGTACCGTTACTATATGCCTATAGGAAACAGCCTGAGATTCGGTCTTTTTGCCGATATGTCCCTCAACTGCGGAATAGGTCAAGGGAAGTTCATCTCCGGAACAGGGGAGAATATTGTGGGTACTTACCAGAATATCCTCGATTTGAGTATAGATGTAATCCCTGGAATAGCTGTTTTCGCTTCCAATGAGATTGCAGTAGAGGCTTCGGTAGGTATACTGGGAATTGGATACAAGAAGGTATCACAGGTTACAAATCAGGTGTTTGAAGGGAGCTACGAAACCAAAGGGGCAAACTTCAAAATAAATTTCCTTACCATCAATCTGGGTATAAATATTGTTCTGCCCATTTAGTAAATGATGTCAGAAATGAGGAAAATATCATGTTACATATTTCCAATTGCCCTTGCAGTTCTGATGATGGTTACATCTTGTATCAAGAATGATGTCCCATATCCATACCTTAAAGGGAAGATAACAGCTTTCGAGGTGGAGGGTCAGATTGGTGAGACCGTTATCAATGATGAGGAGTTGACTGTTACAGTTCAGATATCTGATACGATTGATATTGCAAATGTGAGGGTAAAGAGATTTGAAATTATGGAGGAGGCTACAATGTCGCCGGAAGTGAGTGAATACATCTCTTTGGTGGAGCCTGTTACCTATACTTTATCAACATATCCTGAACAGAACTACCAATGGAGTATAATTGGCAACCAGACAATACTCCGTTTTCTCAGGGCAGAGAATCAGGTCGGAAAAACAGAGTTTGATCCAGATGCAAAGGTGGCTGCGTTCTATGTCTCAAAAGATTTGAAGAATGTCCATATCAATGAGATAAGGCTTGGACCATCAAATTCCACCATCACCCCTGATCCAAAAGAGATAAGGGATTTCAGAAGCCCTGTCAAGGTTACCGTTTCCTATCGTGATGTAATGGAGGAGTGGACTTTACAGGCATTCTTGAAGGAGCCGGAGGCGGTAACTGTCTCTGCTGATGCATGGTCCACTCACGCATATCTTTATGGATCGTTTGCTCAGGGGATGTCAAATCCCACTTTCAAATATAAGGAGGAGGGTGCTTCAGATTGGCTTGAGGTCCCACAAACCGATATTACAACTGACGGTACAGATTATTCGGGGGTAGCCAAAGGGTTGTCACCCGAGAAAAAATATCTGTTCAAGGCTGTTGCAGGGGGGAGCGAAGGTGAGGAGCTGGAGTTTGCCACAGAGAGGCAGGAACAACTGCCGAATATGAATTTTGACCAATGGTATCAGGGTGGAAAGGCCTGGTTCCCGGCATTGGATGAAACCTCCCTTTTCTGGGACTCGGCCAATGGCGGAACTTCAGATTATGGATATGTCCCTACAGTCCCGGAAGAGACCATTGTAAAGAGCGGTAAAGCGGCAAAACTCTCAACTATTGAGGCAAAAGTTCTTGTGATAACAAAGCTTGCTGCAGGAAATCTATATACCGGCAAATTCGGACAGGTGGTGATGTCGGGAGGAGGGGGGGCAATCCTCGATTTCGGCAGACCATATACCTCAAGGCCATCGGCAATGAAAGGGTGGGCAGATTACAGGCCTGCCAATGTCGATGGATACTGTGATGCCAAATATGCATCAATGAAGGGGAAACCTGACCATAGCCAGATATATGTACTCCTTACTGACTGGGATGCACCCAGGACAGTAAATACCACTACCGGCAATTTTATCGATGTGGTAAATGATCCCGGTATAATAGGATATGGAGAGGTGACATATACAGAGAACACCAACGGATATGTGGAGTTCAATATCCCTATAGAGTACAGAAACCACAGACAACCAAAATATGTGGTGGTGGTTTGTGCTGCAAGCAAGTATGGGGATTACTTTACGGGAGGTGTCGGGTCAGTCCTCTATGTCGATGAGTTCAGTTTTGTGTTTGACTCCAATGTAAAATGGAAATAAAAGAAGAGGGCGGCTAATAAGTGATGACAGATTAGTGACCCTTTTTCATTTATGTATATCCGGGAGGATACCCCGAACATATAGCAAAGTCGGGTATTAGTTTCTGTCACGACGCATGTTTTTCCCGGGGATTTTATTGCGTCGTGGCATTAAAACGGTGTTTTACGGCGAAATTGTGTCACGACGCATGTTTTTCCCGGGGATTTTATTGCGTCGTGGCATTAAAACGGTGTTTTACGGCGAAATTGTGTCACGACGCATGTTTTTCCCGGGGATTTTCTTGCGTCGTGGTAGATATGGATTGACGACAGTGGCGGTAGGGTAAGTTTGGATGGCGTGGCCGCCCGTGGCCTCGTGAACGGGAGGGCCCGACGCGAAGCGTTGGGAGGGATGGAGTCGGAACTTGTTCCGACGGAACCAAGCCAAACTTACCCTACCGCCACTTCAGAGCATAAACAATACCCTTTTGCTATCATCCTCCCGGTGCAACCATATATATAGAAAAGAGACTGACTAATCAGTGACATGAACCCCGAAAGTTAGACAAAAAACTTTCGGGGTTTTGTTATGAAATTTTGTTATGAAATTAAGCTGGAAGCTGTTAAACGTTACTTGTCAGGTTATACTGAAAGACAGGTTACAGAACAGACCTATTTGTTTGGGTCGAACGGTATAGGTTGCATGGTGAAGATGGTCTCAAGCCTCAATCCTACACCAAGCCAACTAAAGAAATGAGATTACAGATTGTTAGCGAACATCTCATAAAATCTGTATCTTTGACGGAGTTAAGTGCAAAACACTTAATTGCCCGCTCGGTTATCTCCAAGTGGTGTAAGATTGCCAGGGAACAAGGATATGAATACCTGGGTGTATTTAAGACGCGCGGTAGA
The DNA here is from genome assembly GCA_045595965.1 of Candidatus Coprenecus sp. Classification (GTDB taxonomy): domain Bacteria; phylum Bacteroidota; class Bacteroidia; order Bacteroidales; family UBA932; genus CAAGNP01. The sequence goes on from JAZOBN010000032.1 coordinate 132,817, forward strand.
CCGCCAAAGGACGATATGGGAAGACCTAAGAAAAAGAAACCGGAAGAGATGACAGAGCTAGAACTCTTGCAGTTACGTGTTAAGGAACTGGAAGCGGAGAATGCTCTGTTAAAAAAAGTGAAAGCCTTAGTAGAAGAAAGAGAAGCCCGTCTCAGAGAGATTGGGCGGAAGCCATCCAAGAACTAAGGCAGGAACACGATCTCGAGATCCTTCTCGAGTAGACAGGGATGGCCAGTGCAACATTCTATTATCATACAAAAAGGCTGTCAGAGCCTGATGGTTATGATGATGCCAGGACTGCAATCCGTAAGATATATGACCATCATAAAGGGCGCTACGGCTATCGTAGAATAACCTCTCAGCTGCGTAATGATGGTATACATCTTAACCATAAGACAGTACAGAAGCT
>JAZOBN010000033.1:0-11081 GCA_045595965.1 Candidatus Coprenecus sp.
TCATGGATATAATTTATACTACATCCATTCTCAAGCATATGCATATACTTCAATCGTTCTGCATAGCCGTGTTTCTTGTACTTTTTAGACATAACAAAACCCCGAAAGTTTTTTGTCTAACTTTCGGGGTTCATGTCAAAAGTGACAGTCGCTATATTTTTTTCAGAACCTCTACACAAGTTTGTGTATTGCAAGGCCACTTCTGAGTTTGGGTTCAAACCAGGTGGTCTTTGGAGGCATAATGTTTCCAGTATCGGCAATATCCACCAACTGCTTCATAGATACAGGATAAAGTGCAAAAGCCGCTACCATCTCACCTGAGTCAACCCTCTTCTTGAGTTCGCCAAGACCTCTGATACCACCCACGAAATCAATTCTCTTGGATGTTCTCAAATCTTTGATATCAAGCAGTTTGTCAAAAATCAAATTTGAACATACTGTAACATCAAGAACACCGATAGGGTCAGAATCGTCGTATGTCCCAGGTTTTGCAGTCAATGAGTACCACACACCCTCAAGATACATTGAGAAATTGTGAAGACCCGATGGAACATAAGGTGTAGAAGATGGACAATGACAAGGGAGTTCACATTCACATTTCCCACCATCTTTTGTACAGTCACATTTGCACTCTACAATGAAATCTCTCTTCAGAGCCTCAATAAACTCTTTTGCACTCATACCGTTAAGATCCTTCACTACACGATTGTAGTCAATAATCTTCAGATGGCTCTCAGGGAATGCAACTGCCATAAAGTAATTGTACTCCTCATTACCTGTATGGTTTGGATTCTGACGTCGTTTTTCCTCTCCCACAAGGGCAGCAGCTGCGGTCCTATGGTGACCATCAGCTACATAGAATGCAGGGATTGAAGCAAAAATCTCTGTCAGGCGGGCTATATCAGCATCCTGGTCAATTACCCAGAAATGGTGACCGAAACCATCTTCTGCCACAAAATCATATTCGGGCTCTCCGGCTGCATATTTTGCCACCATTGCGTTGATCTCGTCGTTATCGGGGTATGAAAAGAAGACAGGCTCTACGTTAGCATTCTGGATGCGGACGTGAATCATTCTGTCCTCCTCTTTATCCTTACGGGTAAGTTCGTGTTTCTTGATCTTTCCTGTCAGATAATCTTCAACATTTGCACAAAGTACAATACCATACTGCGTACGTCCATCCATTGTCTGAGCATAGACATAGTAGTACTCTTTAGGATCCTTGACAAGCCAGCCCCTCTCCATCCATTTGTTCAGATTCTCGACAGCTTTGTCATAGACCGGTTGAGAATGCTCGTCTGCAATAGGATCAAAATCAATTTCAGGTTTTATAATATGAAGCAGCGACTTCTCTCCAGCTTCAGCTTTTGCCTCCACAGAATTCAACACATCATAAGGGCGTGAAGCAACTTCATGGGCAATTGCCTTTGGGGGACGGATTGCTGCGAAAGGTTTAACTTTTACCATAGCTTGTCAATTATTTGTTAAGTTGAAATTTAGTATTTCCTGTAGCGAAGAAATCGCAAATCTGGTTAGCTGCTGCAAGACCTGCATTTACATTTGCCTCGGCAGTTTCTGCTCCCATTTTCTTAGGAGTTGCGAATACCCTCTTACCGAATTTTTCATTCAACTCCTCCTGATTGGAAGCAGCGATGTCGGTAATATATTTCAAATCTTCCCTTTCAGTAAGCACCTTCACAAGTTCCTCTTCGTGAATCACCTCTTTACGGGCTGTATTCACAAGACACCCACCCTTTGGCATTCTTGAAAGGAGGTTGTAACCGATTGATTTTTTAGTCTGTTCAGTTGCAGGGATGTGAAGTGATACAAAATTTGATTTTTCGTACAGTTCCTCAAGGGTTGCAGCAACCTCAACACCCTCAGCTTTGATAGCTTCTGCTGGGACAAATGGATCGAATGCCATGATTTTCATTCCAAAACTCTTGGCATGCGAAGCAACAAGACGGCCTACATTACCATAAGCCTGGATACCGAGAGTCTTCCCTTTCAGTTCAGAACCTGTTCCAGGGGTAAACTGGTTACGAGATATATAGATCATCATACCGATAGCCAGCTCTGCCACGGCATTTGAATTCTGACCTGGGGTGTTCATAGCAACGATCCCCCTCTCTGTACATGCAGGAAGGTCAAGATTATCAAAGCCTGCACCTGCCCTTACAACAATTTTAAGATTTGGGGCAGCAGCAATAACTTCGCGGGTAACCTTGTCCGAACGGACAATAAGGGCATCAGCATCTGTTACCGCAGCGAGAAGTTGGGAAGGATCTGTATATTTTTCGAGAGCAGCAAATGTATGGCCTGCACCCTCTACGATGTTGCGGATTCCGTCAACAGCGACCTTCGAAAAAGGTTTTTCTGTAGCAACTAATACTTTCATATCATCTATTATTTGTGAAGTTGTTCAAATTCCTGCATACAAGCAACCAAAGCCTCAACAGCCTCTTTAGGACATGCATTGTAGATAGAGGCGCGGAAACCTCCTACTGAACGGTGACCTTTGATACCTACCATACCTTTGCCCTTGGCAAATGCCATAAATTCATCCTGAAGAGCCTCGTGGCCAGGAGCCATCACAAAACATACATTCATCAAAGAACGATCCTCTTTTGCAGCTGTTCCGACAAATAGAGGGTTACGGTCAATTTCATTATAAAGAATCTCCGCTTTCTCCTTATTCATCTTGTACATTGCTTCAACTCCACCTTGTTCCTTTACCCATTTGAGAGTTTCGTGCATCACGAAGATAGGGAATACAGGAGGGGTGTTGAACATTGATCTGTTCTTCACCTCATCTGTATAATGTGTGCGGTAATCTACCATTGTCTGGATAGGACGGTCTGTTTTGCCGAGCAAATCTCTGCGTACAATAACAAAGGTTACCCCTGCAGGACCTACATTTTTCTGGGCACCACCATAAATCATCCCATATTTCTTTACATCCACAGGACGGCTCATAATATCAGAAGACATATCCGCTACCAATGTTACAGGAGAATCGATATCTTCATGAATCTCTGTTCCATAAATTGTATTGTTAGTGGTAATGTGGAAATAATCAACATCTGTAGGGATTGTATAACCCTTTGGAATGTACGAATAAGTCTTGTCTTCAGAAGAGGCAACAACCTCAACTTCACCATAAAATTTCGCCTCTTTAACTGCTTTTTTTGCCCAAACGCCTGTTTGAAGATATGCCGCTTTGGTCTTGAGAAGGTTTGCAGGAACCTCAAAAAATTGGGTTGATGCTCCACCACCAAGGAAAATGACTGCATACTCTTCAGGAATATTGAGAAGTTCTCTCCAAAGCTGCTCAGTCTCAGCCATAATTCTCTCCCAACCAGGGGTACGGTGGGAAATTTCAAGAATACCGATACCGGTGTTATCAAAATCTCTGATGGCCTCTATAGCCGATTCTATTGCCTGCTTAGGCAACACGCAAGGACCTGCGTTAAAATTGTAAGCTTTCATTCTATTTAATTTTTTAGTCTTTTTATAAATTTACAACCAAAGTAAATCCAAAGTTAAAAAAATTGTTACAAATTACAATAGAATTATCACCTACTCTGATTGCTTAAAAATCAAACCTGTAACTTATATTTCTCTACGACAACATCTGGCTTATTGAATCGTAGTATCTTTTGGTCACAGGAATTTGAAGAGGTTCCGGTGCATCCAGAACAGCATATACATACCCCTCCTTCTCCTTCTTCAGCAATTTGATCCTCTGGGAATTTATAATATACGATCTGTGACACCTTACCAAACCATACTCAGCACAATAATTCTCGACATTTGTAATCGAATTTCTCAGAAGATAGCTTGAGACTTTACCATTGTCCAGATAATATATCCTCAAATAATTGTCTTGTGCAGTAATATAAAGTATAGATGACTGGGTTGCAGCGAACTTCTGATTCTTGTTGCTGTCATAGAATTTTACATGTACAGGCTCTGCTCCATTTCTGACCGGCAGAGGGTGTGCTGTAGCCGCTGCAGACTCACGATCGTTGTACAGAAGCGCCAAATGTATGATAATATATGGAAAAATAAGTGTCAGAAATATATCCTGTATCGCTTCCACCATAACAGCAAAAAAATGGTGCTTTCCCCCATCCATAAGCCAGAAATATAGGGAGACAAAGAGAGATATTGCCACTATCTCAGCAAAACACCAGAAGAGATACCACCCCTCACCCATTCCTTTCCGTCTATTTATTGCAAAAAATAAAGACCTTGTCATAATCAATGTGACAAGAACAATACAACTCATAATTGTAACATTGAATGCAAAAAGGTCTTTGCCCAGATCAAGAATTTCTTCAATATTGAACGGCTTGTATAACAATGCAAATGAGAAAAAGAACAAAGGCATTGTAATAAAATAAAGAATCTGGGTAGGAAACCTCCTGAAAATTGTACTTATCTCTTTCATTACTCCTGTTTTTTATCAGCAACCATCTGGGACGAAAATCAAATTGCAGTCAATTTCGTCACAAATAGACGATTTTTATCCCAAATATAGGAATTTGTCACAAAATTTAGTCCCTCATCACACTTTTTTGTATGATCAGCGGAGCAACATTACTTTTGCAGTACAATTTCATTACCAAATAGTGGAATTATAGCCAAAATAAAAAAGGATACAGTTCCTGTTTGTTCAATCTTGCTGTATCCAACAAAAATCCCCGCATAGCAGCGGGGATTTTATTTTGTCATTATTTCCAAAGTTTTTCAGGGTAAACACCGTCTGCAACAAGTTTCTTGATTCTTGCCACAACATCAGGTCTATCCTCCTTATAAGTGACACCAAACCATTTCGCATCGCTTGAAAGGACCTTCATTGTTGCTTTTCCGCTATCGATAAGGGCATTAACAGCCATTGGAATATAATACTCTGCTTTAAGATTTGAGATATTTGCAGGATTTGACAAGAAATCCTTAAACATCTTCTCTGACTCAGCGAAGTAATCAGGGGTAAATCCGAACAAATTCATAGAGACAGGTGCATTCTCCTGAATCTCATGCTCACCGGTTTCATCCTTATATGTAACTCTGCCATCTGCCTGACGCTGAACACCAAGTCTCTCCACCATTGAGACAAGATTACCGTTCTCATCAACCTGGCACTCTCCACGTGAAACACTTCCAAATTCGGAAAGTGTATTGCAAAGATTATAACCCACCATACAATATTTGCCGGACTGACCATCTACGCTACGAAGATAATCTGCCAACACCTGATAACCTTCACGGCCATAAAAGTCATCAGAGTTGATAACTCCAAAAGGGGTATCGACAACAGGGGCAGCCATCATGACAGCATGATTTGTTCCCCATGGTTTTTCCCTCCCTTCAGGAACAGAAAAACCTTCTGGAAGATTAACCAACTCCTGGAACACGAACTCCACCTCAATCTTGTTGCCGAAACGTTCAGCTGTGAAGATCTCACGGAATTCTTTCTCAAAAAGGTGACGGATTACGAAAACCACCTTACCGAAACCGGCTTGGATAGCATCATAAATCGAATAATCAATTATTGCTTCATTATTAGGACCTACACCGTCCATTTGCTTAAGTGAGCCGTAACGGGAACCCATACCGGCTGCCAATACTACTAATGTTGGTTTCATATTCAATATTTTTGCGTGGCAAAGGTAAGGAAAAATATCTATCTTTGTTGTGATAAATAAAACATTATGGAAAAATCTAAAGTTTATTTCACAAACCTGCGGACCACCCCGAGAACCCCTCTTGCTAAAAAGATGGAAACTCTCGTAAAAGCGGCAGGAATCGAGACAATTGACTTTCAAGACAAATTTGTAGCAATCAAAATACACTTCGGCGAGGCCGGCAATATGGCATACCTTAGGCCCAACTATGCTGCACGTCTTATCGAATTTATCCGCAGCAAAGGTGGCAAGCCATTTCTCACAGACAGCAACACACTCTATTCGGGGAGCAGATCAAACGCTGTTGACCACCTCGATTGCGCAACAAAAAATGGCTACAACCCTCTGTCTGCCTCAGCAAATGTAATCATTGCCGATGGATTGAAGGGGACCGAATACCGTGAAATTCCTATTGGTGGAAAGTACTGCCCTGCCCCTAAAATCGGCTCGGCTATAGCAGATGCAGACATCTTCATCTCAATGAACCATTTCAAAGGTCACGAACAGACAGGATTTGGAGGTGCCTTGAAGAACATAGGTATGGGTTCTGCAAGCCGTGGCGGAAAACTTGAGCTTCACTCCTCTTCGAAGCCTGTAATAAACAGAGACAAATGCCGCAGTTGCAATGTCTGTGTAAAAAATTGTGCCCATAGCGCCATCACACTTGACAACAGCAAGAAAGCGGTAATCGACTACAATAAATGTGTGGGTTGCGGACAATGTGTAGCCCTATGCCAATTTGAAGGTGCTGTTTTGAAAGATTACAACACTTCACAGGAGCTGAACTACAAGATAGCAGAGTATGCAAAAGCTGTAATTGAAGGCAAGCCCCATTTCCACATCAGTTTCATCGTCAATGTCTCACCCGAATGCGATTGCTGGTGTCACAACGACGCTGCCATTGTCCCCGATTTGGGAATTGCAGCCTCATTTGATCCTGTAGCACTTGACCAGGCTTGCGCAGACATGGTAATCAACGCCCCTATCATCCCTGGCAGCATCCTTCACGAAGGGCATCCACATGAACACCTTTGTGGCGAAGACAAATTCCATATAATCCACCCCGACACCAATTGGCAAAGCGGCCTGGAATATGGAGAAGAGATAGGGATAGGGAGAAGGGACTATGAACTAATACATATCTGATATGAAAAGGATTTTTTTAGCACTTGCAGCCATTATCCTCCTCGGATCGTGTGCCCAGAAAGATTTGAAAGTGATATCCTTCAATGTAAGGGTCTGTGGAAATGATACATTTGATGGAGAGAATAACTGGAAATTCCGCAAAGAGGCTGCTGTAAAAATGATTGAGGCAGAACAACCCGATTTCTTCGGTCTTCAGGAGGCGCTTTATCTTCAGGCAAAGTATATGGATGAGAACCTCCCTCAGTACACCAAATATGGGGTTGACAGAGATGGCGGATTTGAAAAGGGAGAGGCAGAATCCTGTGCTATTTTCTATATGACAGAAAAATACAAACTTCTGGACAAAGGGACTTTCTGGCTGAGTCAGACCCCGGATACCCCATCAAGAGGTTGGGACGCCGCCTGCCACCGTGTAGCAACATGGGTTCTTCTGCAACAAAAAGGGGTTGGTGGGGAGAAGATTCTCTTTGTCAACACCCACTTTGACCACATTGGGAAAGAGGCCCGCGCCAATTCAGGCAAATTGATTATGGAGAAGATCGGTGAGATTATGCCACAAAATGCCCTCCTATTCGTCTCTGGCGACTTCAACGCTTCAATTGAAGATGTGGCTGTGGCACCACTGGTAGAGCAGCTTGAATACTCAAGAGAGAGATCTCCCGAAACCGACTCCACTACTACATTCAACAACTGGGAAAGGGTAACAAAACCAACAATAATAGACCACATATTCTATAAAGGGGTAATACCATTGAGATACCGCGTTATCACTGACAATTACGGGGCTCCAATCTTATCAGACCACTATCCAATAGCGTTTGAATGTAAAATCAGATAAATATGGTAAATTTCAAAGGACAATTGGCATTGATCACCGGAGCAGGATCCGGAATAGGAGAAGCGCTGGCTTACCAGTTCGCAAAAAAGGGGACACACGTCATCCTCACTGGCAGACGCAGGGCGAACCTTGAGAAAGTGAAAAACAATTGTGAAAAAATGGGGGTAAAGGGGTATGTATTTGAACTCGACCTCCAATCATACGACTCTATAGACTCTCTTGCCTCTGCACTTGAAGAGAACTCGCTCCGACCCGATTTCATCATCCTGAATGCCGGAATTTCACAAAGGGCACTCACCCTTGAAACAGATTTCGAAGTTGATATGAAATTGATGAACACCAACTATTTCGGATCTGTATATCTGATAAAAAAACTCAAGAAGATATTGCTTGAATCCCAAGTCACCCACATTGCTGTAAACACATCAATATCGGGACTTTTCGGATTCCCTCTCCGCTCTGCATACTGTGCATCCAAGAGGGCACTTTTCGGATTCTTTGAGTCTCTTGCACTTGAATACCCCAATATAAAGGTAACATTTATCATCCCGGGAAGGATCAATACAGAGATTTCCCGTAGTGCTGTCATGGGTGACGGCTCCAAGTTTGGAGAGATGGATCCTGGCCAGGCAAATGGGATGGATGTCAACAAATGCGCTAGAATAGCCATTAAAGCTATTGCAAAAGAGAGACATAAAAAGCTCATAGGGGGCAAAGAACTCCTTATGGCATATATATACAAATACATCCCCTGGCTATACTATATTTTGGCCAGGAAAGTATCTGCACATTAATAAACTATTAAACCTAAATACAATGAGTAAGACAATTTGTGGTATCCAGCAAGTGGGAATCGGCGTTAAAAATGTTGCCGAATCTTGGAAATGGTACAAAGAAAATCTCGGATTTGACACCAAAATCTTCGGAGATGAAGGTGTTGCTGAGAAAATGCTCCCATACACAGGGGGCAAGCCACAACCCAGATATGCTATCCTGGTTATGAACCTTAGAGGTGGTGGCGGATTTGAGGTATGGGAACCTCGTGGAAGAGAACTTAACTATATCCAGTTCGAACCAGAAATAGGAGATCTTGGAATATTTGCATGCAAAGTGAAGTCGCCCAATGTTGCCGGTGCATATCAGGAGTTGAAGGCAAAAGGGGCAAATCTCCTTTCAACCCCAAATCCTAACCCGGCAGGCAAAATGCACTTCTTTGTAAAAGATCCTTGGGGAAATATTTTCGACATAGAAGAGGACAATTACGTATTCATCAATGAAAAGAAAAATTTCGGAGGTGGCAACGGTGCAATTCTAGGGGTTACCGATATGGATAAATCTATCAAATTCTACAGTACCCTTATGGAGTATGACAAAGTGGAATACGATGTAACTGACAGATTTAACGACTTTGGAGATGTTCCTGGTTCAAAATATATGTTCCGCAGAGTGATGCTGACCCGCTCAAAAGGTCTCGAAGGACCTCTATGTGAAGTAATGGGGACATCACATATCGAACTTGTGCAGAGAATCATCTCAAAAACTCCAGAATCAACCACCCCTGCGCCACGCAAGCTGTACGAAGGTCGCTTATGGGGAGATCCAGGATTTATCCACCTGTGTTTTGATATCAGAAACATGGAGGGGATACGCGAATGTGCTGAATCTCTCGGACATCCGTTCGTATGCGACGGAGGAAGAGACTTCGATATGGGAGATGCAAACGGCCACTTCACATATGTAGAGGATCCTGATGGCACCCTTATCGAATTTGTAGAGACATTCAAAGTTCCAATTATGAAGAAATATGGCATCTTCCTCCATCTTGAAAAGAGAGATAACAAGAAACCATTACCTAAGATAATGACAAAAGCTCTCCGTTTTCTGAAGAGCAAATAGTAAGTACCCAGATAAGATACAAGGCCGCTCCAAATAGGAACGGCCTTTTTCGTATGTTGTACCTTTTGTAGCTATTTTGAAGGGGTATGTTTGTATTTGAACAGAATTGCAAAGAATATTGCAATAACCAATGAATAAGCAGCAAATACAAACCACGAATCTGCCCAACCACTCATCACAGCATGCCAATCTGTGCTACCTTCTACTTTGTGAACATTTACAAGAGCATTTATAGCTGCTTGTGCACCAAGTGAGCCAAGTGCAGCACCGATACCGTTTGTCATCATCATAAAGAGCCCCTGGGCACTTGAACGAATAGACTTGTCAGTAGCTTCATTTACAAATAGAGAACCTGAGATATTGAAGAAGTCGAATGCTACGCCATAAACAATCATAGAGAGGATAAACATCCATACACCGGCACCTGGATTACCGGTAGCGAACAAACCGAATCTGAATACCCATGCAAGCATGGCCATCAACATAACCCTCTTAATACCCCATTTCTTCAAACAGAATGGAATCAAAAGAATACACAATGTCTCTGATATCTGACTTAGAGAAATGAGCATATTTGAGTGTTTTACACCGAAAGTATCAGAATATTCTGGAAGATTTCCGAAGTCACCTAAGAATGGATTCGCAAAACCATTGGTAATCTGTAGAGCCACACCCAGGAATAGTGAGAAGATAAAGAAAATAGCCATTCGTTTCTCCTTGAAGAGTTTGAATGCTGAAAGACCCATCGCATCAGCAAGGGACTTCTTCTCTGTAGTCTTGACGATAGGACAATCGGGCAAAGTGAAGCAGTACAAACCAAGAACGATTCCCAAAATACCTGAAGTAATATATTGGAAGGCATTGCCCTGAAATCCCATTAGATCAACAAACCACATTGTGCAGATAAATCCCACAGTACCCCAGACTCTGATAGGTGGGAATGCCTTTACAGGATCAAGACCTCCCTTTTCAAGAGCATTATATGCAACAGAGTTGGAAAGTGCTATTGTAGGCATGAAAAAGGCAACACTTATTGTATACAAAGTAAAGAGGACAGAGAATTGTGCAGAATCGCCAGCAATATGACCATAGTAGCCCGATGCGAACATAAATAGACCGGCAAGAAGGTGAGCAATTCCTAATGTTTTCTGTGCTGGAATCCATTTGTCAGCAACAATACCCAAGAGGGCTGGCATAAAAATAGAGACGATTCCTTGTACTGAGTAGAAAAGGCCGATTTTCTCACCAATTCCGATTGAACCAAGGTAACGTCCCTGTGATGTAAGATAAGCTCCCCAAACAGCAAACTGCAGGAAGTTCATCAAGATAAGTTTCAATTTTGTATTCATAGGTCAAACATTTTTTGATGTTCAAAGATACAAACAATCCCTTGAGTACAAAAAAAAAGCCTCCAGAACCATAGATTCTGAAGGCTTATATAGGGCGGCGGCTACCTACTCTCCCACCCGGGTTAGGGCAGTACCATCGGCACAAGTGCGTTTAACTTCTCT
>JAZOBN010000034.1:0-68737 GCA_045595965.1 Candidatus Coprenecus sp.
TTACGCAGTGAAGGAAGGCCGCGAGACTCGCGAGAACCTCAAGTGCGGTATCTGCGGTGAGCACGGTGGTGATCCTGCATCAGTTGAATTCTGCTTCAAGACAGGCCTCAACTATGTATCATGCTCGCCATTCCGCGTTCCTATCGCAAGACTTGCTGCTGCACAGGCTGCAATCAAGGCTGCAAAGTAATTGCAAGAGATCTGAGGTCTATCTCAGACAGAATACATAAAGAGGATGATGACAAGTCATCCTCTTTTTTTGTTTGCAGGCCGTGCCACATATCTATCTGACACTCAACAATATATGCATTTATCCTGCATGGAAACAAAGGCAGGATATGTTGTTATGTGACTGATAATCAACATTATAAGCGGCACGCCTATGTATTGTTTTCAAATAAAATTTGCTATATTTGTAGAATCAGTCAGTAAAAATTTATTTCTATGAAAAATTTCAGATTCCTATTGCAAACGGCTACGGTTATGGCGGCACTGGCTGCTGTATGGTCATGTGAGAAGACAGAAGAGCCAAAGGATAAGGAAGAGCAGGAACAGGAACAGAAACCGGGAAACAATAACGGAGATGTGAATCCGGAATTCACGGACAACACCTACAGGATTCAGGATGAAGTAATTGCTTTCGAGAGCATCGCTGTCTCAATGGTAGATGACAATATCTGCGTGGCGGCATCACCGGAAAGCGGATTCACCGAGGTCAAGGACATGATGAACAGCGACTGCGAGTATTTCTATGCAGCCATCAATCCGCTGCTTCTGGGTATCGAATTCAATCTGAAGGAGGAGAAGTCCCTGTTCACGTTCATCTCTACCATCTCCGGAGCCAAGCTGCAGCAAGTCACTTCCGAGAACAACGAAGAGATCAAGGAGGGAAAGTGCAGGATCACATATGCAGAAGACGAATTGAATCTGTCTGCTGTCATCACACTTGCAGATGATACCACGATTGAACTGCTGATAAAGACCAAGGCTGAGCTTTCCATCAATCAGAACATAATAGGAAGAGGTGACGAGAGAAAAGTGCTCCGTACGGTATTCTATAAGGAGCAGAATGAGACTACATATCTGTTCATGACTCCTGCAAACATATCGTACTTCAGCGAGCTGGATATTGCAACATGGTATATGTATGTAGCAGTGCCTTCGAATCTGGCCGACGGCAAAGAGGTGAATGTCAGCGATCTGAGCACAGGAGACAAGTTCATGTTCGGTATCGTCGACAATGTCAATGCTGATAAGAATATCGAGATTACGGATGCCGGCAAGATCAATGGTTTCTTTGCAATCAGGAATGATGGGAAGGAAGCATATCAGATCACTGTTTCATTTACTGCAGACGGCATACAGTATTCTGCAAGATTCAACGGAAACGGCATAAGTGCAGATAAGGAAGCTCCTGTCGAAGTCAAGGAGGAATTCTTCAAATGTGACGGTACTGAGCAGGTGATTGAATCCGCAGAGCTTATAAAGGGAGAGGAGACTTGGAGACTTGCCCTGAATCTTGACAACGGAAAGAAGGCTGTAGTGACAATGTCCGAAAGTTTCTGGGCAAAGGGAGGCATATTAGGATTCTCTCAGGACAAGAATATGTCGGTAGCTTATGACGGCACTACATACAGCAAGGCAAACGGATACTCAGGTACAATTACAGTACATCTTGATGAAGAAGCAGGAACTGTCGAAATCGAATTTACAAACTATTCCGGATTAGAGTTCTATTATAAAGGCGGATACACTGTCAGGGAGAACGTAGCTCCATTCAAGCTCAGGGTATATGACGTTTCGGCTGTCACAGCTACTGTAGAAGTGGAGCCTGCTGACGCCAAGTCACCTTACTATATGGATATAATCACTGCCTCCAACTACGAGCAGGCACGCATCCACGGCTTTGACGACTACATGTCATATGTCCTCGAAAATCTTGAAGGTCAGTTCGGCAAGAGCAGGAAAGAGATTGTGGAAATGATAACGTCATACGGCAACGACGGATTCATTGTCACCACTCTGATTCCTGAGAGCAGATATTACGCTTTCGCAGTAGGTATCAATGAGGAAGGAATGACAACGACTGAGCCTGTCTTTCAGGAGTTCACGACTTCGGAAGCTGAAACATCTGCAAATACACTTGCCATCACTGCCTCTGACATTACGTCCACTACCGTGAAACTGATGGTAGAAGCCTCCACAGAAGATCCATATATTTTTGCTGTTGAGCCAGTTTCATGTCTTGAGGGAATGAGCGACGAAGAGATAGCTGACTATATTATCCAGAGCAACATCGCCTGGGGTGGACTTGATGAGATAACATACAGTGGAAGCATTAATACGGACTATCTTGGAAAAGCAGGATGGGAATATGCAGCTGTGGCATTCGGATATGAGAACGGCTCTGTCACCACAGATGTGTCGAAAACCATATTCAGGCTGGATGATTCCGGAGCACCTGAAGACTGCACATTCGCTTTCGGACAGGAGTTCGAGGGGTGGGAGATGCGTGTCAGCATAACACCTTCGGATGATTCTGTCGTTTACATATGCAACTACATCAAGAAATCTGATCTGGATGCTCTGACAGTCGCTACCGGTAATGTTCAGAGTGCCTTCAAGGAATGCCTTGAAACACTTATAGAAGACATGATCGCCGATCTCGGCACACGTGCAAGAGTGGTGGACCTTATCAGCACAATGGGAGCACAGGAATTCACCACAAAATTCGAGTACTCCACAGAATATATACAGTGGGCAGTCCCTGTAGACCAGGACGGACGTCCGACAGCCGGATTTTCATTTAGCGAGATATTCACTTCGCCTGAAGAGAAATTCTCCGATGCCACGCTGACATTGAAGAGCTACCGTGTATTCAATGGTGACGATCTTGCCGCTTTGTACTCCGAATTCAAGTCGGCAAAAGGATATGCTGTCGTCGAGCTTGTGGTCGAGCCTTCTCCGGAGGCAGTTGAGTGGAGATCATACATCGCAATGGAAGATATTTCCGACAGGTCCAGAGAGGTGGTTATCAAGAATTTAGAGATAGCTCCTACTCAAAATAATCTGACAGTCCAGTATATAACCGCATTTTGGGGTACCAACACCATCATGGGAGTGGCCAAGGATGCAGCCGGAGACTACGGAGACCTGCTGCTTGAGGTCATAAATATAGACAAGCATAATGTGGTTCCGGCGGAACTGCTATGATTTCGGCAATAATTAATACGGTATAACAATGAAAGGCACACTAAAACTATTCATCTCTGCTGTTGTTCTGTTCATCGGCATCACAGCAGAAGCAGGTATAAGCGTCAGCAGACTGTTCAGCGACGGCATGGTGCTGCAGCAGAATACAGACGCAGCAATCTGGGGCAAGGCAGATCCGGGAACGAGAGTCAGCGTCACTGCCTCATGGAACGGGAAGACATACAGGTGTGAAGCTGACAAGGAAGGCAGATGGAGCCTTGAAATAAAGACGCCTCAGGCCGGCTATTCAGCCTACGTCATAACAGTCAAGGGAGGCGGCACCACATTGACTATCAAGGATGTACTGATAGGAGAAGTCTGGCTGGCTTCCGGACAGAGCAATATGGAGATGCCTATGAGGGGATTCTTCAATTGCCCTGTAGAGAATGCAGCTGAATATATTTGCGCACCAGCCGCAACCGAGAAGGTCAGGATGTTTACCGTGCCTGTAAGTCAGTCTTATGAACCTCTTGACGAGGTGAACGGCAAGTGGGCTGGCGCCGGACCGTCCACTATAGCAGAGATGAGCGCTACAGCATATTTCTTTGCACGCAAGCTCAATCAGATGCTTGATGTGCCTGTCGGGATACTTTCATGTGCCTATGGCGGAGCAAGGATAGAGAGCTGGACTCCGAAGGAAATTCTTGAGACCTATCCAGACGAGGATCTCAGCCGTGAGAGAATCGAAGCTATGACTCACTACCATCGTCCCTACCTTGCATACAACGCAATGCTCTGTCCTGTAAAGGGATACACCATAAAGGGATTCATCTGGTATCAGGGCTGCTCGAATGTAGGAAAGCATGAGCAGTTCTGCGACAGGATGGGAACTATGGTAAGGCATTGGAGAGAGAGCTGGAACGACACTGAGGCAAAACTTCCTTTCTACATGGTGGAAATAGCACCATACCGTTATAAGCCTCAGACTCCCGTAAGTTATGCAGCCCTTCTGCGTCAGGCGCAGCATGATGCCGTAAAGGTCATTCCTAACAGCGGGATTGTAGTGACCAATGATCTTGTCGCAAGTTTCGAGCAGGACAACATACATCCCATGAAGAAGCTTGAGGTAGGAGAAAGATTAGCAAGACTTGCCCTGAACAGGGATTACGGAATGAGTTCTGTGGCATGTTACAGTCCTGAGGCCGTAAAATGCATGAAGATGGGAGATGGAAACGAGATAGGAGTGGAACTGACTCAATGCTGGAACGGACTGAGCCGATGGATGGAGATAGAGGGGTTAGAGGTAGCAGGAAGCGAAGGTATATTCTATCCTGTGACATATGCATATTTCGAGTGGGAGTCTAAGGTGCTGAGAATCCGTTCGGAGTTTGTGCCTGACCCGTGCGAGGTACGATATGGATGGGGCGACTTCAGACCCGGAAATCTTAAGAACTGTGAAGGTATGCCAGTAGCTCCATTTTATCTTAAATTAGAGAAATGATGAAAAGATTATTGCTTTTAGCTGCATTGGCAGGATTGCTTGCCATAGGATGCGGACCGGAGAATCCTATCGAGCCGGATATCAATGATGATGATATTGAAAATCCTATTCCGGATCCTGACCCAGAACCAGAACCAGAACCGGAACCGAACCCGGATCCTGATCCTGACCCAGAACCTGAGCCGGAACCGAACCCGGACCCTGAACCGGAACCGGAGCCTGAGCCGGAAGAATCATACTATGTTGAGGTTGCCGAGAGTTTCAGCGACTGGAGCGGAGATTATCTGATCACATACACCACCAGCAGTACTGTCACTGTCTTTGACTCGTTCAGCGACACCAGCAAAGGCGCATCAGAAACAGACCTTATATCCCATCTCACATCAGAAGGGATACATTCCGACTATGGAGACCCTTACAAGGCAGTGATCAGCAATGTCGGAGATGGATACAGCGTATATCTGACGAATGTGGGATACCTCGGTCTTGAGAGCAGCAGCAACTCCATTTCAAGAAGCGATTCTGCTCCATCTGCATCCGATACAGATTATCTATGGAAATTCTCTTATAAGGATGGCGGAAGCGTATGGATGAGTAACGTCACCCATAGCAACAGAAGACTTCAGTGGAACGCCAGTGCTGAAATTTTCAGATGCTATACAGGCAGTCAGAAAGAAATAACTCTTTATCGCAGAGGCACTTCTACTGGCAGCGGCGTGCCGTCACCTGACCCTGACCCGGACCCCGATCCCGATCCTGATCCTACACCTGATCCTGACCCCGATCCTGAACCTGATCCGGAACCGATCCCTGATCCCGAGCCTGGAATCAGCGGACAGTACGGATGGTATGAACTTCCTGTGATTGATTACTCGAAATCCGGGTCATATCTGATTGACAATAATGACAGAAACCTGTATTATGCCCATCACATGTGTGCGGGTAATGAAACGGGGCCGGGAGGAAAGAAGGCAAGGAACTATACCGTTTGCTACAGCGCCGAGCATCACTGCCCTGTATGGGTGGCCGCACCGAGACATAGGATGTATGAGAGCGGAGCCAGCAGGACTGATGCATACGGAAAGGATCCTTCAATTCCTTCAGACATACAGTATAGTTCAAAGAATACAGGCGGAGGATGCAACAAGGGACATATGCTCGGTTCGGCAGAACGTCTGTCATCGACAGCCACCAACAAGCAGGTGTTCTATTATACCAATATCGCCCCTCAGTACTCCGATACATTCAACACAGGCGGAGGCGGATGGAACACTCTTGAGGACTGGGTGGACGGCCAGGTATGTTCAGATACGCTATATGTAGTCATCGGAACGTATTTCGAGACATATACGGACAGGCGCGGATATACTGACTCGCCCAAGACAATCAGTTTCGGAGGAAGAAACGACGTGACACGTCCGTCCATGTTCTATTATATACTCATGAGAACAAAGAACGGAAATTCCGGCAAGGCTCTTTCAGAATGTACGACATCTGAGATCAAGTGTGCTGCATTCGTCAGAAGCCATAAGACTCCTAAGGGAGTGTCGGTCAGCGAGAAGGACATGATGTCAGTGAGCGACCTTGAAAAGCTGACAGGATTCACTTATTTCCCTAATGTGCCTCAGGCTCCAAAGAGCAGCTACAAAGCATCGGAGTGGGGACTGTAACTAATTGAAACAAACCACATAAAATGAAAGGAACATACATATTTCTGGCAGACGGCTTCGAGATTTCAGAGGCTCTGACCACTGTCAACATGCTCCGCAGAGGCGGAGTGAATGTAAAGACCGTATCCATCTATGACGACCGCATAGTGACCAGTTCCAACCGTATTCCGGTCGTGGCGGATATGGCTTTCGGAGAGTTCAAGGCATCCACGACCTTCGGTCCATGCCTTCCGTCGGATGTGATGATATTCCCTGGAGGAATGCCAGGCTCCGCAAATCTTGCGGCATTCGGAAAGCTCATGGACATAATGAAGCAGCATTATTCTGAAGGTGGAACTGTAGCAGCCATCTGTGCTGCACCGAGTGTCGTGCTTACCATGCTTCCTGATATCAGCGGAAAGCGCATGACCTGCTATGACGGATTCGAGGATGCTCTCAGGGAAAAGGGCGCCGAATATGTCAGGGAAGGCATAGTAAAGGACGGCAACATGATCACAGGACGCGGACCTGGATGGGCACAGGAGTTCGGACTCACTATCCTGAGCCATATCAAGGGAGAAGAGACAACTGCCAAGGTAAGGGCGGGCCTTATGCTGTAGGCCCCTGGAATCACTTCTTTATGAACAGAACCGCCATCAGCGGAAGAGCTATTATAGCCATGGTGGCGCTAATAGGAAGATAGATTCCGAAATTCACATATTTCACAACCAAATAAGTCGTCAGAAGAAGGCCGACGCCCATGACACTCGATATGAGATAGTGTCTGCGGATGTCGGCACTTCTGCATATTATCCTGCTCAGGTTGGGCACTCCGAGTGAAATGAATCCTATAGGTCCGCAGATTGAAACGGAACTGGTCACAAGAAACATGATTGCAAGCAGAAGCAGAGCCTTTTTGAGGTTAGACAGTTCTATTTCACCGTTGAAATGTCTTGTCAGAGACTTAGATGACCATATTGCGGCTGTCATTCCGACCAGGAAGAGAATAAGAGAGAAGATGATGTCGGCATCTGTCACGCCTTCCATATTGAAGTTTGCTGCACCCCAGAGATAATACTGCCTGAGAAGGTCTCCGTTTGGGGCGTTCGTGACCACAATCGTACCTAATGAGCCTATGAATGTTCCGAAGAGGATTCCGAAGGTTATCAGATTCTGGGTACTGACGCGCATGGTGACAAAGAAGCATACGATAGTACAGAGCAGTGTGCATATGAAACTTCCGACAGTCAGGGAGCACCATCCGGACATTGTGGCTGCAGCTGCCCCGAGACATGCAGCGCTCCCCAGTCCGAGACTATATACGTCCCCAAGCTGGTTGCGCCACAGATACTGCATCTGAATGCCTCCTACAGGAAGTGCTATTCCTGATATTATCACATAAAGAATACTGAGCATATTTCAATCGTTAAAAAGAGTAAGAAATCCCGCATATGATACTTCGGCCCGGCATCGGATAGCCGCTTACAGTCTCATACCGGCAGTCAAGGATATTCCTGAGAGAAACATTCAGTTCCATGTTGCCGGCCATTGCTGATGAAAATATCTTTCCAAGGGAAAGGTCCAATGTATTCCAGTCCTTGAGAGGACCATATCCGTCAGAACGGCCGCTGCGCAGCTGCCAGACAGGATAAAGACTCCATCCTTTCCATGAGAGGGAACCGGAGAGTACGATTGTATGTCTTGCAATGTATGGAACAGCATTGCCATATGAAACTGAACCTGGAGTAATGTCAACAGCTGACTGCCATGTGTACTTTGTTTCAAATGCAGCTCTCAATTCTTCTGAGCAGTAATCTGCTCCGGCTATGACATCGGTACCGACAGAGCGGACCTTGCCGATATTATATGGAAGCCATACGTTCGGATTGTCTTCGGTCGGAGCTGAAATGATCTTGTCTGTCAGATAATTGCAGAAGCAGTCCAGCTTTGCCTTTACAGTCCAGCAGGAAGTCATTCTTCTGTTGAAATCGACACCGAGATTCAGCATCCATGCATCTTCAGGACGCAGTCCCGGATTTCCATAGCCCACATAATAGAGTTCATTGAATGTCGGCATTCTGTATGCTCTTCTTGCAAATGCGACTATGTTCATTCCCTTGCTCACAGCATATCTGATGTCTGCCGAGGGTGAGAACGCTCCCCTTGCAAGACCCTCCATGTCAATGATTCCCATATATTCCAATGCAAGGTCCGCAGAGAAGCGCTGGAGTCTGAATGACGATGCAAGTGCACCTAAGGCAGTAAGTCTTGAAGCAAGATAATTCGTGGATTTCAGATGATCCCACTGCAGATCTGCCGCCAATGACATCTTCCACCAGTCCTTTACACGGAAATCATGTGCCGAGTTGAGCTGTATTTCAGTCTGGCCATATCGGCTGTCTCCCCATGAACCTGCATATTCGATGTCATCATAGGAAGCCTTTGCACTGAGTCTGATCGCATATAAAGAGGACACCTGCCTGCCGAGTGTTCCCTGAAGAAACATGTTATGGTCTTTCTGTCTGTCTTCAGTGGGATAACTGACAGAACCGGGTGTACCTCTTTCAGATCCGTTGTAATATGCCTTCAGGTGGTAGTCCCCTCCCCGGACTGCACCAAAAAGGTCAAGGCCCGCGCGTATCTGCTTCAGGTCATTGTTGGTCCTGCATGCTTCGTCAGAATATCTGTAGTCTCCTTCACTGAGCACTCCCGACACATTTGCAGAGAGAGAAATATCGTCAGACAGACGGTAGTCAAGACGCAGACGGGGGATGTATGTGTCGAATGAGCCGGCCTGCAATGCTGCTCTGACTGATACCGGAGACTTGTCGAAACAAGGTCTTGCCGTATTGAACGAAATGCTGTTCTGAGCATAATCCACGACTGCCGTGCTGAAATTCCAGGTATCTAACATTCCTATGTCATTCTGTCCTGACTGGACATTGCCGACACGTACTCCGTCTACATAAATGGCAGTGTGGGCACTTCCCATTCCCCTGAGACTCACAGTCTTGAGCCCGGCTGCACCTCCATTGTCCCCTACATGGAGACTTGTACTGTGCTGCAGAATGTCTGAAACGGAAAACGAATGATTGAGCGACAGGGTGTCTCTTCGTGAAACGACCACCCCTTTGTCAGCTGTTACAGTCACTGCATGCAGTGAATCTGAGACCGGAAACTCTGTTCCGGCCGACGGCACTTCAAAAAGAAGTCCCGCAGAAAGGATTAAAGATAATAACATATGTAACGCCTTCACAGAAACCTGCCCCCGGGCTTCTTTTGTTTGACTTGACTATGGCAGGTCTTCGGACTTATCTCCGTCCGGTCATCGATGAAACCGGAGTCTCCGGCGCCTTCTCACGGCACGAGGCCGCAATGGCATATTGCCGGGACATAAGGAGTTTACCGCTGCGGGCACAGTTCCGGATTCACACCGGATTCCCTTGCTCCATAGTCCATATTGAATTCTGAAGCTATCTTTCTGCTTCAGCTATAGCATCATACAGATTGCGGCATCCGTCTTCAAGAAGATCGAGGACAAGGCCGAATCCTTCAGTTCCCATATAATACGGGTCAGGAATGTATGACATTTTCCTGACTTTGAGAAAATCTGCCATACGGCGGATCTTGTGAGTGGCCTCGACTGACGGAGCCAGATGCATCAGGTCTTCATAGTTCTGGTCATCCATCGCTATTATCAGGTCAAAATCCAGGAAATCCAGGGAAGATACCTGGCGCGCACGATGAGTCAGCCCGAAACCGCGGTACATGGCCGCAGTCCTCATGCGACGGTCCGGCAGTTCTCCACGATGTCCTCCATATGTGCCGGCCGAATCAGCTTCGATTCTGTCTGACATCCCGTTTTCTCTGACTATATGTTCAAATATGCCCTGAGCTGCCGGAGAACGGCATATGTTCCCGAGGCACACGAAAAGGACTTTGTATCTGTTGTTTACTTCTTTCATTTTACAATTATTCTTTCAATTCTGCGTGGAACTGATGTGAGGATCTCATATGGGATCGTACCTAAGGTCTCCGCAAGCTCGGTTATGGTAGGATCCTCACCGAATATCGTCACAGTATCCCCTACCTTGACATCAAGTCCTGTCACATCAAGCATGCACATATCCATGCAGATGTTTCCTATTGTCGGCACCCTGTGTCCGTTGACGCTGAATATGCCTTTCCCGCAACTGAGGTGTCTGTCTACTCCGTCAGCATATCCTACAGGGATGGTCGCAATCACAGTCCCATCCGGTGCTATCTGTCCGCAACGTCCATATCCTATCGTGCCGTCCTCCGGTCTCAGAGACTTGACCTGAAGCACCTTGCACTTGAATGAAGCGACGGGGGCAAGCCTGTTTCCCGGGATGGCGCTGACTCCATATATTCCTATGCCCAGACGGACCATGTCGAACTGATACTGAGGGAACCTTTCTATTCCGGCCGAATTGAGAATGTGATACATCGGACGATAGCCCAGGGCTGATGAAAGACGGTCTGCATTGTACTTGAACAGTTCCACCTGACTGAGAGTAAAGTCGTCACATGAAGGATCGTCTGCAGCTGCAAGGTGCGAGTAAACCGACTTTATCCTGACAGACCTGCATTCCTTCATGAAATCCATAAGCTCCTGAAGCTCGTCTGTCATGAATCCGAGACGGTGCATTCCTGTATCGAGCTTGATATGTACAGGGAAATCCGTGATGCCTCTTTTCTCAAGCACTTCGCACAACACTTTCAGTGAATACATGTTCGGAATGCCTGGCTCAAGTCCATAGTTGATGATCTGCTCAAACGAATCAGTGCCGGCTGTCAGCACCATGACAGGGGAATTGATGCCGGCCTGACGCAGCTCCATACCCTCCACAGGATAGGCTACAGCAAGGTAGTCAGCACCTGATGTCTCCATCAGACGGGCAAACTCAACCGCTCCATGACCATATGCATTGGCCTTTACCAGCACAAGCAGTCTGGTTGAAGATTCAAGCTTTGACCTGAAATATCTGTAGTTTTCCTGACATCCTTCCAGACTGATCTCAAGTCTTGAGAAATCACTGTTGATATACATTTCAATTCAATTTTATGCGACAATTACATCTGTCGTCTGAACATCCTGCAAATTTACTAAATTATCCGAGAAACATATAATTTATATCAATTGCATGGTTTTTGTATGGTGATAACCTTTTGCATATCGTTTTTTATTCGTATTTTTAACCTTTAATTATTTAAGAGAAACAAGAAATGAGTATCTGGACTATAATGCTCCTTGTCATGGTTCTGAGTTTCATCATCCAACAGATGCTGCAGAGCCGCTTCCGCAAGTATTCACAAGTACCGGTTGCCAACGGCATGTCAGGAGCCGAGGTCGCTCAGAAGATGCTGAATGACCATGGCATTTATGATGTAAAGGTGGTTCCCGCAAGAGGTATGCTGACAGACCACTACAATCCCCAGACAAAGACAGTCGCTCTGAGCGAGGGTGTCTATGCAAGCAGGAGTGTGGCTGCAGCTGCAGTGGCTGCCCATGAGTGTGGCCATGCAGTACAGCATGCAATGGGATATGCGCCTCTCAGAATGCGTTCCGCACTCGTGCCGTTCGTAAGCTTTGCTTCCAACATTGTGCAATGGGTGCTGCTGCTTGGAGTCATTATGGTGGAGGCATTCCCGCTTCTGTTATGGATCGGTATAATCCTGTTTGCCTCAACAACTCTTTTCAGTTTCATCACTCTCCCGGTAGAAATCAACGCCAGCAGCAG
This sequence comes from Candidatus Coprenecus sp., assembly GCA_045595965.1. GTDB lineage: Bacteria > Bacteroidota > Bacteroidia > Bacteroidales > UBA932 > CAAGNP01. The sequence goes on from JAZOBN010000034.1 coordinate 12,105, forward strand.
AGCCGTTTCATGGCTTGGTAATACCGGAATCACTGATTCAAGGACTTCTCCCATGGCTGTGGATGCTCTGAAATGGGCTGCATATACATATGTGGTAGCGGCTCTTGGCTCCCTCGCCACACTTCTTTACTACATCGGCATTGCACGCAGAGATTAACTAATTCCCCAATATGATGAAAAGAACTGCAATTCTGGTCACAGCTGCCATATGCCTGCTGCTGACCGCATGCTCACAGTACAAATATGAGACTGTAGCAAACGACCCATTGAAGACCAAAATGTATACTTTGGACAACGGACACAAGGTATATATGAGCGTCAACAAGGAAACTCCCCGTATCCAGACTTACATAGCTGTAAAGGTGGGTGGAAAGAACGACCCTTCCGAGACCACTGGTCTCGCCCACTATTTCGAGCACCTCATGTTCAAGGGCTCGCAGCAGTTCGGTACTTCCGACTATGCTGCAGAAAAGCCGTTGCTTGATCAGATCGAAGCTCTGTTTGAAGTATACAGGAACACTTCAGACGAAGCTGAAAGGGCAAAGCTCTACCATCAGATAGACTCTATCAGCTATGCAGCATCAGACTACTTCATTCCTAACGAATATGACAAGCTGATGTCGATAATCGGAGCGCAGGGTACAAATGCATATACCTCAACAGACATGACTGTGTATGTGGAGGATATACCTTCAAACCAGATAGAGAACTGGGCAAGGATTGAGGCAGACCGCTTCATGAATCCTGTAATCCGCGGATTCCACACTGAGCTCGAAACCGTGTACGAGGAGAAGAACATGTCGCTGACAAGGGATTTCCGCAAGGCTCTTGAAGCTATGGACGGAATGCTCTTCCCTGACCATCCATACGGCACCCAGACCGTCCTCGGAACACAGGAGCACCTGAAGAATCCTTCAATCACAAACATCAAGAACTACCACAAGACCTATTACGTGCCTAACAATATGGCAATCTGTCTGAGCGGTGACTTCGACCCTGACGAAATGCTTGCCATCATTGAAAAGTACTTCGGTCAGATGGAGCCTAACAAGGATCTCCCTGAACTCAAGTTCGAGACCGCCAGCGTAATCGAGTCGCCTATGTCCAAGGATGTTTACGGACTTGATGCTGAGAACATTATGATAGGATGGAAATATCCTGGAGCAGGCACACACGAGGCCATGGTTGCAGATGTCGTTTCATATATCCTCTCAAACGGCTCTGCAGGTCTTATCGACCTCAACCTCAACCAGCAGCAGAAGGTTCTCGGAGCACAGGCAATGTCTTACACACGTCCTGATGCAGGCGAATTCATCATCATGGCCAATCCAAAGCACGGTCAGAGTCTTGATGAGGTCAAGGATCTGATTCTGGCTGAAATCGCGAAGCTTCGCAGCGGTGATTTCGACGAGAGCCTGCTCACCGGCACCATCAACAATCTCAAGCTCCAGATGATGAATCTGATGGAGGAAAACTCAGACAGAGCCGACTTGTATGTACAGTCATTCATCAACGGAACAGACTGGGCGGACGAAGTGAAGAGGATTGACAATCTCGGCAAGATAAGCAAGCAGGATGTCATCGAGTGGGCTTGCAAGTATCTGGCTGACAACAATTATGCTGTGGTATACAAGCGTCAGGGCGAGGACAGGACAGTCCAGAAGGTGTCTGCTCCGAAAATCACCCCTATCAAGTCAAACAGAGATGCTCAGAGCGCCTTCCTGGCAGAGATTCAGGCTGTAGAGGTCGAGCCTATTGAGCCTGTTTATGCCGACTTTGAGAAGGATATGAGCATATTCAATGTAAAGGGAGTGGATGTTCTTTATGCTCAGAACAAGATAAATGATGTGACAGGAATCACAATCGAGTATAATACAGGGACTGAATCTGATCCGGCTCTGAATCTTGCATTCGACTACCTCAGCTATCTTGGAACGCCGACCAGAAGTGCAGAGGAGATTGCACAGCAGATGTATCAGCTCGCCTGCAACTTCGGTCTGAGTTCTGGCAGCAACCGCACATTCATCTCGATCTATGGACTTTCTGAGAATATGCCTGAGGCGATGGCGATTGTGGAGGATCTGGCTTACAATGCCGTTCCGGACGAAGCGATCCTTGCCAACCTCAAGGCTGATATGTTCAAGTCAAGGGCAGATGCAAAACTTAATCAGGGGGCATGTTTCGGACAGCTCCAGCAGTATGTGCTATACGGACCTGAGTTCATAAAGAAGACTACGTTGACTGACAAGCAAATACAGTCCATCACCTCTGAAGAACTCCTTGCAAAGGTCCGTGAACTTCTCGGATGCCAGCATGAAATACGCTATTCCGGCCCTGCATCAGAGAAGGAAGTCGCAAAGCTCATCGAAGAGAATCATATCATCGCAGAGAATCTCAAGCCTCTCGAAAAGGCATATACAAGGTATCTGCCTGTAGACGCAAGCAAGGTATATCTCGTACAATATGATGCAAAGCAGATATATTACATGCAGTTCTCCAACAGAGGAGAAACGCTTGATCTTAAGGCAGATCCGTACGTTGCGCTCTACAATGAGTATTTCGGCGGTGGAATGAACGCCATCGTCTTCCAGGAGATGCGTGAGGCGCGTGGTCTTGCATACTCTTCAAGTGCAAGACTCTATCAGCCTACTCACAAGGATGATTCATATATGTATTATGCTTTCATTGCGACGCAGAACGACAAGATGAAGACTGCAATCGAGGCATTCGACGAGATCATCAACCAGATGCCTGAGTCCGAGACTGCATTCAGTATTGCCAAGGAGGCGCTCATCAGCAGCATCAGGACAGACAGGACTACAAGCAGGAACATCATCGGCAGATATGTGACGGCTCGAGAGCTTGGCACCACTGAGCCGAGAAACAAGCAGATTTTCGAAGTCGCACAGAATCTCACTCTTGAGGATGTGAAGGCTGCTCAGCAGAAGTGGGTGAAGGACCGCACATATGTCTATGGAATCCTTGGAGACATCAAGGATCTGGACACCGATTATCTCAAGACATTGGGACCAGTACAGACCCTCAGCCTGAAAGATATTTTCGGATATTGATCATTGACCAATTGAAGGAGAGGAGACTGACTAAAAAGTCAATATGACTGATTAGTCAGTCTCTTATCTATATATGGTTGCACTGGGAGGATGATAGGAATTGCGGAGGACTCCGTTCGCTTCGCTCACTTCGGCCCCTCCCACAATCTACTTCGTCCCACTATCGCGGAACTCGTATCTTGCGGGCCCCTCCCCCTGCCCGTGTCCGGGGGTGGACACGCCTCCGCAATCCCTACCATCCCCCCATCTTGAATATATGGCATAAAAAAAGAGGCTGATATAAAAATCAGCCTCTAATTATAATAGAATCAAATCTCTACTCATTCAACCAAGCCCAGAAATCGATATCTGAGTTAGGCATATTAAGCCAAGACGCTTGGTAACCATACCAAGAAGTTGAATTTTCGATCATAGCTGCAAGATAGAACTGCATGATCTTACCACCTTCTAGAGATTTGTTAAGAGCAGCCTGAGTTGTTTGAGATGAGTGGTAATCAAGTGGATAGTAGTACCAGATATATGCAGTTGCACCTACGCTAGGATTGAAAGCACCAGTTTTGATAGGGCTGTCTGATCTTATAGTACCATCCTCATTGATAACGAATTCAAAGTAAGCACTTTGACCGCCAGAATACCAACTAGCACCAACAGCATCAAGAACAACCTCCTTTGGATAAGGATTCATAACACGGTAACGATTGAAACCTTCTGCCTTAAGTACTTCTACCTCAAGAGGTTCATAGAACAAGAAAGAATCGAACCACTCACCTTTACCCTGAGAAACCCAAGTGTAAACCTTTTGGAGGGTAACAGATGAGTTTACAACAGAAACATCTTTATTAACTGCTGACTCATCAGCGATAGAGATTGTACCTTTATATTGAGTACCGATCTTCATTGCTGATACATCAATAGTCAAGATTGCTGTAGATTCTCCTGCATTGAAAGTAACAGATGAAGGAACTGTTACACCTGCTGTGAAAGTGTTCGAAACGGAAACTGTAAGTGCTTCAGCTGGGTTATTTCGAGCAACTGTAACATCAAAAGTATTAGCTTGTGGCTCAATTTCAGTGTTTACAACTACAGACTGAACAAATGAAACTTCTGCACCATCTGTAGCAGGAGAGTAGGTACCGGTAATGTGTTCAACATTACAAGCAGATACCAACATAACTCCAAGTGCTAGAGTTGAAAGGGCTTTAAATATCTTTTTCATAATATTATCAATTAAATTGTTAATTAATATCTAAAACTATTCTTCAACTGATGGGGTTAGAGCTGGATCATCACCATATACGCCCTCAGCATAGCTGTCGATAGGGTTTTGAACCATATAAGGGTTTGCGTCGATCTCTGTTTGAGGAATAGTAAGTACGAAGTCAAATGTTTCAGGATCGTTAAGGTGTTTGTTGTTCAAAAGACCTGCTACAGGGTGACCCATTTCTACTGTTCTTTGGAAACCTTGACGAAGACGTTTAACATCATATACACGACCATACTCACCCCAAAGTTCGATACGACGTTGGATAAGGATCTCTTCAAGAAGTGAACCTGTCTCATCAGTTGTCATTGCACCAAGAGACTTACCGGTCTTAGTACAGTTGTAACCTTCCTGACGATATGACATGAAATCATTCAAGTGACCTTGTGCAATGGCATCCTGACCGTTTCTACAAGCAGCCTCAGCAGCGATAAGATACATCTCAGGAACTCTCATAAAGATATGGTCAGCACCTACATAAGGGTCAGCTGCATTTGCAAATCTGAACTTGTATTGCTGGTAACCCAAGGTCTTACCATTTGCAAGGGTCTCATAGTTCCACCACTCTTTACGGATATCTTTGCTGTCCATCTTAGCATATAGCCATGCGCTGCAAGCTTTTCTTGCATCACGACCATAACCGTCGAAAGCGATATCCATATGTGCAAGGAACTGAGGGTTTGTTGTACCTTGGTCGCGGATAACCTCAGCACCCCAAAGAACATCGTCAGCAGTAGCATCGTTGAAACCATCAAGAACTTCATCAGTCAATTCAGCACCACCCATAGCAGCAACTGCAGCATCATAAGCAGTAGTGTAGTCACCCATATTGAGGGCGATACGAGCTTTGATACCCTGAGCTACATAGATGTCAATATGTGAGCAGTGAGCTTGTGCCTGACCTGAGCCAAGAAGGGTGATAGCAGCGTTGATATCATTCATAGCCTGAGCATAAACCTCACGGTTGGTAGCACGTGGTTTCCCTTTAGTACCTGCAGAGGTTGGTTCAGTGTAGATAGGAACACAAAGTCTGTCTTCGTGACCTTCGTAGCTACGAGCAAAAGTCATAGCAAGATATAGGTATGAATAAGCACGAAGTGCATAAGCATTACCCATGATGTAATCGATATCTGCCTGAGCACCAGTCATAGTCTCTTGTGCTGCAAGGATATAGTTTACTTGAGAGATAATAGTGTAATAGTAGTTCCAGCAGTCATATGAACGCCATGCACCTGAGGTGTAAGCATCTTTGACATCATATAGATAGTCAAACCAGAACCAACCGTTACCTTGTTGATCCATAACCATGTCTTCACCCATAAGGTCACCCATAAGGGCGTAAGACTGGATACCGAAACATTGGTGGTAGTTACCTGTAGTGGTAACACCCCATTGCCATAGATATCTGATAGTACCATTCAATGCCATGAAACCACCATTGGTATTTTCAAGCATGAACTCACCTGATACAGCATCGGTAGGATTGGTATTTAGCGCATCTTTGTTACAAGATGTTGCTAGAGCCATAACGGCTACTGTTGCCAATATAAGTAATTTTTTCATAATCATTTCCTCAATTAGAAGTTAATATCAATACCACATGAGAATGTTCTTGTAGGAGCGTAGCTATATGCAGTACCACCTGACAAGCTGTATTGAGGGTCCATACCATTCAAATAATTGAACATAGCGATATTGTCACCTACTAAGAAGATACGTAGGCCTTTGATACCAGCTTTAGCGGTCCATTTTTGAGGTAGAGTGTAGCCAAGTTGGATAGATTTGATTGAGAAGTAAGAAGCGTCAATCAAATTCTTATCAGTAGTCAGACGACCTGAGTTAACCATAACTGCAGGAACATCGGTAACATCACCAGGTTTTTGCCAACGGCGAAGAAGGTTTTTGCTGAATACATCACCATAGTATAGAGGTTCCATCAAACCAGAGTAAACTGATTCAAGAACGTGACCACCTACAGAGAATGTAGTCAAGAATGAGAAGTCAACTGGTCCAAGTTGGAAATCTGAACCGAATGATCCCTGGAATTTAGGAGCACGGCTGTCAAGATAGTACTTAGAGTTAGTTGCAAGAGATTTGTTTGAAGTGATATAATCTGAACCTTCAACTTTATTACCTTCATCATCTTTTTCGTATGCCCAGTAAAGCTGTGCACCAGTTGCAGGATCAACACCAGCTGATTTAGCCAAATAGTAAGTGTAGATAGGTAGACCCACTTTGATAGTATAGGTACCTGTAATTTCGTCCTGATCACCTGTAAGAGCTGTTACAGTATTCTTATTGGTGTAGAACATAACTGTAGAGCTAGCACGGAAGTTTTGTTTCTGTAGCCAGTTTAGACGTACAGTTGCTTCAACACCGGTATTCTTCATAGAACCTACGTTAGCATCATATCCGGTAAAACCGGTTGACATTGGCATAGGGAATGAAAGAAGCATATCTGTAGTGTTGCTGATATAGTACTCAACATTCAAGTTCAAAAGTTTCTTGAACAAAGTAGCTTCGACACCAAAGTTCCAAGTACCTTTCTTTTCCCAGGTAACATCTTTATTTTCAAGAGAACCTACAAGTGCACCAGGGTTACCTGCGTTAGGCCATGTCAAATCATAGAAAGACTGCCATGCATAGTAAGTACCAAGGTCATCATTACCAAGCTGTCCATAAGATGCTCTTACTGTCATGTTATCCATCCAGTTAGCATTCTTCATCCAGCTCTCTTCAGAAAGTCTCCATGATGCACCTACTGACCAGAATTGACCCCAACGGTTGTCTTTGTAGAAACGTGAAGAACCGTCAGTACGCCAAGTTGCTTCCAAATAATATCTGTCAGCGTAGTCATAAGACAAACGGCCAAGATATGATTCGATGTTGTAATCCTGTGAGTATGAGTTTGCGCCAGAGATTGTTACAGCAGGAGCAAGTTCTGCGATACCAGGATAAACTTGGTTACGTGAAGCATACAAGTATTTGTAGTTGTATGCATAGTACTCGTGACCTGCCTGAGCCAAGATATGATGGTCACCGAAAGTACGGTCATATTTCAACAACTGGTTGAAAGTGTAAGAGAATGTACGGGTATTGTATTTGTCAACAGAACCTTGAGTTTGTTTACCATCACCGTGGAATGGGTTGTAGTAAGAGGTAATGTTTCTGTTCACGATATCAGTACCGAAGTTAACGGTAAGGGTAAGACCTTTCAATGCGCCAAGGCTGTCATCGTTACCACCCAACATCATGTAAGTACGTACACCTACGTTGTCACGAAGAGTTTCGTATTTGTTGTCATACAAGTCACCGACTACGTTGAAACCACCAGCTTTTGGACGGCCATCCTCACCATAGTCATATAGTCTTTCACCATTTTCATCAAGAAGATCATTACCAGAAGCATCTTTTCTGAAAACAGGATAGATAGGAGCCATGAACTGAGCTGAATACCAAGCATTACCAGTCTGTGAAGATGAATATTGTGACTGGTTAGAGTTAGTGTATGAGTAGTTTGCATTCACACCCATTGACAACCATTTGTTAACACTGTGGTCAACATTTGCACGTGCTGAGTAACGTTGGAACTGAGTAGTGATCAAAACACCCTGATCTTTCAAATAACCAACTGAAAGAGCATATTTTGTCTTCTCGTTACCACCGTTTGCACTAACTTGATACTCTTGACGAAGAGCCTGGGTATTTGTCAATTCATCCATCCAGTCCTCTTGCCATGCAGATACTGCATCAGCGCGAACTTTACCGGTAGCTGGATCAATTACATTTTCCCAAGTGTAGTTTTTGAAAGGGTTGTAGATTTCACCACCCAATGTTGGACCAAGGTCAGCCATTGCATATTGCATAGCCAAATCCTCAGGATAACCACCATTGAAATAGTAGCTGTTCTTCATTGCTTCATAGGTCAACTCTACAAATTCTCTTTGGTCAACTACATCGTATCTCTTAAGAGAACGTTGCTGGAAACCTACCTGAGCTTTGAAGTTAACGTTTGAAACACCGTCAGAACCTTTCTTGGTAGTGATCATAACAACACCATTAGCACCACGAGCACCATAAAGAGCAGCAGCTGCAGCATCTTTAAGGATGGTCATAGACTCAATGTCATTAGGGTTGATTGATGCAAGGTTACCGTCGAATGCGATACCATCCACTACGTAAAGAGGAGAAGATGAAGCATTGATAGAACCGTTACCACGAATCTGGATAGTAGCTGATTCACCAGGCTGTCCACCACCTGAGGTAGTAGTTACACCGGCAACCAAACCTTCGATAGCTTTAGAAACGTTTGATACGGAACGTTTGGTAATGCTTTCAGTTTTAACTGTTGAAGCAGAACCGGTAAACGAAGATTTCTTCGCTGTACCATAAGCTACCATCACTACTTCTTCCAAAGACTCTGCGTCAGGATTAAGAGCCATGTCAATAGTAGTTTTACCATTAACTGCAACAGTCGCAGTGGTATAACCTACATAGACAAACTCCAATGTAGCATCTGCTGGAGCGCTGATGGTATATTTACCATCCATATCAGTAGATGTTCCTACAAGAGTCCCTTTGACTACTACTGAAGCACCCACAAGTGCTGAACCATCAGTAGCATCAGTAACAACACCTGATACCTGGATATTCTGCGCAAATACATTCGCAGTCATCGCAAGTAGCAGACATGTTAAAACTAGTCTGATCTTTTTCATGTAGATAATTTTTAAAGGTTAATAAATAATAATTTTGGTAATAATTCTCATTACAATATTTTCAAATCGTCAGATTTTACTTCATAAAAGTTACAATTTTTCGTATCAGCATTTGAAATTATAACTTGTAACTGATTCAAAATCCAACATTGAAAGAGCAAAAATAGAAAAAATAATAATATCACCAAAATATGAAACAAGATTTTAGCACCTTATTGTCTTAAAAAATACCACTTTAAGAAAATATCAGACAAAAAAATAATTAAAAAAAATAAGTATTAGATTTTAATCGCTTACAATTTCAAACAAACCTCTACACTCTAATGAAAAAAAATTATTTACCGGCCAGGACCTGAATTATGACGGCACTTAGCAAATAAACACGTTCTACAACATTTTGATGGAGATTAACGGCTGCTCACACCCCCAAAAAGAGCTACCTGCACACCTATTTTTGTTATATTAATTATTTTTATAATATTTGTAATCGTTATACCTAATTAAATAATTTATGTACCGTAAAATCTTGATTCCAATTTTCGTTATGGCCCTCACATTGGCAGGCTGTAACAAAAACGAATTTATCAACAAACCACAAGCGCCATGTGATGTGCAAATTATGGGGGTCGGCAATGTCCACACCGGGACAGTTGTGGTAAAATTCAAAGAAGAACCGTCAGAAACTAAATCGATATCTAATAATCTATCAGATCTCGGCATTTCAAGTTTCAGAAGACTCTTCACAGAAGATCCTCGCTTCAGCAAAAGATATTACAGCAACGGACTTAATCTCTGGTATGTTGTCTCATTTGACAGGGAAATCGCTGTAACCAAAGCACAATCAGATCTTTCCAAACTGGAAAATGTGGAATTGGTAGAATATATGCATACTATTGTGGAAGCTGCAGATTCCCCTTTCAACGATCCGTTCTTCTCAAAACAATGGCACTACCACAACACAGCACCATCGGACGGTTATTTAGCGGGGGCAGATATAAATCTCGTGAAAGCATGGGGGTTGGAAACAGGTGACGAATCTGTCATTGTTGCCATTTTGGATAGTGGTGTCGAATACTCACATGAAGATCTTGCAGATGCAATGTGGGTAAATGAAGCTGAGAAAAATGGGACAATGGGAGAAGATGATGACAACAATGGATTCCAGGATGATATACACGGATTCAATTTTGCTGTAGGGGCAGACAACTCTACACCTAAAGGGATTATCAAACCATACGACCATGGAACACACGTTGCCGGAGTTGTCGGAGCCGTAAACAACAACGGCAAGTTCGGTTCAGGTGTAGCCGGTGGCAACGGAACAAAGAGAGGTGTCCGTCTTATGACATGTCAGACCATAGATGGAGAATCTGGTGCATATATAGCCGACGCATTCCACTATGCTGCCAACAACGGGGCAGTTATCAGCCAGAACAGCTGGTCTTTGAGAAATGCCTCATCTACCCCTGAATATATGATTAAAGCTATCGATTACTTCAATACATACGCGGGGTTGAATGCAGACAGTGTCCAGGTGGGGCCTATGCATGGGGGAGTCACAATCTTTGCAGCCGGAAACGATAATTTATCATACGGATATCCTTCTATGTATGAAGGAAACATATCCGTTTCTGCAACCGGACCTTCCGGAATGAAAGCAAGTTATTCAAGCTTTGGTTCATGGGTTGACATCTCTGCTCCGGGTGGAGAGAACGGCACAGGAGAAGAGGCTCGAGGTAACGTAATGAGCACCATCACAGGGAACAATTTTGGGGCAATGAGCGGAACATCTATGGCTTGTCCGCACGTCTCAGGTGTTGCTGCTCTTATTGTATCAAAATATGGCGGCCACGGCTTTACAAACCAGATGCTTAGAGACAGACTTCTATCAAGCGCCGATTCTGTTAAGCTATATAGTGTAAACCCCTCCCGAAAAGGTTTGATGGGGAAAGGTATGGTAGATGCTTACGCTGCTCTTTATGAAGACGATGCCACTATTCCGACTGCAGTCGGCACTCTCGATGCAGAAGTTTTGGGAACTGCAATAACCATCAAATGGAAAGCAACACAAACCAATGGCAAATCGACATTCGGTTACTATTTATATTATAGCGAAGAGAGTCTTGCAGAATTCAACAGCAGCAAGCCAAGCGATGGAGTCATATCGACACTGATCCTCGGCGGAGCATACTCCGAAGGGGCTACCATCTCCCACACAATCAAGGGCCTTAAAGTAAATACAAAATATCACTTCAGGGTGGAGGCTGTAAATGCATTCAATATAAGAGCAGCCCTCTCTCCGGAACTGGAAGTGATGACTGAGGGGAATGCAGCACCTGTCATCTCTCCATCGGAAGAGATAAATGTAACATTGAGATCGTTTGAAACTGCGAAATATCAAATTACAATCTCTGATCCGAACGAGGATCCTATAACATATTCACTAACTGGAGAGACAAAAGGTCTCTCAATAAAAGAGGCCTCTCCCGGGGTTGTCGAGATAGTCATTAACGCAACAAAAGCTGATCCAGGACAATATAGTGCATCCCTTGTTGTAACTGACTCGTATCAGGCATCAACTACACTCAAAATCAATTATACCGTCCTTCCGAACAATGCACCCACAGTGGCAAAACAGATTGAAAACACCATTATCGGCAAAGACGAAGTCAAGACCTATGACCTGAACGAGTATTTTTCAGATACAGATGGTGAGAATCTGACATACACAGTCAACACCACCACTACAAACATCATTGTAGAGCACTCTGTTGACGGCAACATCCTCTCTGTAAAGGGGAAATGGTATGGTATGACAACATTGGTTGTAACAGCAACTGACGCCAAAGGAGAGAGTGCATCTGTTTCATTCGATATCCTGATGAGAGACAACGATATCCCATTGGATATCTACCCCAACCCTATTCAGACAACATTCCGGATCAGGACAGACAGTGATGCCACTATCGACATAAAGGTCACCTCTGTCTCCGGAGCAACAGCATTCTCTGCAACAGGTGTAGCTGTCGGACCTTTTGCACCATATACTATAGATGCAACAAATTGGGAACCTGGCAATTACTCAATTGAAATCAAAGAGGGGGAAGAGATTACCAGAAGAAATATCGTAAAATTGTAACCACTTGAATTATGAAAAAGAGTTTACTTATATCAACAATTATACTATTCGCTACACAAATGTATGGACAGAGTGTCCCATTTGTAAATGTATCTGCAGATCCTTACACCTACAGTATGGGGGGCAACACCTTGAACATTGATGAAAACGGCTTTACCGTCTCCAACAATGCATCAGCAATGACATTTGCACAGGATAACATATATATAGAAGCAGGTTACAATATGTGGCAACCACACATATTCAACAATCAGGTGATGGGTGTATCAGGATTCAGCAAAATAGGGGAAAAACTTGCTGTCGGAATCAATGGCAAATATTATATACACACCCCCTACGATATCACCTCTGATCAGGGTTTTGCATCTGAATTATTTACCCCAAGTGAAATATCAGCTGAAGCAGCGGTAGCATACAAACTGCTCAAGAACCTCTCAATCGGTGCAAATATCAGATTCATCAACTCAACATTGGCTCCTGAAAACAGCGGATCTGCTATTGGTGCAGACATTTCAGTCACATACCGTCTCAAGAATCTGAGAGTGGCACTTGCGGTAACCAACTTAGGATCAAAGATAGATTATGGCTACACCCCATACAATCTCCCTGCAATGGCAAAAATCGGTGTAGGATACCAGATGAAATTTGCAGAGAAACATTTTATCAATGTCACTGCACAAGGTGATTATTTATTGTACAAATCGGCAGTAATGGCTGGTGTCGGTGCAGAGTATTCTTACAACAGATTTGTGAATATAAGAGCCGGTTTCCACTATGGAAATAATCAGGCAACCCCTTCATACGCAAGTGTAGGTGCCGGTATACAGATTATTGGAATAACACTCAACGCTGCGTACATAATAGGCGTTGGAGAAAACTCTCCCCTTAACGGCACCCTATGTGCATCTGTGGGTTACAGATTTTGATAATGATTTAGATAGAGACAGATTGAAAACTGTCGTATGATATTGTGGGGTCTATCTGAGAAACGATAGACCTCATTATTTTTGTATCTCCGGTAGAATAGAACTTACAAATACCTTTTGTATCTTTCCTACTCTGCAATGAGTCCACTATCCTCTTTGTCTGCAATGCAACAGCTGGAGCAGGGTTAATTATATCTATCGAGTCACCGGTAATTTTTCTTATGGTATCTTCAAGAAAGGGGTAGTGAGTACAACCCAGAACTATAGAATCTGCATTCTGACTCCTCATTTCATCCACATATTTATGAAGAAGCGCCTCCACCTCCTCCCCTGATGTCGTTCCTGACTCCACAAATTCAACCAATCCTGCACCCACTTTTTCTATCACTTTAACACCACTTGCAAATTTTTCAAGGGTGTTGTTATAAAGGGAGCCCTTAAAGGTATTTGCAGTGGCCAAAACGCCAACAACTCCCGTCTTTGAATTCAACGCTGCCGGCTTAATGGCAGGTTCCATCCCTACAAAAGGGATATCATATCTGTTTCTCAAATACTCTACGGCAGCAGCAGTAGCGGTATTACAAGCAATAACCACCACCTCTGCCCCTTCCAACAGAAAGAAGCGGGTGATGGTTTCAGCTCTATTTATAATATAATCGACAGGTTTGTTTCCATAAGGGCAATGGGCACCATCCGAAACATATATATAATCCTGTTCCGGCATCAGTCTGTGCAACTCTTTCCACACAGAAAGTCCACCAACTCCAGAATCATAAACCCCGATCATCTCACTTATTTCAAATGTTCTTCAAGAAGTTTGACAATCTCCTCTTCAGAAACTCTTCTTGCAATGATTTTACCCTCTGAATCAACAAAAGCATTTTGAGGAATATACCTTACATTATAAAGTGCAGCTGCCTCTGTATTCCAGTAATTCAAATCAGAAACCTGTGTCCAGGTCAATTTGTCAGTCTTGATTGCATCCAACCACTGTTCTCTGTCCCTGTCCAAAGATACTCCAAGGATTTCGAAACCTTGTTTATGGTATTTGTTATATATCTTGACAAGCTTAGGGTTGAATTGCCTGCAAGGGTTACACCAGCCAGCCCAGAAATCGATCATGGTAACTTTCCCTTTCTTATATATATCTGAAAGTTTAACCTCCTTACCATCAGGATCTTTCATTGTAAAATCAGGAGCGATCTGACCCACCTGCAAAGATTTCTCTTTCGAGATCAAAGCTTCAGCTGCCAACAATTTCTTATGGTTTGCAAAACGTTCATCTTTCTTGAATTCAGCAAGAACACTCTCAGCTTTCTCAAGTTTCATATCCAAAGCATCATTTACAAACTGCATCATAGCGTAAAAACTCATAGGATGAGCCAATACAATTGAGTCAGAAAAAGCTCTCATTCTTGCATCAACTTCATCAAACAATGCTACGATTTCCTCCTTTCTTTCAGGGGTTGTATTTGAATTTCTGTATTCATCCAAAAGGGCTTTTCTGTCTGGCATCAACTCATTCTGAATACGTTTTTCCTCTTTGTTCACAAGCGCAATAATTGCCTGTGTCTCACCACCTTTAACTTCTGACTCAGCAAGTTTGTCTGAACTTCCGTTAACTGTAAATGAGGTATTCTCCAGGAAAAGTGAAACATATCCAGGGATACCTTCTACCTGAATATAATATATTTCAGGATGAACAACTGTACCTTTGAACTGGAATTTACCATTCACGATATCTGCTGTATCTCTAATAGGATCTTTTCTATCAGAGCCAACAAGATAGACCTTACCATTTTTCAATACCTCATCTTCACCAGAGATATTACCGGTGATATTGTAGCCACCACCTGCGCAGGACACTAGAGTTACAGCTGCAACTACTAAAAGAAATAACTTTTTCATATTCAATATTTTATAAATTATTTATAATTCTCTTCATCAAGAAACCACTCTTTATACATCATATACCCCTGAGCATTTTTATGTGCTGCAGCAGTAATTTCCTCGCTACCGCTTTTCACCTGAGTTGCAGGAATACCGGCATAGACACCAGGTTCCAATTTCTTATTGGAGAGGACAACCGCTCCGGCAGCAATAATACTGCCATCAGCAACCTCTGCATTGTCCATAAGTATGGCTCCCATACCTACGAGGACATTGTTTCCAACTTTTGCACCATGGATAATGGCATTGTGTCCCACTGAGACATCGTTACCAACCTCCACAATAGATCTCTTATGTAATGTATGTAGTACTGCACCATCTTGAATATTGACTCTGTTTCCTACCCGTATAGGGTTTACATCCCCTCTCAAGACACAAGAATACCAGATGCTGCAATCATCACCTATCTCAACATCCCCTACGATAACTGCATTTTCTGCAATGAAACAGTTTTTACCAATTTTTGGGGTAAAGCCATTCAATGATTTGATTATTGCCATATTCTATCTATTATTCGGCAAATATAGTAATTTATTACAAAAAAAGAGGATGACCTTCATGGTCACCCTCCCATTGTATTGTTTCAGGTAGAGATTAAACAGTACCTTGTTCTAGCATAGCTTGAGCCACTTTCATGAAACCAGCGATGTTAGCACCTTTAACATAGTCAACTGAACCATCAGGTTGTGAACCGAATTTAACACAAGCCTCGTGGATGCTTTCCATGATAAAGTGAAGTTTTTCATCAACTTCTTTAGCTGACCAGCTGATGTGAGAAGCGTTCTGAGTCATTTCAAGACCTGAAGTTGCTACACCACCTGCGTTAACTGCTTTACCAGGAGCAAATAGGATACCTGCTGATTGGAAAGTATGGATAGCTTCAGGGGTACAACCCATGTTAGAAACTTCGCAGCAGCACCATGTACCGTTTGCAAGAAGTTCTTTAGCGTCGTCACCGTTAAGCTCGTTCTGGAATGCGCAAGGAAGAGCGATATCACATTTAACACTCCAAGCTTTCTTACCAGGGGTGAATTTAGCTGCTGCAGGGAATTGAGTAGCCATATCTTCAACTTTGTTACGGTTAGAAGCACGCATAACAAGCATATAGTCGATCATCTCTTTAGTGATACCACCAGGGATTTCGCATACTCCATCAGGACCAGAGATAGCTACAACTTTAGCACCAAGTTCAGTTGCTTTAGTAGCAGCACCCCAAGCTACGTTACCGAAACCTGAAAGGGCAACAGTTTTACCAGCGATATCTTTACCAGCTTTGTGAAGAACGTGTTGAGTAAAATAAAGAGCACCGAAACCTGTAGCTTCAGGACGAAGGATTGAACCGCCCCAAGTACCACCTTTACCAGTCAAAACACCTGTATTGTACTCGCGAGCAAGTTTCTTGTACATACCGTACATGTAACCGATTTCACGACCACCAACACCTACGTCACCAGCAGGGATATCTTGATCAGGACCGATACAAGTCCAAAGTTCCCACATGAATGCCTGGCAGAATCTCATGATTTCAGCATCTGATTTTCCAACTGGATCGAAATCAGAACCACCTTTACCACCACCCATAGGAAGAGTAGTCAAAGCATTTTTGAAAGTTTGCTCAAAACCCAAGAATTTCAACATTGAAGGGGTAACAGCTTTGTGGAAACGAAGACCACCTTTGTAAGGGCCGATAGCAGAGTTGAACTGAACTCTGTAACCAAGGTTAGTCTGAACTTCACCTTTATCATCAACCCATGTTACTCTGAAAGTGAAAATACGGTCTGGTTCTACCATTCTTTCCACGATCTTAGCTTTTTCAAACTCAGGATGTTGGTTGTAAACTTCTTCGATTGAATCGAGTACTTCTTTCACTGCTTGAAGATACTCTTTCTCGTGACCATACTTAGCCTCAAGTTTGGCCATAACTTCTGAAACTTTCATAATAATTTATTTAGTTTGTGTATGTGTGAATAATTGAAATTGTTTTCTGTTATTTTACCTCCCAGGTAGCTCCACTGTGCAGAAGTTCATCTACTGAATGGATCTTGGCATTTGCCTTAACCTCTTCTACCTGTTCCTGTACTCTCTGATCGTATGTACCGTCAGCCACATCACGGATAACACCCAATGCTACAGGGAAATCGGGATGCTTCATATCCACAAGCATTGTGTGGATAGCCATATCCTGACAGTGAGCATCATGTACAAGAATATCTTTTTCTGTAATGCCGTTTTCACCAATCTTTACCACTTTAAGCTTGCCATTCTCGTCAAGGACAAGACCTTTGTCTCTCTCCTTACCGAAAATCATAGGCTCACCGTGGCGTAGAACGATGGTTCTGTCTGCTCTGACCTCTTTGTCGGAGATCTCTTTATGGCTACCGTCATTGTAGATTACACAGTTTACCAACATTTCTGTAACTGAACAACCTGCATGTTTTGCAGATGCCAGGAACACCTCCTGATTGAGTTTAATTTCAGAATCAAGGCTGCGTGCGAAGAAAGTACCTCTTGCACCCAATACCAGAGAGCCTGGATTGAATGGTTGTTCTACTGTACCATAGGGAGAGGTCTTGGTAATCTTTCCTAATGGAGAGGTAGGTGAATACTGACCTTTGGTCAAACCATAGATTCTGTTGTTGAACAATACGATATTGATGTCGATATTACGACGGATTGCGTGAATGAAGTGGTTACCACCGATAGCCAACGAGTCACCGTCACCAGTTGCCTGCCATACTGCAAGTTTTGGATTTGCAACCTTTACACCTGTAGAGATTGCTGTCGCGCGACCATGGATACTATGGAAACCGTAAGTGTTCATATAGTAAGGGAGACGTGAAGAACATCCGATACCTGATACAAATACGAAGTCCTCCAAATTGTAATTCATAGCCTCTGCAACCTCTGGCATAGCTCTCTGTAGAGACATAAGAACTGCGTGGTCGCCGCAACCTGGGCACCATCTTACTTCCTGATTGCTCTTAAAATCTTGTGCTGTATATTTCATAATCTGACTCCCTCCTATTATAGAATGTTATTAACTGCATCCATTACATCTTTAACGATGAAAGGCTGACCTTGAACCTTATTCAACTGGTAATAGTGGAATTGAGGATGTTTGTCTCTCAAATATGCAGCGAACTGGCCACTATTCAACTCACATACGATAATCTTGTTGAATTTTGAGAATACCTCTGCTGTGTTTTTAGGTAGTGGATTGATATAATCGAAGTGAGCAAGAGAAACGCTCTTTCCTTCAGCCTGGAACTCTTTAACTGCTGTGTAAAGGTGTCCGAAAGTACCACCCCAGCCGACAACAAGAACTTCACCCTCTTTCTCTCCGATAACTTCAAGTTCAGGGATATAGTTTGCTGCCCTTGCAACTTTTTCAGCACGTGCTGCCACCATCATCTCGTGGTTTTGAGGATCAGAAGAGATAACACCTTCAGGGCTCTTTTCCAGACCACCTACTCTATGCATCATGCCAGGAGTGCCAGGGATAGCCCATTGTCTTGCAAATTTCTCCTCATCTCTTACGTATGGTTTGAATTTCCCTTCACATTCGGTAACGACCGGTGCTTTGATCTCGGGATAATCCTTCATTGAAGGGATTTTCCAAGGCTCGGAGCCGTTACCCAAGAAACCTTCAGTAAGGAGGATAACAGGCATCATGTGTTCCAATGCAAACTTACCTGCGTAGAAAGCTTTGTCAAAGCAATCTGATGGAGAGTGAGCAGCCATAACCATAATAGGACACTCACCATTACGTCCATAAAGGGCCTGATTCAAGTCGGTCTGCTCAGTTTTGGTGGGGATACCTGTAGATGGACCACTACGCTGAACATCGACAATTACCAGAGGAAGCTCTGTAATCATAGCAAGACCAAGAGCCTCCGATTTCAATGAAAGACCAGGACCTGAAGTTGTAGTCACAGCAAAGTTACCTGCGTAAGCAGCACCGATTGCAGTACAGATACCGGAAATTTCATCTTCACATTGAACAGTCTTTGCTCCAAGGTTTTTATAAATTGCAAGTTCTTCCAAAACTGCTGTCGCAGGGGTAATGGGATACGAGCCACAGAACAATGGAATACCTGATTTCTCAGACGCAGCCAAAAGTCCCCAAGCAGTTGCCTGATTACCATTGATATTTCTGTAGGTACCTTTTTCCTGTTGTGCAGGTGCTATAGTGTATGTATTTGCAATAGCGTGGATGTTGCTTGCATAGTTGAAACCATCCTTCAAAACTTTCTTATTGACATCAATAAGTTGTGGTTTTTTCTTGAATTTCTTCTCGAGGTACTCAAAAGTGTGTTCCATCTCTCTATTGAAAAGATAGAAGCACATACCAAGAGTAAACATGTTCTTACAACGCACGATAGATTTGTTATCCAAACCACTATCTTTCAATGACTCTTTTGTAAGGGTTGTAATAGGAGAAACGATGATGTTTCTATCTTCAATCTTCAACTCCTCAAAAGGATTCATTGTCTGGAACCCTGCTCTCACAATATTTGCCTCATCAAAAGCATCTTCGTCAAGGATAATTGTAGCAGTAGGTTTTGTCCATTTTGCATTAGCTCTTAATGCTGCAGGATTCATAGCTACAAGAACATCACAGAAATCACCAGGAGTGTTGATCTCTACAGCTCCAACATGAACTTGGAATCCAGAAACACCAGAAACTGTACCTTGGGGAGCTCTAATCTCCGCAGGATAATCTGGAAAAGTAGAAATTTCATTGCCGTACAATGCAGAAGAATCTGCAAAAAGAGTACCGGTCAATTGCATACCATCACCCGAGTCACCAGCGAAACGGATAACAACATCTTGTATGTCAATAACTTTGTGTTGCATATTTTTTTATTTTAGTAAATACAAATATAAGCAATATTCTATCACCTTACCAATTTATTTGCAAAAAAAAGAGAGCACCCGATTAAAAATCATAAGTACTCTCTCCTGTATTTCTAAATAATTTACTATTGAGGCATCTGTTGTTGTTTCAATTTCTTATCTAAAGGAATATTCAATGCCTTTTTCAACATATCTGCAACATCAATACTCTTGGTCTCATCAAAATAAGGAAGGGTACCTGTTGAGATATCAAAAATATAGATAAAACCGTTTGCTCTACCCAACTCGATCAATGTATCGTTTGCTTTGGTATAAATGGGAGCAAGAAGTTCCTGTTGTTTTCTCTGCATATCCTGCTGAGCGCTTTGTGAGAACTGTTGCAATCTCTGCTCCATCTCCTGAAGTTCCTGGGTTTTCATCTCCAATACAGCAGGGGTCCAGTTTGCACTCATTTGCTGATAATTGGTATACTTGTTCTGGAACTCAGTCTGCATAGCAACAAAAGTTTCCTGCATGTCTGCGCTGAATTTTTCAAGAATAACTTGAGCAGAATCCATCTCTTCCATAAGATAGATAACCTCTTGAAGATTGATGTGTCCAAATTTTAGTTCCTGAGCAAATGTCTTTGCAGAACCAAATACGGCGATAAATAGAATTAGGATTAATTTTTTCATAAAAGTTTATTTTAATTTAATTGATTACAAATTTTTAATCACCTCAAGGCTCATATCAAAAGTATCATCTTTGTATACAACACCTTGCATTGCAGATATATCAAGGAGAATTGAATATCCCCTCTCCTTTGCCACTTTCTCAATAGCCATATCGACTCTCGCCTTTATAGGGGAGATAAGCTCCTGGGACTTTCTCGCCATGATCCCCTCCTCTCCAAAGTACTCTTTTTGTTTCTCCTGCAATTTCCGTTCCATCTGGATAATCTCGTTCTCACGGCTTTGCTTTTGCCCTTCACTCAGTCTGGGACGTTCGTTCTGATATTTCTGGTATGCAGTCTGAATTTTTCCTCTTTCACCATCAATATAATCCTGGTACTGCTTGTTCAGCTTCTCCAGTGTCTGCTGAGCCGAGACATACTCAGGGATCTGTGCCAAAATTGTCTTTGTATTCACATACCCCACTTTCTGACCAAAAGAGATGTTAAGTGACAGCAACAAGGTTATAAGGATACATGCAAATTTTCTCATAACATCAAATTTTAGAATTGTTGTCCAATCATGAAGTGGAACTGCGATCCGCTTCGTTCTTTGTTAAGAATAGGATCGAAACCCCATCCCCAATCGACACCAAGAAGACCGATCATAGGAAGCATTACTCTCAATCCTACACCGGCAGAACGTTTGATCTCGAATGGATTGAATTTCTCGATCTCAGTCCAGCAGTTACCGCCCTCAAGGAATGCAAGTGCATATATAGTCGATGATGGCTGTAACACTATAGGATACCTCAACTCAAGTGTAAATTTATCGTATATATGACCTGTATATACCCCTTCACTGTTCATAGGGGTAAGCGAATAGTTTTCATAGCCCCTCAATGCGATAATCTCTGAACCGTATGTATTGTAGCCCGACATACCGTCACCACCTACTTGGTAACCCTCAAATGGTGAATAGCCAAGGTTCTTGTTGTAATAACCCAGATAACCGAACTGAGCCCTTGCCATCAATACAAGGTCACCTACTATTTTTGTAAACAACGACCCTTTGAACGTCCACTTGTGATACTCAATCCAGCGATATCTCTCCTGGTCGGTCATATGTTTATAATCGGTATTGGGATCTCTGAACAATGAATATGGCGGTGTCAGCTGTACCGAGAATGTAAAATCTGAACCTTGACGGGGATACACTGCCTGGTCGGTAGAGTTTCTGGTCAGCGACATCTTGTAGCTGATATTGTTTGACATACCTGTCGAGAACAGGAAGTTGTACCCCCAGTCATGCAGGTTGTATGTCTGCCAGCTCAACTCATGGTATAGCACGAAATAGTTGTCCGGCCATTTCAAACGGCTACCCAATCCTGCCGCCAAACCGAACACTTCAAAATATTCATCCGGATTCTGATAGAAATAGTATGAGTTGGTCTGACGTGTATAGTAACCGGAGATATTCAATGAGGTAGGTTTTTTACCGAACAACCAAGGCTCCATAAAGCTCACACTTGCTGCGGTGTAATAAGTACCATTGGTCTGGAACCTCAAAGAGAGCACCTGAGCATCTCCCAGAGGGACAGGTCTCCAGGCCTTCTTATCAAACATACGCTTGATAGAGAAGTTATTGAAGCTGACACCCAATGTTCCTACAAATGAGTATCCGCCCCAACCTCCGGAGAGTTCCAATTGGCTGTTAGGTTTCTCCAGAACGTTATATGCGACATCTACCGTATTGGTCATCTGGTTAGGGATAATTGTATATCCCTTTGACGGATCCATCGCATGTTCAGGGTCAAAGTGTCCCATTGATGAAATCTCCCTGACAGATCTTTCGAACGAGGACTGACTGTAGAGGTAACCTGGTTTGGTAAAGACCTGACGCCTTACAATCTTCTCATTGGTAATTGTATTGCCATTGATGATAATATTGTGGAATGTTGCAGGCTTACCCTCTATCATTCTGATCTCCACATCTACAGAGTCCCCGACAATATTCATCTCCACAGGGATTACATTAAAGAAGAGGTAGCCTCTGTCCCTATACATGCTACCCACATCCATGAATTGTTTTTTGGGGTCTCCATTCAGACGTTTATTCAAGGTAACAATGTCATAAACATCACCTTTTTTAATCATCAGAACACTATTCAACTCCTCTTCGGTATAAAGTGAGTTACCTGTCCAGGTAATATTTCTGAAATAGTATCTCTGACCTTCTTCAATTTTGAAATCTATCCCCAATCTCGCATCCTCAATATAATACATGGAGTCCTTGACGATTTTTGCATCACGATAACCTGCCTCGTTGAACTTCTCAATCATGGCAGCCTTGTCATTCTTATACTCCTCCTGATTGAATTTCTTGGACGAGAAGAAGTTTCGGAAACGCATATCCCTTGTTTTCTTCATAGCAGCAACAAGTTTGCCCTCCTTGACATGGTCATTTCCTTCAAATGTAATCTTCTTGATCTTGACTTTCTTACCTTTATTTACATCAAATGTTACCCTGACTGCATTTTTGATGACGGTATCCTTTACCTGTCTCACATTCACGTCACAATTGATGAAACCTTTGTCGTGGTAATACTCTTTAATGATGCCTATATTGGTTTTGATGGCATATTCGGATAGTTCTGTACCCCTCTTGAGGTTCATCTTCTCCACCAGGTCTGTCTGTTCCGAATTCTTTACCCCCATAAAACTCCATCTCGACACTCTGGGGCGCTCCTGAAGAACCAGTTTAAGAAAGGCAGTATCTCTGGTTGGAGCTAACGAATCAATATACAATGCAACATCGGCAAAATACCTCTGCAACCATATTCTCCTTACCACATCTGACAACTCATCGCTGGGAACTTTAATCTTATCG
The DNA here is from genome assembly GCA_045595965.1 of Candidatus Coprenecus sp. Taxonomy (GTDB): domain Bacteria; phylum Bacteroidota; class Bacteroidia; order Bacteroidales; family UBA932; genus CAAGNP01. Next base: position 35,566 of record JAZOBN010000034.1, read on the forward strand.
CCCACTCTGATACCTGTCAAAGATATCAGCTGATCTTTTCCCAAATATTTGATACCGGTTACATCAATTCCACCGACTGTATATGTGGTCGGCTTTTCATAATTGACTACTACGCCATTGTCCTTTTTCTCCTCCTGAGCATGCGCAAGAGTAGCCAAAAGAGCAAGCAAGACAGTGATATATAATCTTTTGAAGCTCATTTAATCTGTATGAATCAAACTACAAATATACTACTTTATTTGAATTTATTTGATTTGTTCACTTGTTTTTCCGAATCTTCTCTCCCTTGATGAATATGTTTCGATTGCGGCACGGAACTCCGCTTTGCGAAAATCGGGCCAAAGAACATCTGTAAAGTAGAACTCAGTGTATGCACATTGCCACAGAAGGAAGTTGCTTATTCGCTGCTCTCCGCTTGTTCTGATCATAAGATCGGGATCAGGAATACCTCTGGTACTCAAATACTCCTCAAACGGAAGGGGATCTCTCCCACTTTTGACATCTTCAGCATATTTTGATGCTGCCTGCGCAATATCCCATTTCCCGCTATAGCTCAAGAAAACGATAAGTGTCAAGCCGGTATTTGACGCAGTCTGAGCCATCGCCTGATCTATATCTGCCAATAACTCATCTGATAACTCGCTTCTATCCCCAATCACCACAAAACGGATATTATATCTCTCAAATGTAGGTTTCTCCTCGAGAATGGATTTTGCCATAAGTGACATCAGCCCTGAAATTTCAGCCTGAGGTCTGTTCCAGTTCTCTGATGAAAATGCAAAAAGGCTCAAATATTCCAAGCCCATCTCCACTGCCGCCTCACAACATGCCCTGACACTCTCTGCCCCCTCAATATGACCGTAGATTCTCTCTTTTCCTTTCTGTTTTGCCCATCTTCCGTTTCCATCCATTATTATGGTCACGTGCTTTGGTAATTTTCTATTTTCCATAAGCCAAATAATTTCGTCTGTCTTCTCCCCAAAGAAGTTTTTCCCTCAATGCATCAAAGAAACTCTCTTTTCTCAAGGAGACGGTTTTCATTTTGAAGTCACCTTTTCCCAATCTGATAACCTTGTCTGAAGGGATTACCACCTCTCTATTGTCGATAGTCAACATCACCTCATCGCCCCTGGAGTGGATCTTTATCTCAATCTCCGAATCTTGAGGAACAATAAGGGGTCTGACATTAAGATTATGCGGTGCGATTGGGGATATGATAAACACATTAGAATTCGGTGTAACAATCGGGCCACCCACACTCATGGAGTAGGCGGTAGATCCGGTGGGGGTTGCTATCAACATGCCATCTGCCCAATATGTTGGGATAGAGTAGCCATCTATCTTGACATCAATCCCTATCATATACGGACTTCTCCTCTGAATCGAGACCTCATTAAGTGCATAGGGGTAGAAATTCTCGGACAAATTGCCGGCATCTACTTTCAGCAAAGTGCGCTCTATGACATCATATTGTCCGGACAATATCGACTTTATCCACTCATTATCCCCCTCCACAACCTTTGCAGCAGTCAAAAAACCAAGTCGTCCGAAATTTATCCCCGCTATATCTGTGTTGCGTCCCTTGACTACAGTGAGAGAGTGGAGAAAAGTGCCATCACCACCCAGCGTCAAAAAAAGATCGATATCTTCCGGAAGATCATCTCCCAACTCAAACTCAGAAAATGGGGGTAATTGATAGTTCTGCTCCTTGGAAATCTTTTCAAGAGTAGATGCAAGTCCCTTAAAACAAAAGAGTTCCACATCTGCTTGCACAATCTCTTCAAGGAGAAGTATTACCTTTTTGAAATCTTCTCTGTCTATATCTGCTCCAAATAATGCAATGCCCATCAGTTGAGTAATTTAATATGCAAAGATGTATCAAATTTATTTTATTATGTATATTTTTGCAAAAAAAAGAGGAATATGACAAGACTTAGTGTTAATATCAACAAGTTTGCCACATTGCGCAATGCCAGAGGGGGAAACCTCCCAGATGTACTGAAAGCTGCACTATATTGTGAGAAATATGGGGCTGAAGGGATTACCGTCCATCCACGTCCAGACGAGAGACATATAAGATATCAGGATGTAAGGGATCTCAAACCCATCCTCTCAACAGAGTTCAACATCGAGGGAAATCCAATAGAGAGTTTTGTCAAACTTGTGATCGAGGCACACCCGGCTCAAGTCACTCTGGTCCCTGACGCCCTTAACGTGATAACATCCAATGCAGGGTGGGACACAATCAAAAACAAGACATTTCTTAAAGAGATATGCTCTCTGTTCAAAAAAGAGGGGATACGCACATCCATCTTTGTCGATCCTGTAGAAGAGATGGTGAAAGGTGCCGCAGAAACAGGCTGCGACAGAGTTGAACTCTATACCGAAGCGTACGCAGCACAATATTTACAGAACAGGGAAAAGGCGATAGAACCTTATTACAAAGCCGCCCTGGCAGCGCAGGAAGTGGGATTGGGGCTCAATGCAGGACATGACCTCAACCTCGACAATCTGAAGTACTTCCATCAGACTATTCCCGGACTGCTGGAGGTATCGATAGGCCACGCCCTTATATGTGATGCACTATACCTCGGTCTTGAAAAGACAATTCAACTATATTTGAATGAACTAAAAGATTTTTAACTATCTTTGCGCCATTATAAATTTAATAACAATATTCAATGAAAAAATTTTCTGTTGTACTTAATGTAGTACTAGTATTGGCTGTTGCTGCTTTATTCGTATTGTTTTTCACCAGCAACTCATCATCAAAATCTGCAAACACTTCTGAAATCTCAGCAGAAGGTGCTCAAAAAGGTGATGTAGTGTTTATTCAGATTGACTCACTGATCAATCAATACGATATGTTCAACGACCTTCGCTCTGAACTTGAAAGCAAAGCGACAAAGATTCAGAATGACCTCAACAAAAAGAGCAGAGCTTTTGAGAACGATGCAAAGGATTTTGAAGAGAAACTGAACAAAGGCCTTTTGACAAGATCGCAAGCTGAAACTATGCAAAATTCACTTCTTCAAAGACAACAAGAACTTCAAAATTACTCTCAGCAAAAACAGATTGAGATGGGTGAAGAAGAGGCTGTTATGATCAACAAAGTAATGGATGCTATCAAAACTTATGTCAAGAAATACAATGAGACCCACCAATACTCTTTGATCCTTACCACTTCATCTACAACCCAAGTGGTTCTTGAAGGCAATCCAGCACTCGACATCACTCAAGACGTCGTAACAGGTCTTAACGAAGAGTATATCAAGAACAGAAATAAATAATAACCTTAACAAATAAATATGCCACATCTGTGAGGTAACACCCCATGGATGTGGCAATTTTGAATTATGAAAGCAATAACCCGCACAGAATTTAATTTCTCAAAACAGACAAAAAAATATGTCGGAAAGGTAAGGGATGTTTACACCATCAATGATGATATCCTTGTAATGATAGCAACTGACAGAATTTCAGCATTTGATGTTGTACTTCCTGAAGGAATACCATACAAAGGCCAGGTGCTTAACCAGATTGCTTCAATGTTCCTTGACAACACGTCTGACATTGTTCCCAATTGGAAAATAGCATCACCCGATCCTATGGTGACCGTAGGTTACAAATGTACAGGTTATCCCATTGAAATGATTGTAAGGGGATACCTTACAGGGAGCTCGTGGAGGGCATACCAGAGAGGTGAAAGGGTTATTTGCGGTGTCCCTATCCCTGACGGCATGAGAGAGCATCAGAAATTTGAGAGGCCTATCGTCACCCCGACAACTAAAGCTGAGATTGGGACTCACGATGAGGATATTTCAAAAGAGGAGATCATAGCAAGAGGACTTGTCCCTGCCGACGAATATGAGCAGCTCGAGAAGATTGCATTGGCACTATTTGAAAGAGGTACAGAAATGGCGGCAAAACAAGGGCTTATCCTTGTCGATACCAAATATGAATTTGGCCACAGAAATGGTCAGATCTATCTGATGGATGAGATTCACACACCCGACTCGTCAAGATATTTCTACGCAGATGGATATCAGGAGAAATTTGATAAAGGGGAGCAGCAACGACAACTTTCCAAAGAGTTTGTAAGGGAGTGGCTTATGGAAAATGGTTTCAGCGGGCAAGCTGGTCAGAAGGTTCCGGATATGACACCTGAAAAAGTTGATGAAATATCCGGAAGATATATCGAACTGTTTGAAAGCATTACAGGCAAGAAATTTGAGAAGGCTGAATATGGGGCAGAAACATATGACCGCATTGAAACCAATATCGAAAATATGCTCGCAAGATTGATATGAAAAAACTCACAGGTATAATTGCAATATCACTGGCACTTCTGGGATGGGCTGCAACCACATCATACGGACAGACTTTTGTCCCCACCCCTGTTGAAGTGTCATCAGAAAAGGTAAACGTAAATGGAGAGATGTTCTACATCCATAAGGTATTGAAAGGACAGACACTCTATTCCATAGCAAAAGCGTATGGGACAACTACCGACACACTCATTGCCAACAACCCCTCTGTTAAGGATGGGTTAAAAAGTGATATTGTCATATATATACCTGCAAAAGGGGAGCAACAGAGTATAGAGATAGAGACTCCCGATGCTCCCGCCCCCCAATCTGTAAAGCCGGAGGGGGCAAAGCCTAAGAAAACAGTAGATGTAAGCAACATCAACAAATCCAGGATGAAAAAGCATACCGTAAAATGGTATGAGAACATCTATGATATCGCTTCAAAATACAAAGTTCCCGTTGAATCTATCATTGTCCTCAACGAACTTGGAGAAAATGTGGTCTTAAAAAAGAGGCAAGTGCTATACATCCCAAACAGGGAGTTCCTCAATTACTGGACAGAGTCGTTAAGGGAGAATAAAGATGATGATATTGTCCCATTTGCAAAAAAAGATGTTGCATCGGCAGAAGACTCGGTCAAAAGTGCAGAAGTTGTAATGGATAACTCATTGTACCGGTATTTCGGTCAGAGAAGTTACAAGATAGCCCTTGTTCTCCCATTCAATACAAAAGATGGTGCAGATAAGGCCAATACAAATCAGATGGATTTCTATGCAGGTGCTCTTCTTGCTTTCAATGAGTTCCAACAGATGAATCCCGGGAAGAATTACAAATTGGAGGTGATCGATATCAATGATTACGGCTCCCCCTTTGCCCTCACAATGTCGGGTAAATTGGATGACTGTGAACTGATAATTGGGCCTGTGTATGAAAAGAACCTTACCCCTCTTGCCACATGGGCTCAAGGGAACAGGATACCGGTTGTTTCACCATTGGATCCAAAAGCTGCCAAATTGGTAAAAGCAAACCCCTATTTCTTCCAGTACCCCCCTACCCCAGAGACCTTGAAGGAGTCGGTTTACAATAAGATAGCTGAAGATGCCAAGGATTGCAGATCTCTTCTTCTGTATGAAAAATGGACAGGAAAATCTGAATTTGTTACCAGGACAATGTCCTCACTCAATTCAAGAGGGGTTGTTTATGACACACTCTCTTACGACATCCTTGAAGGTAGGGGCATCGATGCTACAATGGCTGAGAAAATGGATATGAAGGGGGCAAATAAAGTTATTGTTGCTTCTGAAAAAGAGGCTTTTGTGGCAGATGTTCTGAGAAATCTTCTACTGGTAAAAGGGAACAATGACTCATTGACCATTGATGTCTATGGTCCAAGCAAATGGAAAAATTTTGAGATTATTGAACTTGAATATTTTCATCTGCTGCACACCCATCTATCCATCCAGTACTATGTTGATTACAACACCCTTCAAGTAAATAACTTCATATCGTCATTCAGAGAGAATTTCAATACCGACCCTACCCCTTATGCATTTCAGGGGCACGATATCCTGATGTTCTTCATTGAAGCTCTTGATGAGTATGGACGGGAATTTCCTATCCACATCAACAACAAAGAGAAAAGCCTTCTCCAATCTACAATAAGATTTGAAAAGGCTTCAAGTGAAGGTGGCTTCCAGAACAATGGAGTCCGCAATATTATCTATTACGACAATTGGGAGATAAAATCGTGGTGATAAAGCCACTGTTTTTCAACATCTGAGAGGGCCGATTCAATAATCGGCTCTTCATTTATGGGAACCTTTGTAATAGTATCAAATTCTTGGTATCCCATTTCATTCACAGATACAACTATTGTATTCTCTATTCTTATACCGTGGCTCCCCTCCTGATAGATGGCAGGTTCATTGGAAAGGACCATTCCGGGGAGAAGAGCAACAGGATTCTCCTCCATCCTGATACTTTGAGGCCCCTCGTGTACACACAGATAGTGTCCGATACCATGTCCTGTTCCATGAAGATAGATCTTTCCCCTCTCAAATACACAACCTCGAGCAAGTATATCCAGCTGTGCACCTCTGGTACCCTTAGGAAATTTTGCCATTGAGAGCCTTACCATCCCTTTCAGTACTGCCGTATAATCCTCTCTCTCCTCCTGTGTCAACGGTCCCATAGGAATTGTCCTTGTGGTATCTGTGGTACCGTATGCATAGTGGGCACCGGTATCTATCAGCAAAAGGCCTTTCTTCATGATTACGGCCGAGTTATCTTCTGTCGCCGAATAATGTGGAAGGGCTGCATTGGCACCATAAGCCACTATCGGTTCAAAACTCTCCCCACGATAATCGGGTGACTCTTTTCTGAACTCAATGAGTTTCATTGCCAACTGGTACTCGGTAACAGGGGAGGCACTATACTCCTCTTCACTTTTGTCAAGAATATTGGCTCTGATATATTCCAGCAATTTCTTCCAGGCCAGGGAATCCTCTTCGCACGCCTTCCGGAATCCGGCAAGCTCTGTCTCATTTTTCTGAGATTTCATAAGATTCAATGTCCCCCCTGTGGTAAGATCGGGGAGGATATTCTCTACAGAAAGATAATGTTTGGCGGTAACTCTATTGGATGAAAATATCTTGATTACCGATTTATCTATCTGTGAAAGATAATTTGAGAATGAGTTATAATCCCTGATAACAACACCTTGAGCAAAGAGGTGCTGCTCTGCCTGTGGAGTAACCGCCTCAGGATTCACGAACAACTCCACCCGTTCAGGGGTAACCACTGCATACGAAATGACAAGGGGATTATACTCTACATCTCTCCCCCTGATGTTGCAAAGCCATGCTATCTCATCAAGGGCAGAGATAATATAGACAAACGGATACGGAAGTGCTATCTGATCTACCAGTCTCTTATGTTTGGAAGAGGTACTCTCTCCCGATATGCTTACATCAAGAGGCTCTATCGGGTGGAATTCCAGCGCCGGTCTCTCATTACAGATCTCGTCAAACGGATCCTCAATCATAGTTACATTCAATGGGGAAAGTTCATCCACCCATGAACAATACTCCTGATACGTAAAGAGATTTTCATCTATTGCAACAATCCCATCTTCCTCCAGATTTGAAAGTATCCACTGGGAAATTGAAGGTGTCCCTTCTACCTTCATCTTCATCAGTTCAATACCACTCCCCGACAACTCGTTCTCTGCCTGGACAAAGTAACGGGAGTCGGTCCACAATGCCGCCTTATCAAGTGTAACGACAAGAGTTCCTGCCGACCCTGTAAAATTAGAGAGCCATTCCCTGCACTTGTAGTGGTCGGGAATGTACTCTCCAAAATGTGGGTCATTGGAAGGAACGATTAATGCCGATAGCTCCTCCTTTCTCATGTAAGAGCGGAGAGCCATAATGGGCCCCTTCCTCTCCATATATCCTTATTTCAAAAGTTTTGATGCGTCAAGATTATCCTTCTCGATATCTTTGAAATAGTTGAATGTACCAACTTTCAACTCAACGGTTGCAGACTCATCACATACGATGATACCTTTTTTGTGCATCTGAAGAACACTGATAGTCCAATAGTGGTTTACAGAACCCTCCACAGCCTGAGCAAGAGCTCTTGCTTTGTTATGGCCATTGGCAAGGATAAGTACCTCTTCTGCATCCATGATAGTACCAACACCTACTGTCAACGCTCTCTTTGGAACTTTGTTTACATCGTTGTCGAAGAATCTTGAGTTAGCAATTATTGTATCTGTTGTCAAAGATTTTACTCTGGTGCGTGAAGTCAATGATGAACAAGGCTCATTGAAAGCGATGTGACCATCAGGACCGATGCCACCCATAAACAAGTGGATTCCGCCATAAGAACGGATTTTGTTCTCATATCTTTCACATTCTGCCTCAAGATCGTATGCATTACCATCAAGGATATTTACATTCTCCTCTTTGATATTCACATGGTTGAAGAAGTTATTCCACATGAAAGAGTGGTAGCTCTCAGGGTGACCCTCATCCAGACCGATGTATTCATCCATATTGAAAGTAACAACGTTAGCAAATGAAACTTTACCTTCTTTGTAAAGTCTGATAAGCTCTCTATATGTTCCAAGAGGGGTAGAACCTGTAGGAAGACCCAAAACGAAAGGACGCTCTGGAGTTGGAGCAAATGAATTGATCTTGTTAACGATGTAGGCAGCTGCCCACTCTGATACTTCCCTATAGGAAGGTTCAATAATTAGTCTCATAATGTTAATGTTATAAATTGTTTTTCAATAATTCTTTTGCATTCTGTATTGCTGCATCAGTCAAATTTGAGCCGCTCAACATTCTCGCCAGCTCCATAACCCTCTCCTCTTCGGAAAGAAGTTTTACAGTAGTTCTGGCTTTTCCATCTTCGAACACTTTGGATACAAGGTAGTGTTCCCCCCTCTTGCTTGCGATCTGGGGCAAGTGGGTTATTGCAAATATCTGCATACTCTCACCCATTCTTCCAATCATATCACCCATTTTATCGGCAATACGGCCCGAAACGCCTGTATCTATTTCATCAAAAATCATTGTTGGCAGCGATGCATACTCTGCCATAACAGATTTCAAGGCGAGCATAACCCTCGACAGTTCACCGCCGGAAGCGACTTTGGATATATCAGAAAGTCTTGAATCTCCATTTGCAGAGAAGAGGAATGAAATAGAATCACCACCTCTTGAGGTAAGTGTCCCCTTCGGTGAGATATCTGCTCTGAATACCGCTCTGGGCATTTCAAGGCTCCTTACACACTCTTCAATTCTTACCGAGAGTGATGGAGCAGCTTTTGTCCTCTTTTCAGTCAAGATCTCTGCCCATCTCACCCTTTCAGCATCAAGAGATGCAATCTCTGAAGTCAGCAGCTCTTTCTGGTGATAAAGTTCTTCATTTCCAGCCAGGTCGTTCTGATAAGAGTCTCTGACAGCTATCAGTTCATCCATGGTGGCACATCCGTGCTTTTTCATCAGAGAGTATAGCAATGATAACCTCTCTTCGACCTCTGACAACCTTTCCGGAGAGACAACAACCCTCTCATCCTCTTTCAAAACATCCTGTTCAATATCTTCAAGTTCAATTCTTACAGAGTTAAGTCTGGAAGCAAGGTCCTCTGTCCCTGGTATATATGATGATATTTTGGATAATAGTCCTGCTGCCTCCTTAATATTTTGACTTAAAGTGGTATCAAATGGATTCAATAGTGAAACTACACCCTGCAAATTGCCCTTTATAAATTCAGCATTGGCAAGCTGGGAGTGCTCCAACTCCAACTCTTCCATCTCTCCGGGGATAAGTTTTGCATCCTGCAGTTGCTGTAACTGATACATTCTGTAGTCCGCATCCCCCTCTACCCTCCTGATCTGCTCTTCCAGTCGGAGCAAAGCATCACTTTTGGCTTTATGCTCTTCGTAAATCTCTTTATACTTTTTGAAATCCTCTACACATCCGGCGAAATAATCCAGCACAGAGAGCTGGAAATCGGGATCGTTCAACAGCAGATGCTGGTGCTGGCTATGTATATCTATGATTTTATTTGAAATCTCCGACAGTTGGGCAAGTGTTACCGGCTCGTCATTCAAGAAAGAGCGTGAACGCCCTGCAGGTGAGATTACCCTACGGAGTATAGTATCATCATCGAATTCCCCCTCTACCACACAGTTTCTATTGGGGTCATTAAAAACAGACGCCTCTGCCTTATTTCCCAGCAGAAGCGAAATTGCCCCCAAGAGGATAGACTTTCCAGCTCCAGTCTCCCCCGTTATTATGATCAACCCATCAGGAAATTCAATATCCAAAGTGTCGATCAACGCATAATTCTGTATGGTTAACCTTTTGAGCATTCAAGGAGTTTTTCAACATTATCAGTTATATCTTCCGCAACCTGCTGCTTGGACTTCAACGGATACTCAAGCGTTCTGCCACCTCTGAAGATGATGGAAACTTTATTGGTATCCACTGCAAAACCTGCCCCCTTATCTTGAAGAGAGTTCAGAACAATCATATCCAGATTCTTTCTTTCAAGTTTGCCCTGGGCATTTTTCTGTTCATTATCGGTCTCAAGGGCAAATCCTACAAGGATAGATCCCTCTCTCTTGATTTTACCGACAGCAGCAGCTATATCCTGGGTAGCAGTAAGGGTTAGTGTCAAATGGTCACCCACCCTTTTTATTTTCTTATCAGCCCTTGATGCAGGTGTAAAATCTGAAACTGCAGCACAAAGAACTGTTATGTCGGGTTGCTCTGATGTGTAGTAGGAAAGGACCTTTTCAGACATTTCTGCAGCAGAAATCACATTATCAACCACAATATTGGGCATTGATGCTGTGAGCTGGGTAGGGCCACTTACAATATGTACTTCAGCCCCTCTGCAAGCAAAAGATTCTGCTATTGCATAGGCCATCTTTCCTGACGAATGGTTTGTAATATACCTTACCGGATCAATATCTTCTCTTGTAGGTCCGGCGGTAATCAGCACTTTACGTCCTCTCATTGTCCCCTTGGATGCAAACACATACTTGATATATGATACTATCTCCTGAGGCTCCGCCATTCTCCCTTTTCCCTCCAGGCCACTTGCAAGCTCCCCTGATTGTGGTTCTGACACCCACACTCCCCTCTCTTTAAGGAGAGATAGTGATGACTGGGTTGCCTGATGACGATACATATCCAGATCCATCGCCGGCGCCACCACCACAGGGCACCTTGCCGACAAATAGGTAGTCAGCAAAAGATTGTCTGCTACACCTGTCGCCATTTTTGACAAAGTGTTTGCAGTGGCAGGTGCAATCACATACATATCTGCCCACAATCCCAATGATACGTGGCTGTTCCAATCTCCATTCTCCGGATTATAAAAATCGACAAGAATAGGATTTTTGGTCAAGGTAGCCATAGTAAGGGGGGTGATGAACTGCTTGGCCATCTCAGTCATGATAACTTTGACCTCAGCCCCCTCCTTAACAAGCAGACGGGCAAGCAATGCCGACTTATAGGCAGCAATGCTTCCTGTTATACCAAGTATTATATGTTTACCCTTCAAGGAAGACATACCGACTACTCTTCAGATGCTTTACGATGATAAATTTCCCCTTTCTGGAACTCATCAATTGCAATGAGGGTAGGTTTTGGAAGTCTTTCGTAATGTTTTGAGATCTCGATCTGCTCTCTGTTTTCAAAAGTCTCCTCCAAAGTGTCTGCATAATTTGAGAACTCCTCAAGTTTGTGGCTGAGCTCCTGCTTTACCTCTGCAGAGATCTGATTTGCCCTTTTGGCTATAATCATAGTTGATTCGTAAACATTACCTGTGGGTTTTGCGATTTCAACAAGATTTCTTGTCTCAGTGTTGTTGCTGATATTTCTTTGTTCCATTGTATATATGTATATTTTATCTATTTCTTTTCCAATATTTTCTGAACTTTTCTGGAAAGGTTGTCCAATTCCTTTCTGTATTCTGACTCTTCAAACTCACTTACAAACGAATAATAGTCATCTGTAAAGGTCATATACCGCTCCCTCTGCTTCTCGGGGACACTGTTGAAGGCATATTTATATGAAGAGAGTGTCAGATAATACATCAGCTCCTCACGATAGATATTGGTAGGATCCTCCTTGATTGCCGCCCTGAAAGCATATTGTGAAGCTTTGAAATCCTCTGTATGGTAGTAGATTTTTGCCGCCTCGAGTGCCTTTTTATCAAGACGCTCATTCAACTCAACGATTATCTCATCAAATTCCCCCTTGTATTCTGTGTCGGGATGCTGTTTGATATACTCCTCAATAAAGGCCAACGCCTTATAGGTCGGTGCCTGGTCAAGTTCATATCTGAGTGTCTGCTGATAGAGGCAGTCGATATAGTAGTAGTTAGCCTGATCATTGAAAGGGCTCAGAGGGAAAGTCTTGATAAATGTATCAAAGCAACTCTCTGCCACAAATATATCTCCGAAACGGTATTGGGACAATCCTGTGTAGTACTGAACTGTATCATCCTGTGCTGTCCCTTTTACAGCCAGCTTCAAAGATTCGAAAAGGCTTGCTGCTTTCTGGTACTTTCCTTTGTCAAAATATTCAAATGCAGCCTTGTATTTCTGCTGAGTATCGTCACTGCGCAAAAGTATTTCGTACTGACTTTTGCACGATGTCCCCATCAACATCACAAGGAGTGTAAGAATAAGTGATAATTTCTTCATCTTCATCAGTTTTGATTTGCAAGGAATTTTTCAGCATCCATTGCTGCCTTACAGCCTGAACCGGCAGCAACAATAGCTTGCCTATAGTGAGGATCCTGAACATCACCTGCTGCGAAAACACCGGGGACATTGGTCATCGAACTCTTTGAATCGGTCACTATATAGCCTTGTGCATCAACATTTATCCATTGTTTGAACAATTCAGAGTTTGGATGGTGACCAATAGCCAGGAAGAATCCGTCTATATCCTTCTTCACCTCCTCGCCATGCTCATTAACAATAATCACGCCATTGACACCCATATCGTCTCCCACAATCTCCTTGGTGTTGCATTTCCATAGGATTTCGATATTCTCAGTATTCAAGACCCTTTTCTGCATAGCGTCACTTGCACGCAAAACATCCCTTCTCACAATCAGATAAACTTTTTTGCAAAGACCTGCAAGATAGGTGGCCTCCTCACAAGCTGTATCACCGCCACCTACGACAGCAACAGTTTTCCCTCTGTAGAAGAAACCGTCACATGTTGCACATGCAGAGACCCCCTGACCTCTGAATTTTGTTTCGGACTCAAGTCCAAGATATTTTGCAGAGGCACCGGTAGCTATTATGACAGTTTCTGCCTCTATCACCTTCTCTGAATCTATTTCAACTTTGAAAGGTCGCTGTGAAAAATCTACCGAAGAGACAACCCCCCATCTCAAATCTGCACCGAACCTCTCTGCCTGCTTGCGGAAGTCGGCCATCATCATATTTCCGTCAACACCTTGAGGATAACCTGGGAAATTTTCAATTTCAGTAGTGGTGGTCAACTGGCCCCCAGGAAGCATTCCTTCATACAGAACAGGTGATAGATTTGCTCTGGAAGCATATATTGCAGCGGTATAACCTGCAGGGCCGCTGCCTATGATAAGACATTTGACTTTTTCTTGTTCCATTTCAATTATTTATTAGCTTGCAAAGGTACAAATTTATTTCTAATCCAAAGCTCAAATCTGTATCCCCATACCAATATTATTGACATAACCCATCTTGACAGAACAAGAATCCACCACACAGCCCCTACAGAGGCAAGGAGGAATACATCTTCCAGATTGCTGTGGGAAATAGAGATGTGGATATTGGTCAAATCTATATCCTTCTGGTTCAGTTTCCCGTTGCTTGCTTCATCTATCATTGCTGCAGCACCATAAGCCAATCCGATAATGTTTGCAATAATCCACAAAAAAGAGGATCTGGCAGGGAGACCAAAAACTGCCAGCAAAGGGTTCAGAAACTTTGAAATCCACTTGATAATTCCAAATTCGGAGAGAATCCTCTGGAGGATATTCAATGAGAAGATAATAGTAATCATCTTGACCACCAGCCCCAAAGTGGAAACAACCCAATCCTTGAATGTTTCCCAGAATGTGAGACTCTGGGACTCCACAACTGCCGCTGTCCCCTCCTTACCCATTTCGGGTAAAATCATATTCAGCACAAGACCCAGCACAACAGAAGATATGGTCCTTATAACCACTATTCTCACTGCTGATGTCCCTGTTTTTTTCTGGACTGCAGTCTCGACTATCATATTGTGTGCACAAAGTACCATTGCGCTCAATATGGTCATCTCTCTGATATCCATATCGAGGGTGACAGATACCGCTATCGCCGAGTAAACATTGACAAAATAACCTGAAACGTATGCCAATGCCGCCTCACCTGGCAATCCTACCACATGGAAAAGGGGCTCCAGTGCTGCAGATATCCAGGGAATCACATTCAGATATTTCAATATCATAATGGCAAAAGAGACCAGCACAGTCACTTTGACAACCCAAAGACAGGTCTTTACCGTTCCCGGTATTGCCCCTTTGACAGTCGATATTATCCTCTCTTTGAAATTTTTCATAGTCAGCAAATTACAAAAGTTTCCACCTATTTGTCACCTTCTTGTCTATCCACGCCACAAGAGTGTGGGGCAATATCCCGGCAAGCGGTACAAAAAGCTTATTGAGGAATCCGGGTGTTTTTCCTGATCTTCCCCTGAACAACATCTTCAGAGCAATTCTGGCAGCCCTCTCGGCAGGCATCATAACTCCAAGGCCTATTGCAAGCCTTCTCAATGCAGGTGAAAGATTGTACAGATTTGTAGAGACTGCCCCAAAATATATTGAAGAAGCGACAACACCACTACCCCTCAACTCTGTCCGCAATGCCCTTGTAAAGACTTTCGTAAAAGCTTTGGTAGCTGAATACAACGAAATAAAGGGAAACGGGAAAGTAGCTGCCATTGAGGAGATATTCAGAATATACCCTCGTCTGTTCTCAAGCATCTGGGGGAGAAAATAATGGCATAGCATTGAGAGGGTATAGTTATGCAACATAATAATCCTCCCCACCTGCTCTTGTGTCATATTTCTGAAGTGACGGGGATATAGAACACCTGCATTATTTATAAGCACCTCTACATTTGCATCGGGTCTCTTCTCCTTAACAATATCAAACAGATTCTTTGCCGAATTTTCTTGTGACAAATCGATCCCAACAGCCAATATATCGTTCTGGGGATATAATTTTTCCAACTCCTGTTTCACTTGGTCCACTTCATTCTGGAAAAGGGCTGCAATAACCACATTATACCCCTTTGCACACAATTTTTTGACATATTCAAGCCCCATTCCGGAACTCCCTCCGGTAACTAAGGCGTAACTATTATTTCCGGGTTGTTTTTCTCTCATTTTTTCAACAAAAAAACATCGTGCAAATATACATCAAATTCAAAATTTGTACTATTTTTGTGAGAGTATATAAACAATGTGTATAACATCTAAAAATAAAAAGAAATGGCAAGCATTAAAGGGACAAGAACAGAACAGAACCTGTTAAAATCATTTGCCGGTGAGTCACAGGCAAGAAGTCGATATACATTTTTTGCAAGTGTAGCGAAGAAAGAGGGTTATGAGCAAATCTCCGGAGTCTTCATGGAGACTGCAGAACAGGAGAAGGAACATGCAAAAAAATTCTTCAAATATCTTGAGGGGGGAATGGTAGAAATTACCGCATCATACCCTGCTGGAATTATCTCTACCACTGCAGAAAACCTTAAAGCTGCAGCTGAAGGGGAAAATGAAGAGTGGGTTGAATTATATCCTGAATTTGCAAAAATTGCTGATGAAGAGGGATTCCCAGAGGTTGCAGTTACCTTCAGAATGGTGGCCCTTGTAGAGGCTGAACACGAAAGAAGATACCGTACCTTGTATGACAGAGTAGTCAAAGGGGAGGTATTCTCAAGAGAGGTAGAAATTGAATGGCAATGCCGCAATTGCGGTTTTGTTTACACAGGGAAGAAAGCACCTGAGAAGTGCCCTGCATGTGCACATCCTCAAGCTTACTTCGAACCAAAAAAGAACAATTACTAATCAACTCAAAATCTAACGGGGGATGATATCTCTTCATCCCCCTTTTTTATTTTCAAACATGGGAAGATTTTTCAAAAGGACAATCATAACTCTTGCAATTATTCTCGTCGTTCTCCCAATTTGTGTCACACTTGTTGTATCGTCACAATGGTTCAGACCTAAAATCAACGAAATATGCACATCATTTGTACAGGATGGAAAGATAGAGATGGATACCATCTCCCTATCCCTTTTTGAAGAGTTCCCATACTTGAGTCTCAAACTTTCAGACGGTGTCGTCCATTCATACGCATTTGAAGGGGAGGATACCGATTCGACATTTTACAAAAGAATCCCCGACAAGGCAAAAACTCCTCTCAAATTCAAGGAGTTTGTCGTTTCAGTAAATATTCCCCAACTCCTCTTCGGAAAAATAAACATCAAACGGGTACGAATAGTTGAACCTGAAATTTTTGCTTTTGTAACCCCTTGGGGGAAAGCCAATTGGGATATATTCAGTTCAGATACTACCGAAACATCAGATTCTGAGTTCAATCTGAATCTTGGGATCAAGCGTTTCGGAATCAGGGATGCGAATGTCACCTATTTCGACACAGAACAGAAGGTGTACTACAAAGGGGTCATCGGGGGGTTCTTCACAAAGGGAAACATTTCATTGGACCCGGAGAAAATAGAACTGAAATTTGGAAGGATGATCAACTCGTCACTTGCCGCAGTTATCCGGGAGACAGGAACAGCGGCAAGGGTCAACATTGACTCACTTGTTATCCAGGAGGGGGAAGAAGATTACTACAGATTGGCATTCGCTTCAAAATCTGATGTCACTATGGAGTCCAAATCCTACACTACCGGACTTCCATTCAACTTCAAGGGGGGATTGGGTGTTGATATATCCGACCCCTCAAATATAGATATTGACTCCCTCATAATCGGGATTGCAGGCTCCCCTATTATCCTTGACGGTCGTGCCTCATTCCAGGAGGACAATATCTTCACAAACATCAATTGCGATATCCCCAAACTATCTTTTGGAGAGATACTCTCATACCTCAACACTGAGGCTTTCCCCCAATTCGAAGGGATATCCACAAACCTCACGATGTCACTTAATGCCCAGGCACTGGGGAGATATGACCTCGAAACCGGAAGGCCTCCTGCAGTGACAGCAGACATCAAAATACCCAACGGCAAACTTATCTATCCCGGACTCGACATCAAAGTCAACGATCTCGGATTTGATGGCCATCTTAATTACGACCCCTATATTGTCGACTCTACATCACTTGCAATAAACTCTATAAACCTCGATGCCACCGGCATTATCCTGAACGGAAAAGGGAAAGGGACCAATATGCTCAAGGATCCCAACTTCGATCTTAAATTCAAAGGGAGTGCAAACCTGACCGAACTGTCGGAGATATTTCTGTCAGATGCAGGGATCAATACCAAAGGTGATATGACTATTGACCTCACAGGCAAATTCAAGAGCAGTGATTTGTCTCTTGCCGGAATAGGGAATACACACATAAGAGGAAGGTTTCACACAGACAATCTCCTTGTTGAACTCCCTCAGGACACAATATTTGCAATGCTGAAAGGGGTAACTGTAAATTTTGGATCGACAGAGAACAAACGGGACACCTTAATGGCACAAAATGCCAAAACACTCAGAGTATCCTTCAGAGCAGATTCAGCAGACGTAAATTATAAAGAAGTTGCAAAAGTACAATTATCCAAAGCTCGTGCAAGTGTAAAAAGCGCAGCAGAAGGTGTTGCAGGAGACACCACCGCGATCCATCCCCTTATGGGGAACATCAACGCAGAGAGACTTGGCATAATCACCAAAGATTCACTTAGGGTCAGAGGATACAAATTGCAGGCAAATGCGAGAATGCTCCCGTCAAAGAAGGACTCACTTGTCCCCGTACTGACATTCAATACCAACGCAAACAGACTTGCATATCGTGACAAAGAGAACTTCTTCTCCCTCAGAAATGGAGATATTGCCTTTGATGCCACACTCCAGGAGGCTGTCAACAAAGAGAGGAGAAACGACCCGGCAAGAGTTGACAGAAGGGAAAGACTTCTTGACTCCTTGTCAAATGTTTATCCCGGCGTACCACGGGACTCACTATTGGCAATGAACCGAAAATCAAGAAGAGTTGTGGATGAATTAGGCGATGAGGGGAATATCGACATGAGTATGGACAAGAACATTACAGACCTCTTGGAGAAATGGAATGCCAACTGTCACATCAAAGGGGATGGAGGGAGGATAATAACCCCATATTTCCCATTACGCAACTCATTTGACAACATCAATCTCAATATAAATACCAATGAGATTAAAATGGAGCATACAGTACTTCACGCGGGAAGTTCAAGTCTGGATCTCTCCGGCAGAATCTGGGGGATAAAAAGGGCAATAACCAGAAAAGGGAAGTTACGTGGAGATATAATGCTTCAATCTGATACTCTGAATGTAAACGAGTTGCTGAATGCACTCAATGCTGCATCCGAATACCTTGCAGCAGGAGACTCCTTCAAGGATTCTCTGGTACGTGCAGAATCAGAAGAGGAGTTGGATGCCCTTATCACACAAGAGGCCGATACCACATTGAACACCTCTTCTGTTATCATACCGGGAAATATAGATATGAAACTTGCCCTTCATGTCGGGTACGGAAAATATTCCAACCTTGTGATGGATGATATTTCAGGAGAGCTCCTTGCAAAAAACAGGACATTGAGGATCAATAACTTCAATGCTATAACAGAAGCTGGTGACCTCTCCCTTTCTGCACTGTATTCAACAAGAAGCAAAGATGATATCCACACAGGATTTGATCTTGAATTGAACAATGTCCAGGTGGACAAGTTGATAAGCATCATCCCTTCGGTAGACACTCTACTTCCAATGCTCAGATCATTTGAAGGGATCCTCAACTGTGAGTTGGCGGCTACTGCCAAGATGGATACAGCAATGAATATCCTGCTCCCATCATTGAATGGGGTTGCAAGGATAAAAGGGAAAGATCTTGTCCTTCTTGATGGTGAGACATTTACCAAAATTGCAAAAATGCTCCGCTTCAAGAATAAAGATGAGAACATCATAGATAGCATCTCTGTGGAAATGCTGATGAGTAACAATAAGATAGAGATGTTCCCATTCCTTCTTAAGATGGACAGATACCAGGCTGCAGCAAGTGGCGTCCAGAATCTCGATATGAGTTTCAACTACCATATTTCTGTAATCAAATCTCCCCTCCCATTAAGATTGGGGGTAAATATTATGGGGAATTTCGATGACATGAAATTCAAATTGGGCAAACCCAAATACAAGAACGCCAATATACCAAGTTATACCAAAGTAATTGACGAATCGAGGATAAATCTCAGAAAGAGCATCATCGATATTTTCGACAAGGGGACAAACAACAATATCACCAATATCGAGGTGGTAAAGAGGGACTCCACAATGATAAAGGACCTCGAGGTTACCCCTGTGGAAGAGCTCTCTGAAGAGGAAAATGCAATTCTTAAAGAAGAGGGAATTATTCCGAAACCTGCTGCTGACAAGCCTGCTCCAATAGCCGTTTTGCCAGAAGAGGATAATCTGTTGTTATAAAATCAACATTCAGCTCCTTCATCCTAAGGATTTCATCCTCCTTGTTTACTGTCCAGGTGTTGACAGTCATCCCCAATTCGTGGGCACTCTGTATCCACTTCTTTCCGACTTTAATGATGGTCTTGTGATAATCAAGGCCATCTATACTGTCGTTGAACAATGTTTCCGGAGATTTATCCCCCATCAAATATGCTACAGGTATATCCATAAACTTCAAAGCAAATGTCTTACACATCTGATAATTGAAGGAGATGAACTCCATCTGCCCCTTTCTGTATGCTTTTGACTTTTTAACCTCTTCCGCTACAATCTCAACTGCCCTCATATCATTCTCCGAAGAGGAGTGATCCTTTAATTCCAGGATAAGTTTCAACTCTGGATATTTTGCCCCCTCCTTCAGATACTGTCTCAAAGTGGGAATTTTCTCACCATTTGCCAATTTCTCCTCTTTTATCTCATCGTAGGTGCTGTTCTCTATCACCTTGCCATTTATATCTTTATCGTGATTGACTACAGCCACCCCGTCAGAAGTGATCCAGACATCGAACTCCGAACCATATATATCGGCCTCACCAGCCAATTTAAGTGCTTTGATCGAATTTTGTGCGGACCCTTCAATTCTCCAGAAACCTCTGTGTGCGATTACTTTTGTTTGAGCTGAACAGAGTGTTGTCGCAAATAGGAGCGACAGGATAAACATAAATCTTCTCATAGACTGCAATTATAATTTAAGGCTTCAAAATTAAGGATTTTTATTCACACAAGGCGATTTTATTATTACCTTTGGAGATTATTGAATTTGTTAAATTTTAGATATAAACAAGATGACTACACAAAAAAAGAACTATGCATTGCCTATCGCAATGATGTTTGCCTTGTTTGCAATGATTGCTTTTGTCACCAATCTATGCTCACCAATGGCAGTAATTGTAAAAAACCAATTTGATGCTTCAAATTTCGCAGCACAGCTCGGAAATGCTGCCAATTTCATTGCCTATGCAGTAATGGGTATCCCCTCTGGTATGCTTCTCAAGAGATATGGATACAAAAAAACAGCCCTTCTCGCAATTATCGTCGGATTCGTAGGTGTATTCCTGCAATACATGTCAGGATGGGATGCAATCCAGAGCTTCTGGGTTTATCTATTGGGTGCTTTCATTGCAGGTTTTTGCATGTGTATGCTCAATTGTGTAGTTAATCCTATGCTTAACACCCTCGGCGGTGGCGGAAACAAAGGTAACCAATTGATCCAGTTCGGAGGGGTACTTAACTCCTTCTCAGCAGTATTCGTAACTATCCTTATGGGTTCTCTTATCGGTGATGCTACCAAGGCAAGCATTTCACAAGCAACCCCAGCACTATTTATTGCCCTTGGTATCTTCGCTTTAGCTTTCGTTGTTCTGTTGATCTCCAGAATTCCAGAGCCTGATGATGTGACAGCTGAGAAACCTGAACAGAAGAAAGAACTTAAAGATAAGCACAGCGCATTCTCATTTCGCCATTTCAAACTCGGTATTCTTGCCATTTTCTTGTATATGGGTGTAGAGGTTGGGACACCTACTTATGTTCTTCAATACCTTACATCTGCACCAGATGCAGCCACTCCAGGTTTCGGTATGGATGCAGGAATCGCAGCAACTCTTGCAGCAATGTATTGGCTACTGATGTTGGTAGGTCGTCTGGTTGGTGGCTTGCTGGCTGGTAAATTCTCAAGCAAATCACTTATTTCAACAGTATCTGTAATCACTATCATCCTTGTACTTATCGGAATGTTTGCCCCTACCGACACATTGGTTACAGCTTTCGGTTTTGAGGGTTCAACCGGTAAATTTGTCGCAACACAAGTCCCTGTAGGTATCTTCGCTCTTGTACTTGTTGGTCTATGCACCTCAGTAATGTGGGGCGGTATTTTCAACATGGCAGTTGAAGGTCTCGGGAAATATACAGCAATCGCATCCGGTGCTTTCATGACAATGGTTTGCGGTGGTGGTATCCTTATCCCTCTTCAGGGTTGGATTGCAGACTTGAGCGGTTCTTTCCTTACAAGTTATGTAGTAGTGGTTCTATGTGCTGCCTACATCCTGTTCTACGCTCTAATTGGTTCAAAGAATGTAAATACTGATATCAAAACCGAATAGTATTATGACTATGGAAAAATCGTTAGTAGTAGGTATAGATATTGGTGGTCAATCGACCAAATTGGGAGTTGTAGATGCTCGAGGCAATATCCTTTGTCAAAGTGTCATTACCTCTCTCCAGACAGAACTGGATGAGTATATCAACGACCTTACCAATGCCATAGAGGCACTTATCAGCAAGGCTGGCGGCAAATCACTGATCAGAGGTATCGGCATCGGTGCACCCAATGCAAATTATTACAAAGGGTCCATTGAATATGCAGCAAACCTCACTTGGGGCAAAGACTCTGCCGGTAATCCCCTATATATCGATCTTGCAAAAATTGTAAGTACCAGGACATCCATACCTGTAGCTATGACCAATGATGCAAATGCTGCAGCTATCGGCGAGATGACTTACGGTGTTGCAAAGGGGATGAAGAACTTCATAATGATTACCCTTGGAACTGGTGTCGGTAGCGGCATTGTCATTGATGGGAAAGTGGTATATGGTCACGACGGCTTTGCCGGAGAACTCGGACACACAATCTCAGTTCGAAATGGAAGACAATGCAACTGCGGTCTTAAAGGGTGCCTTGAGACATACGCTTCAGCTACAGGTGTTGCAAGAACAGCAGTCGAACTGCTGCAGAAAGAGGACACTCCCTCACTTCTAAGGGAGATTCCTCTCGAAAAGATCACCTCAAAGGATGTATTTGATGCGGCTAAAAAAGGGGACAAACTTGCATTGGAGATATTTGAATTCACCGCCAATCTCCTTGGAGAAGCATTTGCAAACTTTGTTGCTTTCAGTGCCCCAGAAGCAATTATCCTTTTCGGTGGCCTTGCCCGCTCGAGAGAATTCATCGAGAAACCTATCATCGAGAGCATGAACAAAAACCTTGTCAGCATTTGGAAGAACAAGGTTAAGGTTGATTTCTCCCAATTGAAGGACTCTGATGCCGCCATTCTTGGAGCTAGTGCATTAGGTTGGGAATTGTAAATTTCTGTTGGAAATTTGTTTTATTGGAAATTTTCTTTATATTTGCACCATGAAGAGAAAAAATATAGTATTATGCGCCTTGATTGTGCTAATTTCAACAGCATGCGCATTTGGAGAAAACAATAAAACAAAAAAGGAGACAGAAATGAAAACTATCGAGCTAAATAAAGAACAGTTTCTGGAGAAGGTTGTCAATTACGAAGTCAATCCTACTGAATGGAAATATCTCGGCGATAAGCCGGCCCTTATAGATTTTTATGCAAGTTGGTGCGGACCATGCAAAATGGTCGCACCAATTCTTGAAGAACTTGCTGCAGAATACGAGGGAAAAATTGTAATATATAAAATCAATACTGAAGTTGAACGTGAATTGGCTGCAGCGTTTGGAATAAGATCTATCCCTACATTCATTTTTGCACCAAAAGAGGGGAATCCACAAGTTGCACAAGGAGCCATGAGCAAAGCTGACTTTAAGAAACTGATTGATCAAATTCTACTCAATAAATAATGGAAAAACTTTGTAAACTAAGAGACATTCAGAGGGCAATTACACATATTGAACACATCTTCTCTGATCATTATGGAATATCGTTCAATGAAGCGATGCTTTTGTGCACAATCTTCAATCATTCAGAGAAACTTACCCCTAATGAATTGAGCGACACACTGGGATTAACCCACTCCAACACATCAAAAATTATCTCATCTGTAGAGAAGAAGGGATACATTGTGAGAGAGTTGGGGAAAGAAGACAAAAGACACATGTATTTTGCCCTTACAGAGGCGGGGAGAGAACTTATAACTTCCATCGACTGCTCAAAGATTGAAGTTCCCCACATATAGAGTCGGAAAGAGGCGACTCGAACGCCCGACCCCTACGTCCCGAACGTAGTGCGCTACCAACTGCGCTACTTTCCGAATTATTAAAATAAAAAAGGTGGACTCTTATTTGGGCCACCTTTTTTGTCGGGATGAGATGACTCGAACATCCGACCCCCACGTCCCTAACGTGGTGCGCTAGCCAACTGCGCCACATCCCGATTTGGACCGCAAAGGTAACAATAAAATCTTAATAACAAATTTTATTTTGTAAATCTGCGACTCTGTTCTGCAATCAACTCTGCATCATCAAAATAGTTGATACGCATTGATTTTCTGACATCAGCAAGGGTTTGCGCTGCAACCTCTCTCGCCTGGTCGCTCCCTTTCTTAAGAATATTGTACACCTCCGGAATATCTTTTTCAAACTCTGCACGTCTGAGCCTTATAGGTTCCAAAAGTTCCTGCAGGATTGAATTAAGGAATTTCTTCACTTTCACATCACCAAGTCCCCCTCTTCGGTAGTGATCCTTCACCTCATCAAGATTCGCATAATCTGGCCAGTATGCAGCAAAATGCTCCGGACGGCAGAAAGCATCAAGGTAGGTAAATACTGTGTTCCCCTCAACATTACCAGGATCCTCAACCCTTAAGTGATTGGGATCGGTATACATGCTCATAACCCTTTTCCTCACATCTTCGGCGGTGTCTGACAGATAGATGCAGTTATTCAGCGACTTGCTCATCTTTGCCTTACCATCGGTTCCTGGCAATCTGAGGCATGCACTGTTTTCGGGCAGAAGGATCTCGGGTTCAACCAAAGTTTCTCCATATACAGAGTTAAATTTCCTTACAATCTCTCTTGTCTGCTCAATCATAGGTTCCTGGTCCTCACCCACCGGTACTACATTTGCCTTGAATGCGGTAATATCTGCAGCCTGGCTGATAGGGTAGGTAAAGAAACCTACCGGGATACTTGTTTCAAAATTTCTCATCTGAATCTCTGTCTTGACAGTGGGGTTGCGCTGGAGTCTTGATACTGTAACCAGATTCATATAGTAGAATGCAAGCTCACATAACTCTGCCACTTGAGATTGGATAAAAATTGTACTCTTGGTAGGATCTATTCCACAAGAGAGGTAATCCAATGCCACCTCAATAATGTTCTGTCTCACTTTTTCAGGATTATCAGCATTGTCAGTAAGAGCCTGAGCATCAGCAATCATTATAAAAATCTTGTCAAACAGCCCTGAATTCTGGAGTTCTACTCTTCTGCTCAACGATCCGACAAAGTGTCCCAAATGCAATCTTCCGGTGGGACGGTCTCCTGTAAGAATTATTTTTCCCATATATGTAGTAAATTTTGAGGGGGCAAATATACTAAAAAAAGATTATTTTTGTAGTTATGGGTGCCTGGCATAATAAATGTCTCTGATTCTAAAAAAAGTTACCATGAAATATTCTATCATAAAACATATTATAATTGTATTTCTTCTGTCGTTTAGCCTTGTAATGTATGGGGAGAACGGTATAACTGACAACAAGAGCGGGGAGAGGCCCAAAGTGGGTCTTGTGCTATCAGGAGGGGGTGCGAAAGGGGCTGCCCACATCGGTGTGATCAGATATATCGAAGAGATTGGTATCCCGATTGATTACATAGCAGGGACAAGCATGGGCTCCATTATCGGAGGGCTCTACTCATTGGGATACACCTCCGAGGAGATGGGTGAGATTATCAGCAATCTTGATTGGTCCAAATATATGAGCAACAACAGTAGCAGGGAGGGTACATCATTTGCCGAGAAAGAACTTGAATCTAAATATGTTGTCAATATCCCATTCGACTTCTCACAAAAACCGGACGAAGTTCATGCCGGACGTTCATTTCTTCAGACACTCCCCTCTGGTGTAATAAATGGAGCAAATCTCACAAACCTCTTCAATAGTTTATCTGTCGGCTATCAGGATTCGGTGGATTTCAACAATTTTCCCATACCTTTTGCCTGTGTTGCTACCGACCTTGTAACCGGAGATCCTTTCATAATCAGGAGTGGGAAATTTTCCACAGCAATCAGAGCCTCCATGGCAATCCCTATCGTATTTGATCCGGTAAAAATCGGGGATCGTATATATGTGGATGGTGGGCTTGTAAAGAACTTCCCCGTAGATGTATGTAAAGAGATGGGGGCAGATATAGTTATTGGAGTTTCCCTTGCCCCCGGCCTTGAAGACAACTCAGAGGCTCTCAATGCCCTGCCTGCCCAGCTTAAGCAGCTCAAGGAGATAATTACCGACAAGAATGCAAGCAACTACGACAAGGAGTGTGATATCCTTATCAGACCCGATCTTATGGGGGTAGGGATGTTAAGCTTCGACTCGAAGAGCATATCCAAAATAATCGGAAGCGGATATGATTGCGCCAAAAAGATGGAGGAGCAGTTCATACAGGTGAAGGAGAAATTGGAGGGATACGGTCCACTCAAGCAGCAATACAATGGCGAGAAGGCTCAAAATCTCTCAAACCAGGAATTTACAGTGGGCAATATAGAGATTGAAGGGGTAAGTGAAGATGAAAAATTGTGGCTGATAAAAAAATCGCGTATAAAAAGGGGGACTTTGATTGATATAGATAAGCTCGACAAAGCTATGTCAATCATCTATGGCGTGGGTGCATTCAAAAGTATAACCTATTCTGTCCAGCCTGACGATAGCGTACAAAACACATATACTGTCCGGATAGTTCCAGAAAGGCTTGCCCCTCACAATCTCAACATTGGTTTCAGATTCGACTCACAGGAGAGTGCCGCCATAGGTCTTAACTTTGGAGTCAATAACAATAAGATCAGAGGATTCAAGGGGTCTTTCACCTCCAGATTGAGTTACAATCCCACAGTCAGTGCCACCGCATCCTATATGACAGCCCTCCTTCCGGCTGTCAATCTCTCATATAAGTTCAAGAAAAGCGACCTCGATCTGAGTGACGGCCACTCGGCGGAGATCAACAGCAAATACTACCGCCACAACATCCAGCTATATCTGTCAGAATTCTATTCAAGATACCTCACTTCTGGACTTGGTGTGGAAAATGACATTTTCACCCCGTACAAAGTCTTCTACTCCAACGACATCAACCTGCCACAGGACACAAGAACCATAAATACGCTCGGTGCATTCGGTTTTGTCAAATTTGATAATAAGGACCAGAAATATTTTGCCACAAGAGGTGTAGAGGCATACGTAGATATCAAGTGGAAATTCTGGGAATTTGTAGAGAATATAGGGAATGAATACCACTTAGGGAGTACTCTTATCAGATTTACAGGATATATCCCTCTTCACAAACGGGTAACATTGATACCACAATTGTACGGCAGTTTCCTATATGGAAGGGACGCATTCAGCGGAACATACAATGGGTGGAACAAGAACTTCAGCGGTCCAACACCTGCCTACTCTGTATATAACAACATTTTTGGAGGGAGTATGTCAGGAAGATATCTCGACCAACAGCTCCCGTGGATCGGGACAAACAAGCCCACTTTAGGGTTCAATGAGACACTTGTCCTCAGGACAGACTTAAGGGTTAATTTATTCAGAAAACATTACCTTACAGCAATGTTCAATTACCTGAGAGACGGTATTGATTTCAAGAATTTCTTCAAGCAGGAAGAGGAACTTTTGTGGCCCGAGATGTATGACCACAACGCCTACAATGCTTGGGGATGTGGAGTACAATACAGTATTGATACCAAAATAGGTCCGATATCTTTAGATGTAAGTTACTCCGACATCACCAACAAAGTAGCACTCTATTTTAATTTGGGATACAACTTCTAGATTAGAATGGGTTTACCCTTATAACTTCATCCATTTCGTTGAACTCATCATTTGAGTAGAGACCCAATTCAAGGTTTCCATCAATGGTCTCAGACTTGATATTCAGTCTGTGCCATGTTTTTGGAGCCAAAGTCACCTCAGCGGCATAAGTATTCACAAGGTCATCATTTCTCTTGACAATAATACTCATTTTCAATGTAGTGGGATTTGAGGAATGATTTTCATCCATATTGAAATAGGTCCATTTCGCCTCCTCATCAATAGTTGGTCTCTGGGTAGAGTTATAAACAAAATCGTTGAAAGATCGTTTATCATCAGACCCCTCCTCAGATTTTTTGTAGATGATGACCTGAGCCTCTTTGAACACCTTCACGAAGGTGTCGTCAAAGCCGATGCTGACCCTTGTATTTACCATTTCGCAGATGAAAGAGACTTCGGTTGTTTTACCCGCCTGGACAGTAAACTCCGATTCTCCATAGAATCTCTGCTCACCTCTCCCCTCTCTCAAGGTCAAAGCCTCCTCTTCAGTTATATTCTGTGCATAGATGGAATAATTACCAGGGGCAAGGGTAAATCCCCCTTTCAATGATGAATAGGTTACATTTTTAACGACTGTTCCATCTTCTGAAGTAATTACCACTGAATATGTGTCATCAACGACAGGAAGTGTACCCGATGTGACCTCACCTTTGGTACAGATTGTAACCTCCGGTTCATTCAAAGTCAACTTGACAAACCCCTCCTCAGAAGGATGAACCCTCTTGGTGCAAGATGCTCCCAAAAGAAGGAAGAATACAAATAGTGCAGATTTAATATTTATATTTTTCATAACTCTCAATTCTATATTATTCGTAATCGCTGTAATTCAATGTCACATTGTCAATAGTCAATACAGAGCCTCTGATCTGATCATTAGGATATGGAGAGGCATTGTGGCTACCATCATAACGTTTAGTATAAGACCAATAGTCGGTACCCTTGCCTGAAACGAAAGTTACAACGATACTTGCCGGTTTGACATCTGTGCGTGAGTAGTTGAATTCCACACTCTGAGAAGTAAAAGCATCCTTACTTGCAGAAGATGTAAATTCTGCAACTGCAATCTGATTTGAAGAAGCATCCAGAAGAACTGCCTTTGCTACAAAACTGTCATTATTGTAACTGCTGAATTTGTAATCAAAAGTGAAGCTTGAAGCCCTCGATGCATCGCTCTGAGTGGTCGATAGGGATCCGATAATCAATTTCCTGTCACCATCTTCATATACCTCACTTCTGCTCCATGTACCAACCGATATACCCGAAGGGGTAGATGTCCTGAATCCCCTTGTAGCGAGTTCTACTGCAGCACCACCTTTAGAAGCGGTTGCAACTGTTTTTACAACTGCATCGTGGGTCCAGAATGTTATATTACCATTAACTCCTGAAGGGATACTTGAATCGTTGTTTGTATTCCAGCTGGTAAATGAATAAGTATTGATGTCTGCTCCCGATATCCATGCATCATAACGTTTTGATGAACTGTTTTGCTCAAAACTGCTGTTTGCCAACTGAGTTTCTGTTTCGGTAGTGAATTCTACAACATTTGATACAACAATAGAGTACCTGGCCCTGAACTGGTATTTTGTCCCGGGGGTAAGCCCTTTGAACACCTTTGTACCGTCTGAGGCGGTAGAGATGGGAGTCCAGGTGCCCCCGTTGTCTCCGCTCACTTCATATACGATACCACCCATTACCACATCTGCATTTGATGAGATATGCTCCTCTTTATTTGCATCGGTAATAAGGGTTGGGATAAAGTATCTTGCATATACATTTGCATCCGACTGCTCAGGGAGAGACAATGTCAGAATCTTGGTAGGATCTACAGCGATATCCTCATCTTTCTGGATAGGATCAGAATCCACACTGATCTCTATACCGCCCTGACCACCTACAAAGTTTGATTTCAAAGTTATCTTTGACCACTGTCCAGCAGCAAGAGCAAGTTCGTCGCTATAGTTCTTGACTGAACCATCCTGAAGTGTTGCCACGATTGAAACATTGGCCTTAGGATCCGAATCAATATTGAAATAGGTGTAGAGCTCCTGGTTATCGTGGGTGGATGTTTTGTCGAAATTGAATACACGACTGTTATCGGAGTTCTCTGTAACTGTTACTGTCACATCTTTGAACATCGCTGTAAAAGAGTCATCATAACCTACAGTGACCCTTGCATTTGCTACTGTACAAGTACATTTTACAGCCACCTGAACATCGGGGGTGATGGCAAAAGAACTTCCTCCGTAGAGTCTCACACTTCCCCTCCCTTCCAATGCAGCATCAGGAGAGATATTCTGTGCTGTCACAGAGTAGTCAGCTCCAGCTGACAGTTCAACACCCGATTTGAATTGGGAATACGGCCCGGAAGCAACAACTCCCTGGCTGTTTCTGATCTCAATGTAATAATCATCAGCTGCAGATGTTACAGCTTTAGTCTCAACGAAAACTCCATAATCTTCAAGGAGTGTCAAAACAAAATTTCCATTCTGGCCTGTTTTGATCTTTGTACATGCCATTACAGCAGACAAAACCAATACACATGCCAAAACTTTTGACATAGTTTTTCTCATTATACACTAATTTTAGCGGGGCAAAGGTAGAAAAAAATTGCTATCTGCAACACTTCAAACGGGCAAGATAGTCATAATGGTCCCCCTCACACACAAGTTCGGCAGAGAACCCGTTCTCATTGGCATAATATGAAAGTGTTTGAAAATCAACATACAACCAATCAAAGGTCCCACCCTTAACAGATTTATACTGCATCTGAAAATCTATCTCTCCATAATAGTCTCCAGCCAGGTTTATCTCGAAACTTCCATCCTCCTCTTCATACAGATAACGCAGGTCGCTTGAGTCCATATAGAGAACCCCATCCGGTTTCAGGAGTGCTCTGATTCTATCAAAAAAATGGCTCATATTATCCAGACGTCCGATGATTCCCGAACCGTTCATAAGAAGAAGTATTGTGTCGAATTTTTGGACGAAGGACTCATCATACAGATTGATCTTCTTAGCATTAAGTCCCCTTGATTTCATCACCTCTACAGCCAGAGGGGAGATATCGATAGCCAGTGTACTTTTACCCATCTTGGCAAGTGCCAATGAGTGGCACCCACTCCCCGCCCCCACATCAAGTATTGCACCATCGGCAAGTTCCAGCGCTACCTTCTCAACATAGGGCATATCTTCAAACTCTCTGAAAAGATCTTTTACAGGAATTTCATCCTCATCAAACTGGGAAGAGAAAACTCGCAGTTTATATGCCTTTCCATTTTTGTAATAATCATATATAGCAGCCCCCATCGGATCTGCACCACTATGAAGTACACTTTTTCCCATTGCAAAGAAGATTATTGGGCAAAATTAGTATTTTTGTACAAATTGATTCAGTTATGAGAAAGCTAAAATTCACATTCATCATCTCTATCCTGCTATCGGCTTTAACATCTTGCCAGAATTGCGGAGAGGCCGTCAAGAGTGATACCAATCAGACAATAGAAGACATCATGTCCCGTCGCAGCATCCGAAAATACACCTCAGAAAAAGTAAGCCGAGAGGTGCTGGATGTCATCATGGAGTGTGGCATAAATGCCCCTAACGGCCAGAACAGACAATCCTGGGAGATCAGAATTGTAGATGACCCTGCCATTATGGATAGTATTAAGGGGGCTATGATCAAAGGTCATCCCAATATGAAACCAGAAGCGGTGGCCGGATGTTTCCGTGGAGCTCCCGTAATGGTTTTCATTGCAAGAGATCTTACCTACGATTTCTCGGCATACGACTGTGGAATCCTTGCCCAAAATATCATGCTCTCTGCATGGTCTCTCGGAGTCGGCTCCATTTGTCTGGGGAGTCCTGTCCGTTTCCTGACCGACAACCAGGAGTGCAAACCGGTTTTGGAGAGGCTTGGTTTCGGTGAGAACTATGAACTTGCTCTGTGCATCGGACTTGGATATGCCGATGAATCTCCAGAAGCAAAACCAAGAGACTATTCCAAAGTGAAATATATTGACTAAAACCAAAATCGAAATGAAAAGAATTTATTGCGCAATTTTATTATTGCTCTTCAGCGCATCTGCAGCATTCGCCCAAGATGTGATTGGGAAATGGAAACTCGAAGATGGGAGTGCCATAGTAGAGGTGTATAAAGAGGGGGAGGTATTCAACGGCAAAATCGTGTGGCTGGAAAAACCTACCGAAGAGGACGGATCTCCTGCTGTTGACAACAAGAATCCTGACAAGTCTCTCCGCAGCCGCCAATTGATCGGTCTTAATATGCTTCATGGACTAAAAGCCGCTGATGGGGAATACTCAGGTGGCAAAATCTATGACCCGGGCAATGGAAAGACCTACAACTGCTCTATGAAAGTGGAGGGAAACACCCTGAAAGTTCGTGGATCCCTTGATAAAAAAGGGCTTCTTGGAAGAACAATGGACTGGTTCAGAGTGGAATCTCAAGAATAAAACAGATAAAGAGGAGGGTGACTAATCAGTGACATGAACCCCGAAAGTTTTTTGTCTAACTTTCGGGGTTCATGTCACAGTCATATTGACTTTTTATTCAGCCTCGTTTCTGTGGTGGAACCGGAAATGAGTTTCATCCCTAAATGGTTCTATATCTTTGCGTTAAAGAATCGCAATAAACATAATCTCCCGCTATTGCTCCACCTAAATTCTGCACCATTTTGCAGTGTCTCGCAGAGTCGAGTTCCTACTTTGATGCGAAGGAAGTGCAAGCCGAGAGAAGAACAAAATAAATGGGTTTATTTTTTATTCCGAGGCGCCACCTACCTTCGGCGAAGCCAAAGTAGTGAAATAATTTGAAACAGAAATGGGTACACTGAATTCCGCTCTACATCAGTTCGAGATATATAGTCTACTACAAGAGTGAATTACCTAGTTGTTGCTTTATATTCTTTAGAATTATATTCAAAAATTTTACTCCAACGATTCATTATCAGTTCCTCTCTTCTATTGTATAAATCCCATTTGAGATAAATAATTATATTCCTGTCTGTTTTAACAGCAGTATAACTTCCATATGCTTTTGTATTGTTATTGGTGGTGTACTTAAATCTTCCACTAGAGTCAAAACTAAAATAGGAACGGGTTTTGCCAAGTAGAAGCAATTTTGAAGTCTGCTCAAAGAACTCATCACTCATTGTATATCTATCTCCACTGATATTATCCGTAGCTGAAGAGGAATAATTTTTACTCCTATATGTATTTTTATACTTTTTATTGCTATTATTGTTATTATTGGTTACATCTATATTAGAATTTACCACATCACCATTTATTATTATTGTTGTATTATTGTTTTGATTAGTTTGTGCATACAAGCAAAACGATATCAAACTCAAAAATAAACAAAAAACATATTTCATACTATGCATATTATTGATTCATAAATATATTATAACGCACCAAAAATAAGTAAAATTACATTAGAATGCAAGCAAATACACTGAATTTTTGCTCCACCTCAGTTCAGAATCCCTACTTTATACCATGCTATATATATTCTCAACTAAGATTGTTATCTATAATCTCTACTTCTACATTTGTAAAATGTTTCTGTAGTAGTAATTTTTGAACCTTTTGTTTCGTTTTCTCATTGGTGACATATATACACTCCAGACTCTCTTCGGGTAAATATAATTCTCGATAATAAATCTTCTTTCCGTTTCTATAACGACATTTCTCATTTTTTATCGTGTTTGCAGTATTTTTAAAGTCAAGATCTGAATTAATCGCAGCGGATATTCGGTTTAAGAC
>JAZOBN010000035.1:0-2303 GCA_045595965.1 Candidatus Coprenecus sp.
AAGACTTTGAGGAAGAGAGGTAATGCACGATGGAAGAAAACGAAAAACTAAAACTGGTTCGTGAGAGGAATAGAAAAATCTTTGAAGAAATCAAAAAAGGGGTAACTCCTATTCAGGATACTACTCCTCGCACCAAAGAACATATAGAGCAATGTAAGATTGCGGAAGCACAAAGAGTATTAGAGGACATCTTCGGGGAAGAATGATTACTCACAGCAAAACAGGGAGCAACACTGCTCCCTGTCTTTTTTCTGGGACTTTGCAATGAATGTAACTTCTTTCTGAAATTATTGCAAGATGTATTGACAAACATCTATGTGTTGTGTATAATAACATATAGATAAAAATCGATAGGAGGATGCAAATGGACGAGAAAAGAACAGCAACGATTTTCAAAGCATTTTGTGATGAGAATCGTATCCGCATTGTTAAACTCCTGCGAACTGGCGAGAAATGTGCCTGTAAGCTACTTGAAGAAATCAATGTGACACAGCCCACACTATCCCACCACATGAAAATCCTCTGTGATTCGGGTATCGTGGTCGGTCGCAAAGAGGGTAAGTGGATGCACTACTCCATCTCGGCAGAGGGAGCAAAAGTAGCTGCGAATTGTTTAAGAGAATTGACATCCCTTGATTGCGGATGCGAAAACAAGTCGTGTTGTGAAAAGTAAGGTAAGTCAAAACTTTTCCGCACGACTTCCCTTAAACCCTATATATAGACATATTTCAATATAACTATATGAACAGGAGGTTTCTATATGGAAACATTGAAAACAGCATGGGATTTCTTTCAAAATGAAATCCTCGGCATGAACTGGCTTAATCAGCTGATTGGCACGATTTTGAATGCTTGTGGTTTGGACACCACAGGTCGCATCGGTGGAAGTGTTCAATTCTTTATTTATGATACCATCAAGATAATGGTGTTGCTTGGTGTGCTGATTCTGATTATCTCGTATATTCAGAGTTATTTTCCACCAGAGAGAACGAAGAAAATTCTCGGCAGATTCCACGGAATTGGGGCAAATATTGTGGCAGCTCTGCTCGGAACAGTAACACCGTTTTGTTCCTGCTCCTCTATTCCCTTATTCATCGGGTTTACAAGTGCAGGACTTCCCTTGGGTGTAACATTCTCGTTCCTCATTTCCTCTCCGTTGGTTGACCTCGGAAGTCTTGTTCTGTTGATGAGCATTTTCGGATGGAAAGTCGCAATTATCTATGTGCTTCTTGGACTGGTTATCGCGGTTGTTGGTGGCACAATGATAGAAAAGTTGCATCTTGAAAATCATGTTGAGGAATATATCAGAAAAGGTAATTCACTTGATGTTCCGCAGGAAGAACTGCATTTCAAAGACCGTATGAAATATGCTTGGGAACAGGTTGTATCTACCGCAAAAAAAGTTGCTCCTTATGTGCTTGTTGGTGTTGGCATTGGTGCTATCATTCACAACTGGATTCCCGAAGATTTCATTGTCAAAGTGCTTGGAGACAACAATCCGCTTGGTGTTATCCTTGCTACCGTTGCAGGTGTTCCTATGTATGCGGACATCTTCGGCACAATTCCGATTGCAGAAGCATTACTTGCAAAGGGTGCATTACTTGGTGTTGTGCTGTCTTTTATGATGGGTGTTACAACTCTGTCCTTACCGTCTATGATTATGCTCCGCAAGGCGGTAAAACCGAAACTGCTTGGTATCTTTGTTGTAATCTGCACAGTGGGAATTATCATCGTGGGTTATTTCTTTAACCTCATTCAACCCTTGATTCTGTAAAGATGGGAGGTGCGAACTAATGGGAAAGAAAAATACTCTTTGGCTCAAACTACTTGTTCCAGTTTTGATTATTATCATTATCGGTGGTATGTGGATGGTAAAAAATGCTTCTGATAAACCACCCGACAGCACATCAGAATCACATGACACATCTCTGCCCGATAACCTCAAAGATGCAGATTTCAGTTTGAATGCCTCAGAAGAAATTGACTTTGAAGCACTCTCTGAATATGGTCTGCCCATCATTGCAGACTATGGTGCTGATTCTTGTATTCCATGTAAGCAGATGGCACCAATTCTGAAAACCTTGAATGCTGAAATGCAAGGAAAAGCATTCATCAAATTTGTTGATGTGTGGAAGTATTATGAAGCAGCAGCGAATGTTCCTGTGCAAGTCATTCCAACACAAGTGTTCTTTAATGCTGATGGAACACCTTTCGTTCCAAGTGATGAACTGGCAAAAGAAATTCAGTTTGATATGTATTCCCACAAAGATACTGGCGAACACATCTTTACTGTTCATCAAGGA
>JAZOBN010000036.1:0-37814 GCA_045595965.1 Candidatus Coprenecus sp.
AAGTACATACGCTACTACAATAATGATAGAATCAAACTGAGGCTAAAAGGAATGAGCCCGGTGCAATACCGAGCTCTGTTCCAATCTAAGTCAGCCTCTTAATAATGTTAAACCGTCCAACTTTTGGGGGTCACATCATATTTGACTACTCGTCAGTCTCTTTTTTCTTTCCATCTATTTTTATCTACAGGACAATCACAGGATGTTTGTCTTCATAACACCACATATTCAGAAGGGTTATCTTCATATCCTTCTGGTTTGATGCTGAAAATTTGATTGTAGAAAATGGGGGGATAATCTTCTTGTCTCCACCATTGATACTTATAACAAATGGGAATGACGATTTGTTTGTGTATTTGTAGGTATTCTTCTTCTCACCCCTGTTAACTGTATTCATCTCGATACATGCTTCAAAGAGATCTATCAGAAGATCCTCCCTGGACATAAACATATTATCTGTATAGGCAATTGTCCTCCCTTCAAAAAGGGCATCTTTTACCCCATCCTGTGTTTTTTCATCCACAAGGACAAGTGTCATAGGTCTGAATCTCTTGAACATTGCGTCGTGTCCGAATGTCTGGAAATCTTCACTGATGATACCGTGCTCATCACTGTTTGCAAACATAGGAAGATCCTTGTCAATACACCACGATACCACCCTCGGATAGAACTCAAAATGGTTTACAACCTCGATACCGTCAATCAGATCTGCATCAAAAAGTCTTTGCTGGAACTCTGTAATCATACATGTATCCACAGCCCAGCCCGGGTGGTTGAAAAGGACAAATGCCCCCTGTTTTTTTGCATTCTCTACTGCAACGAACGGATCATCATCTGGAATCTGATTAGCATCCTGAATAAAGAGTGCATTGAAGTGGCCGATAACACCCTGTTTGCGGGTTATCTCTGTCCCTCTGACAAGCATGATACCATAGTTGTCTGCACTTGATTTTGCGATTTCGTATGAGGTGTTGAAATCACCTTTTACATACTTTTTGAACGGCAGATATTCGATATGGTCTGTTATCGATATTACATCAAGGCCGTCTCTCCAGGCCTCCTGAACACGATATGTAGGCCAGACATCACCATCAGAAAAGACTGTATGAAGGTGAAAATCCCCCTTCAGCACAGTATATCCATCTACTTCAGGAATGACAACCTCCTGTCTCGATTCTGCTCTCAATTCGGGGACAAAAATTTTATTCACATTCTGTCCAAAAGCGGTCATCACACTGATGACGCAAATAAAAAATGAACTAGCTATACGTCTCATATCTGTAAATAATTAAACATTTCTTATTCTCCAATGCGGAGGCCATAGATTATTGGATCTGTTACCCAGATTCTTTACAAATCCGAGAGGAACCCCCTTATAGCAAACCATCAGGTACCCTTTAGGTGAAGTGGGGAAAGCAAGAGACTCTTTTCTAAGAAATTTCAGTGCATCATCCATCTCTATTTCAACTTCAGGAAATACCCCCCGACAGATAGCCTCACTTAGGGCAAGATCGGCTTCGGGGATAATGCTCTTCCCTTTGGCCCCCTCCAGAATAGTCGCTACAGCTACACCTGAAGAGAGGGATCTAAGGTGTCCCTCGATATATATCATATCATCCACACATGCAGATGGGTATGCCTTTACAAGATATCCTTTACGATAGAGCACAAATCCTTCTTTAACAAATTCAAGTCTCTCCTTAAATGGTTTAACTGCAGATGAACGGATCTGCTCCTTCACTGTAACATGGGGAGAATTTCCATTTTTCTTCAATACACCAAAGAAAAAGCCCTCTCCATACTGCTCTCCCGGAAAACATTGTTCTGAATACAAAATCTCACCACCAAGCTCCGATGCTATCCATTTCAAGTTTGAACCATTCTCCAGATCATTGAATGTACAAGTGGAATAGATCATCAATCCCCCCTCTCTCAATGCTGGCCAGATATCTGCAACAATCCTCTTCTGACGTGCAGCACACTGCTCAACATTTGCCACAGACCACTCATCTCTGGATGCTGGCTCTTTTCTGAACATTCCCTCTCCGGAACATGGGGCATCTACTACTATAAGGTCGAAATAGGATTCAAACTTAACAAAATCTGCAGGATCATTATTGGTAACCACCACGTTTCCTCTACCCCATTTCGCAATATTTTCCGCCAGAATTGCAGCTCTGCTCTTGATAACTTCATTCGCCACAACCACACATCCGGGAATATCTCCAAACATCGACAAAAGGTGGGTGGTTTTTCCTCCGGGAGCAGCACAAAGATCAAGAACTCTGAACTTCCCGTCAAGACTCTCTTCTGCAAGGGATTTATATAAGGGCAATTGGTTCTCAATAGCCATTGAAGAGGCCTCCTGCACATAATAGCACCCCGCATGAAACATAGGATCAAGGGTAAAAAGAGGTCTTTTTTCGAGTGCAAAACCATATTTAGACCTCCTCTCCAACTTCACATCCGGGTCGATGAGGAGAGATGGCAAATCGGCTGTGGAGTTCACCTTGGATGGGTTTATCCTGACAGTTGTAGGTGAGGAGGTATTAAGCAAGACGGAGAGCTCTCCTGCACGGTGCTCTCCGAATTGTCTTTCTATCTGCTCCAGAAAATATTTAGGAAGATTATATTCCATTATACTGTAGGCATTTGACCATTAATTGCATTCTCTATCTGCTCTGTAAATTTGTCCACTGCCTCCTGCAGTTTACCTCCCAACATCATTTTTGCCATCATTGGAAGATCTGCAGACAAATCTATATGAAACAAAGTACTGTCGAGTTCTACCGGCTGAAAATGGAAGTTGATTCTGAAAGGGAAAGGAAATTTTCCTGTCTCTGCAAAAGAGATCAACGAAAATGGCACCCTCTGATCAATCTTCAATCCTAACTCCATCCCCTGAACTGTTGCCATGACACTATCAGCAGATATTGTCACCTGGTCCCTCTTATCCTGAGGAATAGCCTGTTCAAATCTTCTCAAATCGGAAAAAAGATCATACAATACCACAGGACTTCTTTTGATATAAAGATCTTTTCCCCTTGCCTGAACTTCCGACATACCTATTTGTTCTGGCCCCAAGTATCTGGAGAGAATCTCCATTCTCTCAACATATCAAGCTCTTTTTCTGCTATATAGCCACTATTGAGGGCCTCATCCAGGAGAGCGTCATAGTTTGAAAGGGTGATCAGCTCCACGTTTGCATTCTCAAAACCTCTTCTTGCTTTATCGAAGTTGTATGAGAATATGGCAACGGTGCCTTCAATGATTGCCCCATTTTTCTGAAGTGCATCCACTGCTGCAAGGCTGCTTCCCCCTGTAGATACAAGATCCTCGATTACAACCACCTTGGCACCTTGAGGAAGAATACCCTCTACCTGATTCTGCAAACCATGGTCTTTAGCTGCAGAACGTACATAGATAAATGGCTTGTTCAGGATGTCAGCCACCAATGCACCGTAAGCGATTGCCCCGGTAGCAATACCGGCAATAACCTCCACGTCAGCATAATGCTCTTTGATGACTGATACCATATATTCGCAGATTGATGTTCTGATTTCAGGGTATGAAAGAATTTTTCTGTTGTCGCAATAAATTGGCGACTTCCAGCCCGAAGCCCAGGTAAAAGGCTTTTCAGGGCTCAATTTGACAGCTTCAATCGAAAGAAGATGTCTTGCTACATTTTGTTCTATAGTTGACATAATATTCCTTTTTAACTCTACAAAGATACAAATTTTATTTACTTTTGCACACACTATTTCAAGTATATATGCGACAGATTCATTTCGATTGGAGACGTATCGTAATTTGCAGCAAATCGGATAGTTGTACCACTGCTTCCGACAAAATCATATATCAGGAGGGGATTCATCCCCAACTATCCGAGATTGCATTATTTTTCGACAAAGCCAAAGAGATTCAGACCCTTTACATACAGACAGAAGACATTTCTGAGACATACAGGATGGTCTCTTCTCCACTCACCTCGATAGATGCCGCAGGGGGAGTGGTCACCAACCCGGATAGAGAGTACCTTATGATTTTCAGAAATGAAATCTGGGATCTCCCCAAAGGGAAACACGAAGAGGGGGAAGATATCAGTGCTACAGCTGTCAGAGAGGTTGAAGAGGAGTGCGGAATTACAAATCTGTCACTTGGAAAACTTATCTGCATTACCGACCACACCTACCATAGAGATGGAATTTTCTATCTAAAACATACCTATTGGTATGAAATGGAGTACAACTCAAATCACACTCCGACACCTCAGATAGAGGAAAATATCACAAAAGTGGAGTGGGTATCTCCTGAAGATCTGACAAAAAGGGCAGAGATGAGCTATCCTTCTATAAAAGAGGTCCTTTCAAAGATATATACCCCTATCTCAAATCGTTGATAACGACATCATCACTCACTTCGTCGAGATTTATAGTATAGAACTCTCCCCCTTTCTTATCTACTCCCCTTAGAGATTGCACCTCTGCGCGATAGCTTCCCGATGGTGCAAAATAGGTAATGCTTTTTATGGAGAAGTCATTTGGAGAGAGTGCTATCTCCACTGACGTATGATCTGCCGAGCCATTTTTCGGGGTCAGGACTACCTTATCATTCTCAAAAACATAAGTATAGTTTGCCTTGGTATCTGTCAAGACCACAAAAGGGTTTTCACTCATATTTCCATTTCTGGGATCGTGTCCGATTATTGTGATCTCATCAAACATGTGGTTGTATATCATCTTTGATTTCCCATCACAATAAATATCAAGTGAAAACGATTTTACAAGGAAACACTCCCCCTCCTGATAGAAAGTTCCCGGCTCATCCACCACCACTTTCCCCTCTTTATTAGTCACTATGAATCGGTATGCAGTCTCAATAGCATCGTAGCTTCTCAATCTCTCCTCCATTTTGGAGATCGGATCAACCCCACTTTGAGCAAAAGCAAAAAAAGCCCCCACCGCCAAAACTACAGCCAATATGACAAATATCTTTTTCATCATTACTCCATCATTGAGAGGATCGATTCAAGTGCCTCCAGACTGGTAACTCTCACCTGACGTGCCTTGCTACCCTCTGATGGGCCTACGATTCCCGCCTCCTCAAGTTGATCCATAATTCTGCCAGCTCTGTTGTAACCAAGATTCATTTTCCTCTGTATCAAAGAAGTAGAACCCTGTTGTTCCCTAACAATAAGTCGGGCGGCAGCTTTGAAAAGTTCATCTTTCTCACCAGTCGATGAACTCTTCACAGAGGTCATATCACCCTCTGTAGGGATATATTCAGGGAGCAGATATGACATGCCGTAACTTTGCTGTCTGCTTACAAATTCTGTCACCCTCTCAACCTCAGGTGTATCGATAAAGGCACATTGTACACGGGTAGGTTCACTGCTTCCTGTAATAATCAGCATATCACCCCTACCAATCAATCTGTTCGCCCCTGTCTGGTCAAGAATTGTCTTTGAGTCAATGCTTGTCATCACTCTAAATGCAATACGGGCAGGGAAGTTAGCCTTTATGGTACCTGTAATGATATTGGTTGTAGGTCTCTGAGTCGCTATCACAAGGTGAATTCCGATTGCACGGGCAAGCTGTGCCAGACGGGCAATCGGCTCCTCCACATCCCTTCCGGCTGTCATCAGCAAATCTGCAAACTCATCGATAATCACCACAATATAAGGCATATAATCGTGCCCCTTATTGGGGTTCAATTTCTTAGCGAGGAATTTTTCATTATACTCCTTCACATTTCTCACAGATGCCATCTTGAGGAGATCATATCTGTGATCCATCAACATACAGAGCGATTTCAGAGTGTACACCACTTTCTGAGTATCGGTAATGATTGCATCCTCTTCCTCAGGTAGTTTCGCCAGATAGTGGTCCGACAGAGGAGCATAAAGCGACAGTTCTACCTTTTTGGGGTCAACCAGGACAAATTTCAACTCTGCAGGGTGCTTTTTGTAAATCAACGAGGTAATTATTGCATTCAATCCCACAGACTTACCTTGACCTGTCGCACCTGCAACGAGCAAGTGGGGCATCTTGGCAAGGTCAAAGCACATAACCTCGTTAGAGATGGTACGGCCCATCACCACAGGGAGATCATACTTGCTGTTTCTGAATTTGGGATCTTCAAGAACAGACTTCATAGAGACAACGCTCGGCTTGTCATTTGCCACCTCTATACCTATGGCATTTGTCCCGACAAGAGTTACGACACGGACACCACGAGCTGCAAGGGTAAGTGCAATATCCTCCTCAAGTCTCTTGATCTGGGAAACCCTGACACCAGGGGCAGGGACAACCTCATATAGTGTCACTGTAGGACCGATTCTCGCAGAGATTTTGGTAATACTGATTTTGTAGTCCATCAGTGCCTTCTTGATCTTCTGACTGTTCTTTTCAAGCTCCTCTGGTGATACTGTATACCATTGATCCTGATAATCATTCAGCAAATCTGTGCTGGGTAATTTATATCTTGACAAGGTCAATCTTGGATCATACCTCTCCTCTTCAAGTTCTTTCTCACCAAATTCAACTACCTCACCGGGGATAACCTCAACCGTAAGGTCAGAATCATCTGCCGGAACATCCTTCTCTGGCTCAGGCTCCATATCTTCCGGCTCATCCACCTCTTCAATATTGATTACACCCCCCTCCTCTGTACCGACAGGGATCCCATCAGAAACAATATCATCAACAGGAGTCCCCTCCTCTTCTGTCTCAGTCTCAGCAACTTCAACCGGAGCAATATCATCTTCTTGCTTCCCCTTTGGACTATCATTTGGAAGGATTTTATTAAAGAAAGAGGACAAAGCATCTATTACTTTGTCATTCAACAGCACAAGCCAAATCAAGAAAACAAAGGCAATCACACAGCCTGCCCCTATTTTTCCAAGCATCACACACAGCCACTTATTAAACACATATCCGTATGAGCCTCCCGCTCCCTCTCCCAAGAGAGATTCCATACCGAACAAAGAGAAT
The DNA here is from genome assembly GCA_045595965.1 of Candidatus Coprenecus sp. GTDB lineage: Bacteria > Bacteroidota > Bacteroidia > Bacteroidales > UBA932 > CAAGNP01. The sequence continues at coordinate 6,993 of JAZOBN010000036.1, forward strand.
ATGTAAGAGAACAATACCGACAACACAATACATCCCATCACTGAGAGATATGACAAACGGAGAAGACTGATATTTTTCTTCTTGAAGCAATATACAGAAACCCCTCCGAAAAAGAAAGGGATAACAAAGGCACCCAGACCGAAGAGTCTGGAAATCAGAAAGTTTGCCCAAAGAAAACCGATCTTGCCCCCCCCATTATCTGCAGAAACTACACTATCCATCATATCGGGATGTGTCAAAAGACTCTGATCACTGTCCCATGTAAACAGAAATGATATCAGAGAGACTAAGGTAAAGATTGTGAGTACAGCAAAGAACAATCCGCAACTGAACCTCGCAATACGCAATGATTTATCTCTATCTATTTTTTTTGTTGTCTTTTTGGCCATAAAAGTCTCTATTTCTTCCAGCGTTTCTTATTATTTTTGTTTCTGTTGTGATTCCCCCGCTGCTGTCCCTCCTTCTGTCCCATAATCCCTGGACGTGAGAATGTCTCTTTGTCTGAAATGGAGTCCAGATGAATATGTTCAGGGACAACAAGTTTTCCCCCAGACAATTTCTGGATATCATTGAAAATTGTCTCCTCTGTCACAGAATCCTTATTCCATATCAGATACTGCTGCCTCATATATGAAGCAAGAGCTTTAATCATCTCATCTTTTACCTCATCATCAGATTTTGTCGCAATGATATCGATCATATTCTGAATATTTCTGCCATAATGTGCAGCCTGAACAGGTTTCTCTGGTAGTGGAATAGGATCAGGCCTTGCTGAGATGGTCTCTTTTGTAGGGATAGGATATGGTGAATCTATATCAATATCAAAATCTGCAATGATCTGGACATGGTCCCATAGTTTATGCTTGAAATCGTTTATATCCCTCAATTGAGGATTCAGAATTCCCATAATACCTACAACAGCCTTTATCTGCTCATTCCTTTTATCCTTATCAGGGATGCTCTTGACATACTGAATCATCTTCTGCACATGTCTGCCATACTCCGGCATCAAAAGTTTCTCTCTCTGAGTGTTGTAATCCAAATCGTTCATATATTCTGCTATTGTCTATTTTACCAATGATGAAAATGGAGGGGCAATCTTATCCTTATCTGATATCAGATACTCCTGTTCGGGCAATATCCACTCTATACCTATCTGAGGATCATTCCACTTCACAGATCCTTCAGATGACGGAGCATAGTAATCCGAGCATTTGTACTGGAAAATTGTATCATCTTCAAGGACAAGGAAACCATGTGCAAACCCTTCCGGAATAAACAATGATTTTTTATTCTCTCCACTTAAAACTACCGACACATACTTCCCAAAAGTAGGGGAATCGGGGCGGATATCTACAGCCACATCCTGCACAGCACCCTTGACAACCCTCACCAACTTTGCCTGTGCATGGGGTGACTTCTGAAAATGGAGCCCCCTCAAAACCCCTTTAGAGGACATCGATTCGTTATCCTGGACAAAATCGATATCCAACCCTGTCGCCTCTTTGAAATCTCTATTTGAGTATGACTCGAGAAAATACCCTCTTTGGTCTCCGAAAACCTTTGGTTCCAAGACAAATACCCCTTCAATCTCACACTTGGTCACATTTAGGATCATATACCCTCCTACATCTTTTATTAACCCTACAAAGATATAAAAAAGTTTCCCGCCACAGGCAGGAAACTTCATTTATATCTGCAAAGATCCGATTACTGCTTTGCAGGCTCAGAATCCTTGTAAGATTTTTTGCATGCGGCCAACGCCTTATTGAAAATCTGCTCGCTGGTTACAAGGTCAGGATTATAAGCAACAGGGCCGGTGATACAACCGTTTGCACAGGTCATAACCTCTACAAATTTTGCAGGGGCAACACCCCTTTTTGCATAACTTCTCAAAAGGCCTATGTTCTTTTTGTTCATATCTGCCACCTTGACAATCTGCAAACCGTTTGCCCTATCTCCAAGATAAGCCACTACAGAGTCTGCAACACCGCCACTTCTTGCAAAGCCATGGGTCTCTTTGACAGATTCCTTTTCAACAGTATAAGGTTCACAATCTTCGATATTGATACCCAAACCAAGAAGTGTAGCATTCAACTCCTCAAAAGTCATCACATAATCGACGAACGGGATATCCTTTGCCTCCTTACGTTTAGCAACGCATGGGCCCAGGAACACCACTTTCGCATCTGGATTAGCCTCTTTTACCATTTGTGCTGTATAGTACATAGGCGATTTTGTATCAGAAACATATTTTTCCATTTCAGGCATATGTTTCTTTACCAGCTGTATATACGATGGGCAGCAAGATGTTGTCATAAAAGGTTGACCCTCCTCTATCTTTTCGAGCAACTCCTCTGCTTCATGCTCAGTAGTGGTCATTGCACCTTGTGCCACCTCTACAACAGAATCAAAGCCAATTGCCTTCAATGCTCCGTAGACTTTTTCTACAGGTGCCTTATATTGGGCGAGCACAGCAGGTGCAGGGACAACAACCACCTTCTCACCTCTGCGGATTGATTCAAGAATGTCAAATATCTGGGAAATCTCGAAAATTGCACCAAATGGACATGCGGACATACATTTCCCACAATAGATACACTTGGTCTCATCAATATGCTCTATTCCATACTCATCTTTTGAAATGGCACCTACGGGGCAAACCTCTTCACAAGGGATAGGAATATATACGATAGCGTGGTAAGGACAACTTTTCTGACAGATACCGCAACTGATACATTTGCTGTGGTCAATCTCAGCCTGACCATTGTTCTTAAAAGAGACAGCCCCCTTAGGACAGTTCATATAGCAACTGCGGGCAACGCAACCCTTACACAAAGAGGTGATCTCATACTTGATCGAAACACAAGAAGAACATGCCTCATCAATAACACACATTATGTTATCTTTTGAAACCTTTCTCTCCAATGCCCTCTTTGCATAATCTGAAAGTGGGGTCAATTCATCTTTTTCATCGGTCATATCGTATCCGAGAAGGGGAAAAGATTTATATTTCCATACTGCCCTCTCTTTGTGGACACAACACCTGCCAAGAACCTTTGATTTTCGAGGACTCAACTGGATGGGAAGGTAATCAATCTTGTCAACCAAGTCTCCATCTTTCCAGAGTCCAACAAGTTTTGCAAGTAACTTATAACGTACAATGTTTGTATTGGTTGTAAAAGCCATAGTGTTTTACATAGTAAAAATTAGCGCGCAAATTTAGCGATTTATGACCAATTTTCCAAAATTACAAACGCACTTGCATCCCTGTTCTAAAGAATTGAATATCAAGCATTTTTGAATAAATCTCATTTTCTGCACAAATACCTGTACAATGCCCTGTCCATATTTTTGCCCCGGGAGCAACAATTTCAAGCTCCTTCACCACATTCTCCACCTCACCAGATACACCCGCCCAATCCACAATATGGAATCCCCCGACAAATCCCCTCACTCGGTGTTCACGAGTAAATTCTTTTGCAGAGGCAATTATGTTAGCCACACCACAGTGGGAACAACTTGAGAGAATTACAAGTCCCTCTTCATTTTTGAAGACAAGTGACAGTTCGTGATCAAAATCATCGGGAAGTGCTCTATCTGCACCCCCAGATGATTTTTTCAGATATCTGTTCCCATCCGGGGTCGAAAATTTGTTGCAATTGCATTTGATTGCAGCTACTGATGGGGTTATCCAGATACTCTGATTGACAGGAATAAGGTTTCCCCCGGCCTTTATATGATCATCAAAGAAGTTATGATCAATATGGATAGCCCTGTCTGCACCACCTTTGGATGAAAAGTATTGTGCACCTGCGATCCGGGATGAAAAATAAACCCGCTTATCCGGACAATTCCCGATAAAATGGGGCAAGCCGCCGCAATGGTCATTGTGCCCGTGAGAGATAAATGCAAAATCTACCCCCTTCAAATCAATTCCAAGCTTGCGGCTATTCTCCCAAAACAGATCCGACTTTCCCATATCAACCAGGATCTTATGCCCCCCCATCTCCACATACATGGACAATCCATGCTCTGTTCCAAGAGCGGATTGCCCATCTGCCGGACGGTTATCGACCAGAAAAACCACCTTATCCATACTTGAATCAACAATTACAAGTACAAAGATAACATCCTGTATTTTACTTCACCTTCTTGAAATCTCCGATAGGATCATTGATATTGAAGGTCAATGACTGTACCTTTTTGTTCTTTGCGGTGAAAGTCAGGTCAAATGTTCCGCTTCCAGGGACATAGAATCTGAATACATCTCCATTTTTATGGGTAAGCTTACTGTCCACTTTATTGAGAGCAAAATACAATTCGCCATCTTTTTCATACACTTTTGCTGTACCCCATACATCCTGGTAGTAACTTCCCACATAGGACTTGTTAGGGAGTGGAGCAACAGGGGTCTCCTCTACAGCATCTTCTTCGTCTTCAGCAAAGAGATCCTCTTTGTATTCAGCAAGATACTCATCAAAATAGGTTGATTTTCTATTTCCATAATACATCTCTATAAGATCACGTGCAATAGCAGACTGTGGGTCCGAGGTACTTCCGTTGTTTGTCAGGAAGACAAAACCGAGATTCAGATCGGGAACCATCCCCACAAGTGCAGTATATCCGTACGCAAGTCCTGTATGGCGGATGTATTTCCCTCTTCTGTTGTGTTCGATAGTCCACCCTTGTGCGTAATTGCACAGACGCTCATCGCTGCAAGAGGTGATGGTCTGGGGATAGAACAGCATGTCGTGGTTCTCTTTTGAAATAACCTCTTTCCCCTCAAATTCTCCATTTGCAAGGTTCATCTTCACCCAATTGGCCATATCCTCTGCTGTAGAGATTACAAAACCTGCAGGGGCAACTGCTGACAGCCATGTAAAGGCATCCTCTTTGTCTGTTCTGGGGACTACAACTATCTCATCTTTATCCTGTGCTTTTCTCATTCTGTAACCCTGAGCAAGATTCTCTGCAGTGAAGAAAGAGACGTTTCCTGTAGTACTGTTTTTCATATTCAAAGGGGTGAATATCCTCTCAACGATAGCCTCATCCCAGCTTTTACCTGTATATTTCTCAATAATTTTGGCAGAGACAGTGTACATCTCGTTGTTATAGGCATATTTTGTACGGAAACTATATGTGGGGCGGACTACTGCAAAAAGTTTGTAAAGATCATCCCGACCATATCCCCAAGCGGGTAGATCATCAAGGCAGTAACTGTTCCACCCTGTATGGTGGGTCATAATATCCCTTACCTGGAAATTCTCAGTTACCCAAGGGTCATACAATCTGAAGTCGGGGAGATAATTTTTTACCGGTGCATCCCATTTGATTTCGGGATAATCATCCATAACTGTAGCCAGCAAACCTGCTGTAATGGCTTTTGATGTAGATGCAATAACAAATTTAGTTTGAGGGGTCACAGGGACAGGTGCCTGGGTCGAGTCGCCAAGGTGGGCCGAACCAAAACCCTCCATAAAGACAATCTCACCATCTTTAACCACAGCCACAGCCATTCCCGGCACTTTCCATTCATCAATAGCCCTCTGGCACATTTTGTCAAAACCTTTTGGAATAGATTTGTAATACTTGGCTGCAGGGTCACTATTGCAAGAGACCAATGCCACCAACAAGAAAAAGTAAAGGATTCTTTTCATAGGTATTGTAATATTAGAATTTGATTCTGTCTCAACTTTACAAAAATAGCAATAATCCCGGGATTTAACTACCTTTGTCGAAATTCACATAAAATATGAACTCTGAAAACAAAATCGACATCAAAGAGATCCAGTCTATCCGCTTCAAATGGGACAGAATAGCTAACGTAAATACTGTAATACTTGTCATGGGGATGTTGGGATTTGCAGCATATATGCTGGTCAAGCTCCAAGGAACCGGAATCGGACACATCATAGGTGCTGTTCTCCTAATCCTGATCACAGCAATTTTGTCGATATTCACCCCACTTGGACTGACAGTTGATGATGAATACATAGTAATCAACAAACTTCTGGGACGTAAAATTATCAGAAAAGAAGATATTGTAGCAATAACAAGTATTGACGCCTCAATAGTAAGAAGATCGGGACGTTTAGCCGGTTCTTTTGGGGGATTCGGTTACTGGGGAATATACCGTAGCCGGAAAATAGGCTCATTCTCCCTCTATGCGACAAACATGGAGCGGCTTGCCCTGATAGAAACCGCAAAGAAAAAATATATCATCAACTACTAAATGGTCTCCGCTCCTACAATTTTTTGGAGCAGAGATACCATTCGTGACATTTTACACCCTCTTCAGCAACACGCTTTTCAGCATCCGCTGTGGTAACCGGATAGTGCAGCACAACATCCTTTCCAGGTACCCAGTTGGCAGGCATTGCCACATCGTTTGCATCTGAAGTCTGGAGTCCGACAATTACCCTCTTAATCTCTTCGAAATTCCGGCCGAGATTCAATGGGTAATATATTATTGCACGTATTTTATCTGACGGATCGATAAAAAATACGGCACGTATGCAGGAGTTATTGCTCTCTCCTGGCATTATCATGCCGTACAATGACGATACTTTCTTACTGATATCAACAACTATGGGGAACCCCACTTCAACATTTTTTGCCCCCTCCCACTCAATTTTCTCCTTGATATTTCTAACCCAAGCAATATGGCTGCTCAAGCTGTCCACCGACAAACCTACTATTTGAGTATTCAGAGCCTCAAACTCTCTCTGCATGTTTGCAAAAGCAATGAATTCCGTAGTACAGACCGGTGTAAAGTCCGCCGGATGTGAGAAAAGAATCTTCCATTTACCCGAATAGTCCGAAGGGAAGTTCAATTTTCCATGAGTTGTCATTGCCCTGAATTCAGGGGCCTGGTCGCCTATTCTCGGCATTGACCATTGCTGGTTATTATTTTGCTGTTCCATTTGCCTTCATTTTTCATGAAGACAAATATACGAAAAATATGCCGATGTCTGTCCGCTATTGGGCAACTCTCCTAAAGTGTACAGAATAACAACCCGTCTCCCGATTAGAAGTCGGATAAATCAATCTCCTCTACACCCTCGAGTGTTGCAACATTTATTGTTTTTGCACCCCACAGGTCTATATCGACAACATATTGCTTTTTCTCTGAATAATAGTGCTGTTTGTTTGGTGCATACTCCTCACTTGTATCATCACCCCAATAGACTACACCTTGCACATTATGTCCCTCTATTGTAGGGAGAGTAAAAACATTATTGGTAAATGTAATGGATAATGAACCCTTATCCACTCTCCCCTTCTGCGTAACTTTGACCTTCTGGGTAACATTTTCAGATTTGATTGTTATCACTGCGCTCCTCTCCTCAGATGTGGTATTTTCCTGAATTTTGAACACCATAACATACTTCTCCAGCCCTTTTGTTGGGGGAACATATTCGACCCACCCCTCTGACACCTCAACATCAAACTCCACATTAGTGTTAATTTCAAATTCAAGTTCGGTATCAACAGCATTTACTACGTACTCAGTATTAGCCACAACAATTGCATCTTTCTGCTGTTGGAAAATAGTAACAGTATCTTTTACATCATACTCTCCTTTACCGGCAAAGATTATATCCGCACTGCGTGAGTCATGAGAAGCATTAGCCTCTACAGAAATATAGTGAGTATAGTCTGAATATGCTTTTGTCTCTACCACCTTCATCCAGGTCACCCCTTCAGGCATACTCATTTCATAGTCAATATTGCTTCTGATCTCGATCTGAATCTCATCACCATCACTGCCGACAACAATCTTATTCTGCGACAGTACAATTGTGGGGAGTGCTCCATCCTGATAAACGTCAACGGTATCAGCAATAGTACCATTTGTAAAGATTACAGCACCTTGCCTCTTCTCAAATTCTTCATTTTCCAGAACTGTGAAATTAACAACCTTTGTGGTCAACCCTTTTACCTCTACAGCTTTTATCCAGGACTGTGAGGATTTCTCCACTTGATATGAGAACTCTACATTTGACTTTACCTCAACAGAAAAATCTCCCCCTTTGCCTGAAATTTCTTTCTTGTCTGAAGTAAGGATGATTGCATCTTTCTGCTTTTGAGTTACTGTAATATTCTTGGCAGAATTCTTTGTAGTGAAGGTCACTTTTGCGTTTCTGTCATCATACTCTTTGTTCTCATCTAAAGTGATTGTGATGTTGTAGGTCCCTTTCTCTCCATTTGAAGGGGAGATCTTACACCAGCTCTGACCACTCTGAGCACTCCACTCCTTTTTGGAGGTAATTGATAATGTAATTGTCCCGCCATGGGAATCACTTGTATAGGCATCAGGTCCAGTGACTGTAATAGCTCCATCGTCAGTTGGATTTTCATTACCACCTCCAATGATATCACATCCGACAGTCAAAAGAAGTGTTGCGGAAAGAAGGGATATATATTTCAGTATTGTTTTCATTACTTGCTGGGATTTAATTTGATTTTCAACTCTTTCAATTCACTCCCCTTGCTTATAGTCAGGGTGTAGGTATCATTTGCAAGACCATCGGTGCCGATTGTTGTTGTCTTGCCATCAGTTTTGCATCTTCCTGTGAAGTCTGTCCCATTGGATGACTTGAATGAGAGTGTTGCTCCACTCTTTGAAATCACTGTTATCTCTTTTGTCTCTTTATCGTATGTAAGAGATGTAGAGGCGTCCAAAGTCAATTCTTCAGTCAAAAGAAGCTCCCATACAGCATCAGGGCCACCTTTCATGATATGCCACTGAGTCTCATTATCCCTCCTGTAATAGAGTCTAATTCTATCTCCTTGCTCAATTGTCTCTGTAATTCCAACATTTATTCCGACATCGCTATACCCCCAACCGATTGGAAGATCATTTACATTAAACATTGCATATTCCTCCTTGATACTGTCATCAGCACCTGCAAGGGCGCACAGAATCTTTCCGGTAAAATTTGTCCCTCCAGTGTTTATGATCATATCAACATTCACCACAAATGGGGTATTTTTGTAAAATTCTGTAACCGAAGAGGACATACCTTTACTTCCCATAGAGAGCATATATACATAGTCACCACCTTCATCTGGTTTAAGTCCTACCACTACAGCCTGATTGAAGTTATAATGATCATCATTACCCCCTATTCCACTGCCATCCGGAACAAGAGCATCCAGTTTGAAATATCCATTACAATAGCCACCCCAACCCCAGTTTACACTAAAATAGTTCTGACTGGTATATCCATCCAGGACGAATGCGTGTCCCGCACTCTGATTGAAGCCACTATAAACAACAGGCCTTTCATTGTATATCTCATCCTTGATCAGTTTGTACCAATCTTCTGAATCATATCGGTCTCTGGTAAATTGAATGGCACCTTTATCATAATCCATATAAACAGGAAGATTCTGGGCAATCAATGAAGTTGCAGCACCGGTCCCCTCTGTTCCGTATGTAGCCTGCAGCATTGACCCCAAATCTGCCATAAGGACCGAGACCTGCTTGGCCTGCTCAGCAGTGTATTGGCCCCACTCATATGTCAGAGGCATATTCTTCCAATCATATGTATGTCCCAATGGCCTTGCTGGCATATCAATTGAGAAATCCCCTTCGGATTTATATGCAGGTATTGTCCCCTCCCCTTTCTCTGGCCATTGATGATAACGCATTACAATCGCAGCAGCTGTAATTGTACATCCTGTCCAGGCATAGTCTCCGTTAATTGTAGGACACTCAATATTGTATGGTGATCCTTGATTCCATTTAGCTGTAAGGAGTTGTTTGACTACCTCACCAATTCCCTCACTGGATGCAGTTGCATCCCCTTTATAGCCATTTTCCCGAGCAAAAATCACCTGTTTTTCCATCTCCTCAAGCCACTCCTTCATATTAGGAGGGAAATCTCCCTGGGTGATGGTATTTTCAAAAGAATAGCCCAGAATAGGATATGCTGTATCATCTCCGGAAACAACAACGAACCCATTTCCTTTGGGATTATTGAAAAGATAGAGTGCCGGCTGGAAATCTGCAGACCTTGTCAGAGGCTGCTTGCCGTCATACACCATTTGCAGCGAAGTCACCATCAATTGGGGTGAGTGCTGCTTGAAGAAGTCCATAGCGATTTTTTCTGCCCTCTGGAAAGGGATCCTCTCTGCGGAAAGTCCAAAAGAGAACAACAAGGCAAACAATAATAAAAGTTTCCTCCTCATAGTAATGCGTTTTTATAAATCAAGCTCCCTACAAATATAATCATATCAATATAAATTTCATATCTTTGCACCAAATTTTTATAGAATATCATATGGGTTACACCACAAAAGGGAAACTGTTTTCAAAAGAGTTCTTTATCACATACGGGTGGTTAGCGGCAGGTTGCTTCCTATTTGCACTTGGTAATGTTCTGTTTGCAGAGCCTTACGGCTTCGCCCCGGGGGGGACTTACGGGCTATCCATTGTCTTCCACCACCTTTTTGGATGGAAGACTGAAGTGGCTGCACTCTGTATGGATATTCCCCTTCTTCTGATCGGTTTTATTTTTCTTGGTGGAAAATTCGGAATCAAGACTGTAGTGTGCACATTCCTGATTCCCATATTCATGAGTCTTGTCCATAAATTTTACGGATACGACCCCCTTCTCGAGCCCGGAGTAACAGATAGAGCTCTCCTGGAGGAGCAACTTCTCTCCTCTATCTTCGGAGGTGTTGTTTACGGTGTCGGCCTGGGAATGATCTTCAAATCTCGGGCAACCTCAGGGGGAAGCGACATCATTTCAATGATTCTCCACAAATACACGCATATCTCCTTAGGGACACTTGTCATCATAGTGGACTGCCTTATAACCCTTACCACTGTTGTCGCATTCGGCGACTGGCGACTTCCGATGTACTCATGGATCCTTATTTTCATCGAAGGGAAGGTAATCGATCTTGTTGTCGAAGGGAGCAGCGCCCATAAGACAATGATGATCATATCAGATGAAACTGAACAGATAAGGAAAATCATCATCGAAGAGATTGGCCGCGGAGCAACAATCCTCCATGGAGAAGGTGGTTACAAAGGTGAGTCGCGCGATGTGATCTACACAATCGTAACACGCAAGGAGGCAGCAATTCTGAGGGGACATATCCATCAGATTGACCCTGAGGCATTCATAAACATAATTGACTCCAAGGAGACCCTGGGAAACGGATTTAAGCCTCTGGGGGAATAGAGTCAAACATATTCTCAGAATCACATATCTCTATATCCCTTGCAATGAAGCTTGAAACACGTGAGTTGTGTTTCTTGTATTTGGACAACATATCTTTCATACCTTGAGGGGTTGCATCCCAATTTGTTGCATTTACTATATTGAGGGTTCTTGCCACCTCTATAGAGTCCTGATTTGCCCCGATATAAGAGATAATCCACCCCTTTCCCCTCAATCTTGAGACAAGTTCCTTGATTGATTTGCCTGAGTACTCCTCAGAAGAATTCTCCATACCATCGGTAATAACAGTTGCCACCACCTTGTCCTCCTCATGCACCAGTTTCTCCATTTCGCTCAGTGTTATACCCATCGCATCATACAACGGAGTACACCCGCCAGGTCTGTAATCCTTACCGGTAAAAATGGAAACCTCCGAAACAGGGACTCTGTCCCTTTTGTTCAAGACCCCTTTTATCCCCCTCCCCTCGAATGTCACAATTGAAACAAAGTGCTTCTGATCAGGGAAATTTTCCTGATTCTTTCTGATACCGCTGATAACTTCATTAACTCCGGTCAATGTAGATTCATAAATGGAGCTCATGCTTCCACTTTCGTCCAAAATAATTACGTTGTAAATGTTCATAGCTTTATTTTTTATTGTTTTACGATGCAAAGATATCTCGTGGATATCTTCTCAACAGAAAGTTTGCAAGTCTTGCAAAGTGTGTTGTTTCTTTGACCGTTTTGCAGTAAATTTGTTCAGTTATGAAATTATTCTTCCAAGACAGGCATATTGATGCTATCCTCCCTGCCAAATGGCAACGCCTTATGATATATGTGGGGGGAGAGAGGGACTCCATCAGAGAAATTTATGACTTTATCCCCAGAGGATACCACTTGCTCTACCTCCCCGATCTTATCAACAATTTGAGTCCCGACATTGTGAGTTACATGTTTCCGGGGCAAACAGAGGTATTCAGTACTGAAAAATTTTACTCTCACATTCGTAAAATTACCGGCTTGGCCGATGATGAAGAGGGAATTCTATACAATGCCGGGGGGGAGACATATTTCCACCCTTTGGGTGGGGAAAACGATTTTGCCGGTATTGAAAATGATTTTGCCGAGATACCCGATGTTCAATGTGAAATCTGCGAACCACAACGCCACCGCATCTATAAAATCCGAAAGAGCGATATATGCGCATCTGTTTGCTGTGAGTCCTCTGGTGAGTATATGGAAGAGGTGCCTGTGCAACAAGATGAGCTTCTTGACCAAAGGGCTGAAGAGATTCTCAATGAGTGGAAAAGAATTGAAAAAAAATTCGGTGTGAGCATAGATGAGTTGCGCAAGATACTGGGATATAGCATAAAAAGGAGTAGAATTCATATATCCAAATTGGGAAAGATCACCCTGATGGACTATGAAAATGCCCCAGAGGTTAAGATGGATCTGTTGACAAAAGCGATATATCTGTTCTACTTAAGGCATCCCGAAGGTGCACGACTCAAGGATCTTCAATTGCATGAGGAGGAGATTCTGGGCATATATATGAAAATCACCACCAGAGATGACATCGAAGCTATCTGCAAGAGTCTTGCTGCCCATCTTGACCCATTTGGAAACAACCTGAATGTCAGTGTTTCCAGAATTAAAAGGGCATTCCTCAATATAGTGGATAAAAGTATAGCCCAACTCTATTATATAACCGGATACAGCGGAGGGGTACGGAGCATAACCATAGACAGGGACTTCGTCATATGGGAACAATAATCTTGAAACAATAAATCAAATACAATATGACAATCAAAAATCTATTCATCAAATCGGCACTCCTGTTCAGCATCACATTATCACTCCTTGGCTGCACACCATCCAGTCATAAAGCTGCAGAAAAGGAGTTTGAGGAGATTATCAGCCGTAATAAAGCTGTCGGACTCGCTGTTGTGGCAGTCAAAGATGGCAAAGTGATCTACAACAACACATTTGGATACAGAGATCTCTCTGCGCAGGAGCGTTGGGAAAGAGATGATGTTCTCCGTATCGCATCTATCTCTAAATCATTCACAGCTACAGCGATTCTCCAACTTGTTGAACAGAACAAACTGAACCTTGATGCTGATGTATCCGAGATAATGGGGTTCCAGATCAGAAATCCCCACTATCCCGACACCCCTATCACTGTAAGAATGCTCCTCTCGCACACCTCCAGCATGAGCGATGCAAACGGATATTTTTCATTTGATTACTTGAACCGGGAAACATCACCTACATGGGAAAAAGCTTGGAACAAATATGCCCCTGGGACAAATTACCAATACTGCAATCTCGGTTTCAACACACTCGGGGCAATAATTGAGAAAATATCGGGAGTGCGTTTCGACCAGTATATTTCAGAAAACATTTTGAGACCTCTTGGTGTATATGCTAACCACAATGTACACTCTTTAGATTCAGGCAAATTTGTGAAGATATACACATATAGCCGACGTGACAGTTCGTTCAAGTGCACCACCTCTGCCTATGAACTTGCAGAAGATGCTTTGGACAACTACAGATTGGGTTACTCCACCACATTGTTCTCCCCTACCGGAGGTCTGAAAATATCTGCCCAGGATCTCGCCAAAGTTATGATGATGCACATGAATATGGGGAGCATTGATGGTGTTAAAATCCTCAATAGGGAGAGTGCCGAACTTATGCAGTCGGAGATTACCACCACCGACCACAAGGATGAAAACTATGGTATGGCTATACTCCGTACAAACGATCTACTGAAAGGTCAGAGACTTGTCGGCCATGATGGCCTGGCACTTGGCGCATACACAGCCATGTACTGGCATCCCGAAGAGAATTACGGTTTTGTGGTTATGACCAACGGATGTACGGGTGTTTCAGACAACCATGTATTTGCAAATATCCTTTGCGAATCTGTAGAATGTATGTTCAAACATCTGATCAGATGACACATCTGCATGAGGTATAATAAAATAAATCCGATATTACCAGATAATTACCCTCTCTTCCTCAGGCAGGAACATCTTTCCATCAGTAATTCCGAATGCATTGTAGAATGATTCGATATTACGCAGTGTTGCATTTACACGGTTCTTTCCAAGTGAATGGACATCCACTTTTGTAAGACGTGCTGCCTCCTCATCCCTGATGTTCTGTCCCCAGATAGTTGCATATGAGAGGTAGAAACGCTGGTCTGCAGTAAATCCGTCAACGGGTGCAGGCTCTCCGCCATTCTCCTTGAAAGAGTTATGCAAAGCGGTATAAGATACCCTCAAACCACCCTGGTCTGCAATATTTTCACCCAAAGACAATGCTCCGTCGGCCATAACAGCAGGCTGCCCATCTTTTGCAGGGAGGACCTCAATTTTATTGAATTGGTCTACAAGGATATCTGTACGTACCTTGAATGCATCTGCATCTTCTGCGGTCCACCAATTGTTCATGTTTCCATCTTTGTCAAACTGACGTCCCTGATCATCAAATCCGTGGGTCATTTCGTGGCCGATAACGACACCTATAGCACCATAGTTGACTGCATCATCAGCTGCAGAGTTGTAGAAAGGAGGCTGAAGGATTGCAGCGGGGAAGCAGATTTCATTGGTTGTAGGGTTGTAGTAGGCATTTACTGTCTGAGGTGACATAAACCATCTTGTCCTGTCCACCTCTTTACCAAGATCTGAAAGATTATCTGCTGTATACCATGCACTTGCACGTTTGATATTCTCCCAATATGAAATAGCGGGATCAATGGCAAGTGATGAATAATCTTTCCATTTGTCAGGATAACCGATCTTCACTGTAAAGGTATTGAGCTTCTCCTGAGCCTTGGCTTTGGTTGCAGCAGACATCCACTCCAAAGCATCAATATGCTGTCCAAGGGCCACTTGGAGATTCTTCACCATCTCAGTCATACGTTGTTTGTCGCTTTCAGGGAAATATTTCTTCACATATATCTCACCTACAGCCTCTCCAAGAAGTGAGTTTGGAACAGACATAGCCCTTTTCCAGCGTGGACGCATCTCCTGCTGACCCGACATCTGACGGCCGAAAAAGTCGAAATATGCAGAATAAAGTTCATCTCCCACATAAGGGGCTGCACTTGAAACTACACTTGCTGCCATATATGCCTTCACTGTCTCAATATCCTCTTTTGCAAAAAGTTTGAACACTACATCCAAAACCTCTGGCTGCCCCACAATTATTTTATCAAACTCACCTATACCCATCTGGGTAAGATAACCATTCCAGTCAAACTTAGAGTAGCGCTTCAGGAAATCCTTTTTAGACATAGGGTTATAATTTGAAGGGACATCACGAAGCTGCACATTGGTACGGAAAGCTTTTGCCATTTTTGTCTCAAATTCCAGTACCTTTTCAGCTTTCACTGCAGCATCTTCCCATCCGAGCATTGTAAATGCTTTTGTCAACCATTGAAGATACCCTTCACGTTTGGACTGATTTTCCGCATCCAGATAGTAGTCTCGGTTTCCCATACCGAGACCGGACTGGTCAATATAGAGTACATTGATATTGCTGTTGAGCAAATCTGCACTTACATAGATTCCAAAAAGTGGATTACCTGCAGTTGTGTGGATATTAGCAGTTGCTGCCGCAAGATCGGACAACTTCACTATCGACATAAGTTTGTCAATGTCACTCTTTAGCGGAGCAACACCTTCATTGTTCAGACGGGTGGAGTCAAGCCCCATAGTATATAGGTCCGCTATCTTCTGATCAACGGTACCGGCCTCAAATTTCGATTCCGCAATCGAAGCAAACAGGTCATTCAGGCGAACTTCGTTGTTCTCACGAAGCTGGTCAAATGTACCATAACGTGCAAATTCCGGTTTCAAAGGGTTTTTGGCCTGCCATCCACCTGTTGCATATTGATAAAAATCATCATTCAGAGCGACACTCTCATCAAAATTGGCACGATCTATCGCAGGTGTGCCACCCTGCTTCATATTACAACTTGCCATAAGAGCAATTGTTGAAAGGGTTAACAAAATCTTTTTCATTTTATAAAAATTTATGGCTGCAAAAATACCATATATATTGTAAAAATGTACCTGTTTATCTCCCTTTATCCAGAATTTTACAGCAACATATTCGGTTACAAAAAAAATAATTGAAAGAAAACTTATTTTTCATTGGAAATATATTGTGTAAATAAATTTTTCATTTTATCTTTATGTTTTAAATTTATTTTCAAATGAAACTGAAACACTACATACTTCTTTTTAGTTTAGCTACTGCATTCTCCATCTCATGCTCGGAGATTGATCCCCCTTCCGGCCACGATACAGAAGAGACTATTCCTAAAGACAAATTTTTGGGAGATGCCTGTTCAATCAAAATGGAGAACTCTCTTGCAACATTTCCAGACACTGACGGTCATCTCTTTATCAAGACGCCTGACAATACCATCATCAGCAGAAAATTCAAACGCCATAATCTCTTCTCTGATGGCACTATGAAGCTTGAATATGGACTGAAGGATGGCCTGTATGAACTTCTTTATATGGAATATGATCTTCCTGAGGAAAAGGTTATGGATGGTATCACCAAAGGTCACTTTGGACTCACCTGCAGGATAGAGATCAAAAACGGTACAGCAACCCTTTTGGACAAATGGAATCCAAAACTTGGGCTATACGGTTCCGGTACTCCGATCGATACTATCCGTATCGCCAGTGCAGACCAGATGGTACAACTAACCTTAAGACTATCAGAGTCATCGTTTGAAGAAGGATGGGAGAATTATTATTTTCTGCAATGTGCAAATCTGGATGGAAAGGAGATGTCCATGCTCTGTAGCAGGGAATATGGATGGATTCCACTCGGTTACCTTAACACTACCCCATTCCGCTCTACATTTGACGGTGGGGGATACAAAATCACAGGGCTGAAAATAAACAAAGAGCTGACAGCCGGAGTCGGTCTGTTTGGTTACGCCCATGGGGCCCACTTCAGAAATATCCACCTGGACAAAGCCAATCTGAATGGCGACTTTGCTGTAGGGGGTATTCTTGGGGCTGCCATAAGCAGTGAGGGGAAGATGTTCACTACCATTTTCGAGAACTGTAAGATTACAAATTCAACCATCAATACTGTAGCAAACGGCTTTGGTGCAGGGGGAATTCTGGGGTGCGTAGACCAGTTTACCAGAGTGAATCTCAGCAAATGCTCCACCGACTCCTCCACTACAGTCTATGCGACTATGAATGCCGGCGGAATGATAGGTGTTGCTGCAATATATTCCAACATTACTGTAGGACTATGCGAGAATCACAGCAATGTGACCTCTGACTATGGTTGCGCTGGTGGTATAGTAGGTGCTTGCGACACACTGTACGCTGCCATCTGCCATAATGCCGGAACAATAAATGGAGCGGTAAAATATAAGGAGGGTGATGAGGTAAACGGCTTCACTGGTATAGGTGCTGGCGGTATTGCAGGAGGAACAGGGATGTCATGTTTTGGTGCCTGTACCAACAAAGGGACTATCACAGGTTACAAATCTGCGGGTGGCATTTTGGGAAGTACAAGGGTATCAGGCACCATAGAGGGTGAAGATTACCTTTGCCAGAACTCATTCATAGAGTGCTGTACAAACAAAGGAACCATCAAAGCAAACGATATTGCAGGTGGTATCTGCGGAGAGGCTCAGATATCTGTATCCGGATGCATCAATGAAGGGGATGTAATCGCCTCCAACAGTTGTGCAGGGGGTATCGTAGCCGTTTCGAATATGTCTGTTGTTCACAACAACATCAATACAGCAAATGTAACATCCCAAAAGTATGCAGGTGGTATAGCATCGGTCATCCTGATGGGAAATTGCACCATAAATCACAACTACGGATACATTCGTGGAATTTCGAGCCATGCAGGGGGTATATTGGGTTATGGCGGCCGCGATATCAGCTTGATTTACTGTGGAAACTTCGGAACTGTATATAGCTCATCTACTCAAGCATTGGGAGGCTTGGCTGGAGAGTGTGGAGATATGCTTGATGATCCGCTTATCCCCGATTGGGCCAAATACACAATATCAGTAGTAGAGATGGTCTTCAGCGCGGCAACCAGTATTGCCGGAGTAGGTATAGGTTTTGCTAAAACAATGTCAAACGGGGCAAAACTTGCATATAGCATCCCTACCACACTCCTCTCGTTGATCCCTTTTGCTTATGATGTCACCAGTTGGGGTTTCAATATTCATGATGAAATCAGGCTGAATGAACTCATGGATATGGCAGACGAGGTACAGGAAAAAATGGATGCTGAGATGGCTGCTATACAAACCACTCTCAAGGCCTACAGGAAAAGTTTCACTCCACCATCAAACGGATTTTCTTCAAATATTCTGGCATATGACTATCCCAATAATGTACAGAATTTTGTCGATTACTATGAGGCATCCGATGATAATGCCATAGCGGTCAATGATAGCATCCAACAATACCGTCTTGATGAAATAGATAAAGCTCTGGACTATGAGGAAAATCAGTTGATGAAGTTCAACATCTCTTCTGGTGTAGCGGTACTTCTCTCTACTGTTGCTGTAGTTTCCAGCGTCGTAAGCATGGCTATGACAGCAGGAGCCACCGTTCCGGCAGTTATTGCCAGCTGTGCAGGATTTGCCGGTGCTGTCATTGGTGGGGCGACATCCATATCTCAGACAGCCCTTGCTACAGAATACAATTGTGTGATAATAGAAGAGTGTCTAAACGCCGCCAAGGTAGAGAGTGATGAATCAAAAGGGAATGTAGGAGGCATTGTAGGGATCCTCCACGACCACGGTAAAATTTCAGACTGTCTGAATACAGGTTCGGGTCCGGGAGGCGGTGGGCACCTGGTGGGGAAAGCATACAGTGTGACTACAGTCAAAAACTCCCTCTCCATTGCCCCGGTCAGCAGTTGGGGAGACGTTGTATCCTATGATGGTCACGATAACTCCACAAGCGGAGTATATTATTGTACAGACAATAACACCAACACTCCATCTGTCATAGTGACTGGGACAAGTTTCACTGGGCTGACATATGATCAGATAGCCGATCCGAAGAGTTTTGTAGGGTGGGATATAGGGACCGGCAATGAGTGCTGGACCATCTCTCCACACTCTGAGCACCCATTCCCTATCTTGAATGTATCCAAATTCGTAAACAGATAATCATATGAAAAAATATATTCTCAAATATTGCATTTTACTTCTGGTTACTATAACCCCATTTTATTCTTGTGCCACCATTGAGGATCCGTCAAAACTTCCCAGTGGGAGTGTAGAAGAGATTAACGGACTTTTTTATATAGAGTTCCATACCCCTGCATATTGGGATATCGAGACAAAAGATCTTGACATAGAACTTCAATTCTACCCATTGGGAGGGAGAGTTGAACCATACATTTTCAATGCAAAACTGATCAATAAAAGGAACCACCAGATCTCTTTCAATATTGATCCCTCCAATGAGGGAAACGACATGAAGGATGGTTACTATCTTTTAAGGGCAGTAGGACCAGACAAGAAAAAATTTGGGGAGAGACTTTATGTCAATATAAGCAACAGGTCTGTATCCTTTGTGTCACTATGTCCTGAACTCTATACCGATGCAGAAGATGATGGGGAAGTCAAGGGTTCCGGAACTGCTGATGACCCATACCTGCTCTCCACAAAAAAAGATTTCAGAAATTTCATATATTTTCTCCATGATGATCCCAGTTGTGGAAGAGACCTATACTTCAAACAGACTGCAGATATCTG
Source organism: Candidatus Coprenecus sp. (assembly GCA_045595965.1). Taxonomy (GTDB): domain Bacteria; phylum Bacteroidota; class Bacteroidia; order Bacteroidales; family UBA932; genus CAAGNP01. Next base: position 26,958 of record JAZOBN010000036.1, read on the forward strand.
GCTTGATGGAAGCGAAGGGATCGTAGATGAAAACGGATGGATCAGTGAAGATTTTTCAGGATACTACAACGGGGGAGGCTTTACTATCGGCAATATATACTACCTGGGTGGAGATTCCAATATAGGTCTGTTCCGTAATGTATCCAGTGCTACAATTGAGAACCTTACTGTCGATATACTATCAATAAGTTCTACAGGGGATCAAATCGGAGCCATTGCAGGTCGGGCTTCTTATACTACTGTACGTAATTGTAAAGTAACAGGTCGCATAGACCAGGGGCATAACTGTGTCGGGGGTGTATTCGGCTCTGTTGGAGTGGGTGTTGCCATCGATAATGTGGACATCTCCATAATTATCAACAACTGCAACGACTATGTGGGTGGAGTGATAGGACAAGTGGAGAAATACCAATCCTGCAGGATTTCAAATATAACAACCAACCAACACATCTTCGAGGTTAGAGGACATGACTATGTCGGGGGAATATTAGGATACGCACCATATGCCGATATAAATATATCAAATGTATCCATCGTCCACACTGTAAATGCTGCAGCAGATCTGTGCTTTATCGAGGGCAATTCTTATGTAGGAGGTATTTTAGGATACTTTGAAAACATCTACACAGCCGAGGGGGGATACCCCGATATAGAATACCTCGGTATCATGTCCAAAATTGAAAATTCCTATGTGAATACGGTGATTAAAGGGCATGGTGAGCATATTGGCGGAATTGTAGGGAGAATCGTGGATCCAAGTGAACTCAAGTATCAGGAGTTCAAATTTGCCTCAGTCCAGGGCAACTCCGCAGTGACAGGGGGAAAGAATGTAGGGGGATTCATCGGCTCCGCAACAAATTGCAGATTGTACTTCGAGAACTGCTCTGTGCAGCCAAAAGGTTCAAGCATTATGTATGTTAAAGGGGAAGAGGCTGTGGGTGGCTTTATAGGGGATGGGCTATACTGTTTCAGTCAACTCAGTAACATAAAGATAAGTACCAATGTAACTGCTTCCGGTGCTTATGCTGGCGGTTTTGCAGGAAAACTTGACAATGCTTTCCTCACCCTGAATTTATCTGACTTCACATTCTCTAACAGCTGTATTATTGAGGCAGGAAGTGATGCCGGCGGTTTTGCAGGATATCTCACAGGCGGGACCTCCCTACGTGGAAACAGTCCCATTGAGTTCCAGAATCCCACCAACACCATCCCCAAAGAGAAGGAGAAAGCAGACTTTACTGTAGAGGTTAAGGGGTCTTTACGCACCGGTGGAGTGGTAGGATTCCTCAACGGGGCGACCATCAATAATGTTCATTTCAGGGGACAAGTAACGGGTGGCAATGAAACTGGTGGTATTGTTGGCTACGGTAGAGGCTCAATATATAACAGCATGTCGTCAGGAAAAGTAGTTGGAGCTAATGAAACTGGTGGAATAATTGGCAAAGCAGAGGGTGCAAAAGTATGCCATACAATAAATTATGCTAGTGTTGAAGGGAAAGTAAATACTGGAGGGACAGCCGGATATGCTGGCTATTACAATCCATCTCTCCCCTATCTGGAGTATTGTGTAAATGTAGGTTCAGTAAAGGGTAATGCTACCGTAGGGGGAAATATAGGGCTGATAAAGATTGGTCAGGACAACGTGGCACTAATAGCAAAATATTGTGCCAATTTCGGCTCTGTAACTTGTAACGACGGGGATGCCGACGTCAAGGCATTCGGAGGGGTGCTGGGATGTAGCAGCGAGGCCGGTTCTTGGATATATGGATGTGCAAATCATGGAGATGTAACCGGCAATCTTTCTGCCCACGGAGGTGGTGGTATTGTAGGTTCAATGGGAAAGGATCCCACAGGGGATCTTGACAGCAAAGATGCCAACAACTATGTCATCGAAATGTGCGTCAATACCGGCGACATATCCAACAGCAACGGGAGTTGCCACTTGGGAGGTATTGTGGGATACGCAGAGGAGGGTGACGATGGTTACAGCAGAGATGCCGCCATTTTCGGCTGTCTAAATACAGGGGATATCACATCGAACCAAAGTTCAAGTTCTGCCGGTATAGCCGGATACATTGACTGGTACTGCCAGTTGGAGTATTGCAGCAGCATTCCAAACTTGTCCAATGGGATCTCAATATGGTATGGTGACTGCAAAAAAGAGGATGGAATCATCGAAGGGAACAGAGTTCAGAACAATGTCAAATACGAATCATCATCTGACTTCAGCGTCCTCTTCCCAAGTAACACAGATTATCAGTTCTGGGTATGGGGATCGGGGACATACCCCCTTGTAAAAGATTGTCCATTCCAATCTGCCACATACAATTAAGATCTAATATAATCATAAAAGGGGGAGACTAAAGGTTTTATAAATGATTAGTCACCCCTTCTATTCAAGCTTTCTGTTTAATTATTGATATAATATTTTGTCCGGAATTACCATATAAATTTTCTATCTGAGCCTTTATCATACTTTTCCTTAATTCCCTGTCATCGCATAACTTGACTGCGATTTCCACCAATTCTTCTACAGATTCAGGGAAATATGACATTCCCCTCTCATTGAAGAATTTTGCATTTTGTTCCTCAACCCCTTTAATAGGCTTTGTATGTATCAGGGGTATATTTTTGATAAGAGCTTCAGTACTTGTCAGCCCTCCGGGTTTAGAACATAGAAGATCACACGCATCCATCATGAGTGGTATTTTGTCAGTAAATCCGATAACTTTTACAACATCTGACGATCCATATCTTTTATCAAGTTTCTCCTTCTCCTTATGATTTCGTCCACAAACACATAAAATTTTATCATCCTGGCTACATTTCTTCTCTAAACTACTTACAATCTCCATCATATTACCATATCCCATAGAACCTCCCATTATCAAGAACCATCTCCCTGTATAAGATTTCAAATTCCATTCATACAATTCGTCAAGCAATTTCCGAGCATCATTTTTCTGGACTCTGCTTATTAATTTTCCCTCCATACAAGGTATTCCGGTAGAGTAAATGATTTTTTCTGGGATTCCTTGCCCCATATATAGCTCTTTCAGATGAGGATGGGCTATCATATATCCATCCAGATGTGTCTCTTCAAGAAATGGATATGTCGTATAATCTGTTGCAACAAAATATGTAGGAATTTTTAAATGATATTTTTCCCTCAAAGATGTCATTGAGAGGGCAGCAAACAGATGAACCGTTATTACAACATCATAGTTGTCATCCTTAATGAGTTTATATAATTTGTTGATATATGATCTGTTCATCAGATAGATCGGAGACTTTGGTTTTACCGTCAGATTACTATACCATTCTGCTATCTTATAAGCAGTACTGAAAAGAGGACTCCTCACCGAGTAGTTATAAATATCGGAAACTCCTCTTGAGAAATCATCACTTATCAAACTTAAAGTGTCATAGAGGGTGCATTTTATCCCCTCACTTTCTATAGTATTCTTAAGCGCTTTAGCACTTGAATTGTGTCCCTCTCCTGTATTACAAGAAAGTATCAATATATTTTTCGGTTGCATAACTTCTATCTTTATGTAATGAATTATTACAAACTCATGATACAATGATCTTGCCAGTTGGCACTTACATTCCAACAATTGATTTCATGGTAGTTACTAGAAAAATATTGCAAAATTTCAGTAATTTTGTTGTGGTGATAACCAACTAACTTAAATAATATGAGACTGCCGGAAAACCCATCAAAAATTACACGCAAGAGCTACAAAGGAGAGAAGGATGACGAGGATCGCCCCCACGGACATGGTACCATGGAATATTCAACCGGGACCGAAAAGAAATACAAGTACGAGGGACATTTCGAGCACGGAGTCCGCTCGGGTTATGGTGTGTGGTATGAAAATATCCGTTTCATCCGCGAATATGAGCCCTGGGAGTGGGCGCAGATGGGAGATTATGACAGCGCAGGCAGATTGATTCATCCTAATACGAAATCTGGTCCCCGTAAGGAGGTCGCCGACTGTTGGAATGAGAAGTTCAGAGGATGGTGGAGGAATGATGATGCAGTCCATAGCTTTAAGCACAAAAAATACGCTGACTGGAAGATTGATCTTTTTGAAGATGAAAAGATACTGAAAGACCTTCTCGATTTCAAAGCTATCAGAAAGTTGCCAGAATCGATGGTTTCCGAACTCATGACCAGTAACAATCCGTATGCAAGATATGCATATGGTCTATGGCTTTGGTCATGTCATAAAGAGAGCGAATCTCTAAAAACAGCCTTCACAATTTTTGAGGAGTCTGCAAGTGCAGGTATTGCTGATGCCCTGCATATGATCTCCAGAATGTACTACATTGGAGAAGTTCATGATGAGAAGAGAGGAACGTTTGTGATGGATCGTGAACTCTCTCAGGAACTGACTGCTCAGGCAATTGAAAAAGGGAGCATTCTGGCAAAACTCAGACACAACAAAAATCTGTTCTTTGGCTCTTTGGAAATAGAGGCAGATCGGGCTGCCGCCATAGCAGAGGCGGAACGCGAATCATCACCTCTCTTCAGCAAATCAATCCTCTGGGCGGAGCAGCTCGGATGGTTCTATGAAATCGAAGGAGATAGAGAGAAAGCTATCAATGCATACGAGAAGTGTATCATCAATGGATATTATGCTCCGATATACGATCTTGCTCTGATTTATCTGGAAGATGGAGATGAGGAGTACTATGAGACCTTGATGAAAGCCGGTATGGAGTTGGGCATACCGAACTGCCTGATTCTTGGATTTGAGAAGGAGTACAGATGGGAGTCTCTCAGCGGTGACGAAAGGCTTGAAATTTACCGCCAGATGAAGAGAAACCTGCCGGAAGGCATTGCACTGGGCAGTGAGGTGTGTGCTTATATTTTAGCGGGCGCATTGCTGAACGGCAAATTCGGATATGATATAAATCTGAATATGGGTAAGGAATATGCAGACCTTGCATTGACCTATGGTTTCAATTCGGGTGCCTCTTTGGTTATTGAAGCCGCTGAAACACTCAATAATCCTAAATTCATATCGGATGAAGATCTTCTCAGGCTCAGGTACGATGCATTACGCTATGGTATTGAAGAACAGCTTGATTATGTAATAAAGAACAAGGATATCTATATTGAAATGGGGTATGGTGATGATATTGAAAAGGTCTGGATGCCTTTATGGAAGAAGAACCACCCCGATGCTAAGACTCCGGTCTCCCCTTCTGTAATTATCATCCGGCCATCAGGAATAGCTTCCATAGTTGAAGCAGATGTGTTCTGTATGTCATATCGCGAGATGGCCCAGCTCATAGAAGCAGAAGGGCTTGATGCTGTTCATTTCTCGGGACCTTTGAATCAGATCACGAAGGTCTGCAGGATCAGAGGTTACCAGGTTGCAATGTATGCCGACAGGAACGGATACGCAAAAGAGCTGCCGGACAACGCAATCGGCACTATGCTTTATGGAAGCGGGGCAGAAATAAGAGGTGCCGTAATCATTGCCCTTGAGGACAACAAGTACGACACCCATTCGTTCCATTTTCAGGAAGACATTGACAAAGTCTTCTATGAAATATCAAATCTGACAGGCGGTCTGGTAAGACGTGGCTAGCCGGCTACCTCGTTCTTGAATGACGCACATGTCTTCTTTATATATTTATATATGTATATGAATAAGTCATCGGACAGTCCAGTCGTGTCTTGAGGTACTTGTAGAACGTCTGGCAATACTTCTTCGGCAAGTACTGAAATTTTCCTTCGTTAGATACAAATTGAATCAGGCAGGGACCGTAAATCTTTTTACCAAGCAGTTTCGATGCAGCCTTGTTTTCTGTCATATCAGAAGGCTGCTTTGCAATGTATGCTTTGAAGGTTCCATAGCTTGTATAGCCCATATCCCCGGTAACTGCTTGCAGTACAGGGATGTTCTTGTACTCAAGTAAGGTGTTTTTCTTACATTTGAGCACATGACTGGCTATCACCTCTTTAGAGAGATATTTTCGGCTCACGCGAAGGTATGCACAGCATTTTCCCATGAAATATACATCATTGCCCGAAGACTCTATCACAAAGAAGCATAGGGCTTCATCGTTATCGCTTGCGGTCACAACCTTTTCTTCCTCGTTGCTGAAAAGCTCTTCATCTGCAATTTCGCTGAATATAGTGGAGAGCCATTCACTCCATTCCTTCGTATCAGGGGAAGGAAGGTCTATGAGCTTCAAGAGCCCCGTGAAGAAAATACCTTCCGGCTCTGAGACTGATCCGTCAGCCAAGATGAGAGCGAACAGTCTGTTTGAGAGTTCCTGCTGAGTCGGCTGGTCAAGCTGGTGTATAATGCTCAGTGCTTCTTCCAATTCCATCTGATCCGCAGACAGAAGCAATTCTTTAATCTTGAAGTTATCCAGCTTGAGCTCTCTCAGAAAATCGAAAACATTATTGATTTCCGACTCTTCTATCTGATCGACACTGGCCACTTTAACCATAAGTTTAATAATGGCCTCAAGCTGTTTCTGTGATACTTTCATAAGTCTAGGATTTTAATCAAACATTGTTGTTGGCTCAAGACCATGCGTCATAACGGCCGTCGTCGTCAATCTCGTCCTCGTCCTCAAGAGATTCGTCTTCAGGGATGGCGTCATAGGCCGGGATGTGAAACATCTCGATTTCTCGTGCAAACCGCGTCAGTCGACCATGCTTGTAGGCTTCGACGGTTGCAGCAAGAAGTCTGGTATCATGCAGTCTTGCACCATTGATCATACAGAGGTCCATAGCCTCTTCATTGCTCATCTGACCAAGCTGGATTTCGTTTGCCGACAGCATGTCATACATCTTCCCGAAGCACGATGCGTGCATGAATTCAGATCCCTGGACATAGTATCCCCAAGCTTTGAGAGGATCCACAGGAACATCGATCTTTCCCTCTCTATAGATGTCTCCAAGCAGTTCCATAGACATCGGATGGCACCACTCGATGTTCAGTTCCAATGCATGGATAATCGTCTGCCTGTATTCATCTCGGGCCTGGATCTCATCCGGATCGATGTCGTAGTAGCTTTCCATCTTGTCAAGAAGGGAGTAGTACATACACATCGGGTCCATGGCTTCATTGCCTTTCATCAATGTGTCGTTATATGCCTCATAGTCTCTGAAACTATAGTCGTCGTTTATTCCTCTTGCCAGCGCGAGGTCGCCATACACGCTATTATCTCCCCCCGCTACAGCCTTTTCGTACCACTGCTGTGATTCCATTACCTTTCCCTCGGCCATGAGTAGGTCTCCCATCAAGCCGCACCAATACGGGTCTTCGCCTTGGGAGAGAAGCTGATCGAGCGTCTGCCTGACAAGGTCGATATTCGGCTCGTGTCCATACCTGCCATAAAGAAGGTTCCTGAGCTGGAACGCTATTCCGCGATCACTTCCGTTGTTGATGGCCTTTTCAAGGCGCTTTGCCGCAGCTACAGGATCGAATGGCTCGATTTCACCACGGAACATCATTATCGCGATAGTGGCATCTGCATCTGCAACACCACCTTCGCTCGCCTTCTGCAGCAGTTTTTGTGCCGATGACACATAGTCCTCGCACTCATGGAGATGAAGATAGATTTCCGCCAACTTGTAACATGCTACAGGATCACCTTCCAGGGCCTGCTGCTGGATCAATTCTTTTTCTTCCTCCGAGAGGGAGAGAATACCGGCCAGGTTGTAAAACTTTCTCATAGCTAAAGTGTATTTTATGATGAATGCATATAAAAGGATGTGTTCGAGAAATCGTCTTTTTGGCGCTCTGCAGGTATCATGAAATTCACGGTTCCGCAGTCAAAGAAACGAAGTCCCCACCTCTCCTCCTCATCAATCTGGAGGAGAGATATTAGGCCTTCATTTTCATTCTCGTAGCCCTCTGTCATAGCTGGCATTCCGAGAAGTTTGAAACCAAAATCATTGTCGGAGGTCTCCTCGAAAGTGATCTCTTCTGCTGCAAATACAGCAGGCTCCCCATCCTCCCAATAGTATTCATGAGTAAGAAGGTCTGAGCACTCTTCACTGTAGAGGACCTTGAATGTATCAGGGCTCCACTCCCCCGTTCCTCCGCAAGGGGCATCAAGATCACCAAGAAAGTAATCCAGGTCGGCAAAGAACCATAGCATCCCTTTATGAGGCAGTATTCCCTCGGGATCCAACTCCGAAACCTCATCAAGTCGTATCTGACAGATGAATGTAAGTAAATTTTCAGAATCTCTTGCACAAGGCCACTCGAATGCCTCCGGAAGATCCGGAAAGCCCCACCAATGACTCTTCCCTGTGAGGTCACTGTTTGCAGCAGGTTGTATATTTATTTTTATAGCCATAATCAGTCGAACATAACTCCTGGATTCATTGCCGACGGACTTCTCCACTCGATGCCTCTGCGAGCTAGTGCGGCTCTCTTTGCACTCCAATAGCTGTGGCAGAATCCCATACCTCGAGGTTCTTCCTTCAATTGCTCGTCTAATTCCTCTTCTACCTCGTATATGACATCCTCCCATCTTTCTGTTGCCTGGACAGGATCGGTCTTGAGCATTCCCCCCAATCCGTTCCAACATTGAAGGGCATGTTCCCAATGCGGATCACTGACAATCATGGCCAATTTGTATATCCACTTGTCCACCTGTCTGAAATAGTATTTGTCGAAATTCTCCTGGAGGTAGTCATCATAATCTGATGGTTTTTCATAGTCGCGGTAGAGCCTGTACAACTCGCACAAAGATTGAAAAAGACGTGGAGTCTCCTTTTTCTCTATGTAGTCGTTTTCAAGGGCACATGCGATCCAGTGAGCCTTATAGGCAGGATTGATAACATCAGACCTGAACGGTGCGACATCCTTCAGTTCGTGGATGAACTCACGCACCAGCGGAATATTCCTCCAAATATTTCCATCGTCATTATTCCTGTTCATCTGGTCAATCAGTTCAGCCGCATATTTATCAGACCATTCGCATACAATATCCTTCTCTTTGCTGAAGAAGAAGACGTTTCGGGCCTGCTTAGAAATCCTTTCATTCGAGGTATCAAATTCTGGTGTGCCGAGCACCTGCCAATGGCGATTGATTCTGAATGTGCGGTCTCTATAGTCAAAGACCATATTATCATCATCGATTGATGCAATAGTCATTTCTCTACCATACACAATAAAAGTATGTCCCGGCACTAAAAGATCAGTATCGAGATGTTCCCAATACTTGGTCCTATTGCCGACTCCCGAATCTATGGATGTCTCTATCTTGATTATATTGAAGTATTGTTTCATGATAGTTCTTGTATCCAAGATAAATTATTATTCAGAGAAGTTACGCACCTTGGCGGTCTTTCCAGAAGGAGGTGTCTCACCAGGCTGAAGAGGGGCAAATATTGTCCTCTCTGTCGAAACGCGGCCGTCTATATCAATTGCAGAATTCACCAGAGTACTCAAATATGCTCTATTTTCTCGTGCGCATCGGTACATGTCATCAACCACCTTCTTCAATTCGGTAAGAATCTTATTTGTTGTCTTCATTACTTTGCCGAAAGAGATAGCACCTAATCCCAATTCGACAAGTCCCACATTTGCTGCCGGCATTTGTATCAACAGATCTGCCACATCATCCTTCATGGATTTAATGGCGTCGAAATCATATTCATATTCATTGAGCGTATATGGAATCCTCCAGCCATCTGAGCCGCTTGACACCTCCTCTCCTTTAGTGAACAGCTTCACTGCCTTGCAGATCTGACCCGCCTCTGTTTCAAGATAGTAGGTATATATAGAATAGTTTGGAGCCAGCTTCTCAAGTGCCTCCTGAACCTCATCGTACAGGTCATCAAAATCATCAATGTAATCATCTATTACATCCACATCTGTGTCTCCAGGATGCTTCCAACCTTCAGGAACGGTAAGGGTCGTCCAGACAGGCTCAGTAACGACCGTCAAGGCAGGACGCATATCCTCCGGAACTTCGAGTTCACATTTTGTCTTTGACACCTTGATATCGTGGAAAACATAGGCTGCAGATGTACCGTTGGTATTTGAGAGCCAGAACATCAGCTGCTCGCACCCTTCAATAGGCACTGTAACAGTCTGTGGCTGCATACCTTCAAACACATCAAGTTCTGCCACAACGTTAAGGTTTGAACCTATAAGAAGCTTCTCCTTGCGTTCACTTATATCGGGCTGCATGGTATCCGGTCCAAGAAGCTGGGTATCACCTTCCTTTCTCAGACATTCGACAGTAAACGTAACGCTGTTGTACTGGCCATAAGTATTGAAAGCCGCGCATGAATTCTCTACGGCCTCTCCACCTGCAGCCAACAAAAGAAGTGGCGCTATAGGGGCCAGAGTTGTACCTACCGTAACCCCTCCTACCGCTGCACCAGTCGCAACAAATGAGGCACCTACTGCCGCAGCGCCAACAGCACCTGCCCCCACTGCATCAGAACCGGAAAGCGGACCGAAGTCAAGCGAGAAATGGGTGCTGGTCTGAAGGACGAAACCTTTGTATATCCTGCTGCCATCGTATCTGGTAAAATAATTCTTCTTTGACTTTCCATCGACATAGGCACCCTCTCTCGACGAACTTACATAATGGATATAAGGGTCTCCAAGATCGATAAGGTCTATCTCATCAGGGCATTCAGGAATAGGATGCACAAACAGATCGTTCTCCACGGGTTCTCCACGATATACCACAAGGTCGGCAACTCCAAATGCCGCAACATCCATCGTACTCTGTCCGCTGCTTTCGAATTTCAGTTTCCTGCACTTGTTTATCGGGAGAACAAATTTCTGGTTAGGATAAGTGGAGTGAAGAGGGACCTGAAGAATCAATTCTTCATCAGCATAAACGCTAAGTACA
>JAZOBN010000037.1:0-86564 GCA_045595965.1 Candidatus Coprenecus sp.
GATGAAAGAGGAATCGGCCCCCGTCGGGAGACCGATTCATCGTCGTCGCACAAGGAAAGGCTGTGCAATATCGGAGGTCCTGCAGGAAATCGCCGCCAGTGCCTCCGTTCAGCAAGGAGATGAAAAGGAAAACCTTCAGTCTTTCGAACCACCGTTAGTCACATTGGCTGACGCCGGAAAATGTCTCGCGAAGCTCGTGACGGAAGTCTATATCGTGAGCGGGGTCCATCGTACCTTGACCAAAGAAGCATTTGCGGAAGAAATCACCTTCGCAACGGATTACCTGCTGAATGCCATCAAATCAGAGCCACGTTACAGACATCTGCGTTCCTCTGAACTCCGTACATATTTAATTATCAATCAGTTACCTTCAAGATGCCCACAAAAAAGGCACCTGCAAAACAGCAAGTGCCTTAACTTTTTTGTAGCGAGGCCCAGGATTTGGCCTCCGGCATTCCTGGAACGGCCTCTATTGATCTTTACTGGAGGAAGCACCGCGGACCGGGGTCCGCTACTTTTTTGTTATGGAAGGGCCATGAGAGCAAGCTCTCTGCCCTTCCATAACAAAAAAGCACCGCAAACTTCGTTTGCAGTGCTTCCTTCTAGTAGCGAGGCCCAGGATTGAACTGGGGACCTCATGATTATGAATCATGCGCTCTAACCAACTGAGCTACCTCGCCATTAAAATTGGGTACCTCGTTGAGATACCAGGAGTCGAACCTAGATTTACAGAGCCAGAATCTGTCGTGCTGCCATTACACCATATCTCAATAAATCTCCCTCAACAAAGGGAGTGCAAAGGTATAAATAATTTAGAAAAAACAAAAAGTTTTCTAATTTTTCAGCAATAATACTGATGCCCATACCTCTATCCCCTCTTCTCTCCCGACAAAACCGAGCTTTTCTGTTGTAGTAGCCTTTACTGAAACCCTCTCTACTCCAACATTCATAATGCCAGACAATGTCTCTCTCATTGTTTGGATATGTGGTGAAAGTTTGGGTCTCTGTGCTGCAATTGTGATATCTGCATTTCCGATAAAATACCCCCTCTCTGAAACCATCTCCACCACCCTTTTTAGGAGAATTCTGCTATCTATCCCTTTGAATTCTGAAGAGGTGTCGGGAAAATGTTTTCCAATATCTCCCAGGGCCAAAGCCCCAAGGATCGCATCACATAATGCGTGTATTGCCACATCTCCATCAGAATGGGCTATACACCCTTTGGTGTGGGGAATTTTAACACCTCCCAGAAAAAGGTCAAGTCCCTCTCCAAGCTGATGTACATCATAACCGTTCCCTATCCTAATATCTGTAATATCCATAATCTCTCATCTATATATTACCTCACAAAAATAGCAAAATTTACTATCTTTGTAAATTAAACCTTAATATAAGAATCAGCCATGGGACTAAGAATCAGTTTTTTCAAGACACCTAAACATCGTGTATTCAACTACTCCCCTATCTTCTATGACGAAAGAAAAGAAAAACTTCAGGAGCGTATAGCAAAAATCCAAGATGAAATGGAGAGAGAAAAGGCAGAGAAAGAGGGGTTGGAATGGGAAAACCAAAGATATATCCCCGGTAAAAATATCAGAGGAAAATTCAGAGAGAGTCGCGAAAACAACAGACGCCATGCGATGAAAACATCTACCAGCAAAATTATAGGGCTGATATCTATAGGCATTCTCTTTGTTTTGATCTATTATTTTGCCAACTACTTTGACTGGTTTATGAAAGTATTGTAATGTTGAAAGTACTCCCTTCGCACATATCAAACCTCATCGCAGCGGGAGAGGTGGTCCAGAGGCCGGCATCTGTTGTCAAAGAGTTGATGGAAAACTCCATTGACGCAGGTGCAGAGAACATATCTGTGGTAATCCTCGACTCAGGCCGCACACTCATTCAGGTAATTGATGATGGCTGTGGCATGAGCAGTGATGACGCCAGACTATGTTTTTCCCGTCACGCCACATCTAAAATCACAAAAGCTGAAGATCTCCACTCGATCCTTACATACGGATTCAGAGGGGAAGCCCTTCCATCTATTGCCGCAGTTTCTGAGGTTACACTTAAGACCCGCAAAAAGGAAGACGAGGCGGGGACTGAGGTTGTTTTTGCAGAATCAGGCCTTGTTTCCCAATCAGAAGCGGTACTCCCTGTGGGGACAAATATCTCTGTAAGGAATATCTTCTACAATGTCCCGGCAAGGAGAAAATTTCTGAAAAGTGAGGCAGCTGAATTCAGACAGATAGTTTCAGAGTTCTGCCGCGTCGCAATTTCCCATTACGAAGTGGGATTCAAATTGACCCACAACAAAAAGGAGATGTACAATCTGCGAGGCTCTAGAAATGTCAAACAACGCATTCTGGAACTTGCCGGCAAAGAGTTTATCAAGGAGTTGGTTGACATCAGGACAGACACCTCCATGGTCTCCATCTCCGGCTTCATAGGGAAACCAGAAGATGCGCGCAAAAATGCGGTCCACCAATATTTCTTTGTAAACGGACGTTATTTCAAATCCCCCTATCTCCACAAAGCTATACAGAAGGGGTACGAAAATCTAATTCCGGAGGGCTACAGCCCTTCATATTTCATATTCTTTGAAATTGACCCGTCAAACATTGATATAAACATCCACCCTGCCAAAACGGAGGTAAAATTTGAAGATGAATCTGCCATTTTCCAGATTCTCAATGCAGCAATCAGAGAGTCTCTGGGAATGAATTCATTAGGCCCGAGCATCGATTTTGACATGGAAGGTGTTCCGGAGATCCCTGTAAGCAGGAAAGGGGTATATAACCCACCTCCAAAAATCGACTTCGATCCTCTGTTCAATCCATTCGATTCAATTCCTATCTCCGCACCTCACAACTCCAGTCCCAAACACACAGAGTACCATTTCAAGGAAGAAGCAGATGTCCAGGGATACGGAGAGGTATTTGAGGATAATCTTTCAACAAACGGATCCACTATTATTGTCCAGAGAAAGTATATAGTCACTACTGTAAAATCGGGACTTCTGCTCATCAACATCAGGAGGGCAAAAGAGAGAATTATGTATGAGAGATACCTCAAGGCTCTGGATGATTGCACTCCAATTGCCCAAGAGGTCCTTTTCCCGGTCACATACAATCTTGACCCCATCTCATTTTCAGTCATCGAAGAGGCTCTGGACAAAATTGAGCAGCTGGGATTCAGCATATCGCTCACCCATCCCGACACAATCTCAGTAAATGGAGTTCCTGACGGATATTCAACAGATATCCCTTCAGTTAAAAAATGCATCGATGAACTTGTAGTCACCCTGACGGAACATGGAGTTGATGCCCTCTCCAAAGCAGACCACAGACACAAGATAGCACTCTCTCTTGCCAAATCGGGTGCAGCCGGATACCTCGATCTAAGCAGCAAACTGGAGGCACAATTGTTGATTGATTCCCTATTTGCATGCTCTGAGCCCGACAGGACACCAGAAAACAAGATGTGCATGAAAATAATTACAATTGACGACTTAGATAAAATTTTACAATAATGGGATTTTTTGATTCATTCAGATATAACACCCCCCCTGTGGTTAAAAACATCATTCTGATCAACGTTGTTGTCAGTTTGTTCACATATTTCACAGGGGATTTCATGTATAAATATTTTGCTCTCTACTATGTAGAATCAGAATTGTTCAGCCCTTATCAGATAATATCACACATGTTCATGCACGGAGGGTTCTGGCATCTTTTCTTCAATATGTACACCCTGTATATCTTCGGATCGATGCTTGAAAACATCTGGGGAGGAAAGAAATTTTTCCTCTACTATATGATCACCGGTCTTGGTGCCGCATTCCTGCACGAATTGGTGATGTTTTTTCAGGCAGGTTCACTTCAGAGTGCCATTGCAGCAGGTGATATGATTGCAAGCCGCTCGCTGAAGATCCTCATGCTTACCCCTACAGTAGGTGCTTCAGGTGCCATCTACGGACTTCTCCTTGCGTATGGAATGATGTTCCCAAACAATATAATGAGACTTATATTCCCCCCTATAGCACTGAAAGCCAAATGGTTCGTTCTTATATTCGGTATCATTGAATTCTCTTCGGGCATTTCAGGTGCAATGGGTCTTAGAGGGGACAACATAGCACACTTTGCCCATCTGGGAGGTATGCTGTTTGGTATCATAATGATTCTCTACTGGAAAAAAACCAATAAATTGTACTATTAGAATGGCTAAAAAGGGGAAGGGAAAAAAGAGAAAGAGTGGAATTTTAGGATTCCTTTTCAGAGTTGCGTTGACAATCTCTGCCATCGCCCTTATCCTCTCATACCTCTCCCTTTTTATAAACCCCGCAAAATTCTGGCTCCCCAGCTTTTTCGGACTCTATTTCATCCCCATTCTGATTATCAACATCACTCTCCTGACCCTGGCGGTCATCAGACTCTCTGCGTCTGCCTGGCTACCTATAATTGTACTGATTCCTACAGTTTTCATATTCAAATACTATTACAAATTTGACAACAAGGATGATGTTGTAACAACCGTTTCGGATAAATATACTATTGTAACATACAATACCGGACAATTTTCATCGGCAAGTGCCAAAACATCCCGCAAGACAACAACAGAGAACATCACATCCTTCATACAAGGGAAAAATCCCGATATAATATGCCTTCAGGAATTTTATATTGACGACCCTTCAAATATAAAAAACATCTTCCCCCAGCATCCATACAAATACTACCATCTCTTCAAAATCAGGGGAAATTACTATTTCGGGAATTTGACCGCAAGCAAGCACCCCATAGTCTCAAAAGGGAAAATCACATTTGACAAGGGGACAAACCTCTCCATATATACAGACATCAAGTTGGGTGATAAAATTGTCAGGTTGTACAACAACCATCTTGAGTCTTACAACCTCTCACCAGCATCCATAATCAAGAGGCTTAAAGATGGAATCAAGCTCTCAGACGAGCTCAAGGAGGTCCACTCCAAAATGAAAATATCAAACATGAGGAGGGCCCATCAGGTAGATGAAATTGTGAATCATATCAAAGATTGCAGATACAGATGTATCGTATGTGGTGATTTCAACGACACCCCCCTATCCTACACCTATCAGCAACTTTGCAGCAGGGCTAAAGATACATTTCTCGAGGGGGGAGAAGGGTTCAGTTCCACATACTCATATTTGTGGCCTTTCTTAAGAATAGACTACATCCTCGTACCCGAAGAATATACCGTAAAGAACCATATTACACCAAGGGTAAGGTTCTCTGACCACTACCCTGTAATCACAGAAATTTCTGAATAACTATGAAAGAAGCTATCAAAAAAGCAATAGAGGTCCTCAACAATGGAGGAATCATTCTATACCCTACCGACACCATCTGGGGAATCGGATGCGACGCCACAAACCAGCAGGCTGTGGATAAAATTTATACACTCAAGCAAAGGGAAGATTCGAAAAGTCTTGTTGTACTTGCTGCGGATCTTGATATGATAGCGAAATATGTAAAAGCTATCCCCGAAATGGCTATCACTTTAGTAGAGATCACAGACAAGCCCCTGACCATCATATATCCAGATGCTATCACCAGTTCTCAAGGGAACGGGCTTGCACCAAATGTGGTTGCAGAAGACAACTCCGTAGCAATCCGCGTTCCGATGAACGATTTCTGCACACAGCTCATCAGGACATTCCGCAAACCGATTGTCTCAACTTCAGCAAATATCTCCGGAGAAAAATCTCCTGTGCATCTGAAAGATGTAGATCCGAGAATTTCAGAGGCAGTTGACTGGACAGCAGTGGGTTCCTGGGATGCAGGTGCCACTGGTAAAGCATCCTCAATCATTAAGCTTGGGATGAATTCGGAGGTAAAAATCATTAGAGAATAACACAATGGAGGTTTTCTATTCAAATAAAATATCGGAGGGTAAAATATACCTCTCCCCGGAAGAATCACTCCACTGCATACGGGTACTCAGGCACAAAGCCGGAGACGAAGTGAAAGTTAGCGGAGGGGATGGAAACCTCTACAGATGTATTATCGAGGATGACAACATAAAATCTGCAATCCTCTCCATTGTCTCTGTTGAGGGTGGATTCGGAAAGCACAATTATACACTTCATATCGCTGTTGCCCCTACAAAAAACATCGACAGATACGAGTGGTTTCTGGAGAAGGCAACCGAAGTGGGGATTGATGCAATCACCCCTATTCTCTGTTCCCACTCTGAGAGGAAAATTATTAAAGAAGAGCGCCAGGAAAGGGTTGTAATTGCAGCTGCAAAACAATCTCTTAAAGGTATCATCCCACAAGTCAACCCTCTGACCCCAATAAAAGAGTTCATCAACTCCGTATCAGATTTTCAAGGGGGGAAATATATCGCTTACTGCGACAATGAGCTTATCAATAACGAAGGGGTTGCAATCAAGAGGAAGTTACTGCAGTGTGCCCTCAAGGAGCAATACGCTGCCGACTCCGAATTGAAATCAATTGTTCTCATTGGTCCTGAAGGGGATTTCTCTCTCGATGAGATAAAGGCTGCAGCAGCTGCCGGATTTACCCCTATAAGTCTTGGAGAATCACGTCTGCGGACCGAAACAGCAGCTCTTACCGCCACTCTCGCCCATTATTTGTTTGAGAGGGGGTAGCGATTAACCCTTTTTACTTACATTTGCCGGAGCATACGATAAAAAACAACAAAAATATATTATGAGCACAATCAAATCAAACAGGTATGTGGCACTGGATGTCCTCCGAGGAATGACAGTTGCCGGAATGATATTGGTAAACAACCCTGGAAGCTGGGGTCACATTTTTCCCCCATTGCGCCACGCAGCATGGGCCGGATGTACACCTACCGACCTTGTATTCCCATTTTTCCTATTCGTAGTGGGGGCAGCAATGGCATTCTCCTTTGCAAAATACAATGAAGGTCTCAACGCTAAAAGTGTGAAGAAACTCATCACCCGCAGCTGCCTTATTTTTCTTGTCGGCTTCGGTCTTAATGCATTTCCATTCTACCCTACAAGCCCAAATCCCGATTTGTCAGTATGGCAAAACTTTGTATACCGTTGGGAACATGTGAGAATCGTCGGAGTGCTCCAACGTATTGCAATGTGTTATCTGCTTGGTGGATTCATAGCTTTATGGCTCAGGGAGAACAAAAAAATAATAGGGGCAATGGCCATTCTTATGGGTTTGCACTGGCTCATCCTATACCTGATTGGAGATCCGTCTGCTCCCCTTGTAAACGGTGCTTCTGGATCGTTTTCACTGGCCGGACAAGGTGCAGATAATATCGATCTTGCAATTTTCGGTGTCGACCACATCTATAAAGGGTTCGGTATCCCATTCGATCCCGAAGGGCTTCTCGGTTCATTATCAGGAGCCTGCACAGTCCTATTGGGCTTCCTTATCGGCAATAAGATCAGGACCACAGAAAACAAGATGGATGTAGTTGCACAATTGTTCGTCATTGGATTCCTTTGCCTTGCAGGGGGAATTGTCTGGGGAATCTGCTATCCCGTCATCAAAGCACTCTGGACAGGCTCTTATGTCCTATATGCCGGCGGTTGGGCAATTCTGATGCTTGCATTTTTCATATATTTCATCGACATAAAGGGAAAAGAGAAAATATTCACACCATTCAAAGCTCTGGGTATGAATCCTTTGTTCGCATTTGTAATGGCTGGTCTTTTTGCAAAGATCCTCGGTCAGATGATCAAATGGAAAGCTACTATTGAACTTGCGGACGGTACCATTAAAGAGAAGACATGGAGTGTCCTTTCTTGGTTCTACAACAATGTATGTGTAGCCATTGTAGGGGAAAACAACGAACTCTCCTCTTTGATATTTGCATTGGTATATGTGGCAGTATTCACAGCTATGGCCATGTTCCTTTACAAGAAGAAAATCATCATTAAACTATAATGAAATATATCGGTCTCATATCTGACACACATTGCTCCTTTGATGACGAAATAAAGGAGTTTCTGGAGCCTGTGGATGAGGTGTGGCACGCCGGAGATTTCGGGGATCTGGATACCCTCAATGCCATTGCATCTTTCAAACCTCTTAAAGGGGTATATGGAAATTGCGACGGTACCCCTATAAGAGAGAGGGTTCCATACATCCAGTTCTTCGAATGCGAGGGGATGAAGGTGCTTATGATGCATATTGGCGGATATCCCGGACGATATGACTTCAAAGCATTCCAACTGATCAACGCACACATGCCCAATGTTTTTGTCTGCGGTCACTCCCATATTCTGAAAGTGATGAACGACAAAAAATACGATATGATAACTATAAATCCCGGGGCTGCAGGAAACTCCGGATTCCATATAGTAAAAACTGCTCTCCGCTTCAAAATCGACAATGGAAAAATCGTCGAAATGGAGGTTGGAGAATGGGACAGAAACAAATAAATTCTTTAATATGAAACAGACAACATTAGCTTTAATCATCGCGGCATTGATGCTATCATTTTGTGCCAATGCTCAAACCCCGGTAACTGAAGCAAACTATGAACTTGCAGAGAGATTCTCACCAAAGAAACTTAACAGGATGGTTTATTCCACCACTTTGAGACCTAACTGGTTTGCAAACTCCAACAAGTTCTGGTACACATGGAAAACATCTGAAGGGACACAGTACTATATAGTTGACCCTGTAGCAAAGAGCAAGAGCCCCGTTTTCGATCTTGACAAACTGGCTATGGATCTCACAGAGATTACCCACGACCCTATTGATGCACAACACCTCCCTATAAAGAATCTGAGACTTGTAGAGGACAAATATTTCACATTTGAGGTACAAACCAACCTTGAAGTGGAGAAAAAAGATAAGAGAGGTAAAGAGAAAGGGGATACTACAAAGAAAAAACGTCCCGAAATGGAGAAAAAACTGTTCCGTTTCAAATACGATATCGCATCAAAGACTTTGACAGATATATCTGATGAAGATAAAAAGAGGGAGTACCCAAGGTGGGCAGCTATCTCTCCGGACAGCAGTTATGTTATCTATGCGAAAGGGTATGATCTCTACTATACCGACATGAATAATCTCCGCAAGATTATGGACGATGAGAAAGACTCGACAATAGTGGAGCACCGTCTCACAACAGATGGGACAAAAGCCTGCGCATACGGAGGGGATGACTACAAAGGTATTGTTGAAGACAGGGACACCTCCAAGAGATACAGGGTCTTTGCAGCCTTCTCACCAGACTCAAGACATTTCGTAATGAACAAATATGACATGTCCGAGGTGAAAGAGCTCTGGGTTATCGACGCTGTATCGGAAAAACGTCCCAAACTTGAGGCTTACAAATATCAGATGCCTGGCGAACCTGGTCCTAAAACCTACACTTTGTTGTTTGATATGGAGAAGAAATCGTACAGACACATCAATGTTGCTGCATTCAAAGACCAATCTATCGAAGTGGCATACCAGCCGAGAAAAAACAAGGATATCTACAAAGACTACCACTCCTACCAATGGCTTGGTGGAAATGACTATTTCTACTTGACTCGATTGAGCAGGGATCTACACAGAGTAGATGTCTGCAAAGTGACTTTCGGTGATGACACAGCAAGAACCGTCATTGAAGAGAGACTCAACACCTATATCGAAACACGCCCTCTCCGAGAGGTCAGCAAGGGGAAAGAACTTATCCAATGGTCAGAAAGAAACGGATGGGCACACATTTACCTCTACTCATCAAACGGAACATTAAATAATGCAATCACCAAAGGGGCATGGCATGTAGAAGATGTTGTTGCTGTAGATGAAAATGCAAGGGTTATCTATTTCACCGCTCATGGCGTCAACAAGAAAGAGAACCCCTACTACGCACATCTGTACAGAATTAACTTCGATGGGACAGGGATGAAACTGTTGAATGAAGGGAACTTCGACAACCTGACATTCATCAGTGATGATGCAAAATTCTTTGTGAACAGTGCATCAAGGGTGGATGCAATCCCGACCAATGCCCTATATGACAATAACGGCAAAAAGATAATGGACCTTGAAACATCCGATTTCAGTCAACTCCTTATGGCCGGTTACAAATTCCCTGAGACATTCACAGTGAAGGCAGCTGACGGAGTTACCGATCTTCATGGTGTAATGTACAAACCTTTTGACTTTGACTCTACCAAAGTATATCCGATCATTGAATATGTCTATCCAGGACCTCAAACAGAGGCAACAAATTACTCATGGAGCAAAGGGATGGACAGAATTGACCGCCTTGCACAGCTTGGCTTTATTGTAATTACAGTGGGTAACAGAGGCGGGCACCCTAACCGTTCTAAATGGTACCACAACTACGGATACGGAAACCTTCGCGACTATGGTCTGGAAGACCAGAAAGTGGCTGCTCAGCAACTTGCAGCAAGACACAAATTCATTGACATTAACAGGGTCGGAATCCATGGTCACTCCGGCGGAGGCTTCATGTCTACAGCTGCTATCCTTACATACCCCGACTTCTATAAAGTTGCCGTCTCTTGCGCAGGAAACCACGACAACAGTATCTACAACCGCTGGTGGAGCGAAACTCACCACGGTGTCAAAGAGGTAGTATCGGAAAAAGGTGACACAACATTCCAGTACAGCATCAAAAAGAACCACGAATTGGCTAAAAATCTAAAAGGGAGACTTCTCCTTGTTCATGGTGACATAGATGACAATGTCCATCCGGCAAATACTACAAGGGTGGTAAATGCTCTGATTAAAGCCAACAAACGTTTTGAAATGTTGTATCTGCCAGGACAAAGACACGGTTTCGGCAATATGTCTGAATACTTCTTCTGGAGAATGGCGGACTTCTATAGCAGATATCTTCTGGAGGATTTCGAAAACAGTGTAGATATTCCTCAAATGAATAATGACTGATATAAAATCAAATAACAGCACTCTCGCCCACTTCGATTATTTTCTGATAATCGGAGTGGTGGCTTGCAGTGTCGGTTATGCTGCCTTGACCGGGGAGTGGGATATAATAGGGATGATTGCTGCCATCGCCGGTCTTATAAATGTGGTATTGTGTGCAAAAGGTAGTATAATAAACTACCTTTTCGGTCTGATCAATGTCTCCCTTTACGCCTATATCTCATTCAAATCCCAATTATATGGTGATTTCGCCCTCAACGCCCTATACTATATCCCTATGCAATTCATCGGTTTCTTCAGTTGGAGAAAGAGGGGGAACAAAGGGGAAACAAATCAGGTCGAGGGGAGACGTATGACCAATAAAGCCAGATTTCTTTGGGGTCTGCTGACTGTCGCAACAACCGCAATTGGGGCATTTATCCTCTTCAAAGTGGGCGATCCCTACCCTATAAAAGACGCTATTACGACTATCGTCTCTGTCATTGCAATGCTTTTGATGGTAAAAGCCTATATGGAGCAGTGGATTCTCTGGATTGCGGTAAACCTTGTTTCTGTAGTTATCTGGTTGCAGTTTACCATAAATCAAGAGCCACACTCAGCATTGATGCTGATAATGTGGCTCTTCTATACCGCCAACTCCATAAATGGGTACAGAGTGTGGCTCAAACTCTCCAAATAGTTTCTATTCGTAGATGAGATAAGGTTTTCTTTGCTCCTTGAACATCTCCACATCCTCGCTCCACATCGCCTCGATCTCCTGGGCGCTCTTTCCTGCTACAATCATCTCTCTTACATAACCTTGTCCCACAAGAAGTTCAAAGAATGAACGGAACATCTTCTTATCATCAAGTTTGAGGTTGTTATATGCATCGATGACATATTCGAGGTTGATACCCTTTGCTTTGATAGAGTCGATAGGTTCATTGCTCAAATCAACACCATAGCACAACTTATCCAGCTGGGGAGGGTTTTTTGCACCAGGTACACTTCTTGGGGTAAACGAGAACTCATAACCTGTCATATCGGGGTGTCCATACATCTGGAATGGCTTATCAGTACCTCTACCAAGGCTAACAGGGGTCGCTTCAAAATAGCAAGTAGAGGGGTATAGATAGATTGAACGCATATCCGGAAGGTTTGGAGATGGTTTCACCGGCAGAACATACTCCATATCTCTGGTATAGTTCTTACAAGGAACCACTGTAAGATCACATTGTGCTCCATCTTTCAGCCACCCTTCACCATTGATCATCAAAGCAAGTTCACCCAAAGTCATACCGTGAACGATAGGGACAGGCAACCAACCTACACCCGATTTGTATTTCATATCAAGGATAGGTCCATCGACATAATATCCGAGGGGATTAGGTCTGTCCAGGACAATCATCTTCTTTCCGAATTGGGCACAAGCATCCATCATTCTTGCCATAGTGGCATTATATGTATAAAATCTTACACCCACATCTTGCAAGTCAAAAACCATGACATCAAACTCTGCCATTGACTCATCTGAAGGTCTGTTTACACCAGATTCATACAATGAACGGATAGGAATACCTGTTTCGGGATCAATTGAACTGCTCACATGCTCCCCGGCATCAGCCTTACCTCTGAAACCATGTTCAGGAGACATGATAGATACTACATTAACCCCCATATCCAGAAGTGTATCGAGAAGGTGGGTTGTAGATGAGACCATACCGGTCTGGTTTGAAAGAATAGATACCCTTTTACCCTCCAACAATGGAAGATATTCGTCAAAAGACAATGCTCCCACTTGAATCTCCCTCTGTGCAGATGAGCAAGAGGCAATCATCAGGAGCCAAATCGACAATGCTAATAGTTTTTTCATATCCTTATTGAATAAATTTGATCAATCTTGTACCATCTTCCTGCTCAGAGATGGAGACCTTCAATGTCTCTGGAGGGAGAACCTCTTCAATCATCTCCGGCCACTCCATAAGGGTAAGACCATCACTGTAAACATACTCTTCAAAACCGAGATCCTCTACCTCTCTCAAACTTTTGATACGGTAAAAGTCAAAATGATACACTGGCATACCATCTTGGGTCTGGTACTCGTTTACAATGGTAAAAGTGGGGCTGTTTACCACATCTTCCACCCCCAATACATCACAAATGGCAGTCACAAATGTTGTTTTACCTGCCCCCATAGAGCCATACAGGGCAATAATTCTATTGTCCCCTATCTCCTTAAGAAATTCTTCTGCTGCCTTGCGAATATGGGCAAGGTCTTCAATTACTATATCCTTCATATATTACAATCTTCAAAGGTACAAAAAAATTGGACAGCTTCCGATATATGCAACACTGATATATCCTTCTGCTGCTCCAAATCTGCAATTGTCCTCGCGATTTTCAGTATTCTGCTGTACCCCCTTGCAGAAATATCCCTTTTCTCTATCAGATTGTTGACATAACTTTTCTCTTCTGTCCCCAATTTGCAGAATCTCCCGATCTGCTCTGAAGACATCTGGGCATTGGTATGGCATCGCTCCCCTTTGAACCTCTCCCTCTGTACCTCTCTCCCCCTTAGAACCCTCTTCGCAATATTTCTGCTCTCTTCCGATTTCCCACCATCCACCAATGCCCTTTTATCAACGGGCTTTACCTTAATGTTCAGATCTATTCTGTCGAGCAATGGACCGGAAATCCTGGAAAGGTACCTCGCGATCATCCCCGGAGTACACCTGCACCTCTCTGTTCCATCCCCAAAATATCCGCAGGGGCAGGGGTTCATTGAGGCGACCATCATGAACGATGCCGGGTATGAGACCTTGTATCTTGCCCTCGAAATCGAAATCTCCCTATCCTCGAGGGGCTGTCGCAACAGATCAAGGACAGTAGAGCCAAAAAGGGTTATCTCATCGAGGTACAGCACCCCGTTATGTGCAAGCGATATCTCCCCTGGGGAGGCTGTAGGCCCCCCACCCACCATTGCCACCACACTAGAAGTATTGTGTGGCGTTCTGAATGGTCTCTCCACAATCAAGCCGTTGTTCTCCTCAAGAAGACCGGCCACAGAATAGATGGCTGTAGTCTCCAACGACTCCTCCCTGCTCATCAGAGGGAGTATGGAGGGGAGACAAGAGGAGATAAAACTTTTACCGGAACCTGGAGGCCCGGTCAAAAGGATATTGTGTCCGCCACAAGCAGCAATCTCCATTCCCCTCTTTGCAAATTGTTGCCCCACAACATTTTTGAAATCGTTCTTGAAGCGGGGGACAAAAGAGGAGGCAGGATCTCTCTTCACAATAAGGGATGAGGTATAAGGAATTCGATTCAGAATATCTACCACCTGTGAAATTGTTTTAGCTCCATAGACCTCTATACCATCCACTTGCGCCGCCTCATTTGCAGAACATGAAGGGAGAATACATTTTCTGAACCCCAGTTCAGCACATTTCAAAACAATAGGGAGTACCCCTGGAACTCTCCTCATCTCACCATCGAGAGAGAGTTCGCCCAAAATTACAAACTCATCCACACCTGGGGCCATAATCTGCTCAGAAGCAGCCAGAAGCCCCACCGCTATTGCTGCGTCAAAAGAGGAGCCCTCCTTCTTGATATTTGCAGGTGCAAGATTGATCACCACCTTCTTCCCGGGAATCCTGTAATTGCAACTTTTCAGTGCTGTAGTGACCCTCAACAAAGACTCCTTCACAGCCACATCGGGCAAACCGACCAGATAAATCCCCACCCCTTGCTGAACCGAAATTTCCACAGTCACAATAGTGACATCAAGCCCCAGACAGGTGGCACAATAAGATTTGAACAACATTTTTTGTTTCAAAAATACTTACTGAGACACCCCGTAACAATACCGTAACGGCAGAAAAACTGATTTATAGATTTTTTTATAGCGAAAAGACTTCTTTCAAAAAAATATCAGAGGCACCTATGTGCTGCTGAACATATTTTTTAGAAATTTTGGAGACATTCTCCAACGACCGGATATCTGATTCCCAGCCGGCAATCACATCATAAAGTTCACTACTCTCCTTATATGTAATGGCCCCCTTCAAAGCAAGAAGATCTTTTGCCTCCTGGAACTTATTGTGGTTTGGTCCAAAGATAACCCCCTTGCCATATGTTGCAGCCTCGAGAATATTGTGTATCCCGGTACCGAATCCCCCACCTATATATGCAAACTCTCCATATTTGTACAGAGAGGACAACAGGCCGATACAATCAACGATAAGGACCCTCCCCTTTTTCAACTGCTCCACTGAAGGATTATCAGAATAACTTACAACGTCATATCGGGAAAAAATTCTCTTTATTGCAGATATATGATCCGGATAGACTTCGTGTGGTGCAAGGATAAGTGAAAAAGAGCTCTTCTCCAACACATCTGCAATATTCTTCTCATCCTCCTCCCATGTACTCCCAGCCACGAAGCACCTTTTACCCTCTGCAAATGTGGAAACAATCTGATTATCTTTGCTTGCCCCGCACACAATATCATTAACCCTGTCAAATCTGGAGTCTCCCGCTACAACCACATTCCTGACACCTATCCCCTCCAACAACACTCTTGACTCTTCATTCTGAAGATAGAGTGTGGTAAAACACCCCAGCATCTCTCGGAAAAGCCCTCCCCATCTCTTGAAAAAAGGTTGATTCCCACGGAAAATCGCTGAGACGATATATGTGGGTATCTCCCTCTGTTTAAGGAATGTAAGATAATAATACCAATAATCATATTTTGCAAAGACTGCTATTTTCGGCTTTACAATGTCCAAAAAACTCTTTGCATTTGAAGGGGTGTCCATAGGAAGGTAGAAAACCCCATCTGCATACTCATAATTCTTCCTCAATTCGTAACCGGAAGGGGAAAAGAAGGTTATGATAATCTTATCTGAGCCACCCCTTTCCTTATATCTTTGAATAATTGGACGTACCTGTTCGAACTCCCCTACCGAAGGGCAGTGAAACCATATATATCCACCCTCTGGAGAGAGAGACTCTTCAATCTTGGATAAAAGATTTTTTCTCCCGCTGACAAATAGGGAAATTTTCTTGCTGAACGGAGAGGCTACCCTTGCAAAAAAGAGATACAATGCAATCCCTATCCTATACAGAAATTTCACAAGCGAACCTATTTAATGTTGAACCTTAGACCCAATTCAAACTTCAGCTGCATAGGCTGACTTGTTCTCACACTGAATGGTTGCCCATTGTCAAAGAAGTAAACCAACGATGGATCAAGATAGAGGGCAACAACTTTTGTAAAAGAATACTCCACTCCGACACCAAGGTTCACAGACCATTGCAGACCATCAATTCCCCCTTTTCTGCTTGTTATCTCACCCGAAAGATCCTTCATCTGTGTAACCACTTGCAGACCCTTCTCCAGCATACCGCCACCAGCGACATAACACCTGAAAGCGCCATTGTCTATAGGGGTAAAAAACAACGATACGGGAATGCCTATGTAATGGAGTGACTGATCCACTACAGCTTGTGTGCTATTGTCGACCAACGCCTGGAAATTAGATTTCAAATATGTATAATTGACACCTGTACCTACTCCCCATCTCTCAGAAAATGGGAACTGAACTTGTAAACCGAAAGTCAATGGCAATGCGAATTTAGGCTCCTTGACAGGTTTGATCTCATGCGACTGAGTCATATCAATACCTGCGATATACATAGGAGATCCACTTGACATTGATGATGAATTCAAGGCGAGAATATTGGAAGAGACACCCAAACGGAATTCTCTGCGACTCTTCTTGACAACCTCCTCATCTTCAAAATCTTCCCACATAAAAGACTCATTCCCAGGGGTTGCATTCACCTTATCCTGCCGTACCTCATTTCTCCCCTCTTCCTTATTGTCCACACCATCTTCAACTGTCATCTGAGCAACCTCTACCTTCTCTTCTGATTTGTTCACCACGACCACCTCGTCTGACCTCTCCTCCTTTTCAATTTTCCTCAAAGTCCCCAATCTGGGCAAGGTGAAGTTATCCGGAGTATCTATTTCGTATGTTGGGGAATATGCTAAAAGTGAGGCATCAGCATGGCCCCCTTTAAGAATCTTTTCAGGAGACAGAATGAAAAGACCTGCCACCAAAGATGCTGCAACCGCAACTGCGCTACAGCGTCTCACCCAGATCATTACCCTCTTCCTGTTCAAACCCTTCTCAATCTCAGGCCACAAATCTGTCCCGACAGGTTCCGAATAATTATCGGAGATCTCCCTCAATTTTCTATCAAATTCAATATTGTTCATTATAATTATTTTATCAACTTATTGATTCTTTCCTGTAACCAGCATCTTCCTCTGCTGAGTTGGGATCTTGAGGCCCCCTCTGAGATATTCAGCTGTCTGGCTATCTCCTGATGGGAGAAGCCGTCCAGGACATAAAGATTGAAAACCGTTCTGAAACCTATTGGCATCTCGCTGATAAGTTTCATAACCTTCTGTCCATCGATTTTGTCAAAAACGTTGTCTTCCACCGGAATATCCCATTTGGCTTCGGTCACATCCTCGCTCCCTTTCAGAACATCTCTCTTCCTCAACTGCATCAACGCCGTATTGACAAAAATCTTCCTCATCCAACCTTCGAAAGAACCTTCATTTTTATATTCACCTATCTTGGAAAAGAGAGTTACAAACCCATCCTGAAGTATATCTTTTGCCACTTCCACATTTTGGGCGTACCTCATACACACAGCAAACATACGAGAAGAGTACCTCTCGTACATCTTACGTTGGGCAGACCTGTCTTGTCTGACACAAGCGGCTATGAGTTCCTGTTCCATATAGTAGATGCAAAAATAACCCAATTTGCTGCATCTCCCTAAAAAATAATTACATTTGTAAAGTAAAGATTTGTGATATGAAGAACGTGAGATCAGTTATTATTTTACTCTTTCTGCTGCTCGGTGCTACCGCTTTCGGGCAAGAGAAAATCTCTTCCGATGAATACTTCCTTGAAGGTGTAAGACATTATAACGAACAGGAGTGGGAAACAGCCAAAACTCTCCTCATAAAAGCAACACAGGAAAACCCTGAAAATGATGCTGCATTTTACTACCTTGCCCTCTCCTACTACCAGCTGAAAGATGTTCAGGGTTGTGAAGCATATCTCCAAAAGGCACAGGAGATGGATCCTTCCAATTTCTGGTACCGTATCAGGCTTGCCCAATTTTATGCCGACACACAGAATATGGAGAAAGCCATAGCTCTATATGAAGAGATTGCAAAGGATTATCCCTCAAAGAGTTCAATCTACTACAACATCATTGATCTGTATACCAACAACATGCAGATTGACAAGGCACTTGAGACCCTTGACAAGATTGAGACCATCAAGGGGATGAACGAAGCAACGGGAAATGCCCGTTATGAACTTATGCTCAGACAGCAACGCTATAAAGAAGCGTACGAATTCCTTGAAGAGTACCACAAAAAGTTCCCCTCTCCACGGAGTGCTTTCATCCTCGGAGATCTATACAAATCACAATTCCAGGACACACTCGCCTTGGATTATTATCAGGAGGCCCTCGCTCTTGACCCCACCTACACCCCTGCAAACTATGGTGTGGCAGAGATTTACAGGATGAGACACAATATTCCGGGATACTTCGAGAATATCAATATATTCATGTCTGACCCCAATATCCTCCTTCAGGTAAAATCTGAGTATATGAAAGAGGTCCTTATCACCCCATATTATGTAAGACAGTACCTCAACGAAGTGGACACCATCGCCACAAACATCATCAACTCCCACCCGAAGGACAGCTCTGCCATGTACCTTATCGGGACCTATTACATACAGACAGGGAGAGACTCAGTTGGGGCAAATCTTTTCAAGGAGGTTCTTGAACTTTTCCCTGCAGACTACAAAGCAAATATAGAGTACATCTCTTTGCTCTATTATATGAAGGATTGGGATGCTCTTATCCAGCAGATGCCAAAGACCACAGCACAATTCCCTGAGGACAACTCACTTTCAGACATTCTCCCTATGGCATATTGGCAAAGTGGAGATATTGACAGGGCAATTAAAGGGTACAACGCACTTATAAAGGAACTTCCAAAGGGGGATGAGAGACTCTACTCATATTACTCGATACTCGGCGACCTATATTATGAAAAAGAGAACACATCAAAAGCATTCTCTTACTACAACAAGTCCCTCAAACTGAAACCTGACTATAACCCTGTTCTCAACAATTACGCATATTACTTGTGTCTGGAGGGAAAAAAACTCTCCAAAGCGGCACAAATGAGTAAAAAAACAATACTTTCCGAACCAGACAATCCTACCTATCTTGATACCTACGCATGGATATTGTACAACATGGGTGAATATCAGGAGGCCAAGCTGCACCTTAAGCACGCTATGCTGTACGGAGGGAAAGATGAACCCACCCTTCTGGACCACTATGCAGATATCCTCTTCGCCCTTGGCGAATACGATCTTGCATTCATATACTGGGAACGTGCAGAGGAAAAAGATCCCACTTTGGGCATCTCAGAAAAGATTAAGCAAAAAAAGGGAGAATTGAAGAAACAATAGATGAAGAGAGCCATTGTCATATCATTTTTCATAATTCTGTCCTCACTTGTTTATGGGCAGGATATCTCCAGACAGAATTCCCAGAAGAAGAAGCTTGAGAAGGAGATTGCCCTCATTGACAAGCAATTGAACAACACCAAAACCAAACAAAGGAAGAGTCTCAACACCCTTACGTTGACCCAGAGGAAAATAGAAAACAGGAAAGGTCTCCTCAAAGAGATCGACAATGAAATAAAGGGGTACAACAGAAATATCTCTGCCAAGAATCAGGAGATTGCCCGTCTCGAAAGGAGACTTGATACCCTCCGGCTATATCATGAAAAACTGGTTTACAATGCTTATATCAACCGCGATGCAAAAGTGTGGTGGATGTATATCATGGCAAGTGACGATATAGGACAAGGGATGAGAAGATGGTCTTATCTTAAAAACCTCTCCCACTCAGTACAGCTCCAGGCAACAGATATAAAGGAGACAACAGCCCAGCTGAACAGAGAGAAATCTACCCTCGATTCTTTGAGAAAGAGGAGCCTTTCTGTCCAGCAGCAGAGGGAAAAGGAGTACAACCAGCTCACAAAAGAGGAGACTCAGGTAATGAACACCATAAACGCCCTCAAGAAACAGGAGAAGAAGTTCAGAAATGACCTTGCAAAGAGGAGAAAAGAGGTGGAAAAGCTAAACAAGGAGATTGAAAGGATCCTCGCAGAGGCTGTCAAACAGCAGAAAAAAGATGGTAAAACGGTCAAGATCGATTACGAACTCTCTGCAAAATTCAGCGACAATAAAGGGAAACTCCCATGGCCGGTGGAAAGAGGTGTCGTCGTACAAAAGTTCGGACAGTCATATCATCCTGTATTCAAAAATGTAAAACTACCTTTCAATAACGGTATAGACATCTCCACAGACAAGAACACAAAAGCCCTCTCTGTATTTGACGGTGAGGTAAAACAGGTTCTTGTAATGCCAGGATACAATCAATGTGTCCTTGTTCAGCATGGTGAATACTTCACATTCTACTGCAAATTAAAGAGGGTAGATGTCAAAAGTGGCCAACACATAAGAACAGGAGATATCGTGGGCGTCATTGATGATAATGAAGAGGGGAATGCTATATTGCATTTCCAGATCTGGAAAGGGACAAACAAACAGAACCCGGAACACTGGTTAAGATAAAAACGAAAATACTATGGATACAATCAATCTCTTTTGTGAAAACACCTCCCAATACATCAAATGTGCACCAGGCACATCACTGCTGGAGCTCGCTTCCAAAGTACAACACAACTGCAAATACACACCCCTTGCAGCCATTGTGGATAATACGCTGAAAGAGTTGACATATAAAGTATATACATCCCATACTGTAAAATTCATAGATTTCACACATCCGGACGGAAGGAGAACATATATCCGCTCCCTCTCGTTCCTTATCCAGAAAAGTGTTGCCGACCTCTTCCCGGACTGCAATTTAAGATTCAAATACACATTGCCTAACGGCCTGTACGGAGAGTTTGAAGAGAGGGACATGACAATAGAGGATATTGTCAAGATAAAGGAGAGAATGCTCCACTATATCAAACTCAACCTTCCGTTTGAAAAACGTAAACTCCCTAAAGATGAAGCAGTTTCATTGTTCAGAGCAAACGGAGCAGAAGCTAAGGCCGCTCTGGCGGAAGGGACCGGAAAGTTCTTCATAACAACATATTTCCTCGATGGCTA
This sequence comes from Candidatus Coprenecus sp., assembly GCA_045595965.1. Lineage (GTDB taxonomy): Bacteria > Bacteroidota > Bacteroidia > Bacteroidales > UBA932 > CAAGNP01. Next base: position 21,191 of record JAZOBN010000037.1, read on the forward strand.
TGCCGACACGTTTTATGGTCCCCTTTTGACAACAACCGGGTGCATCGATCTTTTTGATATTGTCCCTTATGACAAAGGTTTCTGCCTCCAGTCTCCATCCTCATCGCAACCATGGAAAGTGGCCGACTACAAATATCAGGACAAACTGAGCAATGTATTCAGAGAGCACTCAAACTGGAACCGTCTCATTGGTGTTGATGGACTTGCAAGGGTAAACAAAGGGATTGAAGTGGGGAAAAGCAAAACCATCATTCAAATTGCAGAGGCTCTTCACGAGAGAAAATATGCAGAGATTGCAAATATGATCTACCGACGTAGGGACAAAGTCAAACTTGTCCTCATTGCAGGTCCATCCAGCAGCGGAAAGACCACAACATCCAAGAGGATCGCACTCCAATGTATGACATTGGGGCTCAATCCCCTTATCATCGAGATGGACAACTATTTCGTAAACAGAGACCAGACTCCGCGAGATGAGAACGGTGACTACGATTTTGAATCTCTGCAGGCTATGGATCTCCATTTCCTCAACACACAGCTCAACGAGATATTCAGCGGAAAAGAGGTTGAACTACCAAAATTTGACTTTGTAAAAGGGGAGAGGACATTTGTAGGGAACAAAATTCAGATGAAGGAGAATGACATCATCATCATGGAGGGTATCCATGCCCTGAATAAAGAGCTCACCAATGAAATTGAGGATGAGAAACTCTTCAGAGTATACGCATCTGCACTCACATCACTATCTATAGACGAAAATAACGTAATGTCCACCACAGACAACCGTCTGCTCAGAAGAATGGTCAGAGACTATGCAAACAGAGGGGTTACACCAGAAGATACCATCCTCCGATGGCCAAGTGTCCGTAGAGGAGAAGAGAGGAATATCTTCCCATTTCAAGAGAATGCAGACATCATGTTCAACTCCACCCTATTCTTTGAACTTCCGCTCCTGAAATACTTTGCAGAACCGTTGCTCAACAGGATTTCTCCAAACTCCCCTGCATACTCAGAGAGCATCCGCCTTTTGAAATTTCTCTCATACATCACCCCTCTCACCCCTAAGGAGATAGAGGCAATACCCCCCACCTCGGTAATGAGGGAGTTTATTGGTGGCAGTTCGTTTGATTATTAGTTGTGGATCATTAGTTGAGTTCCAATTCCCTTCCGGTAACTGAGTTCGGATTGGCAGCGACCTCTTCAGGGGTCCCTTGTGCAACAATGCATCCCCCCTCTTTTCCCCCCTTGGGACCCATATCAAAGAGGTAGTCTACCGATTTGAGAACATCTGTATTGTGCTCTATCACAACCACAGTATTCCCTTGGTCCACAAGTTTTTGAAGAACCCCCAGAAGGACTTTTATATCCTCTGTATGAAGTCCGGTAGTGGGTTCGTCCAACAGGAACAGGGTATTTCCTGTACTTGGCTTGGAAAGTTCGGTCGCAAGTTTCACCCTCTGATTCTCCCCTCCGGAGAGCGACAACGAAGATTGTCCCAGTTTGACATAACCAAGACCTACATCTTCAAGTGTCTTGATTTTTCTATATATTGAGGAGATCGGTTCGAAGAACTGAGCTGCTTGTGAGATTGTCATCTCAAGTATATCGTTTATGCTCTTCCCCTTATATTTGACAGCCAGCACATCCTGTTTGTATCTGCGTCCCATACACTCTTTGCAGGTAACCTGTACAGATGGGAGAAAATTCATCTCAATAAGTTCCACACCTGCCCCTTTGCACGCTTCACACCTTCCACCTTTTACATTAAAAGAGAATGTTCCGGCCTTCAAACCTCTGATTTTTGCATCAGGCGTCTGCTCGAAGATTTTTCTAATATCGGTAAACACATTAGTATATGTAGCAGGGTTGCTGCGGGGTGTTCTTCCAATCGGAGACTGGTCTATCTCTATCAGTTTATCAATATTCTCCACACCCACTATTTCATCATAGGGTAGAGGGGTGTAGAGCGACCTGTAGAACTTATTGCTCAATATGGGCATAAGGGTCTCGTTAATAAGTGAGGATTTTCCACTACCGCTCACTCCACTGATACCGACCAGGCAGCCAAGGGGGATTTTTATATCTACATTCTTCAAATTGTTCCCTTTTGCCCCTCTCAATTCAAGAAATTTACCATTTCCGGGACGTCTTGTTGCAGGAATCTCTATCTTCTTCCTGCCAAGAAGATAATCGGCAGTAAAGCTTACACCCTCATCAGGGAACCTCTCGGCAAGTTTTTCGGGATTATCGCAGAAGAGGACCTCTCCCCCTTCAACACCGGCACAGGGACCGATATCTACAAGCCAGTCGGCACTTCTGCTCATCTGTTCATCGTGCTCCACAACCATCACAGAGTTCCCTTCATCCCTCAGCTTCTTCAGAGAGTTGATCAGCTTTTTATTATCTGACTGATGAAGACCTATACTCGGTTCGTCCAGGATATAGAGGACATTCACAAGCTTCGATCCTATCTGTGTCGCAAGTCTTATCCTCTGACTCTCACCACCACTCAATGAACGGGTAGAACGACTCAAAGAGAGATACTCCAAACCTACATCAAGAAGAAAACCGACCCTGTCTTTGAGCTCTTTCAAAATATCGGATGCTACAGCACTCTGCTTGATGTCGAGTTTGTCTGAAAGTGATGATATCCACCCGTAGAGTTCACTGATATCCATGTCTGAGATCTGGGCTATATCCTTATTGTCGATCTTGAAATAGAGAGACTCCTGTTTTAGCCTTGTACCATTGCAGACAGGACAGATATTCTCTTGAGAGAATCTCTCATCCTCATTCTCTTCTAATTTGGAAACCACCCCTCCAAAACTCTCCATACTTGAAAAACCACTATGGCTCTTCACCCTGAAAAGCTCATCTGAACCATAAAGGAGGAGATTTCTCACCTCCTGGGGCAACTCCCTTATCGGTGTATTCAAAGAGAACTCATATCTCTGGGCAATACTCTCTAAGATTGCAAAGGTCGTGTTATCTCTCCACGCTCCCAGCGGTTCAATTCCCCCATCCGCTATCGACAGGGAGTCATCTGGAATAATCTTCGAAACATCTATCTGGGCAACATAACCCAACCCTTTGCAATGGGGGCATGCACCTTGGGGAGAATTGAACGAGAAAGTATGTGGTGCCGGCTCCGGAAATGATATTCCACTCTGGGGACAGATGAAATGTTTGCTGAAATGGTGTATCTGGTCGTTCTGCACCTCCCAGACAGAGAGGGAACCTTTTCCATAATTCAATGCGGTACGGACAGAGTCCCTTATCCTCTTGTCATCCTGCTGTTTGGGTAGCAGTTTATCGACAACAAGTTCTATGAAGTGGGTTTTGTAACGGTCAACACCATCCAGAAGATTGGAGATATTCTCCAACACACCATCTACCCTCATCTGGGTATAACCCTTCTTCATCATCCCCTCGAAGAGCTCCTTATAGTGCCCTTTTCTCCCCTTTACCAAAGGGGACAGAAGTATTATTTTTTCACCCTCAAACTTGTCAAGTATCAGATCCACAATCTGTGAATCTGAATATTTCACCATCTCCAGACCTGTCACGGGTGAGTATGCCTTTGCCCCCCGGGCATAGAGCAATCTCAGAAAATCTGATATCTCCGTTATGGTCCCTACAGTAGAACGGGGATTGCGGTTTGTACTCTTCTGTTCAATTGCAATTGTTGGGCTCAACCCCTCTATACTCTCTACATCAGGCCTCTCCATAGCGCCGATAAAATGCTTTGCATAGGGGGAGAGGGTATCCATATATCTCCTCTGTGCCTCTGCGAAGATAGTATCAAAAGCCAGCGAGGACTTTCCGCTTCCACTCAGACCGGTGATTACCACAAGCTTATTGCGAGGTATCTCGAGAGAGACCTCCTTAAGGTTATGAACATTGGCTTTGGTAATCTTTATCGAGTCCATCAGGGCTGGGGTACATCAAGGAATGGGTTAGTATTTTTTTCAGTTGCGATATCTGTAGATGGACCGTGTCCGGGATATACGACTGTCTCTTCAGGCAAAGTGAGGACTTTGGTAAAGAGTGAGTTGAACAACTGGTCGTAATCTCCGCCGGGAAGGTCTGTCCTTCCTATACTTTGGGCAAAAAGGGTATCTCCTGTGATAACATATCCCTCACCTTCGTTGTAAAGTATCACACAGCCTTGAGTGTGTCCGGGGGTGTGTCTTGCTTTCAAAACGGTACTTCCAAAAGTAATCTCATCCCCATCCTCAATATCGATGCAATCCTGGGTAGGCGCTTCGAAATCGTATCCGAAATACTCTCCGTAAGATTTGCTTCTTGAGAGTTGTGAAAGATCATTTTTGTTCATATAACAGGGGATTCCCCACTGTTTCATTACAAACATCATTCCCATCACATGGTCAAAATGGCCATGGGTGTTGATCAGTTTTACCGGCTTCAAACCGTTCTCATCAATAAATTTTACAAGTCTGCCCTTCTCACTTTCGGTCAGACATCCCGCATCTACAATAGCGCACTCTTTTGTCTCATCCCACAGCACATAGCAGCAGGTACGGAGATCATTGAAATAAAAAGTCTTTATCATAGTGGCAAAATTACGAAAAGAGTTGGTATATTTGTCATCTGAACATTTAATTTATCGGAGGTAAAAAATATGCATATCGCTGTTGCTGGAAATATCGGAAGTGGGAAAACAACCCTTACAGGTTTATTATCAAAACATTATGGATGGGAGCCTAAATTTGAAGATGTCGATTTCAACCCATATCTTGCAGATTTCTACACCGATATGAGACGCTGGTCCTTCAATGTACAGATCTACTTTCTCAACAGAAGGTTTGAAGATGTGGTAAACATCCGCAACAGCAGCAAAAACATCATCCAGGACAGGACCATCTACGAAGATGCTCGCATATTTGCCCCCAACCTTCATGCAATGGGTCTAATGGACTCAAGGGACTTTGAGAACTACTCATCCTTGTTCAATCTGATGACCACATTGGTGAAAGCTCCAGATCTTATCATCTACCTTAAATCATCAATCCCCAATCTTGTTGCACAAATTCAGAAAAGGGGGAGAGAGTATGAGAGCAGCATCCGTATCGACTATCTGAAAGGATTGAATGACAGATATGAAGAGTGGATTGAGAACTACAAAGACGGTCCACTCCTTGTTGTAAATGTCGATGAGCTGAAATTCGAAGAGAATCCTGAGCATCTGAGTCAGATCATTGACAGAATAGATGCCCAGCTATACGGTCTGTTCTAACAGATTCCCCTATTTCATCAAAGGTTCTATCATCTCGCGGATCTCCTGCTTTGCAACTTTCCAGCGTGGGATATCCACTTTTGCCCCCACCACTTCTACAACTTTGGCAGATATGATGGAGCCGATATTTCCACACACCTTAAGGGGAAGTCCCAAAGAGTGTCCATACAGGAATCCTGCAGCATATATATCTCCTGCGCCTGTTGCATCTATCGCATTTGCCGGCCATGGTTTTATGAAGTGGTACTCATCACCGCTCTTGACCATAGAGCCCTCTTTGCCCACCTTTACAACAGCTATCTTACAGGTGGCAGCAATAGCATCAAGAGCCTCGCGAGGTGGGAGTTTTGTATATGCAAGGGCCTCTGTCTCGTTTGCAAAAACTATATCTACATAATTTTCTACGATATCGTGCAGAAACGCATCATTTGACTCTACTACATTGTATGAGGCCATGTCAATGGAGATAATCAATCCAGCCTCTTTGGCAAGTTCAACAGCCCTTCTGAGAAGACTTTGGTTCTGAACGAGATACCCCTCAATATGGAAATAATCATACCCTTGAAAAAACTCCGGTTTCAAATCTTCAGGGACCATTTCAAGAGCAGCACCAAGATATACTGCAAATGTCCTTTCGGCATTTGGATTGGATATAAAGACCATTGCCCTTCCCGATGAAGATTTCCCTTTGAGAAGTGTCGCTTTGATTCCGTTCCTTTCAAGGTCAGATTTGTACAAGGCACCCAAATCATCATCCCCAACCTTTCCGATAAATCCAGCCCTCATTCCAAACACTGCCGCACCATTGATTGTATTGGCTGCAGATCCACCTGCCACATACTCCACCCCCATTGGTTTGAGGGTTGCCCAAATCTTGTCTCCAGTAGCCTGATCTACATGCTGCATACTCCCTTTAGGAAGATGGTACTGCTTCAACAATAAATCATTTGGGAGCACTGCCAGAATATCTGTAAGGGCATTTCCTATACCTAAAATTGACTTCATAACCGATTTTTTTACCACACAAAGATAAAGTTAAGTCCTATATTTCACAAGGATGTTTGGATATGTTTTTGGGAGACATTACATTTGCATCGAAATTCTATGCAGAATGATTATAGCTAAGACATTGGCAGAGTTCGAGTCTGCCCGTGCTGCAATAGGCAGCGACAAGAAAGTGGGCTTTGTCCCCACAATGGGGGCTCTCCACGAGGGGCATCTCTCTCTTATCAGAAGATCTGTTCAAGAGTGTGATGTAACCATTATCTCCATTTTTGTAAATCCTACGCAGTTCAACAACCAGAACGATTTCAACACCTATCCAAGGACAGTTGAGAGGGATTGTCAACTCGTGTCCCCTGTAGGTGTGGATATTGTGTTTGCCCCAAGGGTTGTAGATATCTATCCGAATGCAGCCAACAATGACGGTTCCCCTTTAGATGAGACAATATTCGATCTGGGTGGTCTGGACCAATATGGAGAGGGGCCTCGCAGACCCGGACACTTCAATGGTATGGCACAGGTGGTTACCCGTCTGTTCAACATCGTAAGACCTACCCACGCATTCTTCGGAGAGAAAGATTTCCAGCAACTTGCCATCATTGAGTACTTTACTGAAAATCTCAATCTTCCTGTTGAGATTGTCCGCTGCCCTATAGCAAGGGGTGAAGATGGTCTCGCTTTGAGTTCACGCAATGAGCTTCTGACTCCTGAACAAAGAGCAGCTGCTCCCCATATCTACAAATGCATCTCCAAAGGGGTTGAGATGGTGGGTAAAATCTCTGTTTCACAGGCAATAGAAAAAATCACAGCAGATATCAACTCGAATCCTCTTCTCGAGACAGAATATGTAGAGATAATCAACGCCCGAACTCTGGAACCGGTCACATCATGGGATGATGCTGCAAGCATACAGCTCTCCTGTGCCGTATATGCACACCCTGTAAGGTTAATTGACAACTTAAAACTCAAGTAAAATGTTATTGCAAATCCTTAAATCCAAAATACACAGAGTTACTGTCACTGAGGCAAATCTCAACTACATCGGCAGTATAACCATTGACACCGCCCTGATGAGGGCTGCGGGTCTTTACGAAGGGGAGAAGGTCCTTGTTGTAAACATCGCAAATGGTGCCAGGCTGGAAACTTATGCCATTCCCGGAGAGGAAGGGAGTGGAAAAATTGCCCTTAATGGCGCTGCAGCACACCTTTTCAATGTAGGAGACATCGCAATCATCATGTCCTTCGCCCTGATGACAGAAGAGGAGGCAAGCCAATACAAGCCACACCTTGTATTCCCCGACACCGCCACCAACCGTCTTGTATGAGCAAGAAACCATTTCGCATAGACTGGAAATGGGCAATCATGCTCCTCATTGGGGTTGCTCTGCTCTATTTTGCCTTCAAAGGGGTAAAGTGGAGTGACTTTATACAAGGTTTGAAGAGTTGCAATTTCGGATGGATCGGAGCCTCAATGCTCGTCAGCATTCTTGTTTTTGTTTTCAGGGGAGTGAGATGGAGATATATCATGCTCCCTTTGAACAAATCCATCACCCGAAAAGAGTCATATGACGGAATTACCATCGCATATCTCTCGAATTTTGCCCTCCCCAGAGCTGGAGAATTTGTAAGATGCGGCGTCATTTCATCCACAGGAAAAGCCTCATTTGAATCTGTACTCGGTACCGTTGTACTTGAACGTAGCTGGGATATGATATGCTATGCAGTGGTGCTCTTCTCGGTACTGATGATCAGGTGGGACCGTTTCGGGAACTTCATGACCGAACAGATCTGGAACCCTCTGATTCAGAGACTCCCTTTTGATGCAATATGGCTGATTGTCTCTGTTGCCACCCTCCTTATTGTAATTTGTATCCTGCTGTATGTTTTCAGAGAAAAGCTTAAGAAAAACCGATTGATAAAAAAATTCTTCTCTATAGCCTCAGGGTTGAAAGATGGATTGATGGCTGGGATCAAGATGCCTCACAAGTGGAGATTTCTCCTCTTCACTACCCTTATCTGGGGATCATATTGGTTTATGAGTTATGCCACTATCAAGGCATTCCCCCAGGTTGTAGGGCTGAATGGTGTAGATGCTCTGTTTCTGATGGTTGTAGGTAGTCTTGGGTGGATAATTCCTGTACAGGGGGGAATCGGGGCATATCATTTCGTATTGAGTCTGGCCCTGTTCTCAATCTATGGAATAGAACAAACATCTGGCGTTATTTTTGCCACCATTTCACATGAGAGTCAGGCTATAACAATGATTCTTTGCGGAATCATCTCCTTTTTGACTGTCAGAAAAAGAAAAATTACTAATTTTAGCACCCAAACTAAAGAACATATATCATGAGAAAAATCATATTATCACTCCTTCTCATCACAGTTTTTGCTACAGTTCCATCCTTTGGACAAGTGGAGAGAGATTCAGAATATTTCCCTAAAAATGAGATATATATACAATACGGTAGCCCCACAGTTCTTGAACTTGTAACTATGCTTAAGGCACCCAACAGCTTCAAAGAGTTCGAGACCACACACCAGATTTTTTCCGGAACTCCAGGTATCGGATACAATTTCAGGATCAGGAGAGATCTCTCTATTGGAATTTTTGGAGGTTACAGCTTTGCACAATCTGATATATGCCCCACAATTGGTGACAAAGTGGGTCCTGCTATCTACAGCCAGAGCGTAAACAACTATGTAGGCATGCTCTCTGCAAACTGGACATACTTTCAGGAGGGGGCACTGACAATGGAGTCAGGTCTTTACCTTGGTGTGGCATATATGGACAGAGATGTTGCAGTGAAGAACTGGGACCTTGATCAGAACATCCTTGACGCGATTCCATCCGACAGCCGTGGTTGTCAGGTGGCATACCATATCACCGTCTGCAAACTCAGATACGGCAACACCTTCGGCGTTTTCGGAGAACTTGGATTCGGCTTCAAAGGGATCCTCAACATTGGACTCTCAATCGATCTATAGCAGATGAAAATCCTATTCAGTGTCGATTTCCACACCACATTCGGTCAGAATGTCTATGTGGTGGGATCTATTCCGGAACTTGGCAACAACAAAATAGAGAAAGCCCCCCTTATGGAATATGGTCCACACAGATGGTCACTTTCCATTAAAATATCACACCTGAAAGAGAGGATCATCACTTACCGCTATTTTGTCAAAGATCAGAACGGCAATATTATCCCCGAGGTCGGAAGTGACAGGATTCTTGCTCTGAGTCCATCATCCAATAAAATCACCCTTCTGGACGGTTGGCAAGGGAACACATTCAACGCACCATTTCTACGAACTCCATTTTCTAACATATACCTTGCCCATGAGAGCAATATACCCACCCAGACCCATAAATACTCTCAGGAGGTAATCATCAAAGTACTTGCTCCTAATGTTGAGAAAAACGGCAATATCTATATCTGTGGCAATTGCAAAACTCTCGGGATGTGGAATACAGATGATGCCCTCCCCCTACTCCCTATTCATGGAGCAAAATGGGAAATCCATCTGCAAGTGGGAAAACTACCCCGCTCATTCGAGTACAAATTCATTAAAAAGATGGATAATGGGGATATTGTCTGGGAAGATGGGGAGAACCACTCTGCCACCCTTGAGGAGATGGGGAGGGGAGAGACTCTATCAATAGAGCACTCAGCAGCAAGATTCAGCTTCCAGAACCCGAAATATGCAGGTTGTGCAATACCAGTATTCAGCCTCCGGAGTGAATCTGACTGCGGAATAGGGGAATTTCTCGATATTAAGCAGCTTGCACAATGGTGCCGGTCTACAGGTCAGCAGATAATCCAGCTCCTCCCGATAAATGACACCACGACTGATGGGGGGTGGAACGATTCATACCCATACAACTGCATATCGGTAAATGCATTGCACCCCATATACATCAATCTCCAATCAATCGCCCCACTCTCTCCCGAAGAGGAGATAGAGTTTGAAGAGGGGCGCAAAAGACTCAACGAAGCCCCCTTTGTGGAGTATGACAAAGTGTTCCGCTTCAAGATGAAATATGCCCGCATCCTCTTTGAAAGATATGGAGAAGAGGTTGCAACTGAGCCCAAATACTACTCATTCTACAAAAGCAACAAGGAGTGGCTCCTCCCATACAGCCGATTTTCTTCATTACGTGACAAATACGGTACAGCCGATTTCCGTTCATGGAACGAAAGATATAACCCTAAAAGAACACCAACAAAAGAGGACAAATTCTACATCTTCCTGCAATACCAACTATGGAAACAACTTCTGGAGGCTGTAGAATATACACATAGTCTGGGTGTTGCCCTCAAAGGGGATATCCCCATCGGAATCTCCCCTTGCAGTGTAGAGGCCTGGACAGAACCCGAACTATTCCATCTCGATTCCCAGGCAGGAGCCCCACCTGATGCATTCTCTGCAGATGGGCAGAACTGGGGGTTCCCCACATACAATTGGGAAGCGATGGCAAAAGATGGATTTGCATGGTGGAAAAAGCGTCTTGGCATCATGTCCCAATACTTTGATGCATACAGAATTGACCACATACTCGGATTTTTCAGAATATGGGAGATCCCAAGACCATTGAAGAGTGGACTCCTGGGGCATTTCTCACCGGCACTCCCACTCACCGTCGAAGAGATCAAATCTGCCTGCGGCAAATTCGTCCCCGGGCTCTATGTTGAAGATCCTATAGAAAAGGGGTTGTACCACCCCAGAATTTCTCCATTCACCCAAGAAGAGTTTGAGACACTTTCTCAAGATGAGAAGGAGCGGTTCTACTCACTTCATCACAACTTTTACTACATAAGGCACAACAAATTCTGGGAAGAGAAAGGTTATGAGAAGCTTCCTGAGCTGATAAGTGCATCCAATATGCTCCCCTGCGCAGAAGATCTTGGGATGATTCCCGATTGTGTTCCCGAAGTGCTGCACAATCTGAAGATCCTTACACTTGAAATTGAGAGGATGCCCAAAGAGTTCGGCAAGAGATTCGGAGATCCTGCCCACTATCCATACCTCTCTGTCTGTGCTACCGGCACCCACGACATGAACACCCTCACAGGGTGGTGGAAAGAGGATCGGGAACTCACACGAGAATACTACCGCGACTCGCTCCATGGAAAGGGGAATGCCCCTATCCTATGCACCCCCAATATATGCAAGAAAATTATTCAGAATCATCTGGACAGCCCTGCTATGTTTACTATACTCCCTCTTCAGGACTGGCTCTCTCTATCTGAACAGATGAGGGTAGCCAACCCTGCCGATGAACGTATAAATACCCCGTCAAACAGGGATAACCAATGGAGATACAGAATGAATGTATCACTTGAGACATTAAAAAAATCTTCCCAACTTAATGAGAAGATTTTAGATCTTATTAAAGAGGGAGGACGCTTATCTTAGCCTCATTGACCAGCCACTCAAAAATCGGTGAGAACTCACACTCCCCTCTGCTGGCAAATGCTTCAGGATGGAATTGGAGACCCAGTGCCCTCACTTTTCCTGTCCCTTCAATAGCCTCTACAACACCATCTTTTGCCACAGCAATCACCTTAAGCGATGGAGCTGTTTTTTTCACCGCCTGGTGGTGGAATGAGTTTACAGCAATGCTCTCTGTCTGCAGCAGATCGTAAAGAAGAGATTTTTTCTGTATGATTATGGTATGGGTTGCACAATAGTTTGGCGCCTCTTGTCTATGATCTACCATTGACCCCTTTACTTGTGATGGGATATCCTGTATAAGGCTTCCCCCCATTGCCACATTCAGCATTTGCATACCGCGACAGATTCCAAGGACAGGGATCCCTTTCTTGACAGCCATCTGGATCAGTGTATAATCAAAAGCATCCCTCTCTGGTGCAATCTCACCCATCTTGGGATGTGGCTCTTCTCCATAATAAGGGAGGGGATTGACATCTTCACCTCCTGTCATGACAAGACCGGTAATGGTATTAAGAATTGCATTCAACTGGACTGTATCTGTTGTCATCGGAATGACCAGTGGGATACCTCCTGCATTTCTTATTGCATTGATATATGTTAGGGGAGCACTTGCAGAACTTGAAGATGATACCGAAGAGACTCCGATGATGGGCTGAGCCATCATGCTCTGAAAGACAAAGAGCAGCGATAGGATTCCTAATGCAAATTTTTTCATATATGTAATAGTTTTAGATTATTCCCTCTCCCATGGGCCAAAATCATTTTCCTCTCCGTAGCCGAATTCAACCAGCAACGATACCCCTTTCTTCCCTTTTTCATCCATGGTAAATGTTACAGGGAATTCGTGTCCGTCAGAACGGAATGAAAATGTATTTCCATTAACATGAGTCATTTTATGTTTCCACCCTTTCTTGCCTATCTTTATATAAAGGTCACCATCCTCAAGAGAGACCTCAGCACATCCGAAAAGGGGACCTTTATGGTAGTGTCCTACCAATGCTTTATATTTAGGTGCAGGGAGTTGTTCAGGAGCAGCCTCCTCTTCTGAACGTGCTACAGCATTTCTATTATCCTTATACCACTCCTCAAGATATTCAGTATTGTAATCTTTCAACTCCTCTTCCCCAAGGAACAGGTCAATTGTCCTTCTCATAATTGCATAACGTGGATCTGCAGGAACCTCACTATTGCACAATACGACCAAACCCAAGTCAAGTTCGGGGACAAAAGCACAGATCGCAGTAAAACCCCAGGTTGTACCTGTATGGAACCACAGTTTGTATCTGTTATTCTGCTCTGCGAACCAGCAATGGGCATAAAGTCTTGTGTAGGTATCTGTTTGTGATACAATTGTCTCTCCTTTATGAAGGTATTTCATCTGCTTCTCGGAAATTATCTGCTTATCTCCCACTTTCCCCATATCAAGATGGAACTGTGCATATTTTATCATATCCACAACATTTGAATTGACACTTCCTGCCGGGCCGATGACAGTCTCCCACCACAAAGCCTGTTCCGGGCCGTAAAGTGGTGCGACATGCATCGAGTCTTTCACATAATAGAACTCGTGTGGAGTACTCGCTTTTGCTCCGGCATCTGCGAATCCGTTCTCGATCTCTGACCCTTCACCATTTACAGAAGTAGATGTCATACCGAGCGGTTCAAGGATACGGCTGTGTACATTCTCCTCCCAACTTTTTCCTGTCACCTTCTCAATCACTTTCGCTGCGATAATGAAAGTGATGTTATTGTATGCATAGGTATTTCTGAATTGGTATTTTGGGGTAATAAGTCCCATCATTTTATATACATCATCCCTGTCATATCCAAGATTGGGGATATATGTCCCCACCTGTCCGCCAATACCTGTCTTGTGTGTCATAAGATCCTGCACAAGCATATTCTCCTCCACATAATTGTCTTTCCAGTCAAAGTCGGGGAGGATATTCTTTACTGTGTCGCTCCAGGACACAAGGCCTTCGTCCACTATTGATGCCATCACGGCGGCTGTGAAAGATTTTGAGACAGAACCTATCTGGAATATAGTATTCTCCTCCACCTTACTGTCACCACCCATCACATTTACACCATAACCTTTTGACAAGACAACGTTTCCATCCTTTATAACTGAGAATGCCATTCCAGGAATACGCCAATCTCTCTTTACCTGCTCTACATACTCATCGAGAGATTTGACTATATCATCATAACAACAATCGTTTTGGGAATACCCTGCCATTGGAACAAACAACACAGCAAGGAGTAAAGAGAAAAAAGATTTTTTCATATCGTTTCAGATTAATTATTCTCCACAAATATAACTATTTTTGTGGTGAATACTAACATCATTACCGATATGGCAAAAAATAAAAGTGCATGGTTCTGTTCCTCTTGTGGCAATGAGAGTGCGAAATGGCTTGGAAGATGTCCGGCCTGTGGTGAATGGAATACTATGATTGAGGAGCCCAAAGCCCCTTCAGGGAAATCTGTATCAGGGGGGCGAAGCAGATCTCTTCTGAAAATCTCAGAAGCAAGACCTACCCCGATCAACCAGATAGATATCACCCAAGAGAGCCGTATCAGCATAGGTAATGGTGAAATAGAGAGGATTCTGGGAGGTGGTCTTGTAAGGGGTTCAATGGTGCTTATCGGAGGCGAACCTGGCATAGGCAAATCTACCCTCTCCCTCCAGATCCCCATCCAATGTCCATCTTTGAGGACACTATATGTTTCCGGAGAGGAGTCCCCAAGACAGATAAAATTGCGTGCCCAAAGACTTGCCCCAGATGGGACTGAAAATCTTGACAATTGTCTCATTCTGGGCGAAACTCTTCTGGAAAACATAATCAGGACAGCAGAAGAGAGTGCACCTGAACTTCTGATAATAGACTCGATCCAGACAATCTATTCAGAAACCCTTGACTCCTCTCCCGGCTCCGTAACACAAGTACGTGAATGTGCTGCAGCCCTTTTGAGGTATGCAAAAGAGAGCAACGTCCCCGTAATCCTCATCGGCCACATAACTAAAGATGGTGCAATTGCAGGACCTAAAATTCTTGAGCACATAGTCGATGTCGTTCTCCAGTTTGAAGGGGACACAAGGCACTCTTACCGGATCCTCCGGGGGATAAAGAACAGATTCGGATCGACTGCGGAGCTTGCAATTTTCGAGATGCTCAACACCGGACTGAAAGAGGTGAGCAATCCGTCGGAGATCCTCACTCCGATGCATCAGGAGAACCTGAGCGGAATAGCTGTCGGCGCCATGCTGGATGGCACCCGTCCATTTCTGATTGAGGTGCAAGCCCTCGTCTCTACCGCTGCCTACGGAATGCCCCAGCGCTCAGCAACAGGATTTGATGTAAGGAGGATGAATATGCTGCTGGCAGTTCTTGAAAAGAGGGCCGGATTCAAATTATCTGCAAAAGATGTGTTCCTCAATATTGCCGGGGGGATGAAGGTGACAGATCCCGCCTGCGATCTTGCCGTTATATGCTCCATCCTATCCTCCAACTTTGACCTGCACATCCCCACAAGCACATGTTTTGCAGCAGAGGTGGGTCTGAGCGGAGAACTTCGTCCTGTAGGACAGATAGAGAGGAGAATTGCCGAAGCAGAGAGACTTGGATACAAGAAGATATATATATCACCCTACAACACCACCTCCGGTCACAACTCCAAAAAGGGAAAGGGGATAGAGGTTGTCGAGGTCTCTGATATCGCAGCCCTTTGCAGAAAACTTTTCCAATAGGGGGATCAGAACCACTTTGTAAAATAGACCATACGTGGTTTTGTATGGATATCCTCCACCATAATGACATCACTGAAACCAAACTCTTCAAAGAGGGTAACAACCTCTTTGTGGTATGCCTCATTGATTTCACAATACCCTTTACCACCCACTTTAACTACAGTAATTGCCCATTGGGCAAAAGCCCTGTAGAACCTCAAAGGGTCATTGTCCGGGACAAAAAGGGCCATTGAGGGTTCATATTCAAGGACATTGTCACTCATAAAGTCTCTCTCTTTCTCACACACATAAGGGGGATTGCTTACCAGAATATCCACCTCCTCCAGATCTGGAAGGGTACTTGAAGAAGATGCTATATCCCTCTCATCAGGGGGACCTGCAAGGACATCCCATTTGAAGAACAGGGGTCTGTTTTCCGAAATATTCTGCTCTTGCGCCACCTTCAAAGCATCATCACTGAGATCACATCCAATCACTTGCGATTTTCTGAAATATGCTGCAAGGGTATGTGCGATGCATCCCGACCCTGTACACAAATCGAGAATTTTCAGTTCTGACATCCTATCACTATCCCATTGATGCTGGATCATACGGACCAATTCTTCTGTCTCAGGCCTTGGAATAAGGACAGATTCACACACATTGAACCTGAAACCGCCAAAATTCTCATATCCGAGGACATACTGCACCGGTCTGCTCGCAAGAAGTTCCTCCAGTGCCCCCTGCAATCTTTTCAGTTCCGGCTTGGGAATTATCACATTCGGTTCCACCAGATACTCGTAGTCAGAGACATTCAAAAAGTGTGTAAGGACCCTGACTGCAATAGCTTTTGATTCATTTATGGAATAGAGCTCCTGCAGGGCATCAATGGACTTGGTCACGAACTCTTTATAGGTCATTCAGTGTAAGTTTTACAAGATTTCCACCCATATCGAGAAGATAGAGATATTCACCATCAATCACAGGGGTAGCCAAAACCGGAAGTCCCATCTCAAATCTCCACACATAACTACCTTTTTCGATGGTATTGCAATAGACATAACCATCATTTGCCCCATAAATGAAATTGTCCCCGAAAAGTACGGGATCCCCCTCAATCGACATCTCATAACTCTTGGTATAAGGGGAGGTATAGATCAATGCAGGCATTATGGTTGTGTTCCACACTTGTGAAAAATCTGACAATTTGTACCCGGTCATACCGTGGTTTGAAGTGCCGACCACTACCATATCATCCTTGATCAACATCCTCGAGCGGGTGTTGAATATATGTCCCTGTTTCCCCCTCTTTGTCTCCTCTCCACTCTTGGGATCCATCTCTACCAAAGTCTGATATGCTGTATAGTATATTTTACCATCCTTGTAAACAGGTGTTCCTGTACTGTATCTGTTCTCAGAATCCCTCTTTTCCCAAAGCAGTTCACCTGTTGAGGCATCAAAACCATATCTTGCCACCCAATAGGAGTTTACACACAATACACCATCTGCCACAAAATAGGTAGAGACATCTGTAATGCCGCCACTCTTGCCAGAGGTGTTTTGCCAGATCAAAGAACCATCCTTTGCATCGAGGGCCACCATATTGGAACCCTGCCCGACATATAGTTTTCCATCGTGGTAACATACACCTTGGGTATTGCACGGGTAAAGGCCATCTGTCCTGAACTTGTATTTCCACACAAGTTCACCACTGAATGGATCAAGTGCATATATTACAGAAGTTATGTCCGAAAGGTATAGAAGACCATTTTCAAGAACCATATTGTTTCTTACCGAACCTCCTGTCTTGTAGTACCAGACCTCTTTCCCACTCTCTTTATCAATAGCGCACACACCGCAATTCTCGCTCATCTGATCATCCACCAATGGGACATAAATGAGATTTTCCGACACCACAGGTGTCCCCAATCCGGCCAAAGATCTGAGTTGTCTCTCCCATACGATGCCATCAGGGAATTTCACATCCTCCATCCTAACTTCAGAATCTGAGAAAAGTACACCTATCTGATATCTTCCCTCTGTATAAGGGAGCTCCACCCTCCACACAAATTCATTCACCTGCTCCATATTGACAGCACTCTTGTTATGAATCAATCTCACATTTTCCACATCTGATTTCCCGTCATATACTACAGCCGAGATCTCAACCTTATCCCCCCTGACTACCCCTCTGGCGGCAATATGCTTGATTATGGGGTAATAGTGAAGGGTATTGGTAAGTTTCGAGCCATCATACTTGAATAATCTCCAACTTGAAGGGGAGTGGTCATTGCCACCTTTGTTGGGGGCTATTGTACATATCATCTGCGTACCGTTGCTATTGGTATAGTGGTAGTTGACATGGTTGTGTCCATAGATATATGCTATGACATTGTATTTTGACAAATCCAAAGTCTGCTTCTCTGTTTTCAGAAGGAGATGTTCTGTATTTCCAAGGATGCCATGATTGAAAATCACAACAGGGGTGCCTTGCGGAATGGTTTCCAGATCTGCCCGCATCCAACTGTAAACATCATCAGGGGTATATGTGGGTTTTGCATCCCCTGAAAGCATCGGGGTTACCATATAATGGACACCTTCTATATTGAATGAGTACCACAGAGGACCGAAATTGTCCTCATACAATTTCTCTCCATAATCCCTCCCCTGGCTATCTTTATATCCTTTTATCAAATCGTGGTTTCCCATTGTATATACCATCCTTACCCCTACATCATCGGTATTGAAATCTTTCCCGTTTATAGCAAGTCCCTGAGCATAACAGATATCCCCTGTTACCGCCACAAAATCGACCTTTTGGCTCTTCACATACCCCTTGAAGTCATCCATCCAGTCGAGATAACTCCTCTCTTCGATATCGGAGAAC
Source organism: Candidatus Coprenecus sp. (assembly GCA_045595965.1). Lineage (GTDB taxonomy): Bacteria > Bacteroidota > Bacteroidia > Bacteroidales > UBA932 > CAAGNP01. Next base: position 39,521 of record JAZOBN010000037.1, read on the forward strand.
TGGATAAATTTTCCTGTAAAATCTTCTGCAGGGACCAGACCGAACTCAAATGTCTGGTCGGCCCCACCCCTCACATCTATATAAAACGGGGTAGTATGGCGGTATCCTGTAGGGGTGTACAGGGTAACGAATCGGGCCCTATCCCCCAACTCTATCGAAAACTCTCCGTTTCTGCCACTTTTCACAATGGAAAAACCATCGGACAATACAACCCCTTTCAACCCTTTCTCCCCATCATCCATCCTTCCATTACTGTTTTCATCCACATATACAACCCCCTTTTGTCCATAAACGGCAAATGAACACAATAAGAGCACTAAAGCAAATAACCACCTTCTCATCTTGACAAATCAGTTTTCTATAATTTGTGTTATAAAATATTTCATATCGATACCGGCCTCCCTTACCTGCTGGGGAACAAGACTCGTATCTGTCATACCCGGGATGGGATTTATCTCAAGAAAATATGCATCATCACCTTTAAGAATGTAGTCCATTCTGACAAGACCGTTGCAACCGAAACGCCTGTAAATCCTTTTTGTTGCCGCTGCAATCTTATCATACACCTGAACAGGGATATCCGCCGGACACACCTCCTGGCTTGCCCCCAGATATTTTGCCTCATAATCAAAATACTCATTTTCCGGGATAATTTCTGTGGCAGGGAGGGTCTTCATGAGACCGTTCTCCTTATAAATCCCCATTGTAAGTTCCCTGCCGGAGATTGCCTCCTCAATCAGAACACTGTCATCTTCCCTGAAAGCAAGCTCAATCGCAGCATCGAGATCTTCAACCCTTTTTACCTTTGTAATGCCGAAACTGCTCCCACCCTGATTGGGCTTGACAAAGAGGGGTAGTCCCAATTTCTCAACAATCTCCCCTGGAGAGTAATTTTCCCCTTTGCGTAGGAAATGATCCTTTGCAAGGGTTATCCCCGCCTCTTTCAGATATGTCTTGCATGCAAATTTATCAAAAGCAAGGGTAGATGTCATAGCAGAACAGCCGGTATGTGGTAAACCAATCAACTCAAAATAGGCCTGCATCAGACCATTTTCGCCTGGGGTGCCATGAATCATGATAAATACCTTATCAAATCTCACCTTCTCCCCGTTTTGAGTAAAAGAGAAATCTGAACGATCAATCTCCACATCTCCATCGGGGAGGAGAACTTTCCACCCCTCCTTGCACACAAAGACCTCATATTTGTTGTAAAGCAATGGATCAATGTGTTCAAAGACATTCTTTGCGCTTTTTACAGAGACCTCCCATTCAGAGGAGTATCCGCCATATACGAGTGCTATATTTTTTTTCATCCGTTAAAAGAATAAGTCATCCTGTTGTTCCTGCTTCACCACCTCAGCGTCTGCATCACTTCCATCACAATCAAGATTAAGAACGAGACCCGGAGGGGCAATGAATTTATCTTGTGGGGTTATTCCCAAAGTGCCGTCTTCCACCACTTTCTGCATGAAAAGACCCCATATTGGAAGTGCCATATTGGAGCCTTGGCCCAGTGCAAGCGACTCAAAATGGACTTGGCGGTCCTCAGCACCCACCCATGCACCTGCTGTCAACTTTGGTGTGTATCCTATAAACCATCCGTCCGACTGGTCATTGGTTGTTCCTGTTTTCCCCGCCAACTGTCCTTCAAGTTTATATTTCCACTTCAATCTCCCCGCTGTACCCTCATTCACAACACCTTGCATCAAGTTCACCATCAGATAAGCAGTTGCTTCGCTGATCGATTCCCTCTTTCTCGGTGCAAAAATTCCAAGGACGTTTCCGTGTTGATCCTCAATTCTTGTCACCATCATAGGGCTGATATTTACACCCCTGCTCGGGAAAGTGTTGTATGCACTTACCATCTCCATCACAGTAATATCTGCCGGTCCTACGCACAAAGAAGGGACCGCCGGAAGATAGGTGGTAATTCCAAGCTTACGGCACATATTGACCATCGCCTGAGGACCGAACTGCTTCATCAGATAAGCAGAGATATTGTTACTACTGTTTGTCAGGCCCCATTTCAATGTAACTGTGCGACCGATCCACTCCTCTCTGTCTGTACTCTTCGGTGTCCAGGTGGTATCGCCCACAATAAATGTTTGAGGCACATTCATCACCTTGTCACAAGGGATATAACCCTCCTGCATCGCCAGAGTATAAAGGAATGGTTTGATTGTGGAACCTACCTGTCGTTTGGTCTGTCTTACGTTGTCATATTTGAAATATCTATAATCAGGGCCACCGACATAGGCCTTGATGTGACCGGTATGTGGCTCCATTGCAAGAAAAGCACCTCTGAGGAACGATTTATAGTGTCTGATCGAGTCATTAGGGGTCATGGTGGTGTCCACATATCCGTTCTTGTTCCATGAGAACACCCTCATTTTTGTCTTTGTATTGAAACTTTGCTCAATCTCCTTATCACTCGCCCCTGCAGCTTTCATATTGCGATACCTGTCACTCCACCTCCTCGCCTGCTGCATAAGTTTTTCAGCAAGATCAGCAGGGGTATCGACGGCAAAGGGTTTGTTGGGTTTTCTTCTGATTTCTGCGCTAAAAGAGGGTTGGAGATTCTTAGACAAATGCTCCACAACTGCCTCCTCGGCATATCTCTGCATCTTCGAATTGAGCGTTGTGTATATTTTCAAACCATCTTTATCCAGATTGTATTTGGTACCGTCCGGTTTCTTGTTTTTATTAAGCCATCCGTAGAGTGGATCCTCCTCCCACAAGAGTGAATCTGCCCTGTAGTCCTCTTTGAAATAGTAGGCCGATTTTCTGGGTTCAGAGGCATTCATATACTTTTTGAGCATATCCCTGAAATATGGGGCAAGTCCCGAGTTGTGATCCTGTTTCTTGTAAGAGAGCTCAATCGGAAGGAGAACGATTGAGTCATATTGGGCTTTATCCAGAAAACCATATTTTTCCATTTGGGATAATACGTGGTTTCTCCTTGCAATCGACCTGTCATAATTGATCACCGGATTGAACCTTGTAGGCTTGTTCACCATACCCACGAGGGTAGCACTCTCCTGCACATTCAGCTCCCACGGTTCTTTTGCGAAAAATGTCTGGGAAGCAGCCTTGATTCCATAGGCATTGCTACCGAAGAATATGGCATTCATATACATCGCCATAATCTCATCTTTGGTATAGTTCCTCTCCAGTTTGACAGCGGTAATCCACTCCTTGAATTTGTTTACAACGAGTTTGAACTCCGCCTCTCCTGGGAAATTGTTTTTTGCTGTATCTCTGGGAAAGAGGGTTTTTGCCAACTGCTGGGTAATTGTACTTCCACCACCAGAACGGGCATTACCCATCATCACAGTTTTCACCGCCACACGTGCCAACCCCCTGAAGTCAATGCCACAGTGCCTGTAAAACCGGATATCTTCGGTGGCAAGGGCTGCATTCACCAGATTTGGGGACAAATCTGAAAACTTAACATAGGAACGGTTCTCAATATGATAGGTATTGATTATCTCCCCATCCTCCGAAATAAGCTGCGTAGCAAGATTGCTTTTTGGATTTTCCAACTCCTCAAAAGAGGGGATCTGGGCAAACAGACCGACAAAGAGGATAAATAAAATTAGCGCAATGAATGGACCCAAACCCACTATCCAGAGCGCTTTGACCAATCTTTTTCGTGTTTTTTCCTTCATCTTTTCAATGCTTATAACTGACAAATTTAATGAAAAAATTTGGTTTTTACCTTAGTTTATACCTTACTTTGCACGTTCGTTGATTATTTGCATCATGGGAGTGAATTTAGTTATAGTTGAGTCTCCGGCAAAGGCCAAGACTATCGAGAAATTTTTGGGGAAGGATTACACTGTCAAATCGAGCTTCGGTCACATTCGTGACTTGGCAAAAAAAAATCTGGGAATAGACATAGATGGGGGATTTGTCCCCGAGTATATTGTCTCAGCAGAGAAAAAGAAGGTGGTAACCGCACTCAAAGAGGCCGCTGCAGAGGCACAAACCATCTGGCTTGCATCCGATGAAGACCGAGAAGGTGAGGCAATTGCATGGCACTTGATGGAGACGCTCAAACTTGACCCCAAGAAAACAAAACGAATTGTATTCCACGAGATTACAAAAGATGCAATCCTCAATGCCATTGAGAATCCAAGGGATATAGACATCAATCTTGTAAACGCTCAGCAGGCAAGAAGAGTTCTTGACCGACTTGTAGGCTTTGAACTCTCCCCTGTCCTCTGGAAAAAAATAAAACCGGCATTGTCGGCTGGTCGCGTACAATCTGCAACACTACGCCTTATTGTAGACAAGGAGAGGGAGATCATCTCCTTCAAATCGACACCATATTTCAAGGTTGACGCCATTTTCCACCCTGCAGGTGCTGCTTCATCTGTCAAGATTAAAAGCACACTCGACACAAGATTCAAAACCATCGGAGAGTCTAAGACTTTCCTTGAAAAATGTGTTGATGCAATTTTCCATATTTCAAAAATTGACAAAAAGGAGGTTGCCAAATCACCCGCACCCCCCTTCACCACATCAACACTGCAACAGGAGGCTTCACGCAAATACGGCTTCTCAGTAAGTCAGACAATGAATATCGCCCAGCACCTCTATGAATCGGGATTCATCACCTACATGCGTACCGACTCGACCAATCTGTCAAAACTTGCCTTAAGCAGTGCCAAGAAGTGCATCGAAGAGCTGTATGGTCCGCAATATTCTAAGACAAGACAATATAAAACAAAAACCAAAGGGGCCCAAGAGGCGCACGAAGCGATCAGACCGACATATCTGGACCGCACATCAATAGAGGGGACAGTTCAGGAGAAAAAATTGTATGACCTGATCTGGAAAAGGACAATAGCATCCCAGATGGCAGATGCCCGCCTTGAGAAAACCGACATCGAAATCACCACCGACAAAGTGAATGAAATCTTCAAGTCTCAGGGGTCACAGGTTCTTTTTGACGGATTTCTGAAAGTATATCTCGAATCTCAGGACGATGACCACAATGTGGAGGATGTGGATCTTCTGCCGGTACTGGAGCTCAATCAGCTGATGGAGCAAGTAGAGATCACCGCAACTGAGAAATATACATCAAAACCGCTCAGATACACCGAGGCATCCCTTGTCAAGAAGATGGAAGAGATCGGAATCGGACGTCCATCCACCTACTCTTCAACCATAACAACCCTTGTTCAGAGGGGGTATATCCTTAAAGACAACAGGCCCGGAACTGAAAAACAGATATCTATTCTGAAACTAAAAAAAGGGAAGATAACATCTGATACCAAAACAGAGATTATCGGAGGAGAAAAGGGGAAACTCTGTCCTCAGGATATCGGCATCCTTGTTACAGATTTCCTTACCGACAACTTCCCTAATATCGTAGATTACGGATTTACAGCAAAAGAGGAGGAAAATTTCGACAAAATTGCAGCAGGAAAGCTTACTTGGAACAAGCCGATAGGAGAGTTCTATGCCCCATTCCACACCAATGTTGAGAAGACTCTGCATGAAGCACTCCCAAAAAATGCTGAAAGACTGCTGGGTACAGACCCTAAAACAGGGAAGAAAGTACTTGCCCGTATCGGAAAATTCGGTCCCCTTGTCCAACTGGGTGAGAGTGATGACAAAGAGAAGCGCTTTGCAAGTCTTCCAAAAGGTAAACTGATCGAAAGTATAACCCTTGAGGAGGCACTATCACTTTTTAACCTCCCCCGCACACTTGGCGAATACGATGGCAATGAAGTAATCTGCTCTACAGGGAAATTCGGTCCATACATCAAAATCGGCAAAACTTTCATTTCATTAGGAAAAAAACTTAACCCTTACACTATCTCACTGGAAGAAGCTGTTGGCCTTATAAAAGATAACGAAATGAAAGTTTCGAATCAGAACATCAAAGAATTTCCAGAACACGATATAGTTGTCCTCAATGGTCGCTATGGCCCTTATATTAAGCACAATAAAAAGAATTTCAAGATACCGAAAGGGCACAAGGCTGAAGAGTTGACTTTGGATGATTGCTTAAAAATTGTTACAGATTCAAAGAAATAAATTACCTTTGTAACAAATTTTAAGCTTCAAAACAATGACCAAGTACCAAATCGACAAAACCGATCAAAAAATTTTGTCATATCTCGTAAAGAATGCGAGAATGCCCTTTTTGGAAATTGCAAGGGAATGTGGTGTTTCGGGAGCTGCCATCCATCAAAGAGTCAAGAAGATGGAGAACCTCGGAATCATCACCGGTTCCAGACTATTAGTGAAGCCCCAGACATTGGGACTCAATGTATGTGCATTTATAGGTGTACAACTCTCACAAGCGAGCAAATACGCAGAGGTGATCGAGCATTTCAAGAAGATTTCTGAAGTGGTGGAGTGTCACTTTGTTACAGGCAACCACGCACTGCTTGTAAAACTCTATTGTTTTAACCACGACCACTTGATGAAAGTCCTTATCAACACCATACAGAACATCCCTTACGTGGAAAAGACAGAGACTTGGGTATCACTTGACCAGGCTATCGAAAGGCAGATCTGGGTTAAAGATTATCCAAACCAATAGAAAGTATTGCTTCTGCCAACCTCATATCTTCAGGGGTTGTTATCTTTATATTAAGCCGGTTTCCTTCCAAAAACGAAAGGGGGAATCCGGCTTTTTCTACAACTGATGCATCATCTGTAAATTCTGTAGAAAAGCCCTGTTCATAACTCTGAAGAAGGATATCTGAAGGGAAGACCTGAGGTGTCTGCACCGAAACATATCTATCCCTGTCCGCATATCTGTATATCCCCTCGCTATCCATCTCTCTCATAGACTCCACCATACGGGTATATGGAATTGTCGAGTTTCCCTTTTCTCCCATCGAAAAGAGCTCCTCTATCACCTTTGTCGAGACGAAAGGGCGCACCCCGTCGTGAACAGCTACCACCCCCCCCTTTTCAACATACTTCAGACCGTTCTTTACCGAGTGGAAACGGGTGATCCCCCCCTTGATAAGAATATGCTTGAATGCAAATCCCGATCTCTTGCAGTACTCCCTCCACATTTCGACTGCATCCTTATTCATTACAAGTATAATCTCCACCGGAAACGACAGGGATAGAAATTGTTCAATTGTCCATCTCAAAATTGGCTTTCCACCCACCTCCAGCATCTGTTTGGGAACATTTGCCCCCATCCTTGTCCCACTCCCCCCAGCAGTGATAATGACATATTTTTTCGGTCTATTTTCCATCTCTTTTTTTTTGCAAAATTATTTCCACAAATATACTTAATTTTTACTAATTTTGGAGTTCATTGTCTAACACATAAAAACGATTCAGATGTCACTGAAAAGAATAAATAAAGCCCTTATCTCAGTCTATCACAAAGATGGTCTTGAAGAGATTGTTAAGGAACTGGTTAATGGAGGTGTAGAGATTCTCTCCACCGGAGGAACATACGATTTCCTGACAAGTAAAGGTTTCCCGGTAACGGCTGTTGAAGATATTACCACCTACCCCTCGGTTTTTGGTGGAAGAGTAAAGACACTCCACCCCAAAGTGTTCGGAGGAATCCTCTACAGAAGGGGGAATGAAAACGACTGCAAACAGAAAGAGCAATATGAAATTCCCGACATTGACCTTGTAATCGTTGATTTGTATCCTTTCGAGGAGTATGTTGCAGCAAACGCTCCGCACGAAGACATTATCGAAAAAATCGACATCGGAGGGATCTCTCTCATCAGAGCTGCTGCCAAAAACTACAACGATGTGATCATCATCCCTTGCAGTGATGAATACGGCAAACTTCTCGAAGTGCTGAAGGGTCACGGATGTGCCTCCACTCTTGAAGAGAGGAGATATTTTGCAACTAAAGCATTCCTCACCTCTTCCCACTACGATACAATGATTTTCGACTACTTCAATACAGAGGAAAAGATTTCTGTATTTGACAAGAGCATCACCCGTACAACACACCTCCGCTATGGGGAAAATCCTCACCAGGCTGGTGTATATTTCGGACCAGAAGATTCTCTTCCTGAACAGATTCACGGCAAGGAGATTTCATACAACAATTTGCTCGATATTGAAGCTGCTGTGGAGCTTATTTCAGACTTCAATGAGCCTGCTGTTGCAGTTATCAAGCATAACAACGCTTGCGGTTGCGCGGTGAGAAATACTGTACTCGAGGCGTGGCAGGATGCACTCAAAGCTGACCCCGTCTCGGCATTTGGAGGAATTATCGCTGCAAACAGAACTATCGATCTGGCTACAGCTCAAGATATCAACAAAATCTTCTTCGAGGTTATCATTGCACCAGAATACGAAAATGAAGCACTTGAGGTCCTCAAGAGCAAGAAAAACAGAATTATCCTCAAATCGGGCAATGTAAAACCGAGCGAAGAGAAATTCAGGTCGATGTTCAATGGTGTATTGATGCAGAAAAGGGATGATATTGTCGAACAGCCGGAAGATCTCCGCGTAGCAAGTGTCAAGGCTCCAACCTTGCAGGAGAGGGATGACCTCCTTTTTGCAAACATACTTGTAAAGCATTCAAAATCGAATGCAATTGTATTGGCTAAAAACAAAATGCTCCTTGCAAGCGGCATCGGTCAGACATCCAGGGTTGATGCCCTCAAACAAGCCATTGAGAAGGCCCGCAGTTTTGAGCTCTCTCTTGAAGGGGCAGTTATGTCCTCTGACGCATTCTTTCCATTCCCCGACTGTGTTGAGATTGCGCACAAGGCAGGGATCACAGCGGTTATCCATCCGGGAGGATCGATCCGTGACAATGAGAGTATCGAATATTGCGACAAAAATAATGTTGCAATGGTTATCACAGGTAAAAGACACTTCAAACATTAACAATATTTGACAAGAAAAATATGCTATTCTCTTTTTTAACTCAAGAATTGGCGATTGATTTAGGAACGGCGAACACCGTAATTCTGATGGACAACAAAATTGTGTTGGACGAACCATCAATTGTGGCGTTTGACCAAATCACAGGCAAGCCTATCGCTTTCGGACAGAAAGCAAGACTCATGCACGAGAAAACCCACCCCAACATCAAGACCATCAGGCCATTGAAAGATGGTGTTATTGCTGACTTCAACGCAGCTGAGCAGATGTTGAGAGGTTTTGTAAAAATGATCAACCATAAAAAGACCCTTTTCACCCCAAACATCAAAATGGTGGTATGTATCCCTTCAGGAAGTACCGAAGTTGAGATTCGTGCGGTACGTGACTCTTCTGAGCACTCGGGAGGTAGGGATGTATATATGATTTTTGAACCTATGGCTGCCGCTATGGGTATCGGCCTTGATGTAGAGGCACCGGCAGGAAACATGGTCGTTGACATCGGAGGTGGTACCACTGAAATCGCTGTAATCTCCCTTGGAGGCATTGTGTGCCAGCAGAGTATTCGTGTAGCAGGGGATATTTTTACCTCTGAAATCCAGCAATACATGCGTCAGCAACACAATATCAGAGTCGGTGAGATTACATCTGAGGAGATCAAGAAGAAAATTGGTGCTGCTATTACCGATCTTGATGAGAATCCGGGACCATTTATCGTAAGGGGACCCAACATCATGACTGCACACCCTATGGAGATTGCTGTTACCAGTCAGGAGGTTGCCCACTGTATTGACAAATCCCTTGCAAAGATAGAATCTGCCATACTGTCTGTTCTGGAACAGACTCCACCGGAGTTGTACCAGGATATCGTAGAGAAGGGGATCTTCCTTACAGGAGGTGGTGCATTGCTCAGAGGTCTTGACAAGAGACTCACCGAAAAGATCAATATTCCGTTCCACGTAGCGGAAGACCCTCTAAGTGCAGTAGCACGCGGCACAAGCATTGCCCTCAAGAATACATCGAAATATCCATTCCTGATGAGATAGCAATATATGGACAGGCGTTCTTCCACTATCACAGCCCTTATCTCATTCCTTGTCTTTCTATCACTGGAAGCATTGTGCATCGTTTTCATTGCCAAAGATGGGGTAATCCAGAGATACAAAGTGATGGTGGGGGTGCGGAATGTCCAATCATACATCTGGAGCAAAGGGGAAAATTTCAGATACTACAACTCCCTCAAACAAACCAACCAGGAGTTGCGCGATGACAACATCCGTCTGATTGAGAATATCGAGAAATACAGAAGCATTGCTGCCTCTTTCGTTGCAGACAGCACCATGCAGGCCTACAAACCTGAATATGATTATATCCCTGCCAAAGTGGTCAAAAACACCACCAACAAGGTCAAAAACTACATAATCATCGACAAAGGTTCTGAAGATGGTGTGGAAGAGGATATGGGGGTAATCACCCCTAACGGGGTAGTCGGCTATGTCCACTCTGTAGGAAAAAACTACTCATTGGTAGGATCTCTCCTCGATGTAAACTACACTATCACTGCCACTATCAAAAACAACGGCACATTCGGCACCCTCTATTGGGACGGGAAAAACACCAAGGAGGCTACCCTCTCTGAGATCCCTGTACATACACAGTTTGCCATCGGTGACACCATCACCACAAACGGATATTCCGCTGTATTTCCCGCAGGAATAGAGATTGGGAGAATCAAATCATCATCTATAAACAGTGGGACAAGTTTCGACCTTAAAATCGATCTGTTCCTCAACTACAGCAACCTCCACTTTGTATATGTGGTAAAAAATCCAAACAACAGGGAGGTTACAGAACTTATCAAAAAAGGGGAGGAGATGTAATGAATATCAATATCCGCACACTAATAACTACCCTTCTCCTCATCATTGTCCAGGCTCTTCTTGACAACTATATAGACCTTGGGCTCTATACACGGATAGTGATCACACCATACATCATTATCAATCTCCCTTACAAAAGGGGAAGTGTTGTTACGATGATTTACGCTTTTCTTATCGGGCTTGCTATGGATATCCTTAGCGGAGGGGTCATGGGTCTGAATGCCGGAGCCCTCGTAGCTGCATCCCTCATACGACAGAAGATTCTTCACACCATCATAAACGATTACAGCATGAGAAACCACGAAGGTCCCGAATTTGCTGTTTTCGGTTATAGGAAGAGCATATTCTATATCTCATCCATCGTCCTTGTATATTTTGTTTGTTACACATATTTGAGCAATTTCTCCTTCCACCCTTTTGGGGGCAATTTGCTTAAAATTGTTATTGGGACACTCCTCAACACACTCATTATCCTGATGCTTTTCAAAAAACTTAACACCGAGAGATTATGAAAAGCTCTTCCCACTATAGATATACAGCGCTGACAATAGGGGTTGTCACAGCTTTTCTATTGTTGGGATTCCAACTTGTCAATCTGCAACTTATAGACAAAAGCTATAAAATCAGTGCACAGAACAACGCACTCAGATATGAGACAAGATACCCTGTCAGAGGGCTCATCCTCGACAGAAACGGGAGAGTTCTGGTAAGCAACAAAAACTCGTACGACATCATCGTCACCCCTTATGACGTCTCCGAATTTGACACCCTGGAGCTTTGTCGCATATTTTCACTCAATCCGGAGGAGGTAAAAGAGACTTTCAAATACTATCGACGTTACCGTACCCGCATTGGTTACCAGAGCAGGGTATTCCTCTCCCATGTAACATATCAGCAATATAGCCAGTTCATTGAGAAGAGATATAAATTCCCAGGCTTCTCTGCCTCTCCCAGAACAACCAGAAGTTACTCTTATAACGCAGGGGGAAACCTCCTTGGATATATCACGGAGGTAGACCCTGTTTTTCTAAAAAAACACCCTGACTATGCCTCTGGAGATTATGTGGGAAGAACAGGCATTGAGGAGGTTTGTGAAGAGTCGCTCAAGGGGGAAAAAGGGTACAATATCTATCTCAGAGATGCAAACAACCGCATTCAGGATCACTATGAAAACGGGAAATATGACAAACACGCCGTCCCCGGCAAAGATGTTGTATCCACTATTGACGCACAACTCCAGAACTATGGGGAATTCCTGATGCAGAACAAAGTTGGTTCGGTAGTGGCTATCGAACCCTCTACAGGGGAGATTCTGGCTATGATCTCGAGTCCTGGGATAAATGTAAATCTCCTCGAAAATATTGGGGGAAACTATCAGAAGATCTCTTCCGATCCATTTAAGCCAATGTTCAACAGGGCTGTGATGTCACCTCAGCCACCTGGTTCAGTGTTCAAACTCGTAAACGGACTTATAGCCCTTCAAGAGGGGGTTATCAGTGAAGACACCCACTACGGGTGCAGCAATGGTTACCATGTGGGTAGCCTTACTGTAGGGTGCCACTCCCACCCCTCCCCAGTCGATCTGAAAGAGTCTATCATGATGTCCTGCAATGCCTACTACTGCAATATCCTTCGTGGAATACTCGACAATCCAAAATACAACAATATTGAAGAATCATTTGCCAAATGGAGAGAATATGTCATGAGTTTTGGATTTGGGACTCAACTCGGAAGTGACTTCCCCTCTGAAAAGGGTGGTTTTGTCCCCTCTTCCGAAACTTATAACCGTATTCACGGCAAAGGGAGATGGAAATCACTATCTGTAATATCGCTCTCCATCGGACAAGGGGAGTTGGGGTGTACCCCCCTCCATCTGGCCAATCTTGCGGCAACAATTGCCAACAGAGGGTACTACTATATCCCCCACATCATCAAAGATACTGACTCCCTCAGGATAGATGACAAATACAAGCAAAGGCACTACACTCTGATCGATACAGCATATTTTGCCCCTATCATCGAAGGGATGGATATGGCAGTAAACACCCCCCCGGGAAAAGGGGCAACTGCAACAATCGCAGCTGTTGACAGCCTCAACATTTGCGGAAAAACCGGCACTGCCCAAAACCCACATGGCGATGACCACTCTGTATTCATCTGCTTTGCCCCAAAAGAGGACCCCAAAATTGCTGTTGCAGTCTATATGGAAAATGCCGGTTTCGGTGCAACATGGGCTGCTCCGACAGCATCTTTGCTTGTAGAAAAATATCTCAAGGGGGAGATAAGCCCCAACAGAGTCTGGCTTCAGGAGAGGATAGCAAACAGCAATCTTCTCCACAAAGTACCGGCCGGAAAACACCTGCAGAAAAAAGGAGATGACAAATAATTCAAGGAACATATATCGCAATATCGACTGGGTACTGATAGTATGCTACCTCCTTCTGGTCTTTTTCGGCTGGATCAATATCTACGCATCTGTATATAATCAGGAGACATCTTCCATATTCTCATTGAGTCAGAGGAGCGGGATGCAGTTTCTATGGATATGCATATCCATCTCTGTAGCAATTCTCCTCATATTTGTCATCAACCCCAAATTCTATATGGGTATGGTGTGGTGGCTCTATCTCTTCACCTTGCTCCTCCTGGTTGCCGTCCTCATATTCGGACGTGAGGTAAATGGATCCAAATCGTGGTTGATTCTTGGTCCGGTTGCTCTCCAACCTTCAGAACTCTCCAAAATAACGACCTCACTTGCTTTGGCAACCTTTATGAGCAAGTACAATTATAAAATCACCATTACATCAAACCTCATCAAGACTATACTGATTCTTGCTGTTCCGGCATTTCTCATCATCCTGGAACCCGATGCAGGGACTGTTCTTGTGTATTGCGGGTTTGTCTTCATGCTCTATCGCGAAGGGCTCACCGGATGGGTCATATCCATTGCTATGGTTGCCGTACTACTTTTCGTTCTGACCCTGAAGTTCTCCCCATTTGTCTCAATCCTGGTACTATTGGCTCTATATGGCATCCTCAAAGGGGTATTCCAGCGTAGAGTTTTGTCCGGCATATTGATATACACTGCTATAATTGGCCTATTTGCCTTTATCCCAAAATTGTTGCAGTGGAATATTCTTCAGCCATTGTCAAAAATAGATGCCTCATACTATCTTCTGATTCTGATTCTACCAGTCCTTATAATCTCTGTTCTGAGGGACAAAAAGATCAAACTGCGGAGAACAGGTTACATGAAATACCTGATAATCACCTTTGTATGCGCCACTGCTTTTATTTTTTCAGTTGAATTCATCTTTGACAAGGTACTTAAAGAGCACCATAGGGACAGAATAGAGAACCTCCTTGGAATCACCCAGGATCTCCAGGGTGCCGGATACAATGTGAATCAGTCAAAAATTGCCATAGGTTCCGGCGGTCTTACAGGAAAAGGGTTCCTTGAGGGGACACAGACAAAATTCAGATTTGTACCGGAACAAAGCACCGACTTCATATTCTGCACTATCGGAGAAGAGTGGGGCTTTATAGGGACATTTGGGGTACTGATGGTATTTATGATTCTCATTTTGCGAATCATATCGAATGCAGAGAAGCAGAAAGACTCCTCTATCCGGATTTACGGATATTGCGTAGCCTGCTGCCTCTTCATGCACGTATTTATCAACATCTCGATGACAATAGGGCTATTTCCTGTTGTGGGAATCCCCCTACCTTTCATCAGTTACGGAGGTACATCATTCCTCTCTTTCACTATTCTTCTCTTCATATTCATCCGTCTGGACCTGGAGAGATGGAAGTAATTGGAACTTTTTTATAACTTTGTAGAATTGACAATCTTAAAACAACAAATATATGCCTTTCAACTTTTCAGACAGACACAATGGCCCGAGAGCTCACGAAGTAGAAGAGATGCTCGGGGTTATAGGAGTTAAAAATATGGATGAACTTATCGGTCAGACAGTTCCTTCAGACATTATCCTTAAAGAGCCGTTGAAACTCGATCCGGCAATGAGTGAACACCAATATCTTGACCGTCTGCAGAAGATTGCTTCCAAAAACAAAATGTACCGTTCTATGATCGGTATTGGTTTTTATGGAACTGCATCACCTGCTGTCATCACCAGAAACATCCTTGAAAACCCTAGTTGGTATACATCCTACACCCCATATCAGGCAGAGATCTCTCAAGGTCGTCTTGAAGCCCTCATAAACTTCCAGACAATGATTTCGTCCCTAACCGGCTTCAATATCTCAAACTGTTCTATGCTGGATGATGCCACAGCAGCTGCTGAGGCGATGAGAATGTCGTTCGAACTAAGGACAAGAGATGCTGTAAAAAGTGGAAAAAACAAATATTTTGTTGACAGCAATATCTTTCCACAAGTGTTGTCAGTGCTCAAAACACGTTCAGCTGCTCTCGGCATTGAATTGGTTATCGGCAACTGGAGAGAGGCACTTGCCAGCGGATTTGACCCTATGTGTTATGGTGCATTCGTCCAATATCCGGCTTGCAACGGTGAAGTGTGCGACTATACTGAATTTACTGCAAAAGCTCACGAAGCAGGCATTCTGGTATCTGCATATTGCGATCTTCTTGCACTGGCTGTTATGAAAGAGCCTGCTGCATGGGGGGCAGATATAGCAGTCGGCACTGCTCAGAGATTTGGTCTGCCAATGGGATTCGGTGGTCCGACTGCAGGGTGGATGGCTACTAATGACAAATACAAAAGAAATCTTCCTGGCCGTATTATCGGCATCTCTGTAGACAGACTCGGAAATTCTGCTGTCCGTCTTGCTCTTCAGACCCGTGAGCAGCACATCAAGAGGGAGAAAGCCACCTCGAATATCTGTACAGCTACCGCCCTTATGGCTGTAATGAGTGGTATGTATGCAGCATACCACGGACCAAAAGGTCTTCAAGAGATTGCCCTTAACGGTTACAAATATGCACACATAGTAGCTCAAAAACTTGTAAGCGGCGGTCTCAAACTGGCTACAGAAAATTACTTTGACACCATTCAAGTGACAGACGTAGATGCCAAAGCTATTCAGGAAAAAGCATTGGCTGCAGGATATAACTTCTACTACCCATGCGACAGAAGTGTTCAGATATCATTCGACGAACTTTCAAACTGCGAAGAGGCAAAAGCTATCTGCGGTATCTTTGGAGTAGAGGTTCAATGCGGATGTCAGCTCGAACTCCCTTCACTTATGAAGAGAGAGAGCCCTATCCTTACTCAACCTGTCTTCAACACTTATCACTCAGAGACTGAGATGATGCGTTATATCAAGAAACTTGAAAGAAGAGATATTTCACTTACCCACTCTATGATCCCTCTCGGATCCTGCACAATGAAGCTTAATGCAGCTGCCGAGATGATTCCTGTCACCTGGAGTGAACTTGGCGGAGTACACCCTTATGCACCCGCAGATCAGGTAGAGGGTTCTCTTCAGATCATCAAGGAACTTGAACACGACCTTGCTGTAATTACCGGCTTCCACGGGTGCTCACTTCAGCCCAACTCTGGTGCTGCCGGTGAGTATGCAGGTCTTATGACTATCCGCGGATATCTACATGCCAACGGTCAGAAAGAGAGAAATGTAATCATTATCCCAACATCAGCACACGGCACTAACCCAGCAAGTGCAGCCATGGCGGGTTTCAATATTGTCCTTGTGGGTTGTGATGAGAACGGTAATATCAATGTTGAGGAGCTTCGCACTAAAGCGATAGAGAATAAAGAAGTACTGGCTGGCCTTATGATCACATATCCATCTACTCACGGAGTGTTCGAAGTCCAGATCAGAGAGATCTGCAACATCATCCACGAAAACGGAGGTCTTGTATATATGGACGGTGCAAATATGAATGCACAGGTAGGTATCACCAATCCCGGTTATATCGGGGCAGACGTATGCCACTTGAACCTTCACAAAACATTCGCAATGCCTCATGGCGGTGGCGGCCCTGGCGTTGGTCCTATCTGCTGTACTGAGGCACTCACTCCATATCTTCCCGGTCACCCTATGGTTCCTGAGTGTGGTGGTAAAGGTGTAGAAGCTGTCTCAGCAGCACCTTACGGCAGTCCTCTTCTTCTCCCTATCACCCATGCATACATCAAGATGCTTGGTGCTGAAGGTCTGAGAAAAGCATCGGAGATGGCTATCCTCAACGCCAACTATATCGCTACCAGACTTGCTCCTGAATATAGTGTACTATACACCGGTGCCACCGGTCGCGTAGCTCACGAGTGCATCATTGATGTCCAGAAATTCAAAGAGGAGTTTGGGGTGGATGCTACCGATATTGCCAAACGTATGATGGACTTCGGTTTCCACGCACCTACCCTGTCATTCCCTGTACACGAGACTCTTATGGTAGAGCCAACCGAAAGTGAACCACTTTCTGAACTTGAAAGATTCATCGGGATGATGAAAACCATCAAACAAGAGTGTGAAGACATTAAAGCGGGCAAACTTGACAAAGTTGATAACCCCCTCAAGATGTCCCCCCACACCGCTGATGAAGTCTGCGCCACAGAGTGGAATCACACATATACAAGAGAGCAGGCAGCATTTCCTGCAGAGTGGATCAGAGAGAACAAATTCTGGCCATATGTTACCCGTGTGGACAACGGATGGGGCGACAGAAACCTTAAAGCATGTGTTGACTAATATAGAAATTTGTATAAAGACAATGCAAAAGAGGCTGACCCGCGTGGGTCAACCTCTTTTTTTTACCACAGAATTTTTATTTCTCCAAGGAAATTGTTAAATTTGATTACTATTAACTATTAAATATTCAACTGCCATGAGAACAAAATTCACATTTGTACTTATTATTGCTATCATTGGGAGTTCTATACTTTATTCCTCTTATAAAAAAGAGCCGTTACCAGATGTAATAGACCCTAATGCACAAGACTCCACCTACACCGAAATTGTCAGAGGAGAATTTGTCCCAAGGGACAGCGCTATAAAGCTTGCACTAGAGTATGGTAAAATTGACTTCTATAATGACACTGTCCGCATATTTGCTTCTAAAGACACTATTCTACCCAATACAAGTTTCTATGGAGGGTTCATAACCTCCCCAAACTATTCGACGTGGCTCATCTTAACAAACAAGATTGTTAACAGAACAGCGCAACCTGGATATAACTACTATTTTGTAGATGCCTACTCTGATAGTATAAAGTTCTATAAAGAAGGGGATATTCCAAATACAATTTCTTCTTTTGAAGAACTCCGCACACACTTTGGATTCCCTAACCGCCCGACAAAAAGTAAAATCCAGTGACCAGTATGCACAATAAATCTATATTCATTGCTTTATTTTGTGCGTGGCTGCTCCCCTCTTGTGTAAGAACGATATCCTTGGACCCCAAAGAGGATAAGGAAGTTGTTGTGCATTGTGTCCTCACAAAGGACAGTATTCAGACATTGCATTTGACATATATGAGGGGAATACAAGATGTGTCAAGTGTTCCTATTAACGATGGCTCTGCATATCTGGTTCATTTACCTTCTCGTCACAACAAGATTTCTGACACTATGTCATTTACCAATATTGGTGATGGTTTATGGCAACTGGATTACACACCTGTTCCTAATGGGGAATACGAGCTGCTGTATTTTAACAAGGAGAAAGAAATATCTCTCACAGCAAAAACAGAGTTTCCAAAACCACATAATGTTTTTATGTACCACAACTTCAATTCTATAATTCAATGGCAGCCTTCTCATAGAGAGTATGCAACTTCGGGGGATTTTGATGTTTGGTCAGACTCATTATGGCTTGCTATGAATAATCTCGACAACAGCATAAGTAAATATGAAGGAGAACAGCTTCTTATCCGAAAAATCTACTTAGGGGACTATTTTCACTACTTTTTATCTGATATCCAACTACCATATCCAAATGAAGATTTTTATAAGTATTCCTATATACACACCGATAAAGAAATTTATTTATCGAATTTCTACAAGTTCAGAGAACCGAGCAGACATCGTATGATCACACCCATATACTATGATATTCTCCCAAATGATAATTACCTCGTGTGGATATATGGGATGGATTTTATTCCCAATAACTTTGGTGGAGAGTGGAAAATTGCATCAAAAATTGTCACAGACCATCAGAACTGCGATAATTTCAACACTACAGGAGAAAAGTTTGAAGATATTCTTGATGAAGTAGGCCACTATGATCCAACATTCAGCAATGAAATTGGCTCATACAATCACTTACACACATTGGTTCACAACAAGTATATAAGGATAGATAATCCCGGCAATTATGACAACGGATATCTGGACTCTATTAAAGCGATTATCAATGGCGACAAGAAAGACTTTATTTATTATGATATAATGAATAAAGATCTTCCAAGAGATCACGAGAACTACCTTTTCCCAAACAACAACTACTTTGAAGATCCATATAAGCAAATGTTTAGCAGTATGTTTATAATTGACGGAAACTTCAACACCCCATACATGTATAATGACTTTATAATGAACTCCGATAATAGTGACACTAAATATGGGGGAAAAAGCAAAGGAAAACGGGATATATATTTTCTAAGCAGAGACTCCCGTATTGCAAGGAAGTCTAAAGGAAGTCCATTCCCTGGTATTATGGAAGATGGAGAATTTGACGGTTTTTGGGAAGAAGCTCTCCCTTATCAGGGATACCTCTCATTCATGTTTGTATCACGAGAGTATGATGAGTATCTCAAATCTACATACAAACTCATCCCAAAACCGGTAACAGATATAACCGAACTGTACAACAATCGAAACATGTTCTATACAAATGTCATAGGTGGTGCTGGTATTTTTGGGGCATGTTATGAAGTACGAAAAAATGCATTCTAAGAGAAATGAAAAAAATACTACATACATTAATCATTCTAACTTGTAGTATCTCTTTATGGGGGCAAAAGCATGAAACGGAGGTTCAAGACACACTTGATCCAGCCTATTCAACTGCCTATAAAACGATTAAAAGAGAGGTGGGAATGACCCGAATAGATATCAAGGAGGCTGTTATGGTGTCAAGTCCAATGGGAGAAGGGGATGTCATTAAATTTATTCAGACACTTCCCGGCATCTCCATCGGAGGAGAGGGTACTTCCGCGATTTATGTCCGTGGGGGCAATATCGGGAACAATACAATAACACTTGACGATGTTCCGCTGTATGGTTATGGGCACTTACTTGGCCTCACAACTGCATTTTCTCCAGATATAGTGGGCAACATGGATTTCTATGTAGGGGGCTTTGAAGGGGAGTCAAACAATTTGCTCGCTTCCCACATAAAAGTGACATCAAAAGATGGGAATTTCACCAGATATACCGGCAATGGGTCAATAAGCAACTTTATCGTAAGTGCCTCTTCCTCAGGTCCAATTGTAAAAAACAAATTATCATATTTGGTGGCTGGAAGAATCTCTCCATTCGGATTGGAATATCAGGCATTCAGCTCAATATTAAAAGAGAGTCCATTACTTTTTGAGCAGTTCAATGCTTCTGTTTATGATGTTTTCGGCAAACTCACATACCGTATTTCCGACAAAATTGATCTTCGCGGCTCAATCTTTCACTCAAAAGACGGATATATGTATGGTGAGCCAAAGTCCCTTGACAATCTTGCTTGGGACAACTTGACAGGCAATCTCAATCTTGAATACAGAATAAATGAGAAATGGATGTTCCGCTCTGTCGCTTCATACAATGACTATGGCAGCTTGCAGGAGCAAGAAAAGGAACTCAACGGTTCACAAAATAGTCTTTCTATAAAATCGAGCATCTATGAAATAATGATCAGGGAGGTAGCCCAATACAACATAGCCCCCGGGATGAGTTTGAAATTTGGAATAACAGGCAAATTCAACAGGTTCAATCCCGGCTCTTCCAAGTACTATGAAGGGAGTGACTTGGAGAAAGGGGACTCCATCCCTTATTCAGATAAAATTTCCAACACATTCTTAGGGACCCCTTTCATCCAGTATGAATTGGCAAAAGAGAATAAATACCGTTTTATGCTTGCTGCACGGTACAACATCTTTGTCAACTCAGATAAGAAATATTCATTCCAGACATTGATTCATAATCCGGAGGTAAGCGCTATAGCCAATTACAGTTTCTTTCCATGGTTGGGTGCAGAAGCCTCTTTTGACTATATTTCCCAATATTTTCACACCCTTGAGGGGATCCCGTTGGGATGGTCTCTTGATATGATTATTCCATCAAGCGATGATTACAAGCCTGAGACAAGTATCCAATACTATCTGGGTCTCTTCTCCAATATAGGCCAACATCACAGAATA
The DNA here is from genome assembly GCA_045595965.1 of Candidatus Coprenecus sp. Lineage (GTDB taxonomy): Bacteria > Bacteroidota > Bacteroidia > Bacteroidales > UBA932 > CAAGNP01. The sequence continues at coordinate 60,594 of JAZOBN010000037.1, forward strand.
TCTGTCGGTGCTTATTTCAAAAAAATGAAAAATCTTGTCTATTTTGCTGATGCAACCAATTTCTTCAGTGCCTCTGCCCCTAACTGGCAGGACAATATCAAAACGGGGGATGGATTTGGTAAAGGGATTGAGATATTGTATGAGAAATCTGGGAATGTCCTTACATACAGGATCGCATATACCTTATCAGAGAGCAGAAGAAAATTTCCAACTATAAACCGTGGCAACAGTTTCAGGGCAAAATACGACAGGCCTCACATCCTTAATGCAAATGTAAATTACAAAATCATAGACCATGAGGAGTTCAAACTCTCTGCAAATTCCCTTTTCGTCTTCCAAAGCGGTCACCTTGAATCTGTGAGATCAGCTGTATTTCCTGGAATACTCCCTGGGTGGGGGGAAGAGATACCTTTGGACTACTACTCTTCTCCCAATAATTTCAGAATGCCAAACTATATCCGCTGGGATATCGGATGCAACATGAATTTCATCAGAAAAAAAACCAGACACACACTGAATGTGGGGATATACAACCTCCTCAACAGGTTCAATCCCTTCTCGTTATACTATAATTCTGAATTGTTGGAGTGGCAGATGATGGCATTGTTCCCTATTATGCCCAATTTCTATTACAAAATAGAATTTTAACCAAACGTTACACCTTTTTTGGTTTTTTTGCTAAATTTGCTGAACAAAAATAACCCAAAATGTTCAGTATAGCAGTATTTGCTTCGGGTTCTGGCAGCAATGCCGAAAACCTCGTAAGCCATTTCAAAGATTCAACCGTAGGGCGAATCAGCTTAATCCTCTCGAACAAGAAGGACGCATATGTCCTCCAACGTGCGGAAAGATTGGGCGTCCCCTACAGCACGTTCACTTACAAGGAGTTTCAAGACTCGCAGTTCATCCTGTCCATTCTTGACAAGTACCACATTGACTTTATCCTCCTTGCGGGTTTTCTACTAAAGGTTCCTGAATATCTGCTGATCAAATATCCAGGCAGAATTCTCAACATCCATCCATCTTTGCTCCCCAAATATGGAGGAAAAGGGATGTATGGTGAGTATGTTCATCAGGCTGTAATCAAGGCCAAAGAGAGACAATCAGGTATTACCATCCATGTTATCGACAACCAGTATGATTGTGGCAAAACAATTTACCAGAGCATCTGTTCTGTCAATGATGATGATACACCCCAGACTCTTGCAGCCAAGATTCACGAATTGGAGAGGGCTTATCCTCAAGTTGCTGAAGATTACATCTCTGCTGAATTTTCTATTTAATTTTATAAACTAAAAATTATACATTATGAGAAAAATGCTGACTCTCCTATTGTTAGGAGTTTTTGTTCTTTCTTCATGTAAAGAAGAACCATCGATCATCTTATCACAAACAACTGCAACTGTTCCTGCAGAAGGAGAGACATTGACTATTGAGGTCACTTCAAACTGCTCATGGAGCGCCGCTTGTAACTCTTCTGAACTTACCATTACCCCCACTACCGGGACGGGTAATGCCACTGTTCAGGTTGTAGTCCCTGAGAACCCCGTTTCTGCACAAAAGAGCTATCAGAACATCGTCTTCACAGCTTCAAACGAAGTTGGCGTGGTGACTGCCGAGTACAGCATTACACAAAATTCATCAGAAAGTTCTATTACAGCAACCCCTGTAGCAGAGATCTCTGCAAATGGTTATGCCTACCAATTCAAAGCAAAATTGACTGCAAGTAATGACTGGAGTGCATCTTGTGAAAACAGCAAAGTAACCATCGAGCCCTCTTCTGGTGCTTATGGTGAAACAGAATTGACCATTTCTATTCCTGAAAACACCACTGCTGAAGATCAGGATATCATAATCAATTTCTCATTGACAGACAACACAAGCTCATACACTCTGGAAGTTGTACAACCCGCAATTACATCAATCGAATATGGTGGAGTTACCTACAGTGTGAAATGGCTTGCTGACGGAAGATTGTGGATGACTGAGAACCTGCGTTATGTTCCGGAGGGAAAAACTGCAACTACAGACCTTACAGCAATTGACAATGGCGTATGGTTCCCTGTGGACAGTGCAAAAAAAGTTCTATCTGATAACGCTGAACTTGTCAAACAAAAAGGGCTTCTTTACAATACAGAAGCTGCCCTTGGCCTTGCACCTGGCACATTAAACAAAGACAACTATGCATCATACGAAGGGAAACAAGGTATTTGTCCTGAAGGATGGCATATCCCTACCCTTGAAGAACAGATCAATCTATATGGCAAGAGTAGTCTAAAAGACTACTTTAATGCAGAAGCACCATATTATGATGCTGAGAAAACCAGCGGTTCAATAGCAAAAGCTAATGAAGACGGATGGAACATCCTGAACGGCGGTTATGTCAATGTTGCAAACGCAAGTACAAAGACAGGTGCTATCTTAAATGTGATGACATATATGGTAGGATCCTCTGCTTATACCACTGAAATGGGATATAAAGAGTCAAGTCTTCTCAATGCAGACGGCTCAATTAAGAATATCCAGTTCTTCGGCACAATGATTGCCAAAACTTATGGTGGATCGATATCATCTGCTTTCGCAAATTATCGTAGCGGTATGGTTGTCCGCTGCATCAGAGATGCAAAATAGCGAAAATGCCAAAATACACTAAGATACTTTTATCCATAATCACCATTCTTCTCCTCTCCTCTGCCACATTCAGGGGAGAGGATAAAGAACGGTTGTTTATTGCCGGAAAGGTTATCGAAGCCCAGACCAATGAGCCTTTGTTTATGGCCACCGTGGTAGTAAAAGAACTTGGACTATGGTCTGTGACCGATGACAAAGGGGAGTTCAAAATAGCAAATATACCGACGGGGAAATATACCGTTGAATTTTCATCTCTTGGATATGAAGTGAGGGAGATGACACTTGACATCTCTGGAAACCTCCCCAAACTTCATGTAAAGATGCAGGTCCAGAACCTCTCTCTTGATGAAGTTGTGGTAACGGCCAAAGAGGGTGGAGAGATTACATCTTCATCTAAGATTTCTGCCCAGACAATTGAGCATATCCAGCCATCCAGTCTGAAGGATGTGATGCAGCTCCTCCCTGGAAGCATTACCGAAAACCCTAACCTCACATCCGTCAACACCCTATCTATCAGGGATATTGGCAGCAATACAGCGAATGCAATAGGGACTGCCCTTATAGTGGATGGGGCCTCATTATCCAATGATGCAAATCTGCAGGCTGTTTCCACCGGATCGATTGTAAATTCATCCTCTGCCAACAGTGCCTCCACATCGGGCGGTGGAGTGGATGCAAGACAGGTTTCTACCGACAACATCGAGTCTGTGCAAGTAATAAGGGGTATCCCCTCCGCAGAATATGGAGACCTCACATCTGGCGCAGTGGTTGTAAAGACTAAAGCCGGTGTAACCCCCTGGGAGATACGATTGAAAGCAGACCCCCAACTGAAGCAGATTTCTGGTGGCAAAGGGTTCCAATTGGGGGAGAAAGGTGGGGTTTTGAATTTTGACCTCGACTATGCCAAAGCCTATCAGGATATCCGCACCCCGGCCTCGGCATACGACAGGGTAAATTTCCAGGGGGGATATTCCAACAATTTTGCAAAAAAACTCACCCTTAATGTAAAACTGAGGGGCAATTACTCAAATGCCTCAACAATTTCAGATCCCGACCTCTTTCTTGATGAGATTCAACAACAGAAAGAGAAAGGGATCAGACTGAACATCAATGGCCGTTGGATTATAAACAAGCCTTGGATAACAAACATCGAATATCTTATCTCAGGGGGGATAGCTGACCAGTATTCGCGCAGCAAAGTATATCAGGGATCAGCAGGGTACACACCAACATCCGAATCTATGGAGAGTGGAGAGAATATCGGTTTCTTTACCCCTGCACAATACTACTCTGATGTTGCTGTATTCGGAACCCCCATTGACGGGCAAGGCAAACTGACTGCCAACCTGTTCGGGAGATATGGCAATATCTCAAACAAAGTCCTTCTCGGTGGCGAATGGAAAATGCAAGGAAACACCGGTGCCGGAAAGGTTTTTGATACACACCTTCCGCCATCCCCAGGCTCAGCCTCTGCATCAAGGGAGAGATCTTATTACGAGATACCCTTCCTTCACAGATACACCGCATTTGCCGAAGACAACCTGAAACTCCCCATCGGGCCGACACAACTTGAGATTCAGGCTGGAGCCCGCCTCAATGCTATCACTGCAAAAGGGGTAAATACATCGGGATTTTTCACTGTCGAACCACGTTTCAATGTCAAATATGACATTATCAAGAAGAAAAAAGGGCTTCGCAACCTCAGTGTCAGGGGTGGTTGGGGCGTCACATATAAAATGCCGTCAATGGCATATCTTTTCCCTGAAGATGCATACACTGATCTTGTCTCTTTCTCCTACAACGATATAGATGCCAACAATTACGGACTTGCTGTAATAACAACCAGAAAAACCGAGACAGCAAACTCATTACTTAAACCCCAGAAATCGGTCAATTTTGAAGCAGGTATCGATATTGATGGTGAGATTGTAGGGGGATCTGTTGTTTTTTTCAAAGAGAGGATGACCGATGGTTACGGATTTGTCACAGAGTATCTCCCCATGCAGTACCGCAGATATGGTTACAAATGGGTTAACGGAGAACTTGCTCAGGATGGAATTGCTTCTGGTGCCTTTCCTGAATACAAAAACGGACGTATTACGGCGGGAGGGAAGACAATTTCGTCCATCAGCGACACCACTTTCTTCTCCTATTACAAGCCTGTAAACAGCATCACAAACAATAAATGGGGTATCGAATATACACTCGACTTTGCCAAAATTGAGGCGATAAACACCACAATCAATATAAGTGGTGCATATATGAATATCCACTCTTCAAGAGGTGAGAATACCGCGTCACACTACTCCGGCACAACCGGTGGAAGATCATTCCCATATGTGGGGATCTATGCAGGATCCTCCTCATCTTCCAATAGCTCCATACGGGAAAGGTTGAGTACCAATGTCCGCTTTATAACCCACATTCCCAACATAGCAATTGTTGTCACTTTGACTGCTCAAATGGTCTTTATGGACAGGACAACCAATCTATATGAGCATAACGGAGAGAGTATGCCCTATTTCTATGATGAAAATGGGTTAAGGGTGTCTGGAGAAGAGGCACTGCTCGATTCTGAACACACCAAGTATATCAATCCTCTATTTATAATGGACCGAAAGGGGAACACCATCCCCTTCACCCAGGAGATGGAGAGGGATGAGAGGTTCAGAAACCTTCTTATTACAACAAACACAGGAACTTACTACCATAGGGCAAATTATCCGTTCTATGGTCTGCTCAATCTCAGACTTACCAAGGAGATTAAAAAAGTGGCAACCATATCTTTCTACGCAAACAACTTCCTCAACCTTAAAGGGGAGGTAAAAAACAGCGTGACAGGATATCCGCAAAAGAAGAACTCCCCAATATACTTTGGTGCAGAAATTAAAATATCAATAAGATAAGATGCTTGCAAAAAAGATAAACATACTAATTGTAATCATAACCTCTCTCATATTCACGAGCGGATGTCTGAAAGAGATAGACAGTTCTGCAGAACTGACTGTTATCCTCTCACTTCCGGAGAATATTGACCAGGAGATTGACTTGAGCTCCATTAACATCAAACTGCAGGACAAAGGGAGTTCATACTCGAAAACCGTCAATCCTGACAGGAATGGTGTCGCCACATTTCAAGTTCTACCCGGAAAATACGACATTATAGCATCCTCATACGACGAGGCTTCAAGAATTGCCATCAATGGAGCATGTTCCGAGTTTCTCCTCTCTGAAAAAGGCATTGTCTCGGATGGCGGTGAGTTTGTAACTCCGGAAATTACCATCCATCTTGAAGTTGCAATTCCAAGTCCTCTTGTAATCCGTGAAATATACTACCACGGCTCTTCCACCCTCAATGGTGCTAACTACACAAATGACAGATATATTGAGATTTACAACAATACCGGTCCGGAAGGGAAGAGTGTATATCTCGATTCCTTATGTATTGGCACAATAGCTCCCCCCAACTCCACAACCGCCAGCAATCCCTGGGAGGGGGCGGATACTATTGCCATTTTCCAGATGTTCTGGATGTTTCCAGGAAATGGGACAGACCACCCTCTTGCCCCTGGAGAATCTTGTGTAGTAGCATTGCAGGCCGCTGTTGACCACTCTGCAAGGGCAACATCGGGACTTCATCTCGAAAGGGCGCACTTCGGATGCTACGATGACATCCTCACCAAACATGAAATTGCCGCCGGTGTTCCAAGAATGGTGTGCTATATGGGGGGACAGGGATATGCATGGGGAGTCTCAGTACATTCCCCCGCATTTGTCCTGTTCAAGCCGGAAATGGGTGTAACCGCATACCGGGCAAATGCAAAATTATGGGAAAGGCATGAGCCAGGCAAGACATCCGGACTAAAATACTGGCATATATCCAAGACATGGATCATCGATGGAGTAGAGTGCGTAGACACCCCTAAAGGGGCTATAAAAAGATTGCCGAACTCTATCGATGCAGCATACACTTACATGAGTTCTTCCCGCTACTCGGGCAAGTGTGTTACAAGAAAACTGTTGGGAACATTTGATGGGATAAAAGTCTATCAGGATACAAACAACTCTCTCGAGGACTTTATTCCAGATGCTCCACTAAGTCCAAACCTAAAATAGAATGCTATGAAAAGAATTGTTTTGATACTCATTTGGCTTGTAGCATTTACCTCTGCCTCTGCCCAAAAGAACAACTACACGTTTGAGAGACTGGAGTGGATCAACCCATGGCTCACAACCAGCAACAGTTCCGGTCTGGGGCTCAACGAATCTTTCCTTTCGGGGACATCTGCAATTACCCAAGGGGCAATTCAGGGGGATTACAGTTTTGGCAGCTTGCAGAATGTATACGATCCGGAGGCCTCATTTGGTGGAAATTTCGATATCGGATCATATCTCAAACTTGGCAAAAGTTATCTTAAAGGATCATTCGGATATGGTTACAACCACTCACAGAACAGCCGTTTCAGAGGGTGGTTAGACCCCTACCAGAGCCCCTTTATGGTTGCAGACAGCATCCCGGGTTCAGTGTCGCTGGAGCAATATATAATGGGGGTAAAATTTTCACGCCCTATAGGAAAGAGTGTTTTCCTCGGTTTGGGTGCCGACTACAATGTGGGGATAATGGCAAAGCACCGCGATTTGCGAAATAAAAACACATTGATGGATTTTGTCATAACGCCATCATTCATGTTCCATTCCAGAAATTTCAATTTTGGTTTTGATTTCACTTACAATAGAAAAAACGAAACTGTTGAGTACAAACAAGAAGATACAAGTACTGAGAAATATCTTTTTGACATCTCCGGATTGTGGTATTACCATAGTGCCGGCTTTTCAAGTGCAGAGACCTCCCGTGAGAGTATCGCATCGGGATATGGGGGATCCTTTACCATAGATGCTTCGTTTGGAAAAGTAAGGCTATTCAACGATTTCACCGGGAGATACAACACCGCTCTTCAGAAAGAGACCGGCTATAACAATCTCCTTCATGGCCTTACTAAACAGCTCATTTGGAGTGACCACCTCTCCTTGCTGATAGGGTTCAAGCATAAGATAGACCTTAAACTCAACTTGCAGACAATGGGTGGAAGCAGATTTCTCCAAAGACAAGAACTTGATCCTCAATCCAATATCAGGGTATGGGTTACTTACGGAAATCCTGTCAACGATTACTACCGGACTATCCGCTCAGAGGAGTTGAGATATACATACCGGCATGCCAGATCATTTACAGAGATAGAATGGGAAATATCTGTTGCAATCAAAGATACATACTCGTATCATAAAAAGAAAAACACCTTCGGTTATCCATATAGTCAGAATCTCTCCACTCAGGAGGCTGCCCTGTCATTCACCCGTTATTTACCCACCGGGAGAGGGAGAGTTGAGGTTAATCCAGCCATCGGATACCGTTTCACCACTGATGGAAATGAATTCATTTCCCCTTTGGTTGCCAATGGACCTGCCGAGGAAGAGACAAACAACAATGGGGGATTCCTGGGTAAGCAGCTCGAACAGGAGTACCGATATTGGGCTGCACCCAAACTGAGCGGCTCGATAGGGATTAACTATATCCATAACGCAATATCCATTAAAGGAAATTATTCTATTTCATACGTCACCTCCGGATCATTGCAAGGTAAAAACAGAAATGCATTCTCAATCGCTTTTGGATTTATATTTTAGAAACAAATAAAGTAAACCTATGAAACTACGTAAGAATTGGCTCAAATATCTCTTGCAGTATGGAATATTGGCCGCCATCATTGTCACTTTGACAAAAGTTTTTGGAAATGAAACTGCCGATCCGGAGGCATATTGCCCCTTCGGAGGTCTTGAAACTCTTGCTACCTACCTTACACAGGGTTCGCTGGCATGCAGCATGACTACAGTTCAGATCATGATGGGTGTCATCCTTGCTATCGGTGTCATCCTTTTCGGCAAACTTTTCTGCGGATACATCTGTCCTATGGGGCTTATCAACGAATTGTTTGTCAAGATCAGGAGAAAACTCAAAATCAAACTGTTTGTAATCAAAACCGGAACCGTTGCAGATAAAATCCTCCGCATTGTCAAGTATATCCTCCTGTTCTGGATTTTCTACATGACATTGTCAAGCAGCGAACTTTTCTGCAAAAATTTCGACCCCTATTACGCCCTTGCAACTGGATTCAAAGGTGAATTGACAGTCTGGATGGCTTGCATCTCTGTAAGTATTCTGTTCCTCGGCGGATTGCTTGTCGACATGTTCTGGTGCAAATATATTTGTCCTCTTGGTGCTGTCAGCAATATCTTCAAATTCTCTTTGTGGTCACTTGCCATCATTGCACTCTATGCAGTTCTTGTACTTTTGGGTGTAAATGTCCCATGGGTTATCCTATTGGCAGCATGCTGCATTGCAGGGTATCTTCTTGAGATCCTTTGCCAAAAACCAAAACTCAATCCACAGATGCTTACCGTTGTAAGGGACCTTGACAAATGTAACCATTGCGGCTTGTGTGAGAAAAGGTGTCCATACCACGTGGAGATCAGCAACTTCACTAAAGTTACCGCTGTGGATTGTAACCTCTGCGGGGAATGTGTGAGTGCATGTAAAACAGAGGCGTTGACCATAACCAAAAAGAGGTGGGGAATCTATCTTCCGGCAGGTATTGCAGCTATACTCTTTGCAATTGCTCTCTACCTTGGCAATGCTACCGAACTTCCCACCATCGACATCAAATGGAATGACCCGACTGTTGTTCCTACCGAACAATTGGAATCATTTGAGATGTCTGGTATGCGCTCTGTAAAATGTTTCGGAAGTTCAATGGCATTCAAAGCCAAACTTGAAAGAATCCCTGGGGTATATGGGGTAAAGACTTTTGTAAAACACGGCAATGTAGTTATCAGTTATAACCCTGCCCAAACTGACGAAGAGAAGATCAAAGGTGTAGTGTTTACCCCTACCAAATTCCGAATCAACTCTCCAGACCCATCTGTAGAGCAGGTAAAAGTGATCACAATCCGCGCTGAGAAGATGTATGACAAACTTGACCCCAACTATCTTGGTATGAGAATCAGAGCTACCGGCAAACAGTACTATGGTCTTGAGACAGAGTATGCCTGCCCTATCATTGTAAGACTCTTTATGGGACTTGATGAGGAGATAGACGAAGAGTTCCTTGAAGAGATGGTAGAACAAGATGTTCTTCAAATGCCCAAGCATGGTGGCGGCTTCACCGAAATTGAGACAGATTATGAGTTCTGTGGTCTTGAGGATGGTGTTGACACCCTCGCTATCCGTCCATATCTTGAGAGGATGTTCTCCCCTTTCAAAGCTGAATTCAAGCAAAGGGTCCAAAAATATGAGGGTCGTCCCCAAGAGATAATGCAATATGTGGATCAGAACTACGAGAAACCTCTGACTTTGCGCAATCTCCCCTATTTGAGCAACCACCTCTCACAACAAGAGGGTATCATTGGAGTTTATCTTGTTTTGAACCAAGACAACCTCCCTGCAATACAGATCAGATACTGCACCGACTTCCTGAATGCAGACAAACTTCTTGAACTGATCAACCTCCCTACATGGAATATAAAATACAAAGAGAACGACATTCGTGAGGAGAGTGCAAAATTCCATTTTGAAGAGAAAGGTGAAATTATAAAACTTGCAAAATAATAATGAAACGGATCATTATAACTATACTCACTGCACTCCTTATCTGCCCTCTCCACACCGCGATGGCAGATGAGGGGATGTGGATGGTAAATCTTATTGAAAAAGGATTGATGTCAAAGATGAAAAAGGCTGGGCTGAAACTCCCTGCCAATGTTATCTATGACGAATCTGCCGTATCAATTAAAGATGCTGTTGTATCCCTCGATTTCGGATGTACGGGGAGCATGGTCTCCGAAGAGGGCCTTCTGATTACAAACCATCACTGTGCATATTCCGATGTCCACTCTATCAGCACCAATGAGCACAATTATCTTGAAGATGGATTCTGGGCAATGTCCAGGGATCAGGAGGTTCACATCAAAGGGAAAGGTGCCTGGTTTCTCCGCAAGGTGATTGATGTTACCGATGAAGTGGCCGATCTTCAAAAAGGGAAGAAGATGAATTCCCGCAAGCTCAGCTTTACTATGGAGAAGAAATATGCTCAGGAGACAGGGTACGAAGCATCATTGGCCTCCATGTGGAGAGGAGAGAAATACTATATGTTCCTCTATGAAGTGTATCGTGACCTCCGTCTTGTAGCAGCACCACCCGTAAGTATTGCCGCTTATGGAGGAGATACTGACAACTGGGAATGGCCACAGCATAAAGGGGATTTCGCCATCTACCGTATATATACAGCTCCTGATGGATCTCCTGCTGATTATTCAGAAGAAAATGTCCCCATGAAACCCAGAAAAGTGCTTAAAATATCTGACAAAGGGGTTAAAAAGGGGGATTTTACCATGATTCTCGGATATCCGGGCTCAACAAACAGATACAATTCTTCATTTGGCATCAACAAGAAAGAGAAACTTGTCAATCCTATAACAACCAAAATTCGTGGCGAGAAACTCGAAATAATGGACAAATGGATGTCCGTTGATCCGGCAATACGCCTGCTGTATGCAGACAAATACTTCGGTATCAGCAACGGACAGGAGTTCTGGAGTGGAGAGATTACCTCTTTCAGACGTTATGGGGTAAGAGATATCCGTAGAGAGGATGAAAAGGAGCTCAAATCCTGGATTATGAGTTCTCCGGAGAGGGTAGAGAAATGGGGAGACCTTCTCGATGAAATGGAAGAGACTTATAATGAGGTGGAGGAGATCGAAAGGGATATCCTGTACTATCGCGAAACGATGATCAGCAACAACCCATTCTTCGGACTGTCAACCCGTCTTAAAGGGATGTTCAAGAAGGGAATTGACTCCATTTGTCCTGCTCACGACACCACATACATGACCAATCTTGTAAGAAATCTCTCAGCCATTGACTTCAGAGTGGAGAAAGATCTGCTTTACTACAGTCTCAAGACCTACACAAAGAGTGTTGAAAGTTCGAAATGGGGAGAGAGATTAAAAAACCTTATGGACAAATTCGGGCAAGACCCCGATGCTGTAATGGACTATGTATGGGAAAATTCAATCTTTACCGATGAATCCCGTCTCATGGAGGCAGTAGAGGGCTATATCTACCGTAATCAGCTCGAAACAGATCCAATATATGACCTTCTCCACTCCCATTCATTTGGAGATTTGAACCAGCAGAAAAACAAGATCATGATGCATGGCCGGAATGGAAAAGGGAAGAAACATGGCCGTGGCAGAGAGATAAATGCACTTGAGAAAGAGTATACACATGCCATGTACGAAATGAGACTCGACAAAGGGGTGGTGCAATATCCAGACGCCAACTCAACAATGAGACTCACTTATGGAACTGTTGGCCCCATCAATCCTTTTGACGGTGTCTATTGTTCAGAAACAAGTACCACTCAAGGTATTCTGGACAAATACAATCCTGATGACTATGAGTTCTCTTTGAAAGAGAAACAACTCTCTTTAGTAAAAGCAAACCCCTCAATACCTGTAAACTTCCTCTCAAACAATGACATTACAGGTGGAAACTCAGGCAGTCCTGTCCTAAATGCCAGAGGAGAGTTGATAGGTCTTGCATTTGACGGGAACAAAGAGTCACTTTGTTCGGATGCATACTTCCATCCTGACTATTGTAAGACAGTCAGTGTCGATATCCGCTACGTTCTGTGGATTTTGAAATATTATGCAGAAGCCGAACATATTCTCGAAGAACTCGGATACTAGAATTTAACATAAAGATGGATAAGCAGATAGTTTTATGACTGTCTGCTTATTTTTTCATCTCTTTGATCCGAATGAACTCCAAAACAGAATATTCAAAAAACTGTTCAGTGCTGCCTAAATCACCCAGTTTAATCCTCAAAACAAAAGGTCGTACTGAGGGTCGCGCAAAGGGACCGGTTTTTATTTGGGCAATCACACCTTCACCTCTATTATCTCATCCCATTCAGTAGTAAAACGTCTGGAGAGATGTTGGCGGTTCATTCTTATCCCTTCCATCGACTGAGAGGCAAAAAAGACCCCATTTTGTCCATTTTTAGCATTGATAGCATCAAGAGCCGACATAAGTTGGGAATGCCGTTCTCTATCTACCGTATCAAATAAATCTGGCTGGACAGAATTCTTGGGAACTATTCCAGAGAGTATTATCCCCGCTTTTTTATAGCCGTACCCCTCGCGGAAAAGCATCCTGAGCCCTTTCAGGACAGCCTCATTGATCTCCAGAGTGCTGTCTGTCTCCACGGGAAAAGCAATTGTCCTCCCCTCCATCTGCTGCGGTGAGCCCTCCCGGAAACGATTTGTCAGGACAAAGACCAGTGCATAATGGCAAGCACTATGCTGACGACGGAGTTTCTCACAAGCCATCCCTGTAAAGAGTGACACCTGCTCTGCCAGGAGATCAAACTCAAAAATCTCCTTGGAAAAACTGCGGGAAACACAAATCTGCTGCTTCTGAAGAACCTGAGTTTCAAACTCTATACAAGGGGTTCCTTTCAACTCATTCCACGTATTGAGGCCTGGAAGCCCCATCTCCCCTTTTATCCATCGTGGATCCAATTGGGTAAAATCCCAAGCAGTATCGATTCCATATGCTTTAAGACGTTTGGAGTATCGCCGTCCTATCCCCCACACATCCTCTACAGGAAACTTGCGAAGTACCTTTTCTATATCCTCAGGACGGTGCATATAGCACCCTCCTCTCAATTTTGGGTACTGTTTACAAAGCTTGGAGGCTATTTTTGCAAGTGTTTTCGTGGGTGCTACACCCACAGAAACAGGGATTCCGGTATTACGCATACACACGGCAGATATCTTTTTGGCCAATCCATCCAGATCTGTATGCTCAAGTCCTCGAAGATCAAGGAAGGCCTCATCAATAGAATAAACCTCAATAGAGGGGACCATCTGGCGAAGAGTGCTCTGAACCCTGTTGGACATATCCCCATATAGGGAATAATTTGAGGAGAAGACTGTAACACCATACTTCTCCACTATATCTTTTATTTGAAACAACGGCACCCCCATTTTGATCCCAAGCATCTTTGCTTCATTGCTTCTGGCCACAGCACATCCATCATTATTGGAGAGGACTATCACAGGCTTGCCCTGTAAATCGGGTCTGAAAACCCTCTCGCAACTAACGAAGAAATTATTGCAGTCAGCCAATCCGAACATAACCTGCTAAACCTTTTTAATAATGTAACCCACTACCCCCCAGATAATAAACTCGTTGTCCTGAGTCACCTTTATGGGTTTGAAATCTTTATTTGCAGGGACCAGCATTATGTGGTCCGGATGTATCTCCACATGCTTTAGAGTGAACTCTCCATCAACGAAACATATTGCTATACACCCATTATATGGTGTTACCGACTTATCCACCACCAGAATATCTCCATCCCCTATACCATCATCAATCATACTTGTACCGCTCACCCTGGCATAAAATGTTGATGCCGGATTTTTCACTATTTGTGAAGTGATATCGAGGCTCATGTGTGGAATATCCTCCGCGGGTGATGGGAAACCAGCTTTCACCCCCTCCGCCAAAGGGAGGTAAAGTTCACTGTCATTCGCTTTATAAATCTCAATCCTTGCCATATGGCAAAATTAATGTTTATATTTGTTCCGTAAACATTAATCACTCGTTCCTATGTTCAAAAAATTGATGATTGCCATCTGCGTGTTGGGTATTTGCACAGGTGGGGGAATAAATGGTTTCGCCCAAAAGAGAAACAACAAAAAAGGGAAAGCTGCATTAAAGACAGAAGTTACTGTTAAAGATAGTGTTGTTGCAGCCAAAAAACCGGCAAAGAAAGGCCCTGTTGCAATGGAGAAATTTATAAAGGGAGATGCAAAAGTTATGAAAGGTCTCACCTCTGTATACAAACAGGACAACAAGTTCTATATCTGTGTAAATGATTCCCTTTTTGGAAGGGACATCCGTGTTGTAAGCAGGGTAAGCAGATCTGCTGAAGGGATCAGAGGCTCATTCTCCGGTTATGCAGGAGACATCATCAATTCAGCCATGCTCCATTTTGAGAAGGATGAGAACAATAAAATTTATCTCAAGAGCAGAACCTATCGTGAACGCTCAAGTGAGATAATGCCCGACAATGTTGCAAATTCAAACTATCCTGCAATCGTTGCTGCATTTGAGATAAAGGCTATTTCTGCAGACAAGAAAGATAACATCATCGATGTAACTGACTTCCTGATGTCCGATTCAGAATACATTTTCTTTACAAAGCGGGACAAAAAAGGTTTCAAGCTTTCTAACCTTCAGAAAGACAAGTCATACATCCAGGATATCACCACCTACCCTATCAACACAGAATTCAAAGTGGTATACACTTATGGCCGTTCTGAGGGTTCTCCAACTGCAACTTATATGCTGAACAGCTCTTTTGTCCTCCTTCCCAAAGTACCTATGGTACCAAGGTACAGAGATCAGAGGGTTGGATATTTCTCTGTAAGATTCATCGATTTTGACAAAAACCCCCAAAGGGTTGAGCACTCCGAATTCATTACCCGCTGGAGACTTGAACCCAAACCTGAGGATGTGGAGAAATACAAACGTGGTGAACTTGTCGAACCTGCCAAGCCAATCATCTATTATATAGACCCTGCAACTCCAAAAGAGTGGGTTCCATACCTTATTGCCGGTGTGAATGACTGGCAAGGGGCATTCGAAAAAGCTGGTTTCAAGAATGCAATCATGGCAAAAGTGGCACCCACTCCTGAAGAAGATCCCACATGGAGTCTTGAAGATGCACGTTATTCTGCAATTGTTTACAAACCATCTGACATCTCTAATGCAAGCGGTCCACACGTAAACGACCCTCGCTCAGGAGAGATCATCGAGAGCCATATCAACTGGTACCACAATGTAATGCTACTGCTCCGCAACTGGTATTTCATCCAATGTTCACCAGTAGATCCTGCTGCCCGCAAAATGACATTTGACACAGAGCTGATGGGCCAACTTGTAAGATTTGTATCATCTCATGAAGTGGGCCACACCCTTGGCTTGCGCCATAACTTCGCTGGAACATCATTCTTTACAGCAGAACAGCTCCGTGACACTTCATTCTTGAGAAAACATGGCCACACCACATCCATTATGGACTACTCTCGCTTCAACTATGTGGCACAACCGGGAGACAACATTCCCCAGGAACTCCTCTTCCCCCGCATCAACAGTTACGATGAATGGGCTATTGAATGGGGTTACAGAAGATTCCCGGAAATAGATGACCCTGAAGCAGAACTTCCTAAAATCAACGAATGGATCATCGAAAAGACCAAAGATCCGCTATATAGATTTGGAACAGAGTCCAATCCAAATGACCCAAGACTCCAGTCTGAAGACCTTGGGTGCAACCAGATGGAGACCAATGAACTTGGTGTAAAGAACCTCAAATACATTATGGAACACTTGATTGAGTGGACATCAGAGCCTAATAAGGGTTATGACAATCTTAAAACCCTCTATGCAGAGGTGGTCAACCAATACAAGAGGTATATGAACCATGTAGCCAGATATATTGGTGGTGTCTATTACGAAACCAAGACCGTTGAAGAGCCTGGAGCAAACTACACTCATGTGGAAAAAGCCAAACAGAAAGAGGCCCTTGCATTTTTGAAGAGAAACTTCTTTGAACCACAATTGTGGCTTGTTCCAAATGACGTAATGGATAAGATTGTGACCCGCCCCGATATGACAATTGAAGGGTTGTACACCAATGTTGTCAAAAATATAGTAAGCAGAAGGGTGATGCTTAACCTTGCAGAGGCAGAAGTTATGTATGGCACACAGGCATACACAATGACTGACCTTTACAACGACATGAATGCCATAGTATTTGCACCTATATCATCTGATGTAAAAAAAGCATCATATCAGAGGATGCTGCAGAAAAGCTATGTAGAGGCAATCATTTCACTATACAAGAAAGAGTCACCTATGGGTCGTGCCGGTGCAACAGTTAAAAATGACAACTCGGACATCGCTTCTATGGCATACTACCAATTGAAACAGATCCAATCAAAATGCCGTCAGTCAAACAAAGGGACAGCTGTAACAAAAGCTCACTTCAGCTATCTTGATGACTACATTAAAAACACATTGGAAACCCCTCAAACAAAATAAAGGGGATAATTGAGACAACAAGAAAGGAGGTGACCGTCACATGACAATCACCCCCTTTCTCTTATTAACCTTAACCAAATTATTTTACTTTTGTAAAATCCTCTTTAGTCACACCACACAATGGACACATCCAATTGTCGGGTATCATTTCAAACGGAGTCCCAGGCTTGATTCCTCCATCGGGATCTCCCTTTTCGGGATCATATACCCATCCGCACATTAAACATTCATACTTGTCCATAACTAATCATTATTAACCTTAACTAAATCATTCATATTAAAATTATACAAATAGTTTGCCAAAACTCATAAAAGATATAAATTTGGGAAACAATCAATATGAAATGATGAAAAAAGTTAAAATCACAGTTATGAGAATGGCTTCATACACCGATCTTATGGAGCAATACGAAAACCCCATATTGCACGCATGTGATATGCAGATGGGTCAAACATTTGTTGTGGAAAACTGTGAAAAACCTGCAACCATGTGCTCCAGTGCATGGGAAACAATGCTCCCCTTCATCACACAACTTGCCAATGGTGGAGGAAATTTTTATGACGGATGGATGCGCAACCCACACACAGCCATGATCTCCTGCAATGACGGTTTCCGTCCTGTGAGTTTCTATCTGGAAACCATTGAAGATTAGTTTTACCCTATTGCCATAAAAACAAAAAAGCCGGCCACTGATGTGGACGACCTGGATATATAGTTAAACCCCGTCGGGTGATGTTTTTCAAAATTTAGGTCAGCATTTCTGCTGACCTTTTGAGCGGAAAACGAGGCTCGAACTCGCGACCCCGACCTTGGCAAGGTCGTGCTCTACCAACTGAGCTATTTCCGCATTGGGACTGCAAATATAAGCAAGATTTTTGAAACTGCAAATTTTTTATAAAGAAGTTTCAAATTCTTTCAAAAATCTTACATCATTTTCGAAATATTGTCTCAAGTCTCTCACCTGCCACTTCAACATTGCAATTCTTTCAACCCCCATACCGAAAGCAAAACCAGAATACTCTTTGCTGTCGATACCACAAGCTTCAAGGACATTCGGATCAACCATACCACAACCGAGAATCTCCAACCAGCCTGTCCCTTTACAAATATTGCAACCTTTACCTCCACAGATATTGCAACTTACATCCACCTCTGCACTTGGCTCTGTAAATGGGAAGTAAGAAGGTCGCATTCTGATCTGTGCATTTTCCCCGAACATCTCTTTGACAAACAATAGAATTGCCTGTCTCAAATCAGCAAATGAAACATTCTTGTCGATATACAGACCCTCTACCTGATGGAAAATACAGTGTGCACGTGCAGAGATCGCCTCGTTTCTGAACACTCTCCCTGGTGCCACGATTCTGATTGGAGGCTGCATAGTCTCCATTGTACGCACCTGTACAGAACTTGTGTGGGTACGGAGAAGAATAGGATTATAGCCCATGATCCCCTCCTTCACCGACTCAGCCTGCTCCTCAGCACTCAACCCCTCATATTGGCCAGGTGTGATAAAGAATGTATCCTGCATATCTCTTGCAGGGTGCTCTGGAGGAAAGTTCAAAGATTCAAAAACGTGTCTGTCGTCCTCAATCTCAGGGCCTTCTGCCACGACATAACCTAGTTTCTTGAAAATATTTATAATCTCCTCTCTGGTGATTGAAATAGGATGCCTTGTCCCTAACTCAAATACATCTCCCGGTTTTGTCACATCAAATGATGCTACAGTTGCCTCATCTGACGAGGCCAAAGCCTCTTTCAATGCCTCTATCTTTGCTGCTGCTGCATTCTTCAACTGATTGAGTTTCTGCCCAAATTCCCTCTTCTGCTCTGATGGCACATTTCTGAATTGGTCAAACAACTGAGTAATCTCACCTTTCTTCCCCAAAAGGCGGACACGCATTTCCTCAATTTCCTGTTCTCTTTTTGCTTTGAGCTCTTCAATCTCCTGTAGAAGTGATTCTATTCTTTCTTTCATCTTTATCTAAAATTTATGCAAATTTACTTACTTTTGTGGATAATTGGTTATTAAATGGAAAATAAGTTTTTTGTTCACGACTCAAGTTTCATAGATGAGGGTGCAATCGTCGGTGAAGGGTGCAAAATCTGGCATTTCTGCCACATCCAGACAGGGGCTGTAATCGGTAACAATTGCTCACTGGGACAGAATGTAAATGTTGCAAACAATGTAAAAATCGGCAACGGTGTCAGAATTCAGAACAATGTCTCTATCTACGAAGGGGTAGAGCTGCAAGACAATGTCTTCTGCGGCCCATCCTGCGTCTTTACCAATGTAAACACCCCCCGTGCCCACTTTCCTGCCAATGGCAAATATACCCCAACCCTTGTAAAGGAGGGTGCATCCCTTGGAGCCAACTGTACCATTATCTGCGGCACTACAATAGGGAAAAGTGCATTGATTGGGGCTGGCGCAGTCGTAACAAAAGATGTCCCCGACTACGCATTGATGGGGGGAGTCCCTGCCAGACAATTGGGTTGGGTATGCGAGTGCGGCTCTCGTCTCAACTCTACCCTCAAATGCACATGTGGCAGGTGCTACAAAGAAGAGAACAACACCCTTTCACAAATCTGACAACTTACTGCAATGGAATTCAGAGATCTAAAGAGACAATACTCGGTACTCAAACAGGAGATTGACAAAGCTGTTGCCAACGCACTCTCTTCCGGTGCCTATATTATGGGTCAGCCTGTAAAAGAGCTGGAGGCTCTCCTTGCCGAATATGTCGGATCCAAACATTGTATCAGTTGCGGCAATGGTACTGATGCTTTGACAATTTCTCTCAAAACCCTCGGTATAGGGGAAGGAAAGGCGGTGTTTCTTCCAGATTTCACCTTCTTCGCCACAGCAGAAGTAGTCGCGATGGAGGGTGCACACCCCGTTTTCGTCGATGTAGATGAAAAAACATTCAATATCTCTCCTCAAGATCTTGAAACAAAGATAAAAGAGACCATCGCTGACGGGAAATATACCCCCGCAGCCATCATCACTGTAGATCTGTTCGGTCTCCCGGCAGACTACCCGGCAATAGAAGAGATTGCCTGCAAATATGCCATCCCCATTATTGAAGATGGAGCACAGGGATTTGGTGGTGAGATAGAAGGAAAACGCTCCTGCAGTTTCGGAACAATAGGGACAACATCATTTTTCCCGGCCAAGCCACTGGGATGTTATGGTGACGGGGGTGCAATCTTTACAGACAATGAGGAGTTTGCCCACCTCGCAGATTCATATCGTGTACACGGAAAAGGGAGCTACAAATATGACAATGTCCGTATTGGACTCAATTCCCGTCTCGACACCATACAGGCAGCTATCCTTCAGGTCAAACTGAATGCATTCAAAGAGTATGAGCTCGAGGCTGTAAACAAAGTTGCCGGGTGGTACAATGATAGATTGTGCAAGATTGTTGAAACCCCATTTATTCCTGATGGATATAAATCAAGTTGGGCTCAATACACAATCAAACTACCCACTCAAAGTGACAGAGATGAACTTCAGGCAAAACTGAGGAGCAGTGGTATCCCATCGATGGTCTATTACCCTATCCCTATGCACAAACAGAGTGCTTTCTCGGGATTACACACATCCGAAGAGGAGATTTGTCCGGTAGCGACATCATTATCGCAAAGGGTACTATCACTCCCTATGCACCCTTACATGACAAAAGAAGATGTTGATTTTATCTCGTCTGTCATATATAGTCACATAGCTGACTAATTTTTACTGCAGTATTGGAATTTTTAGAAAAAGAGCCTACTTTTGCAATCCATACTTGGATGCTCGAGTGGTGGAATAGGTAGACACGCAGGACTTAAAATCCTGTGGACAGCAATGTCCGTACGGGTTCGATTCCCGTCTCGAGCACAGAAAAAAGCAGATCGTTGATCTGCTTTTTTCGTGCTCACTCGAGCCCCTTTAGTATGACCCCCCTATTATCCCCCTTAGGGGGACGGGAGGCACGCGACTACACGTCGCGGTCCGCTGATGCGGACTATCAGATCGTTGATCTGCTTTTTTCGTGCTCACTCGAGCGCCAATTGTTTGACCTTGACACGACGCAAGGTTTTACCAACCAAAATGGTGCGTCGTGACATAATTTTACGATAAAACACCATTTTCGTGACACGACGCAAGAAAATCTCCGGAAAAAGTCTGCGTCGTGACAAAGAACTATTGCGAATTTCTTGATCGCGACTTGAATAAAAAAAAGACAACAAACAGGGTAAGCATCTCAGCCACCGGCATCGCAAGCCAAATCCCCTTAACACCGAAAACCATTGGCAAAACCACAAAGCAAGGGACCAGGAATATCAATCCCCTGAGAAAGACCAGAAATGTTGCCTTTCTAACCAACTCTACACTTTGATAATATCCCACAATAGCCACATTAAGGATAAAGAACACTATCCCCGTAGCAAAGTATGGGAATCCCTCGATAGCAATAACGCCGGCATTATCTGTCGGATCTACAAACAATGCCACCAATTGAGTCGGAAAGAAGACGAAAAGGATAGTAACAAGGATACCGAACAAGAAAGAAGTATTTATCAAAAGCTTACGTGCCTTACGGATATTGTCCCACCTGTCCACACCATAATTGTAACTGATGATCGGCTGGGCAGATTGAGCAATAGCATTTCCCACCATAAAGAAAAATGGAGCATAGTAACACGCTATTCCGAATGCACCGACGCCATCATCAGACAAGTATCTCATAAAGACAAGATTTCCAACATAAATCAAGACCGCTAAAGTGAGCTCACCCAACAACGAAGAGAGCCCGATCTTGCACTGATAACCTATATTTCTAAGGGAGAGCATCAAACTTTTTATGCTCATTTTCAGTTTAATCAGTCTGAAATTCCTGGAATAAAAAAGGATATAGGAAATTGCCATGAATCCACCTATAGAGACACTGATTGATGTAGCTATAGCCGCCCCTTTTACACCCATCCCCAGAGGGAATATGAATAACCAGTCAAGAACAACATTCAAAACAGCAGGAAGAATATTGCACCACATTGCATACTTTGGGGCTCCATCAAGTCTGATTATGAACAACCCCACCATACTCCACATCTCGAAGACAAAACACAGAACAATATAAAGCAGATAGTCCTTTACCTGTGGTAACAAAGTCTCTGATGATCCCAGCACCCTCGATGTGAAATCGGGAAAACAGTGGACAAAAACACAAAAGAGGAGGACAATAATTGTGGTAAATAAGATTGCCTGTGTCACATTCAGTCGTGCCGCCTTGATTTTGTTTTGTGACAGATGTATCGATGCTACCACAGAACAACCGGCCCCCACCATCAACCCAAGACCAGACATTATCTGAAATATCGGCACAACAATATTTACCGCAGCCACACCCATTGCACCCACACCATGGCCAATAAATATACCATCAATAGCTGTAACTGCTGATATAGCAAGACTACCTATAAGGGTAGGAATAAGTAATTTGCGGAAAAGAATCCCCACATTTCCATTCTCAAAATCTATCGCATCCCTATTCATATTTACTAGCTTTACTTAAAAACACACAAAAGGAGATGACCGTTTCCAATCATCCCCTTATTGTGGGCCCAGCTGGGCTTGAACCAGCGACCCCCTGATTATGAGTCAGGTGCTACTAACCGACTGAGCTATGGGCCCGGACCATTATAGGTCTATCAAACTTTGATTTCTACCTCAACGCCACTTGGAAGTTCCAATTTCATCAAAGCATCTACAGTACTAGGAGTAGAGCTGTAAATGTCAAGAAGGCGACGATAAGAATTAAGTTCGAACTGTTCGCGAGATTTTTTATTCACGAAAGTTGAGCGGTTAACTGTAAAGATCTTCTTGTCTGTAGGAAGTGGAATAGGACCATTTACTACAGCGCCAGTAGCTTTAACAGTCTTAACGATCTTATCAGCTGACTTGTCAACCAATGCATGATCGTAAGATTTTAGTTTAATTCTAATTTTTTGGCTCATATTATTAATTTTTTCTTGTTTCTATAAAAAAGGAGCTAATTACATGTCGTCATCATCAGAAGGTTTTCTACCACCTGATTTTTCGATGATTTCCTTAGCCAATGTAGTAGGAACTTCTGCGTAATGAGAGAATTCCATAGTACTTGTTGCTCTACCTGAAGACAATGTTCTAAGGATAGTCACATATCCGAACTGTTCTGATAGTGGAACTTTAGCCTTCACGATTCTTGCATTACCTTTAGAGTCCATGTTTGTAATCTGACCGCGACGTTTGTTCAAGTCACCGATTACATCACCCATATAATCTTCAGGAGTTACAACTTCCAAAGACATGATAGGCTCCATAAGGACAGGAGTAGCTTTAGGCAGTGCATGGCGGAATGCCATTCTTGCAGCAATTTCAAATGACAATGCATCAGAGTCTACAGGGTGGAATGAACCATCTTTAAGGATAACCTTCATTGATGTTACTTCATAGCCAGCCAATACACCATTGACCATTGCTGATTTGAAACCTTTTTCTACTGCAGGGATAAATTCGCGAGGAACATTACCACCTTTAACTTCGTCAATAAACTGAAGACCGGTAACACCTTCGTCTGCAGGACCAATCTCAACGATGATATCAGCAAATTTACCTCTACCACCAGATTGTTTCTTGTAAACTTCACGATGTTGAACAGAACTTCTGATTGCCTCTTTATAGTTAACCTGAGGAGCACCTTGGTTGATTTCCACACCAAATTCTCTCTTAAGACGGTCAACAATGATATCCAAGTGAAGCTCACCCATACCGCTGATAACGGTCTGACCAGTCTCATGGTCTGAACGTACAGTGAATGTAGGGTCCTCTTCTGCAAGTTTGCTAAGGCCCACACCAAGTTTGTCAAGGTCTTTCTGAGTCTTAGGCTCAATAGCAAGACCGATAACTGGATCAGGGAATGAAATTGATTCCAATATGATAGGATTGTTCTCTTCACAGATAGTGTCACCTGTACGGAGTTCCTTGAAACCTACTGCTGCGCAAATGTCACCGGCTTCTACAAAATCGATAGGATTTTGTTTGTTTGAGTGCATTTGATATAGACGGGCAACACGTTCTTTCTTACCTGAACGGGTATTCAGAATATAAGAACCTGCGTCCAATTTACCTGAATACGCTCTCATGAAAGCAAGACGGCCAACATAAGGGTCAGTTGCAATCTTGAACACAAGACCACAGAAGGGTTCTTTTGCACTTGGTGTGCGTACCACAGGAGCATCAGTATTAGGATTTGTACCTGTTGTATCACCTTTATCAAGAGGTGAAGGGAGGTATCTCATAACTGAGTCAAGCAGGAATTGTACACCTTTGTTCTTGAATGAAGAACCACAGCAAGTAGGAACAACTGCCATATCAATGGTAGCTTTTCTAAGAGCTACTATAATCTCCTCTTCAGAGATTGAGTCCGGATCTTCAAAGAACTTCTCAAGAATCTCATCATCATATTCAGCAACAGCTTCGATCAGTTTGCCTCTCCACTCTTCAACTTCTGCCTGCATATCTGCTGGAACCTCTTTAATCTCATAGTTAACAAGTTCTTTACTATCTGGATTGTAGTAGATAGCCTTGTTAGCGATAAGGTCAACGATACCAGCAAATTTGTCTTCAGAACCGATAGGGAGACAGATTGGAACCGAATTAGCGCCTAGTTTTTCTTTAATTTCTTCAACAACGGCTAGGAAGTCTGCACCGATACGGTCCATCTTGTTGACATAAGCAATTTTTGGAACACGGTATTTGTCGGCTTGACGCCATACGGTTTCAGACTGAGGTTGGACACGACCTACCGCACAGAATGTAGCCACTGTACCATCAAGTACACGCAGTGATCTCTCTACCTCTACAGTAAAGTCCACGTGGCCCGGAGTGTCGATAAGGTTGATTTGGTAGTTTTCACCATTATACTTCCAGAATGCAGTGGTAGCCGCTGAAGTAATGGTAATACCTCTTTCTTGTTCTTGTGCCATCCAGTCCATGGTAGCTGCACCATCGTGCACCTCACCCAATTTGTGGGTCTTTCCGGTATAGAACAAAATTCTTTCCGATGTGGTAGTTTTACCCGCATCGATATGGGCCATAATCCCAATGTTTCTGGTAAATTTTAAATCCCTTGCCATTCTTGTTTCTTACTAAAAACGGAAGTGAGCAAAAGCTTTATTAGCCTCTGCCATTTTGTGCATATCTTCTTTTCTCTTATAAGCAGCACCTTCGCAATTGTATGCCGCCATAATTTCTGCAGCCAACTTTTCTGCCATAGAGTGGCCCGAACGTTTACGTGCAAAAAGTATCATGTTCTTCATTGCCAATGAAACTTTTCTAGAAGGGCGCACCTCTGTAGGAACCTGGAAGTTCGCACCACCAACTCTGCGGCTTTTTACTTCAACCTGAGGAGTGATGTTTTCCAATGCTTTTTTCCAAATGTCGAGAGGAGCCTTTTCAGAATCTTTCATCTTCTCGCCTACCATATCAATGGCATCGTAAAAAATAGAATACGCGATACTCTTCTTTCCCTGCAACATAAGGTTGTTCACGAAACGTGTTACGTTTACATCGTGAAACTTAGGATCAGGAAGTAGAATCCTCTTCTTAGGCTTCGTTTTTCTCATTTTTTGAAAAAATTAGGTGATGAATTAATTAATAAAATTACTTCTTAGATTTCTTTGGCCTCTTGGTACCGTAGAGAGAACGTGAGTTTGTTCTTCCATCGACACCTGCAGTATCCAAAGCTCCTCTAAGGATGTGGTAACGCACACCTGGAAGGTCCTTTACACGACCACCGCGAACGAGCACGATTGAGTGCTCCTGGAGGTTGTGACCCTCGCCAGGTATGTATGCATTGACCTCCTTTGAGTTTGTAAGACGTACACGGGCAACCTTACGCATTGCTGAGTTAGGCTTCTTAGGTGTAGTTGTGTACACACGAACGCATACGCCTCTTCTCTGAGGACAAGCATCCAAAGCGCGAGATTTGCTTTTCTCAACGATAACCTCGCGTCCTTTGCGAACTAATTGCTGAATTGTAGGCATAAATGTTTGTAAATAAATAATTTATGTTTT
>JAZOBN010000038.1:0-27021 GCA_045595965.1 Candidatus Coprenecus sp.
TCCAGTGTAGATTACAGATCGGGAAGATGTTGAAACATTTGAGCAAGCATAGTGCTTCTCAAAGGAAGTTCCTATTTTTCTTAGCCTCTCTCTCGCCTGATAGTTACTTCCCTGAGGATATGTTCTCATATAGTTTTCCTGATCTGTAGTAAGGAATATGATGTTGTATTTGCCGTCTTTGTTTTTTACAGGATCTGCCAGCAGATTACTTTTGTTTTCTGCACAACCGTTGTATAATGCCATTGCAGGAACCATTACAGATGCAGCTCTAAGTGTATTAAACTTCCTGTTTCTCATATTGTTAATTTTAATTTTTTCAAATATAATTTATTTTTTTGAGAAACCTGTATAAGATTAGGTGCAAAGTTTTTACTCCACATACGCCAACGTAGCAATATAGATCTTGCAGTCATAATGGGCAAGCAGCAGGTTGGCACAGGGCTTAAGGGTTGGTCCGATGGTGAGAGGCTCTGTACTGACTGGCAGAAGATAAAAAAACACCCGAACAGAGTCGGGTGTAATGGAAATTTTCTTGCTAAATATGCTATCTCTCGGGTCACAACTCTAGCACTCGGGATATAAATATAAGGAGCATGGTGTTATTCACCTAGCTGCCATTTGCTTTCAGCACCTTCAGTTTTTGGGCCATCCATAATAATGGCTGCACCGTTTTTTATTTTGCTTACGTAAGTTTCGCAACTAAAATCGCGTGAATAATTACCTACATTGATGGTATAAGTTTCATCGCTATCTACTCCATCCTCTTCATCAATACTGGCATAAATAGAAATGCCATCTGTATTGGCGTGTGCCCAACAAGGATTGTAAAAACCTACATTTTCATTTACCCTATTCAATTCAATACCATCGGCCGTAAATCTTCCACCGGCATAAGCAATAATATTTCCTCCTGCTATGCCAACTTCCAGGCCGTCGCTTGTTTTGCCGGCATTTGGCAAGTATGGACTTTCTTCTATTGCAACATCCAAATCACGGATAGTGAATTGGGCTACTTGCGGTTTCATAGTAATGTTCAGCACCAATTCTCCATCGTTTACACTATAGGTACCATTCTCGCAAGTCATGATACATTCACCCCAAGCGGAGCCTTCGTCGTACTTCTTGTCGTCTTCTGAAATAGAAAGATACTTCGTTCCCAGAATGTTTTTATCTTCATCTAAAATTGGGTCAAAATAACTGAGTCCTGATGAACAATAAATGGCTTTTAGGGTGCCAGATCCTAAAGATGACAAATATTCGGCCTTTTTGACCTCATGCTGTTCTGTCGGAACATAATTTTCGTCTTCTTCATACGGTTCATACACATAATATTTATTTCCATCCTCTTCCACTACTTTATAGAAAAACAATTCTGACTCCCATTGAGATGCAGATTCTGAATAAGTAAGAAAAAACACGTGCTCAAAATCATTATTGAATATTATACCCACCACATCGCCATCTTCCCAACCTTGGCGAGGAGCGCGAGTATCTTCGCCAAAGCCCGGCTTATCCATATTTACCACAACCTTTACGGCTTTATTTTCATTTGTTTGGGTGTTCCCATCCTCCAGATCACATCCGTTAAAGGCAAGCATGAGTGCTGCCAATGCAAAAAATATCTTTTTCATTTTCGTTTTTGTTTTTCAGTTGTTAGACACACTTAGTCATTAGTTCCAATCATCTTCAGGGCCAAATGGTGTAAATTCCGGGCCACCCGATGTGGCAAATCCCTGTTCTACCTCAATTTCTACAACATCCACCAGTGGAGCTTCGTAGTCTAATAGTCCCATTGTTTTCATCTACTTTTAAATTTATTGATAATTATTAATTTGATTGCCTGACGCATTACGCCTCATGGGGTAATCCAACACTTCTCATATGTGTGTTTTTGTACCGGCAAAGTTACTTTTCCACCCAATCTGTGAATAATGATTTTTCAGTAATTTGACCCCAGAACGCTACTGAATAGTTATATTTTAGTGAATTATCCATAATTCTATCTAATTTTGCTCGAAACAACCAATGGATGATTATGGCCAAAACATTACATCTTTTAATTGTTTCTTTTGTCATTCTGTTATATATGGCGGGATGTAGCTATGAAGGGAATAATTCCGGACAATCTGACATGTCGGCAGAAGTATCATCCCTTGTCGGAGAGGCTACGCTGGATCTGGGTAATCAGGACTTCGATGCAGCAATGGAAAAGGCTCTGCGTGCACTCGAAATTTCCAGAACCAGCAAGGGTCTCCCTTTGGGCGAGGTACAGGCTTTATACACGATAATAGGGATTGACATAATGTCAAGCAGAGATGCTGATGCCTGGGAAAAGGCCATAGAGGCTGAAACCATTGCGCGTAAGCACGGGTTCAGCAAGGAACTCTCTCAAATCATGATAGCGAAAGCCAAATTGTGTTCCTATGCTGAAATTTCGCCGGAGACAGGACGGAATGATGAAGGCCTGGAGTATGCGTATGAAGCTCTGTCCATAGCAGAACGTGTTGAGGCTGTAGAGCAGGAGGCGGAAGCCTGCTATGTCATCGGCTCATTATACATAAACAAGAACAGATGGAACAAGACTATTGATCAGGAAATGTACGATCTTGCAGGTCAATGGCTTGGTAGAGGACAGGAGATAGCAGATGCCCATGACCTTACTAACTTGAAACGCAACGGAATAATGTTTATGGCCCGCTGGTTCCAGCAGGGAGACCGAGATAAAGAGGCAATAGAGTATTTTGAAAAGGTGAAAGAGGGGCTCAAAGAGACTGATTATATGACTGCAGCAGCTTTGGAAGACCGCCTTGTGCGTCTGTATACCCGTATCGGCGAAGCACAGAAAGCACAGGAAATACATGATGATTATGTTTTACATATGCAGAAGTACCTTCAGCAGAAGGAGAGTGAAACCCTTCAGCAGATGGAGACCATATATGAAGTGAATGAGAAGGAAAAGCTGATAGAACGTAACCGCTATAAGATGATCATACTTATAGCAGCCATTATTGTTTCAGTAATTGTGCTCTCATTTATTGCCGTACATTTTAAGAAGGAGAGACGCAGGTCGGCTAATCTACAACGCCTGAGCAACAGTAAGGAACAGATTATTGATCTTCTGTCCAAGAATCTTAAGAATCCGCATGCCACTTTGAACGATGAGATAGAGAAGTTTGCTACAGAAGCCACTTCACTCTCTTCGGATGAGATCAGAGAGAAGTGTTTTGAGCTTACATCAAAGACAGAAACAGCCGGCACTGATGTGGCTGACTATATAGGAGATATACTTATAAAACGTAATCAGCTGATAGCTGATATAGGTCTTTCGCAGCGCGAGCTTCAGATAATCCGTCTCAGTGCGGAGGGGCTTAAGGCTTCAGAGATTGCTGAACGTCTTTTCCTTTCAGTCCATACTGTCAATACGCATCGTCAACGCATCTATGCCAAAATGAATGTGAAGAGCGTTTCGGACATGCTCAGAAAATCCCGGGAACTTGGCATTATCTGATAATTGATGTTTTCTCACGCCACATATCCGGCCATAAAAAAGGCACTTTTCTTGGCCGTCGCTCCCAATCAACCTTTCGCGGCCAGAAAAACCGCCCATTTCCTGGCCGCAGTCTCCAATCAACCTTCGGTGGACAGAAAAACAGCCCATTTCCTGGCCAGTTAACAATTCGACGGCCAGAAGCTCATCTCACTCCACCCACGCCAACGTAGCAATACTCACCCTGCACCCCAACTGCTCCACCAGAATTGAAGCACAGGCCTCCAGGGTTGCGCCGGTGGCAAGCTCGTCATCACACATATAATGAACGAAACCGACCTTTTGGGTCGGTTTCTCTTAGTAAATTATATCCATTTCATCGAGAAGTCTATGGTTCTTTGCCAATTTGTCTATTGTGAACAAGACAAACCTGACATCCAGTGAAATATTTCTGCACACATCTGGATCAAATACCACATCACTCATCGTACCTTCCCACACCCTATCAAAATTCAGTCCGATAAGGTTTCCATCAGCATCAATCACGGGACTTCCTGAATTACCTCCAGAAGTGTGATTTGTAGCGATAAAGCAGACCGGTATTGTCCCATTTTCATTTGCCCATTTGCCATAATCTTTTGCTGCATAGATATCTCTCAATTCCTGAGGGATATTGTAGTCGAAAATTTCAGGATTATCTTTCTGCATTATCCCTTCAATTGATGAAGAAGGGGTAAAATATATTGCATCTGAAGGGCTGTATCCTGCAATTTTTCCATAAGCAACCCTTAGTGTCAAATTTGCATCAGGGTAAAACGCCTTCTCCTGGTCAAATTCCATCTGCCCCCTCATATAGTCTCTATAAAGGAGGGTAATCTGTCTGTTCATCTCTGAATAGAATGGGTAAATCTGACTGTTATAGAAATTGACTAATGATTTATAGAATGCTACCGCCGGGTCCTGATCCATCTCATTTGCAACATCCGATCCTGCTGCACCTAAAACAGCCAACGCAATTGAGAGAGAATCTTCAGATGCAAATACCGATTTTGAATACAACTCATCTGCCCACGCCTCTATTGTAGAGTACTTTGCCATATTATCCATAAAATACTGAGGTTTGAATTTCTCAGGAACATTAGCATTGAACTCTTTAAGAAGAGAGATGAAGCACTCCTTATCAATCGGAAGGTAGTAATCCTTATAGAACGCATCTATAACTCCAGAGGGATCAATACCATTTTCTATAGTTCTCTGGACATTTCGGGCAAATGCCGGAAGTTCTATTACCAATACCGATTCACGATAGTAGTCATTTGCAAATGCATAAGGCTCCAATTGTTCATACAGAAGTTCCAATTGATGCAAAACAGACTCATATTCTGTACCTACCGCCCATTCGCTGAATCTCTTTTCGTACTCTTTTTTCACCTCCACTGTATTCATCTTGCGGATACCTTTCATCTCCCCCTGCCATTTTTTCCAAGCGTTGGAAACATTCGCATTTTTCGATGAATACATAATTCTTACTGCCTGATCTTTGGACATATATCTTTTTTGTGCAGCAAGTCTGTGGGTTCTAAGTTTAATCTTCTCCGGATTGGAAATTTCAGCATTATAATATACTGCATCAGATGTAATGTACTCTCTTGTACTTCCAGGAAATCCATACACAAAAGTGAAATCTCCCTCTTTCACCCCTTTTGCAGAGACTTTGAAATGCCTTTTTGGTTTATAGGGGACATTCTCTTCTGAATATGGTGCAGGATTATTATCCTTATCGGCATAAATTCTGAACAAAGAGAAATCTCCGGTGTGGCGTGGCCACATCCAGTTATCTGTATCGCCGCCGAATTTTCCTATTGAAGATGGTGGTGCCCCTACTAAACGGACATCAGAATACTCTCTGAACACAAATATAAAGTATTGGTTTCCATAATAAAGAGCCTCCACTTGTGCTCTCAAGCCATTCCCCTCTATAACAGCATCAGCAATCAGCTTCTTTGAATTTTCCTTTACTACTGAATCTCTCTGTAACTCTGTCATATTTTTTGAATATCCCTCAAGGACAGCATCGGTCACATCGTCCATCCTTACCAGAAAACTTACTGTAAGACCAGGGTTGGGGAGCTCTTCCTCCATTGTCATGGCCCAGAAGCCATCTTTCAGATAATCGTGTTCAACAGAACTGTGTTTCTGGATCTGACCATATCCACAGTGGTGATTTGTCAACAGGAGCCCCTGATCAGAGATCAGCTCGCCGGTACATCCCCTTCCAAAGAGGACTACTGCATCTTTGAGTGATGCCTGATTCACACTGTAAATATCTTCGGCACTCAGACGAAAGCCCTTTGCCTGCATATCCCCGATCCTTTGTGAGATCAAAGATGGAAGCCACATCCCTTCATCTGCAGAGAGAAAGAAAGAGATGGAGAGTAATGATAAAATAGTAAATATACGTTTCATAAAATTTGTATTGATAGACAAATATATTGAATAAAGGTGAATTATTTTTATATTTGGATGATTAAATTCATCATTCATCATGAATAAACTTGAAAGATATATCATTATTGCAGTTGCCTGTGCCATCTTCGGATTCCTCGCATGGTACTTCAAGACAGTCCTTATATATATTTTGGTATCGGCAGTCGTTGCATTGATTGGTCGCCCTTTGACCAGACTTCTGTCCTCAATCAAAATCAAGAATTTCAAATTTCCCAATTGGCTTGCAGCTGTCATCTCCCTAATTACAATACTGGGAGTTGCATTCTCGATACTCCTGCTGATCAGTCCGCTTGTTGTGGAGATAGGGCAACAACTCTCTGCCCTCGATGTCAACTCTCTTGCAGGTCAGATTTCAGTCCCCCTTGAGAAGTTCAACCACTTTCTGTGCTCTACATTTCCCAATTTGGGAGATGGGTTCAGAATTGAGATTTACATCTTCAATCAGTTGCGTGAATTGCTGAGTTTCAGCATGTTCTCCGGGATAATATCGTCTATCACATCGGTCCTTGTAGATTTTGCTGTTGCGATATTCTCCATCTGTTTCATCTCATTTTTCTTTATGCTTAAGGAGGGGACATTTACAAATATCATCACCGCAATTCTTCCCGACAAATATGAGGAGAGGGCAAGGAGAGCATCATCTTCTATCAGTCATCTCCTCACAAGATACTTCCTTGGAATCTCTCTTGAGTCTCTATGTATTGCTACCCTGAATGCACTTGGACTCATTTTTATTGTCAAACAGGACCCCACTCTTGCATTGGTTATAGCCTTTATTTCCGGCATTCTCAATGTCATCCCTTATGTCGGACCACTTATCGGTGATGCCATTGCTGTTTTGATGGGGGTATTTACCTACACAAGCAGTGGTTTTGGAGGATCATTTATTTTGTTCCTGGCTGTCATTCTGGGTATCTTCATGCTTACCCAGTTTATCGACAACTACGTATTTCAGCCTGTCATCTATTCAAATAGTGTAAAGTCCCATCCACTTGAGATTTTTATCGTTATCCTGATGGCAGGACATATCTCAGGTATTCTTGGTATGTTGATCGCAATCCCCACCTACACAGTTCTAAGAGTAATTGCAGGAGAGTTTCTCCCCAATCTGAAATTCGTACAACAACTCACCAAAAATCTCAAAAAAGAGTAAAAAAGAAGGCGACTGAAATTAGTCGCCTTCTGTATTACTGAATTAATAATATCTGACTACGATATACTATTTATCGTTTTCTTCAAGATACTTACTGTATTTTTCAAAGCCTTCCTGGTATTTAGGATCTCTGTCACGGAAACGGAAATAAATCTGTTTCAAACCGTCAGCGATAGCGATTCTGAACTCTTTATCCTCAGTAGCACCGAATGCTTTCTCGAAAGGTTCAATTGCGTCAAGAAGATATTTCTCGAAGTCTGCAAGAAGAATGTCATATGTTTTGTAATCGTTAGGATCCAACTCATTGATTGCAGATTGAACTTCGATAGCTTTGTCAAAATAGGTAGAACCTACAGTGTAGATACCAAATACGTAGTTAGGATCGATTTCGAATGATTTGTAGAAGCATTTGATTGCATTCTCCAAGTCACCAAGATTCTTGTATACATTACCCTCTGCATAGTGCAATGAAGCATTTGTAGGTTCATTTGCCTGAGCTGTTCTGATAAGTTCAAGAACCTTTGCAGGGTCATCGTTGCTCTCCATATAGATATTGATCAAAGAGACAAGGATACCTTGGCTGGTAGGATACTTGGTGAAACCTTCGTTCAAAATAGCTTTTGCTTTCTCAACATCACCTTGAGATTTGTAGATCTCAGCCAATGAAGAGTATACATCACCATTCTGATGGTAGTTGATATCGATACATTTCTGGAAGTATTTTGCTGCCTGCTCATTCTGGCCAAGTTGGTTGAAGGTAACAGCGGTATAGTAAGTAATCATGCTGTCAATTCTTTCAACTGCAGGGTTGTCATAGAATTTTAGAGATTGTTCAAAATACTTGTTTGCAGTTTTGACATCACCTAGTGTGTAAGCACCCATTGCTTCATTGATACACATATCTCTTGTACGAAGAAGCTGTTCAGCGATATCTTCCTTCTTTGAGCCCTTTGCATCTACCTCATAAGCTTTCATCAAAGCATTATAAGCACACTCAAGATTATCCTTGTCGTTTAGAGGCTGAGTGATCTGGATAATCTCTACAAGTCCTTCTGGATTGTAATACACCACTTTGTCTTCGTAAGTATCTGCAGTATATTCAACACCTGCATAATTTTTAACTTCAGATGAAAGAACTTTCTGATCCTTCAAGAAAAGTCTTGCCTCCATTGATGGAGTACCGATACCAATACCACCTTGTGGATAAGTATAGACGTTCACATAACACTCTGCAAGTTTAATCCAGGTTGATGGATTTGAAGCTTTTTTAGGATTTTCAGTAGCAGCTACTGCTTTTTCCAAATTTTTTAGGACAACATCTTTTGATTGTGCACCTAGCGAGATGGACAATACCAATGCCGAAACGATAATTAGAAATTTTTTCATAATGAGTATGAGTTAATATTTGTTATTCTGTCACTTCTTCTGTTTTATCTTCACTTTTGTTTACGCTGCAGACAGCTGCAATACTGTCTCCCTCTCTCAGACTGATCAATCTTACACCCTGTGTAGCACGTCCCGCAACTCTGATATCGGCCACTGCAACCCTGATTGTAACACCAGATTTGTTGATAATCATCAAATCATTTTCATCTGTCACTTTCTTAAGTGCAATAAGCGAGCCAGTTTTTTCAGTGATATTGATTGTCTTTACACCTTTACCACCTCTGCTGGTCAGTCTATACTCATTTATATCAGACCTCTTGCCATAACCATTCTCACTGACAACCATTACGTTATACTGTGCTCTCGCCTCATCGGTATCTTCAATTGTAACCATTCCGACAACCTCGTCGTCATCTTCTATATTTATACCTCTGACACCTGTGGCAGTACGTCCGATTGCTCTGGCATCCTCTTCGTTGAAACGGACACATTTTCCTTTACGTGCAGCCAGCAGAATTTCGCAGTTTCCATTTGTCAATGCTGCCTCAAGGAGAATATCCCCCTCTCTGACATTGATTGCATTTACACCGTTTACGCGAGGTCTTGAGTATGCCTCAAGGGTTGTCTTCTTGATTATACCCCTCTTGGTTGCCAATACAATATAGTTGTTGTTGATATAATCCTCATCGGTGAGGTTAGGGACATTTATATAAGCACAAACTTTGTCATCAGGTTCGATATTTATGACATTCTGTATTGCCCTCCCTTTAGAAGCCTTGGCACCTTCAGGGATTTCATACACTTTCAACCAGAAGCACCTACCCTTTTGGGTAAAGAACAACATAGTGCTGTGCATGTTTGCAACATATATATGCTCAATAAAGTCTTCCTCTCTTGTTGTACTTCCTTTAGCCCCTACGCCCCCTCTGTTCTGGAGTTTGTACTCTGATAGTGGAGTCCTCTTTATATAACCCAGGTGAGAGATAGTAATGACCACATCCTCGTTTGGATAGAAATCTTCGGGGTTGAAATCTTCTGCAGAAAGTTCAATCTGGGTACGTCTCGGATCACCGAACTTATTCTTCAGTTCCTGCATCTCATCCTTGATCATATTCATCTGCAACTCAAAACTTGCAAGGAATGCGGTCAATTCGCCGATAAGTTTCATCAACTCATCATATTCCTTCTGGAGTTTTTCCCTCTCGAGACCTGTCAATTGGCGGAGTCTCATC
Source organism: Candidatus Coprenecus sp. (assembly GCA_045595965.1). Lineage (GTDB taxonomy): Bacteria > Bacteroidota > Bacteroidia > Bacteroidales > UBA932 > CAAGNP01. The sequence continues at coordinate 9,767 of JAZOBN010000038.1, forward strand.
TCAACGATTGCAGATGCCTGGGCCTCCGACAAATCAAATCTCTGCATCAAAGACTCTCTTGCCTCCTGAGGGGTACGGGATGCCCTGATCAATGCGATAACTTCATCAATGAAATCAAGAGCCTTCAAAAGGCCTTCAAGGATGTGTGCCCTCTTCTGTGCCTGATCAAGTTCATATTGAGCCCTGCGCACCACCACTTCGTGTCTGTGCTTAACAAAATATTTGATAAGCTGGAGCAGATTCAATGTTCTTGGCCTTCCATCGACAAGGACAACGTTATTGATCGAGAAACTTGACTGTAGAGGGGTAAGCTTGAACAATGTGTTCAGAACAACATTTGCCACAGCTCCCATCTTCAATTTAATGACTATACGCATACCTTTGTGGTCACTCTCGTCATTCACATATGAGATACCATCTATCTTCTTCTCTTCCACAAGTTCTGCAATCTTCTCTATAAGTTCCTTCTTGTTGACCATATAAGGGATCTCCGTTACGACGATTGTCTCACGTCCACTTTCTGACACCTCAATCTCTGTTTTAGATCTTACGACAACACGTCCGCGTCCTGTCTCAAAAGCCTCCTTAATCCCTTGAAGTCCCTGAATGATACCTCCGGTTGGAAAATCGGGGCCCTTGATGTGCTCCATGATTTCATCAACGGAAATTTCATTGTTATCGATATATGCACAAATAGCATCTGCAACCTCAGAAAGATTGTGTGGTGCCATATTTGTTGCCATACCTACTGCAATACCTGACGAACCGTTCAATAAAAGAAGGGGTGCTTTTGATGGTAGCACAGTGGGTTCAGGAATTGTATCATCAAAGTTCAATGTAAAATCCACTGTATTCTTGTCCAGGTCGGCAAGACACTCCTCAGCCATTTTTCTGAAACGTGCCTCTGTATAACGCATTGCTGCAGGGGGGTCACCATCGATAGATCCGAAGTTACCCTGCCCTTCTACCAACATATAGCGAAGGCTCCAGTCCTGAGCCATTCTTACCATTGTGTCGTAAATACTTGCGTCGCCATGGGGGTGGAACTTACCCATTACCTCACCGACGATACGGGCAGACTTTTTATACGCCCCGGTCGAGTTAAGACCCAACTCCGACATACCGTACAACACTCTTCTATGCACAGGTTTCAATCCGTCTCTGACATCAGGCAGTGCACGGGACACAATTACCGACATAGAATAGTCTATGTAGGCATTTTTCATCTCCTGCTCGATGTCAATAGGGATTATCCTGCCCTTAACTTCCTCGTTTTCCATTATTTATAACTTTTCTTTAATCTATTTTACAAACTGCTAATTTACGAAAAAAAATTGTTCTGCACAAATAAAACATTTTATACATATTTTGCTTATTTTAGCACCCTGATTCGAGTATTTGACATGAATTTGAAACTACCTAAAGAGATAAACGAAATCATCGCTTATTCACGTGAAGAGGCGATGAGGACCGGATGTTATGAAATATCTTGTGATCACTTGATTTTGGGGATATTACGGCATGCCGAAAACACAGCATATACACTCTTGAAAAGGCTGAACATATCGGCTGTCTGGTTGAAGGACGAAATCAACTCAAGCATAACCAACAGCGAATACATCCCTTTTGAAGAGTCTGACAAAATATCATTTTCCGATGATGTCCAAGGGGCGTTAAAAGAGATGATAATCCATGCGCGCACCCATCACAACGCCTCCCCAAATGCAGCCAACATGCTGATTGCCATCATCAAATGTTCATCATGTACAGGTGCAAACGTCCTTAGAGGTAGGGGGCTGGATTATAAGTTCATGGAGTTGAAGTGGAAAGAGATAACATCCGAACTGGAAGAAAAAGAGGAAGAACACTCTGATGAATTGGTTTCAAATAAGAAAAAAGCCAAAGCATCGCCTCTTGAAAGTTACAGTTTCGACCTCACGAAGGCAGCTGAAGAAGACCGACTTGACCCTGTAGTGGGACGCGAAAAGGAGATTGACAGACTTGCCCAGATTCTCTGCAGAAGGAGAAAAAACAACCCCGTCCTTATAGGTGAACCAGGTGTCGGGAAATCGGCAATCGTAGAGGGCCTTGCCATAAGAATCGCAAAGAAAAACATATCCAGGGCACTACTTCACAAAAGGATTGTATCTCTTGATATCGGATCTCTCGTCGCAGGGACAAAATTCAGAGGACAATTTGAAGAGAGAATCAAGTCAATTATCAACGAACTCAAAGAGAAACAAGATGTCATTCTCTTTATAGACGAGATGCACACCCTTGTCGGTGCAGGAGGGGCAATCGGCTCCCTTGATGCTGCAAACCTCCTCAAACCAGCCCTTTCCAGAGGGGAAATACAGTGTATAGGTGCAACAACCCTTGATGAATTCCGCGAGGTGGTAGAAAAGGATGGGGCTCTTGAGAGAAGATTCCAGAAAATCATTGTAGAACCATCTACATACGACGAGACACTGAACATCCTACAGAACATCAAAGGGAGATACGAGAAGCATCACAACGTCAGATATTCAGATGAAGCGTTAAAAGCCTGTATCTCACTATCCTCCAGATACATATCCGACCGGTGTCTTCCGGATAAGGCCATTGATGCCATGGATGAAGCTGGCGCAAGATCGCTTGTAAAACACCTTTGCATTCCAAAAAAACTGATGGAGATAGAGAGGGAGATAGAGGCTCTTAAAGTGCAGAAAAAAAATGCAGTAAGCACCAACGATTTCGAATCTGCCGGAAAGTTACACATAGAGGAGAAAGATGCAGAGAAGAGGTATCTTCAGGAGATGAAGAAATGGGAAGCCAAGGGGGGGGCAGAAGTACAGGAGATAACCCAGGATGATATAGCCTCTGTCATCTCCATGATGACCGGTATCCCGCTGAACCGTATTGCAATGTCGGAGAGCAACAAACTGCTCTCTATGGATGAGGTACTCAAAAGACGTATTATCGGTCAGGATGAAGCTGTAGAGCGGATTACCCGTGCAATCCGCCGCAATCGTGCAGGGTTAAAAAATCCCAACAAGCCCATCGGAACATTCCTTTTCCTCGGTCCCACTGGGGTAGGAAAGACGCAACTTGCCAAAGAACTTGCAGAGTTTCTGTTCGACTCAAAAGAGAGTCTGATAAGAATCGATATGAGCGAATACATGGAGAAATTCGCTGTCAGCAGACTTATTGGAGCCCCTCCTGGCTATGTAGGATATAAAGAGGGTGGTCAATTGAGTGAAAGGGTCAGGAGAAAACCGTACTCTGTGGTCCTCCTTGATGAAGTGGAAAAGGCCCATCCCGACATATTCAACCTCCTACTTCAAGTACTGGATGAAGGGAGGATGACAGACAGCAACGGTCACCATATCGATTTCAAGAACACAGTTCTCATACTCACATCCAATGTAGGGAGTCGTGAACTGAAGGATTTCGGTGGAGGGATCGGATATGTAAGTCCGGGAGCCTCAGACAAGGCTCATAAAAACAAATCAATTGTCGAAAAAGCAATTGACAAGACATTCAATCCCGAATTTATCAACCGTCTTGACGAGCAGATATTCTTCAACTCATTGACCAAAGAGGATATAGAAAAGATTATCGACATCGAACTTGTGGAGCTTCACAAAAGGGTGGAAGAGACAGGTTATAAACTCACTTTAAGAAAGGGTGCCAAGAAATTCATCGCCGATGTAGGATACGACCCCAGATATGGAGCAAGACCCCTCAAGAGGGCAATTCAGAGATATGTCGAAGATGTGGTTGCAGAGGCAATACTTTCGGGTAAATTCAAAAGTGGAGATACCATCGTCCTCTCCTTGAACAAAGCCAAAAACGACATTGTGATAGGGTAATCACAGTGTAAGCAGAAATTTCTTGCTGCCCTGGTTGGAAATCTCATAAAAAGATCCCCCCTCGGCAGCAAGAAGTGCATATTTACGGAGCGAATATCTGGTATAGGTCTCAGAATCTACAAAATACCTCACCGGCCCCCTGTCTCCTATTTTCCTAAAACCGAGCCTGTTATAAACATCACCAGAGGACCATTCATTATCCGAATAGCTCATAATTTCAACAGGCATCCCCTCCCTCTCCCCAATTACCAAAGCATCCTTTACAAAACTTTTCAGCAGTTTGCCCATCCCCCCGACAACTCTCATCCCCGAAACCGAAGCATAACGTACCCATTCGAAAGAGAGATATGTCCTGCCATCTTTCCGGGGCATGGGACGAGGCGAAGAGAATGTAGCTGCAGCCACCATCTCCCCTTTATACATCAATGCATATCTGTACTTGCATTTGGCCCTACCGTATGAATGGTACTTATCTAAAAACCCTGACACATTTTCCGCAATCTTTCCACCCGACACGACCTCGCATTTTCTGGCAAATACACTCTCAAAATAACCCATCCTCGAAAGTATCCTTTTTTTGAGCACATCCCCTCCTGACACCCACCTGTCTTCATAGAGGTAGAGACGGTCATAAACCACACCACCATCCCCTTGATACTCAAAGATATCGCCCTTTACCTCCACACCTTTGGGGATAAGAATCACCTCCAGAGCCCCTTTTTTGAAAAGAAATGCATCTCCACGAAGAGAGTATTCCACCCCCTCCTTCTCCAGAAATTGTATAAATGACCCTCTAAACATAATTTTCGGGCATAAATATAACTATTTTTGTAGTTAATCATCCGGTTTGTCGTCTAAATGGACAAAATCAAGCTTGACACAAGAAAACGAAACAATGAAAAATCTAGAACAAGAATTTACACGCACCATCAAAGAACATAAAGGGACAATATATACTGTCTGCTATATGTTTTCCAAAGACTCCGATGAGGTTGCAGACCTTTTTCAGGAGATTCTTATAAACATTTGGAAAGGGTTTGAAAAATTCAAAGGGGAAAGTTCTGTAAGGACATGGATCTGGAGAATAAGTTTGAATACATGCATCTCCCTCGAAAGGAAAAAATCGCGGAGAATCAACCCCATCCCACTCTCTATTGACATCGATTTGTATGACGATTCAGACTCAGACTCCAAACAGATCAGGATGTTACAACAGAGGATTGCTAAACTTGGGCCATTTGACCGCGCCATAATACTTCTTTGGCTGGAAAACCTCGACTACTCCGAGATTGGCTCCATTGTAGGAATCTCCGAAAAAAATGTTTCAGTACGCCTGGTCAGAATCAGGGAACAACTAAAAAAAATGAACAACAAATAACTCTTTGAGATATGGAACAATACATTGACAACAACGATATTTACGAAATGAAGCAACAAATGGAGCTTCTGAAGAATAAACTCGACAAACAGATAATCATCAATGACAAGATGATTCAGAACGCAATTAAGGGGAGTCTTAACAAGATCAACTTGCATGGAAGGCTCACTCTCATCCTCGGAATTGCTGTAACCCTCTTCACACCACTATATTTCTACAACATGGATTTCTCTATCCTGTTCTGTGCAGGAACATTCCTGATGCTCGCTTTCACCTCATTCAAAACCTGGGCATACCATAAAGAAGTCTGGTCTATAGATCTCTCTGCCGAAAGCCTTCTTGAGATAGGGAACAAAGTGGCCACACTCAAAAAGAGGTATGAAAATTGGAAAAGATTTGGTTATCCGATGCTTTTCGTATGGATTCTTGCATTAGGATATGAAGGATATCAGATTGCCGGTGAACACTATCTCTATTTCATGACAGGGGCAGCATTCGGCGGAATTATCGGTGGCATCTTCGGAACAAGAATGAACAAGAGACTAATCAGACAAGCCGAGGACCTTCTTAAGGAGATAAAAGAGATCAGAGAGGAGAGATAAACTCCACCATTGCTACTATACCACCTGCAACCCCGATTTGATTTTGTCCATTGTCGCTGAGTCCACAAACTCTCCGGCGATGGACAAAGCAAATTGGAGTGAGAGTCCTGCCCCTTTTCCGGTGATAATGTTACCATCTATCTCCACATCCCCCTCTGTACAGCAATAATCTCCCTTCATCTGATCAAGGACACTTGTGTGGCAAGTAATCTTCATACCTTTTCCGACCCCGGCTTTTAATAAAACAGTGGGGGCGCCACAAATTGCAGCAACACGCTTTCCATCAAAAAAATAATTTTGCACAAGCTCTATTACCCGTGTATCATTTCTCAGATTTTCATAACCGGGATACCCTCCTGGGAGAATAAGCAAATCTCCCTTTTTCACCGAATTATCCAAGAGCATATCTGCCGTAACAGTCACTCCGTGCGACGAAGTAACATTAAGAGAATCAGTAATAGAGACCATTTTTATATCCAATGAACATCTTCTCAGAATATCTACAGGAGTCAAAGCCTCTACTGTCTCAAATCCATCTGCAAGCAAGAGATAACATTTTACCATTTCGATCTATTTTGATTTGTACAAATATACCTCAAATCTTATTTTTTGAATAAATATTGAATAAAAATTTGTAAAATCAGAAAATCTACCTACATTTGCACTCCCAAAACGGACGATTCGCTAGCTCAGTAGGTAGAGCACAACACTTTTAATGTTGGGGTCTTGGGTTCGAGCCCCAAGCGGATCACCGCCAAGAGCAGCACAACATTGCTGCTCTTTTTTTTTGCCATTTTCCCACCTGAAACAAAAAAGTATTGTGATTTTGTCACATCTGTAACTCATATCTCCCCTATTTTTGTTACACCAAAATGAAGGATTATGAGAAGAGTTATTTTTGTGTTGTGCGCAATCCTGGCAGTCTCCTGCACACCCTCATGGCAAAAAGGGAACTGCAAAATCAATCTATCATTCTCAGATGGCTTCCCCTGCTGGGCTGAAGAGATTACAAGGGGGGGCGGCGGGGAGATTCCCGATACAAACAAATTCATCCTCTCAATCAAAGAGAGTGATGGAGAGGAGATCTACTATGGAGAGTACCAGAAAAGGCCCAATGAAATTGTCCTGGAAGAGGGGGTTTATGAGTTCGGAGTCTTTTCACGGGAATTTGATGGAGCCGAGTTTGATGCTCCGCAATATGGGGAGATAATCGAGGCAACAGCAGAGGGAAAAGAGCTGAATATCCAATTCAATTGCAAACAGCTCAACTGCGGGATCCGCCTCATTTTTGGAGAGGACTTCAAAGGGAGATTTCCCTCATCGGTCATAGTATTGAAAGATGAAAACAATACTCTGAATTACCCCTATACAGAGGAGAGGATCGCCTATTTTCAGCCAGGAATTGTAGAAATAATCTTGAAAAACGGAGACACCAACCGACATCTCCTCACCAGAGATCTCAAGGAGAACCAGGTGCTTGGTATCTGTTTTTCGGTAGACCCCACAATGGGAGAGAGTTCTGCTGAATTCACAATTGCCATTGACACGGGGAGGGTATGGATAAACGAGAAGTTCGTCTACGGAAAGGAGAACGATGGAAGTTCAATATCCAAAGCATTACCAATCGCAGATGCAATGAATATGACAGGATCAGAAGATGTATGGGTAAAAGGTTATATCGTAGGTGGCGACCTCACCTCAACAGCAGCATCCTACACAACCCCGTTCACCTCAGCCACCCATTTTATGATTAGTGACAAAAAAGGGGCAACCTCCAGGGAAGGGTGCATGTCCGTAGAGTTGAAAAGTGGGAAAATCAGAGAGAGTCTGAACCTTGTCGACAATCCAAAAAATCTTGGTAGACTTATATACTTAAAGGGTAAGATAGTTGAATCATATTTTGGACTCAGAGGAATTAAGGGGGTAACAGATTTTCAATTGGAATAGATTTCTTGAAATTTTTTTTGTTTTTGTTCCAAAACCATTTACATTTGCAGTCTCAAAAGAAGAGGGCTTCCCTAGCTCAGTTGGTAGAGCACGACACTCTTAATGTTGGGGTCCAGGGTTCGATCCCCTGGGGGAGCACAAACGGAGTGACTAAAAAGTCTATGACTGATTAGTCACTCTTTTTCATTTATATACTTGACCGGGGGTATACTCCGAACCTATAAACCATGTACTGGTTTTGCTCATGAGCGCTATTTTTCGCACTTTCCCAGCCGAATAAGACTTTCTGTGTATCTTCTTGTACATTTGCTGTCACGACGCATGGTTTTCCTTGGGATTTTCTTGCGTCGTGGCACAAAAACGGTGTTTTACGGCGAAATTATGTCATGACGCAGACTTTTACCGGGGATTTTCTTGCGTCGTGACAGAAACTCACCTTCGTATATACTTGAACGTCTGTTATCTACTGTTTCACACTCTGGATATATCCTTACTATCTGCAGTGACATCATAATCCTGCATACGCATAGGGCTATATACTCATCACAGATCCAGATACAAAAATTTCGTGAGCCGACTCCATCAGACAGGAACCGGCTCACTACTTAACCTAAACTTAAACTATGAAAAACTTCGAAATAATGTTTGCAAGTTTTGTGCCAGATTTTAGCAAATTCTCAATTTAGCATACTTCAGAAGCAATGTTTTCTCCCCTCCCTGTTCAAAATCAACAACCGCTTTAGTGTTGGGGAACTCCCCTTCCATAGAGACTATTCTTCCAAAACCGAATCTGTCATGTTCAACTCTCTGCCCAATCTTAAGAGATGAGACAGGGGAGGCCACAAATGATGGATCTGCCTCCCTTACCGGTCTTGACATCCTTGGTGGAGGAACCACAACTCTCTCTGGTTGACGGGGTTTGCTTCTTTGACTCCAGGATGGAAGAAAGTCATCATCGTCATCTCCAAACCTGCCAAAAGATGTAACAGGCTTCTCCTCTTTTATTGGATGGTCAAGGTACCTGGGATCGATTTCCTTCAAAAAACGGCTGGGAGGATTACTTGTATGTTGTCCCCATTTGAACCTCGATTGTGCGTAAGAGACAGAAACCACCTTTTCAGCTCTGGTCATTGCTACATAAAAAAGTCTTCTCTCCTCCTCTACATCGCTTTCACTCATCGCCCCTACAGAGGGGAAAAGATTCTCCTCCATCCCTATTATATATACGTAAGGGAATTCAAGCCCTTTGGAAGAGTGGACAGTCATCAGACTGATGCGGTTCCCGTCATCCTTTTTATCCTCGGCAATCTCCAGGTCTGATATCAACGCCACATTCTCAAGATAAGATTGGAGAGTAACTGTACCCACCTCATCCCCTGTCTCCTCAGCAGAGGCTTGCGTATCTTCAATAAACTCATTTACACTAGACAGCAACTCCTCAATATTCTCCACACGAGCCTGTGCTTCAATAGTATTCTCATTCTTAAGGGAAGCTACAAGACCTGATGCGTTTGCAATCTCAACTGCAATTGTATAAGCATCTGTGGTCTCCACCCTTTCACGGACAAAAGCGATGATAGAGGCAAACGACTTTATTTTATTCAAAGCAGCAGATTTCAAACCAAACTCCTCACATTTGGGAGATGAAACAGCCCTCCATAATGAGCAACCCTCTGCTTTTGCCACTTCTCCCAAATATTTCATAGAGGTCTCCCCAATCCCCCTCGCAGGGACATTCACCACCCTTCTGAAGGCCTCATCATCATTGGGATTGGTAAGAAGTCTGAAATATGCAAGCATATCCTTCACCTCTGCCCTCTCATAGAATGAATGACCTGCATAGATTTTATATGGGAGGTTTCTCTTTCTCAACATCTCCTCAATTACACGTGACTGCGCATTTGTCCTGTAGAGGACAGCAAAACTGTCATACGGGACCTTGTCGGTATAGATTCTGTTTGCAATTGATGCTGCGACCAATGAACCCTCCTCCTGCTCGGTAAAAGCTTTGATAACCTTCACCTTCTCCCCCACATCGCCTTGCGAAAAACACTCCTTCTTCAGACGGTTGCTGTTTTTTGCAATAACAGAGTTTGCTGCATTCACGATTGTCTGGGTCGAACGGTAATTCTGCTCCAATCTGAACTCTTTTGCTTCGGGAAAATCTTTCTTGAAATTGAGGATATTCTGTATTCTCGCCCCCCTGAACCCGTAAATACTTTGAGAATCATCACCTACGACTGATATGTTTCTGTGAAATTGGGACAATTTCTTCACTATCAGATATTGTGCATAGTTGGTATCCTGGTACTCATCCACGAGGATATATCTGAACTGTCTTGACAACTGCTCGCACACTTCAGGATAGTCTCTCAACAAGATATTCATATTCAATAGAATATCATCAAAATCCATAACCCCTGAAGCTTTGCATTTCTCAGCATATTTGATATAGATATCACATATCCTGCCCTTCTTGGCAGCCATATCGTTCTGGACTATCACAGCGTTGTTGATGTAGGCAGTATGTGTTACAAGATTGTTCTTTGCATATGAAATTCTGGAGAGGACATCATTGGGTTTGTACACCTTTTCATCAAGCTGCAGCTCTTTGATGCATGCCCTGATAGCGCTCTTTGAATCTGAGGTATCATAAACAGTAAACGACGAAGGATAGCCAATTTTGTCGGCATATTGTCTGAGGAATCTTATGAAAATGGAGTGGAAAGTTCCCATCCACAGCCTTACACTCTTGTCTTTTCCCACCAGAGATGCAATTCTCTCCTTCATCTCCTTTGATGCCTTGTTGGTAAAAGTCAAGGCCAGAACAGACGAGGGAGATACCCCCTTTTCAAGCAGATAGGCAATCTTGTAAGTCAACACTCTGGTCTTGCCGGAACCAGCTCCGGCAATAATCAAGGATGGCCCCTCAGTGCACTCTACAGCGCCTCTTTGCGCCCCATTCAAACTTTCTACATCCAGTCTCATACCCATTCTTTATTTTGTGCAAAACTACTTTTTTTTAGACATATATCAACAATAATTTCTACATTTGTAGATTATTCTAAAACAGGTCTAAATGGCAGATTATATTAAACTAAAAAAAGGTCTGGATGTTCCTATGGTAGGGGCACCTCAGCCCGTCATCAAGAAGAATGTAATCTCCGAAGTTATAGCTCTTAAACCAACCGATTTCAGACATGTGACCCCTCGTCTATTGGTAAGGGAAGGTGACACTGTTAAAGCAGGTACACCTATCTTTGCAGACAAGGCTAACCCTGAAATTCTCTTCACATCCCCTGTCAGTGGTGTTGTCAGTGAAGTTATCAGAGGCGAAAAGAGAAAACTTCTTGAGATTCGCATCAAAGCCGACAAAGAGATCGACTACATCAAGTATGAACTCCCAAAAGCAGACGAAATCTCTCGCGAAGAGGCTATCGATGCTTTGAAGAAGAGCGGTCTATGGGCTTGCTTTGTACAACGCCCTTATGGTATCATTGCTAATCCCGAAGTTGAGCCGAAAGCAATTTTCATTTCAGGTTTCGACAGTGCTCCTGCTGCACCTGACTATGACTACAGCTTGAAGAGTGACTTCGAATTTGTTCAGACAGCTATCAATGTATTGAACAAAATTTGCAAAGGTGGTGTCCATTTCGGTCTTTGTGCAACTCACAGGAACAGCACCCCTTTCCACAAGTTGAAAAATGTAAAATTCCACACTTTTGACGGAAAATACCCGGCAAGCAACGTTGGTGTTCAAATTCACCATGTCGCTCCCGTAAACAAAGGGGAAGTGGTTTGGACAGTTCAACTGCCTCTGCTTGCAGCTATCGGAAAACTTTTCGACAAAGGAATCTATGATGTAAAGAGAACCATCGCTATCACAGGTCCTCGTGCTACATTCCCTTGCTATGTTACCGCTATTGCAGGTATGGCCATCAAAGATATCGTCGAATTTGTATCTGCAGAGGCTGACGCAAAACAATCATATCAGAAAGATTGCGGTGTCCGCTATGTCAGTGGTAATGTACTTACCGGTAAGAATGTAGGCATTGACGGTTTCCTTGGTTTCTACGATCATCAGGTAACCCTTCTGACTGAAGGCAACTACTATGAAGGTCTTGGTTGGGCCAAAATTTTCAGACAGAAAAAATTCAGCCTTTCAAAAACATATTTCTCTTGGCTAACCCCTAAAAAACAATATGCTATGGATACCAACATGAATGGTGGTGAAAGGGCATTTGTTATGGGTTCTTACTACGAAAAGGTGCTCCCTATGGATATCTATCCTGTATATCTTCTTAAAGCTATCCTTGCTGAAGATATAGACAAAATGGAGCAACTCGGTATTTATGAGGTTCTGGAGGAGGATTTCGCACTTTGCGAATACATTTGTCCTTCCAAAATTGATATCCAGTCTATCATCACCAAAGGTATAGACATAATGTTGAAAGAAATGGCTTAATACGTGCAACTATGGGAATAAGAAAATTTATAGACAATATTAAGCCTACCTTTGAGAAAGGTGGCAAACTGGGATTCTTGCACTCAACATTTGATGCATTTGAATCATTTGCATTTGTTCCTAATACCGTAACCAGACTTGGAAGCCATGTCAGAGACTGCGTCGATCTTAAGAGAATCATGATCGTTGTAGTCGTTGCTCTCCTTCCTGCATTCTGCTTCGGTACATATAACATCGGATTCCAGCACAACCTTGCAATCGGTGGTGATATGGGATTCTGGGAGATGGTATGGTACGGTCTTTTGAAGATCATCCCTCTATACCTTGTCTCTTATATCGTCGGTTTGGGTATTGAATTTATCTCTGCCCAGATCCGTGGTCATGAAGTAAATGAGGGCTACCTTGTTTCCGGTATGATCATTCCATTGATTATGCCTGTGGATGTTCCTCTTTGGATGCTCGCTCTTGCTGTTGCATTTGCAGTAATTATCGGAAAAGAGGTATTCGGCGGTACAGGTATGAACATCTGGAACCCGGCACTACTTGCACGTGCGTTCCTGTTCTTCTCTTACCCCAGCAAAATGTCAGGTGATGACGTTTGGGTTGCAGTAGGTAAAAACGACACATTGGTCGACAGCTTCTCTGGTGCGACTCCTCTTGCTCAGGCAACTTCAGGTGATCTTGGGTATTCATTCATGGATATGTTTGTCGGCCTTATCCCAGGTTCTGTCGGTGAGACCTCCACAATAGCTATCCTGATTGGCGCTGTGATCCTTATCTGGACCGGTGTTGCAAGCTGGAAGATTATGCTTTCAGGCGTTGTCGGTGCATTAGCTGTAGGTCTACTCGGCAATGCATTTGCTGCAGAGGGAACATACCTCGCAATGCCAGCATGGAATCATCTTGTAATGGGTGGTTTTGCTTTCGGTATCGTATTTATGGCAACCGATCCTGTAACTTCAGCACAAACTGAAACAGGTAAATGGATCTATGGTTTCTTGGTAGGTGCTTTGGCAGTAGTGGTACGTCTCTTCAACCCTGGTTATCCGGAGGGAATGATGCTTGCCATCCTCCTTATGAACACATTTGCACCACTAATTGACTACTATGTGGTAAATGCCAATATTAACAGAAGACTTAAAAGAGCAACTAAATAATTGACGGATTATGAATACAAACAGTAATACATACACAGTAATTTACTCTGTGATTCTCGTTGTGGTAGTTGCCGTAGTTCTTGCATTTACTGCTATGACTCTCCAACCAGCACAGGAGACAAACGTGAAAGTGGAGACCATCAGCAAGATCCTTACATCTGTAGGTCTTTACGATGCAGAGTCAGGTATGACCAACGATCAGATTCTTAAAGCATACAGCGACAATATCAAAGAGGCTGTCCTTGTAAATGCAGAAGGCAATGTTGTCGGCAAAATGCAGACAGAAGCCAAGAATATCGAACTCAAAGGAAACAGTGATCTCAAACTTCAGTCTACCCTTATCAAGAAGGCAAGCGAAGGTGATGCTGCTGCAAAAGCAGAGATTGCTCTTCCTGTATATATCTTCAACATTGACGGACAGGATGTACCTGTAGTTCCTTGCTACGGAGCAGGTCTTTGGGGGCCTATTTGGGGCTATCTTGCTTTTGAAGGTGATATGAACACTATCGAAGGTGCAGTATTCGACCACAAAGGTGAGACTCCAGGCCTTGGTGCAGAGATTGCAACAAACTGGTTCCGCAACAACTTCACCGGCAAGAAAATCTATAATGCAGAGGGCGAATTCACTTCTGTAAAAGTAGTGAAAGGCGGTGCAGCTGAAGACGACATCAATGGCGTTGACGCTATCAGCGGAGGTACCATCACCTCACAGGCTCTTGAAAAAGCTATCAAAAGCTGGCTTGAAGCATATGTGCCATATTTTGAAACCCTTAAACCTGTGGAGGAATAGACTATGAGCGATTTGAAAAACACATTCCTTTACCCTATATTTAAAGGTAACCCTATATCAGTACTAGTATTGGGTATCTGTTCGGCACTGGCTGTAACTGTTCAGCTCAAAGGTGCCTGTGTGATGGCTTTGTCTGTAATCGTAGTTACAGGTATGTCAAGCCTTATCGTGTCCCTACTTAGAAACACCATTCCTAACCGTATCCGCATCATCGTACAGCTTGTAGTGGTAGCTATGATGGTTATCCTGGTAGACCAGGTACTGAAAGCTTACGCATACAGCGTCAGCAAAACCCTATCCGTATATATCGGTCTTATCATCACCAACTGTATCGTTATGGGCCGTATCGAAGCATTTGCACTTGGCAACAAACCTCTTGCTTCATTGATTGACGGTCTTGGCAATGGCGCAGGTTATGGTCTTATCCTTATCATCGTAGCTTTCTTCCGTGAACTTTTCGGATCAGGCACTTTGTTCGGTTTCAGAATCATCCCTGAATCATTCTATGAACTTGGTTATATGAACAATGGTCTTATGATTCTTCCTCCAATGGCACTTATCCTTCTGGGATGTATCATCTGGGTACAAAGAAGCATTCAGAAAGATCTACAGGAAAAATAACAACTAACTCAAATCTAATATGGAATACATTAGCTTATTCGTAAAGTCAATTTTTGTTGACAATATGATATTCGCCTATTTCTTGGGTATGTGTTCATACTTGGCGGTATCTAAAAATGTGAAGACAGCGACTGGTTTGGGTCTGGCTGTTATCTTCGTACTACTTGTGACTCTACCTATCAACTATCTGCTCAATGAGTATGTACTCAAGCCCGGAGCTCTTGCTTGGGCAGGTATGCCCGATGTGGACCTGAGCTTCTTGAGCTTCATCATCTTCATCGCTGTTATTGCCGCTATCGTACAGATAGTGGAGATGGTGGTAGAGAAATTTGCCCCTGCCCTTTACTCACAGCTCGGTATCTTCCTCCCCCTTATCGCAGTAAACTGCGCCATCCTCGGTGCATCACTATTTATGCAGGAGAAAGACTTTATCAATGTGGGTGAAGCTACCGTTTACGCCCTTGGTTCAGGTATAGGCTGGTTCCTTGCTATCGTGGCATTGGCTGCCATCAGAGAGAAACTTACCTACTCACATATCCCTGCGCCTCTACGTGGTCTTGGTATCACCTTCATCACCGTAGGTCTTATGGGTATTGCATTTATGACATTTATGGGTATTCAACTATAATAAGGAGGATAAATTATGACAATGACAATTCTTTCATCAGTTGTAGTGTTCCTGGTTATCGTCCTTCTATTGGTTGCACTACTTCTTTTCATCAAAGCAAAACTTACCCCTTCAGGTACAGTTAAAATCGACATCAACAACGGCTCAAAAGAGATTGAGGTTACCCCTGGCGGAAACCTTCTCAACACCTTGGCTGAGCAGAAAATCTTCCTCCCATCAGCTTGTGGTGGTAAAGGTAACTGCGGTCAGTGTAAATGCCGTGTAACCGAAGGTGGTGGAACAATCCTCCCTACAGAGGTCGGTTTCTTCAACAGAAAACAGATCATGGACAACTGGAGACTTGGTTGCCAGGTGAAGGTTAAAGAGGATATGAAGGTTATCGTTCCTGAGTCTGCACTTAGTGTAAGAAAATGGGAATGCGAAGTGGTTTCTAACCACAATGTGGCTACATTTATCAAAGAGTTCGTGGTTAAGCTTCCTGAAGGGGAACACCTTAACTTCCGTTCAGGTGGTTATATCCAGGTGGATGTACCTGCTTGTACCATCAACTACAGAGATATCGATGTAGATCCTGAATATAGGGAAGACTGGGAGAAGATGGGTGTATTTGACCTTCAGATGGTTAACCCTACCCCTACCCTCCGTGCCTACTCTATGGCTTGTTATCCTGCAGAGGGCGACATTATCAAACTTAATGTCCGTATCGCTACCCCTCCTATTGACAGGGAGACACGCAAATTCATGAACATCAACCCTGGTATCTGTTCATCATACATCTACTCACTCAAACCTGGTGATAAAGTAACTATCTCCGGTCCTTATGGTGAGTTCTTCTTGCCTGACAATCTTCCTGCAGACCAAGAACTTATCTTCGTGGGCGGTGGTGCTGGTATGGCTCCTATGAGAAGCCACATCATGCACTTGTTCAAGACAGAGAAGACTACCAGAAAAGTTAATTTCTTCTATGGTGCACGTAGCTTGAAAGAGGCATTCTATCTTGAAGATTATCAGGAAATCGAAAGAGAATTCCCTAACTTCAAGTTCCACTTGGCTCTTGACAGGCCCGATCCGGAGGCAGACAAGGCTGGTGTTCCTTATGTAGCCGGTTTCGTTCACAATGTTATGTATGAAACATATTTGAAAGAACATGAGGCTCCAGAAGATGCACTTTACTTGATGTGCGGACCTCCAATGATGGTATCGTCTGTTGTTGGACTTCTTGACAGTCTTGGAGTTGTTCCTGAGAATATCCTATACGACAACTTCGGAGCATAATCCAAATAAAAGCTATAACGACAAACTCCCGACCTCTATACAGAAGCCGGGAGTTTTTCTTATCCGGATATTTTATCGAATATCCAAAAAGGGGAACGCCTAACACATTTGCATTATATATAAGCACCCCAAACTTGCTTCTGCCACGATGCAAGAAAATCACCACGAAAACTATGCATCGTGACACGATTCCTCCACAAAAACCCCTTTTCATGACACGACGCAAGAAAACGCCCAGGAAAACTCTGCGTCGTGACAGAAACTATACAGAAAGGCTTATTCGGGCTATGAAAGTGCGAAAAATAGCGGTCTTGAGCGAAACCAATACCGAGATTGCTACAAGTTCAGGGTATATTACCGTAATAACCTTATATAAAGAAAAGAGACTGGCGTGAGTCATATTGACATGAACCCCGAAAGTTAGACAAAAAACTTTCGGGGTTTTGTTATGTCTAAAAAGTACAAGAAACACGGCTATGCAGAACGATTGAAGTATATGCATATGCTTGAGAATGGATGTAGTATAAATTATATCCATGAA
>JAZOBN010000039.1:0-46616 GCA_045595965.1 Candidatus Coprenecus sp.
GAGTCGACCGGATGGAATGAACCGTCCTTGAGGGTAACCTTGAGTGAAGGAACCTCGTAACCAGCAAGCACACTATTTGACATTGCTGACTTGAATCCCTTCTCAACTGATGGAATGAATTCCTTAGGAACGTTACCGCCCTTAACCTCGTCAACAAACTGGAGACCTGTAACGCCCTCATCTGCAGGACCGATCTCAACAATGATGTCTGCGAACTTACCACGACCTCCGGTCTGCTTCTTGAAGACCTCACGGTGCTGTACAGTCTGAGTGATGGCCTCTTTGTAGTTAACCTGTGGTGCACCCTGGTTGATGTCTACACCGAACTCGCGACGAAGACGGTCAACGATGATGTCGAGGTGAAGTTCACCCATACCGCTGATGACAGTCTGACCTGTCTCATGGTCTGTCTTCACTGTGAATGTAGGGTCCTCCTCTGCAAGTTTAGCAAGCGCTATACCGAGTTTGTCAAGATCCTTCTGGGTCTTAGGCTCTACAGCAAGTCCGATCACCGGATCCGGGAACTCCATAGACTCGAGAGTGATAGGAGACTGCTCGAAGCAGATTGTATCACCGGTACGAAGGTCCTTGAAACCTACTGCTGCACAGATGTCACCAGCCTCAACGAATTCGATAGGATTCTGCTTGTTCGAGTGCATCTGGAAGAGACGTGACACACGCTCTTTCTTTCCTGTACGTGTATTGAGTACGTATGAACCTGCATCAAGTTTACCTGAATATGCTCTCATGAACGCAAGACGGCCTACGAACGGGTCGGTTGCGATCTTGAACACGAGGGCTGCAAACGGCTCCTTAACGCTTGGCTGACGTACTTCCTCGTCACCTGTGTTAGGGTTTGTTCCCTTGACAGCACCCTTGTCGAGTGGTGACGGAAGGTAACGCATTACAGCGTTCAGAAGGAACTGTACACCCTTGTTCTTGAATGATGAACCGCAGCATGCAGGAACGATAGCCATATCTATGGTAGCCTTGCGGAGAGCAGCGATCACCTCATCCTCAGAGATTGAGTCAGGATCCTCGAAGAACTTCTCCATAAGGGTCTCGTCATACTCGGCAGCAGCCTCAACGAGTTTCTCTCTCCATGCATTCGCCTCGTCAACATACTTCTCAGGAATATCTGTCACCTGATAGTTCACAAGAGCGTCAGAGTTATGGTCATAAATCATTGCCTTCATGGCAACGAGGTCGATGATACCGTCGAACTTGTCCTCTGCTCCGATTGGAATGCAGATAGGAACTGCACGGGCACCGAGTTTCTCCTTCATCTCATCGATAACTGCGAAGAAGTCAGCACCGACACGGTCCATCTTGTTTACGTATGCGATCTTTGGAACGCCATACTTGTCAGCCTGACGCCATACGGTCTCAGACTGTGGCTGTACACGTCCTACCGCACAGAAGGTAGCGACTGTACCGTCGAGCACACGAAGTGAACGCTCCACCTCAACAGTGAAGTCAACGTGGCCCGGAGTGTCGATCAGGTTGATCTGATAAGTGTCCCCGTTATAGTTCCAGAATGCTGTGGTAGCAGCGGAAGTGATAGTGATACCGCGCTCCTGCTCCTGAACCATCCAGTCCATAGTGGCACCACCCTCATGCACCTCACCGAGTTTGTGTGTCTTACCGGTATAATAGAGGATACGCTCTGAGGTTGTGGTCTTACCGGCATCGATGTGGGCCATGATACCGATATTTCTGGTGAATTTAAGATCTCTTGCCATTGTTCGTCTGGTCTTGGGGGATTAGAATCTGAAGTGTGCAAATGCCTTGTTGGCCTCTGCCATTCTGTGCATGTCTTCCTTTCTCTTGAATGCTGCACCCTCGCAGTTATATGCTGCGATGATCTCAGCACAGAGCTTTTCTGCCATAGAGCGGCCAGAGCGCTTGCGGGCGAAGTTGATCATATTCTTCATAGAAAGTGAAATCTTCCTCTCTGGACGCACCTCCATTGGCACCTGGAAGTTAGCTCCACCGATACGACGTGACTTGACCTCAACCTGAGGTGTTACGTTCTCGAGGGCCTTCCTCCAAATATCTAGAGGAGCCTTGTCAGAATCTTTCATCTTCTCGCCTACCATGTCAATGGCATCGTAAAAAATAGAATACGCGATACTCTTCTTCCCCTGCAACATAAGATTATTCACAAACTGTGTCACTGACACCTCGTGAAATTTAGGATCAGGAAGTAGAATCCTCTTTTTAGGCTTCGATTTTCTCATTTTTAAATCTCTTAAAATAAATTAAATTGAATGTTTACTTCTTAGCGGTTTTTTTTGGTCTCTTAGCTCCGTATAGAGAACGGCTTTGTAGACGTCCTTCTACACCAGCTGTATCCAAAGCACCTCTAAGGATGTGGTAACGTACACCAGGAAGGTCTTTTACACGACCGCCACGCACCAATACGATTGAGTGCTCTTGCAAGTTGTGGCCTTCACCTGGGATGTATGCGTTGACCTCTTTTTGGTTTGTAAGCCTTACACGAGCTACTTTACGCATAGCTGAGTTAGGTTTCTTAGGAGTAGTAGTGTAAACACGTACACAAACTCCTCTTCTTTGAGGACAAGCATCCAACGCGCGAGATTTGCTCTTCTCGACGATAACCTCGCGTCCTTTGCGAACTAATTGTTGAATTGTTGGCATAAATAGTTGTAAATCTTAACTTTATACAATCCCGTCAAATTAAACGGGCTGCAAAGATAGGCATTTTTTCGGATTTACCAACAAGAAATCAACAATTATCTTACTTTAAGAGTTGATTTATAGAACACAGGCCTCCCTTTTTCTGAGACACCTTCGACGATGATATCAAAATCCCCCACATAGAGAGGCGCAATACCCCGCAACTCTATTTTTCCCCTACCCTCAACATCAAGCAAAGGGTGCCAATAGATGGTTTGCCGGTAGTCAGGATATGTATCATCCTCCCTTATTCCTCCACCTGTGTAAGCCAATGGAACTTTACACCCTTTGAACGGGAGAATTTTGGTAGAGTTATCAAATGAGAATCCTGAAAGATCTTTTTTATATGTTATAAAGTTGGCAACTCCCCTGTATATTACGTTTCCTATCGAGAAGAAATTGGGGTAGATCTCCAGCCTCTCTACAAGCAATGGGTCAAAGTCAAAAATTTTCTGCTGGTCCAGCACCGGTACTCCGTCAATCATCACCAGAGACTCCTGTGAAGTGCGATAACCATTGTTTTCTGGTGTCAAAGTGATGGAAATCTGTTTCTTTCTCTTTACTGTTTTTACAACAATCTCTTTTACATACTCCACAAGAACCTCTTCCATTTTGGGAAATCTGGTGTACTCATCCAGGACATAGACCACCTTTTCATTGTCAAGAAGGATATTGGATCTTACCGGGAGCATTTCATATAAGGTATCTGCATCAAATCTCTTCTCTACCTGCATCGAAAAGCTCCTTGACAGCAGAAGATTTTCCATAGATGGATTCATAACGAGTTTCGGAATACCTCCAACTACTTTTTTTATGAACGGATCTACCACCTCAAGTGACTCCACACCGTCACACACCATATCCCTATCTCCATAGATATTTGGGGTAATGATAAATGCATCCCCATTTTCCTGGATATCTGCCACAAAATACTCTCCATATTGTCCTGGGAATGAGACGAACAGTTGATCTGACTCTCCCTTCTGAGCTTTGAAACGGATAATTTCCCCTTCGTAATCAGGAAGGGTAGCCACCCCCACATTACCTGGAGTTGTCTGGGTTATCTGTTCCCAATAATTGACAATACCGGCATCTATCACATACTTGTATGGGTCTTTATTGTAAATTGAAAGGCTCAATGTGACACTTTCTGGGAGTGCATTGTTTAATGAGAATTTGAACTCCTTCCCCCTTTTTACCTCAACAGAGGGGAGTTGGACAAACACCTCATCATATCTGTCTTCATTTTCTGCTTGTGCAAAAGACAATCCATCATTCTGAACCATTTCCACACCATCATCAACCCTTTCAGATGTGATTGTATTATAGATGGTTACAACCCCTCCGCAAGGGGTAAACCCCTCCTCGTTCTTGTTTTGGGCAGTATACCCCACCAACCTGTAGTTTCCCGTGGGGAGTGTAGGGGGAAGATCAATTGCTCCAGCCCCTCTACCACCGATCAGAGCCATTTTTGCAGTATGTACAACCTGCTTGTTTGTCTGCAGTTCCAAATAAACCGTACTGCTGAAGTCGGACAGAGAGGCACTCTCCCCCTCTACCGAAAAACAGAAGAGAGAACACCAGATTCTGTCCCCTGCCACATAGGTAGATTTGTCAGTAGAAATATAGACCCTCTCAACAATCCCCTGCTGTTGGGCAGAGAGTCCGATTGACCCTGCAAAACTATTCAGGACCATGAGCAGAAACAATATATACACTCTTTTCATATCTTCTGTTATATATGATCATTTGGCCAGAAAGAGGGTTTGTCTTTTGTCCCATAGACTCTGCAGTCCACACAACGCCTGGGTGCCCAATCCACAGCACCCGTCATAGGATCCACAATCACCGGCGCCCAATTAAACGTATAATAGCTATCCCACATCTCCGGATCAACAGTCGTAAGTTCATCACCAGAATAATATGAAGGTTTATATATCTTCACATCGGTATCTTTTATATAACACCTCTTCCTGGTAACCGTAGAGACAGAAATATATCCCAAAACCAACTCTTTAGGATCGGACTCACAAATGATATTTCCCTTTAATTCATTGGGTTGAGGAGCAAAAATACCGGAAGAACCATCACTATTCTTCTTGAGAGTCTCCCAATACTTGTAGCCCTCCTCTGACAACAGCTTCTGATATACTTCTATCGAATAAAGATAGGATATCTTGAGGCTTATATTGGGAATGGTGACCAGTTTTTGATTTTTAACAACATTCTCTGTCAGGGGCTCTGTACTATAAATATTGATATCTGTAGATAGAGCTGTATCCCAACAGTAATAATTTGGAATAACCGATCCGTCTTCAGGATATTTCAACACGATTTTTTGTACAGGATCGTAATATGCAGAGGCATACCATCTTGCGTGGAACTCCCAATCCTCTCTAAAGTCCCACTTGTAGTATTTGAGTGAATCAACCTCCCCTGTAGCGTGGACAAGGATATCAAGAGAGGAGAGATCCTCTTTAACGGAGTAGGTTATAGAGTCTATTTCCGGAGTCCTGAGACATTGGGACCAATTGGATGAATAGGTCTTATCCCCCACCCTGAATACCAAACGGTAATCACCTTCTGCCGGGAGGGTTCTGGTATCCAGCACATATGCACGTTTCTCACCCTTGGCATATCTGGCATCTTCCTCTATTTCCACAGTAAAAGCATCACATACAGCCCCGTTTTTTCCCTCTACCCTGATTTCATCCAATGGGATATTTTTCACTTGCATATCATCACTTGAAATACTGACAGAGGTACTTGAATAAAATTTTGAGAAATCTCCTATATTGATATCACCCTCCATCACAATGGCGGTAGCTTCAACATCCAGATCTTCCGGTTCAAATGGATAGACACAGGAAGATATCAACAACATTGAACCCAAAAACAGACCTATGTATTTTATAATCTTTCCCATTAGAACTTCATATTGATATTAATATAAGGGATTGGCGCCCCGAAAATTGTCAACATATACCCCTGAACTTTTTTCCCCGAAGAGGTATCGTAATAGACTGAATAAGCATTTTTCCTACCGGTGACATTATACACGCCAAGGGTAACAGAAAAATGGGTCAGCTGTTTCAAATGGTGACCTGGCTCTATATTCAGAGCCACATCCATTCTGAAATAGTCTGGGATTCTGTAACTGTTCCTGTCGGAATAGTACAATCTGTAACCACCTCCATAAAGATATTTTCCAACAGGTACTGTAACCGGTCTGCCAGAAGAATAATCAACATTCAAAGAGATACTGTATCTGTGGGTAAACTTATAATTTCCTACAAATTTTACATCGTGCGGCTTGTCATAAGCTGCCGGATACCATTCACCTCTGTTTACTGCATAAATGCCATCAACACCCTTATCCTGCAGAAATGTTCTGGAGTAGGTGTACGACACCCAACCGTTGAGTTTGCCCAGCGGCTTTTTGATCATCACCTCTGCTCCATACGCCTGACCTCGTGTCTGAATCACATCTTCAGCCAGATTGCTGTTCATAATTAGCACCGATCCGCTTTTATAGTCGAGATAATCGTCCATCCTCTTGTAATACCCCTCAAGAGAGAACTCTACTTTATTGTCAAAGTGGGTAGAATAGAGTGCAGCTGCTGCCTGCCATCCGGTTTGCGGTTTGATATCTACATCACTCAGTTTCCAGATATCCGTTGGAGACATTGTGGTGGTGTTCGAGAGCATATGGATATATTGTCTCATGCTGTTGAATCCGGCTTTAATGGTCACTCTGTCGGACGCAAGATATTTTGCAGAGACTCTGAATTCGGGCCCACCGTAAAACTTGAATGGATTCAAATTCACAAATGCCGAATACCTTATCCCCAGATCTGCTGAAAATTTATCCGAAATATTCCATGTATCAGATATGAACAGAGCCGATTCCACCCCTTGTTCATCATCAAGGATATTCTCCTCTATCAGAGATTGCTCCTCACCGGGAATATCGTACGGAAGCATCATTCCTGGTCTCAACTGGTAATAAATAGCGTTAAGTCCGTAGTTCAATGTATGCTTATCTCCTAAAACAGATTTGAATTTCAATTTTGCAAAGCCCTGCTGGATAGTAAATTTCAGATTATATGCATCAGCCGGATTATGGGTATCAAAAACATTGTAGCCATACTGGTCATACCCTGCACTGAACACCATACTGTGCTTATCGGAGAAATTGCTTCTCCATTTTACAGAACCGTTGATGTTGCTGTAATTGTATGTGGTATCTATGCTGAAACTGAATCTGTCTTTGGAGTAGTAGCCATATGCATAGATGGTATTCTTATCGTTGAATTTATGGCTGATAGAGCCATTTACATCGTAGAAAGAGGCTGTTCCCTGATTGTATCCGCTATTCTCAGGGAGAAGTCCAAGCAACCAATCGGAATATGTAGTTCTTGCCCCCACAATAAACTTTGTCTTTCCACTCTTGGACAAAGGCCCTTCAATGTGCCCTTTTGCGGTAAGAAGACCTACACCTAAGGATCCGGTAACCTTCTTGTCATTACCCTCTCTCCCTCTGATTTCGAGAACAGATGACAACCTTCCCCCATATTCTGCAGGGATGGAACTTTTGAAGAGCTCCACATCTGTCACCACATCGGGATTGAATGCAGAGAAAAGTCCGAAGAGATGTGATGGATTGTAAATGGTCCCGTCATTGAAAAGGATGAGGTTCTGATCTGTAGCACCACCCCTGACATTGAAACCGCCAGCGGCCTCACCTACAGATTTTACACCCGGGAGGGTGATCAGCACTTTGAGTACATCCGCCTCTCCAAGAACTGTGGGCACATTTTTAATTCTGTTGATCCGGACAAGCTCTACACCCATTTTATTGCTCCTTCTGCTATTCGAACTCTCGGCTGAGACGGTAGCCTCTTTCAAAGAGAAAACCTTCTCTTTCATTATGATATCGAGTGTGCCTGTCTGATACAATCTGACGTCGAGTGAAACATCTTCCAGAGAGAAGCCACTCGCATTCAGTTTGTTAGCACCTGCAGGGAGAAGGATTTTATAAAATCCAAATTCATCTGTCTGAGTATAATATTTCCCATCATCTGTAAAAATTGAAACCCCTACAAGAGGCTCTCCGTTGCGTACATTCTGAACCACGCCGCTCAAATAGAGTTTATCCCCCTCAACATTGTCCTCACGTCCTATTTCATACACTTTGTTTGTAAAAGTAGCCACTTTCACCTCTTCACTCAAAGCACTCAACACATCCTCTGTATCATCACCCCTTTTCTCTGCTACTGCATCCTGCTGAAAATAATGTAACGGAAGGGTTGTAACAATACCTACACCTTTCAAAATGAACATATTCCCATCCTTTACAGTCACAGAATACCCCTCCTGCTTCAGAAGATCGAGCCCTTTTGCAAGAAGTTCATCCCCATCTTTCGCCTCAATGGTAAATTTGGAAACACCTGCTGTATCCGAAATAAAAAATATCTTCCCCGGATAGTGGGGCTCCATTTTCGCCACCAATGAATCCAATGATATCTTATAGAACGAAACCCTCTGCCCAAAAGCACTGAAAGAGAGGATAATTGTCAAAAGAAAAACTGCCACTCTCCTCATTTCACCACCTCCATCACTTTTCTGTATAACACATCCTTATCCTGTCTCTCAACCCTTGTAGCCCCTTTGAAAATTCTATTAATCTCCTTCTTGTCCTCATTAAAAAGCTTTACAAAGGTCTTTTTTCCCGATATTGGGAGATAACCATCCGGTGTAAGGATAAAATAGTCCAGAATAGAATCAAAAATTATTTCAATTCTCGCATGACCGGTTGAGGAGATATCCTCCCTGTACTCTTTATATATTTTTTTCAGAATCTGGTTTTCACCCTCCACCAGCACCTCATAATATCCATCCTCCAATCCTATCTCTGCACCATCAGTCACATTGACAAAATCCCTGTCGTCAAGTACAAACCACTCCACAAGTTTCTTATCCATAATGACCGGTAGTGATGTGTCATCGTATTTTACAAGGAGAACATCTCTATTCGAATTGAGATTGATAAGGACATCTTCATATCTTTTCTTGTTGTAGAAGACAACTCCGGGGGTAAAATCCTCCTGAAAAGCAAAATATGTCCCTTTATATGAGTATGTATAATGTCTCTCTATCTTTCCTCTGTATATCAGTGCCTTATCATTAGCCTTGGTAATATAATTATGATAATCTGAACTTTGAGCGGAGAT
Source organism: Candidatus Coprenecus sp. (assembly GCA_045595965.1). Taxonomy (GTDB): domain Bacteria; phylum Bacteroidota; class Bacteroidia; order Bacteroidales; family UBA932; genus CAAGNP01. Next base: position 8,934 of record JAZOBN010000039.1, read on the forward strand.
AGCCGTGCTCAGAAAAAGCAACAGCACCGAAGATGAAATGGATACTAAAATTCTTCTCATGACCTCGCAAAGATATATCTAAAAACCAGACAATTCCAAATATATTGTAGGGAGCAGCAGAATAAAACCAAGCAATATAAGGAGAAGTATAAGTTTCCACACCCATTTCACCCACACAGAGTATGGAATTTTTGCCATTCCAAGGGCTGCAATAAGGACACCTGATGTGGGGGTAATCATATTGGTAAAGCCGTCACCGAACTGGAAAGCGACCACCATCGCCTGACGTGAAAGGTCAATAAGATCGGCAAATGGGGCCATGATCGGGATAGTGATGGCAGCCTTTGCTGTTGCAGATGGGATTACGAGATTTATAACGGTCTGAATTCCATACATCAGAGAGAGTGATGCAAATTTGCCGGAATCACCCAATCCCGACTCCATAGAGTGGAGAATCGTATCTATTATTTTCCCATCCTGAAGGATTATTATTATCCCTGCCGCAAAACCCACAACAAGGGCTGCAGACATTATATCTTTTGCACCTGCAAGGAACTCCTTGACGATATTGTTGGGGGAGAGGCCCATCGACACACCACACAGCACACCAAAACCGAGGAACAATGCAGATATTTCACCGATATACCAGCCAAAAGAGAGGACTCCGATAATCAGATATACAATTGTAAATCCGAGCAATGACAAAATAAACAGATGGGATGACTTGCGAAGTCCCATCCACGACACCAAAGCAAAAAGGAGTGCCGTCACAGGGAGCAGCCAGGGGACACTATATTGTGTCTCTGCTATTTTTATAGTGCATTCCTGAAAATAGAAAATTGTAAACGCCAGCACGACAGCAAGAGCCAGACAAAAGGCCACCACCGAAGATCTGCTTCTGACATACTCAATTCTCTCCTCACCTCCTTGGGAACGCTCTCTCCAATAACTATCACTCTGATACACAGGAGATTTTGTAGGATCCTTTTTAATCTTTGCTGCATAAACCAGCACCACAACAATCAGAACCGAGGTCAAAAATACCCAGCAGAATAATCTGTAACCCATCCCCGAAAACATCGGTATATCTGCAAGATTTTGAGCAATTCCTACAGTAAAAGGGTTGAGAAATGCCCCGGCAAATCCCACATGGGCTGCTACATATACCAGACACACCCCCACAATGGAGTCGTAACCCATAGAGATAGCCAGAGGGACAAGGACCACAACAAAAGCAAGGGTCTCCTCGCTCATCCCGAACACCCCTCCGAAAAGGGAGAACAGGGTAATTATTGAGGCCATCACAATATTATTTACCCCAAGCTTTCTCAACAAAGTGTACTTCTCAAGTTTTTTGGTCTTCTCCAGAAAAATTGAGATCCCGACATCTATCGATTTTGAACTGTTGACAATCCAGAATGCCCCACCTATTATCAGGATGAAGACAATAATTCCAGCCTGTTTTGAAAATCCCGAATACAAAGCCTCAAAAATCTGCCATGTCTGAGGCGAAGACTCAACCTCTCTATAGACCAGGGATTCCCCTTGCTGGAAATACTCTCCACCGGGGACAAACCAGGTAGCAACTGCACAAATGAGCAGTATACCGAAAATAATTACATATGTATTGGGAAATTCTCTCTTTTTCATCGTGGCAAAGATAATATTATTTCCTATTTTTGTAGAGATAACACAATTTGAGATCATCCCTTTTGATGAATATGCAGACAACATCCACAGTATTTATGGTCAAGCCCGTAAGATTCGGGTTCAACCCACAGACAGCACAGAGCAACGCATTCCAAAAAAAAGATGGATATGGAAAGGGTGTTCAAGAGAACGCTTTAAGAGAATTTACAGCATACACCTCTCTACTAAGGGGTAACGGAATAAATGTAATCCTTGCAGAGGATACTGAACAGCCACGCACCCCCGATTCAATTTTCCCCAACAACTGGTTCTCAACCCATGAAGACGGGACATTGGTACTTTATCCGATGGCTGCCCCAAACCGCAGAGAGGAGCGCAAAGAGCACTTTTTGACAATCATAAAGAAAAACTTCAAAGTCACAAGGACAGTTGACCTCACCCACTACGAAGAAGAGGGGCTGTTTCTTGAAGGGACAGGAAGTCTTGTTCTCGACAGGGAGAACAAAATTGCCTATGCCTGCAGATCTCCCCGGACAAACGACAAGCCACTGGAAGATTTCTGCACCCAGTTGGGATACACACCTGTCACATTTGAAGCAACAGACCAAAACGGCACACAAATCTACCACACCAACGTAATGATGTGCGTAGGCACTTGTTATGCAGTTGTCTGTCTGGATGCCGTTACAAACCCTCAGGAGAGGGAAAAACTCCTGGAATCGCTCAACAGATCTGGCAAAAAAATCATCGGAATCACTTTCGGGCAGATGAACAACTTTGCAGGCAACATGCTGGAACTCAGCGGAGCAGAAGGGAGAAAGCTCCTCGTAATGTCTGCCTCTGCCAGAAAGAGCCTCACCCCGGAACAAAACAGAGAATTAAGTAAAACCTATCGTCTTCTTTCACCCCAACTCGAAACAATAGAGACCAATGGAGGCGGGTCTGCAAGATGTATGATTGCTGAAATTTTTTAGACTATGATAAACGACATCAAATACCTGGAACTACTCTCCAGATCTTTCCCAAACATCCAGTCGGCAAGTACCGAAATTATCAACCTTGAAGCAATACTCAATCTCCCAAAAGGGACAGAGCACTTCCTCACCGACCTCCATGGAGAATATGAACCATTCAGCCATATTCTAAGAAATGCCTCCGGTGTTGTAAAAATCAAAGTTGAAGAGGTTTTCGGACCCACTTTGAGGGAATACGAGAAAAAAGAGCTCTGCACCCTCATCTATTACCCCGAATCCAAACTCAAACTCGTAAAAGAGAAAGAGGGGGAGTACATCAATGACTGGTACAGAATGACACTGGTACAAATGGTCAAGGTACTGGAGGCGGTCTCTTCCAAATATACCCGTTCAAAAGTGAGGAAAGCCCTTCCAAAAGAGTTTTCATACATTATACAGGAACTTCTGCACGAATCTGCATCCCAGCCTGACAAACAGAAATATATCCTCTCCATCCTCGACACAATCATCTCTACAGGATGTGCAGAGAACTTTATCATAGCCATCTCCGGAGTGATCAGACGACTTACCATTGACTCTCTCCATATCATCGGGGATATATATGACAGAGGCCCGGCTCCCCACTTTATCATGGATGTCCTGTGCAATTACCACAATTGCGATATCCAATGGGGCAACCACGACCTTGTATGGATGGGTGCAGCTGCAGGGAGTGCTGCCTGCATAGCAAACGTGCTGAGAATCTGCATGAGATATGCAAATCTCGACACCATCGAAGAGGGGTACGGCATCAATATACTCCCACTTGCCACCTTTGCAATGGACGCATACGAAGATGACCCTTGCGAATGCTTCAGGCCCAAACTCCCTAAAGACTCCGATGTAACAGACAAGCAACGGTTACTGATTGCCAAAATGCACAAGGCAATCACCATCATACAGTTCAAACTCGAGAGTCAGATCATCAACTCACGCAAAGAATTTGACATGGAGGGGAGAAACCTTCTCCATCTGATTGATTACAAGAGGGGGACGATCACCCTTGACGGGGTTGAATACCCTTTGAAAGACACACACTTCCCCACCATCAATCCAGAATCACCTTACACACTCACAGATGAGGAACAGGAGGTGGTAAACAAACTCGTTTACAGTTTCAAGGCAAATGAGAAATTAAGAAAACATATCCGCTGCCTCTACAGCAGAGGTTCGCTCTATCTTGTCCGTAACGGAAACCTCCTCTATCACGGCTCCATGCTGATGAACGAAGATGGAACTTTCAAAAAAGTCAAAATTCTTGGGGAAGAGTATGCCGGCAAGGCTCTGTTTGACAAAATCGACAGTCTGGTCCGCATCGGATACTTCGAAGACCAGAACCCGGAACTCAAAAAATTTGGAGAAGATTTCATGTGGTTCCTTTGGTGTGGTCCCTACTCACCCCAATATGACAAAGACAAAATGGCTACTTTTGAGAGGTACTTTATCGCCGATAAAACTACCCATAAAGAGACCAAGGGTGCCTACTCCAAGCTGAAACTCAGAAAGGATATCTGCGAAATGATTCTTCAGGAATTCGGTGTTACAGGGGAGTATACACACATCATCAACGGACATATACCCGTCAAGGCCAATCAGGGAGAGACCCCTATCAAAGCTGATGGAAAACTCCTTGTAATCGATGGCGGTTTTTCAAAAGCATACCAGGAGGAGACCGGAATTGCAGGATATACCCTGATCTTCAACTCGCACGGACTCAAACTTGCCCAGCACCAACCTTTCGAATCGGCAGAGAAAGCTGCACTGCACGGAGAAGACATCATCTCCTCAACATCTGTTGTGGAATTTGTCTCAAACCGCATGCTTGTAAAAGACACCGATAACGGAAAAAACCTCCGCGGGCAGGTTGAAGACTTGAAAGAGTTGCTGGAGGCGTACAGAAGCGGTAAAATCCGTCAGAAGAACTAACACTTGCTAAAAACATACTTTTTAGCGAAAGCACTCAGATAGATTGTCCTCGCAACAAGGTGTGCAAAATATGCATACCAGAGTGCCTGTATACTCTGTTCTGCCCCTCTGAAGATGAAATAGACCAGATAAAATGCCACACAAGCCCATATCATGGAGTTTCTGATGGGGATGGAGGCTGTCGCCCCGATATATATTCCATCCCACATAAACGCAGCACAACTTATTACAGGCATCAGGACAAGCCAGAAAAGATACGGCTGTGTCCCTTGGATCACTTGTGGATCTGTAGTCATCAATTTCACCATCCACTCCCCTGCAAAAGCATATGCAAGAGTTGAGAATACACCAATGATCGCACTCCAAACAAAGAGCAATTTTACCGCCTTCACTAAAGACGGGCGTTCCTTTGCCCCTATATACTTTCCGGTCAAAGCCTCACCAGCATAGGCAAAACCATCAATAAAGTATGAGAACAACATCAGCAATTTCATCATTATTGAACTCACCGCCAGCTCGATATCCCCATACTTGGCAGCCAGCGCCGTAAAACCGGAATATATGAGCATAAAGCACAATGAACGGATAAATAAATTTCCATTCATCTTGAAAAAAGCCTTCATATCTTCCACATGCAGACTCTCCTTCAGATTAAAGTAGTGGAAAAGCTTGCCATAGTACATAGCAAAGAGGACCACACTCAATATCAACCCGGAATACTGTGCAATTACGGTTCCCCAGGCTATACCTGCGAAGCCCAAATCTGTATATAACCCCAGATAGACACTCGCTACAATATTAACCACATTGACAGTCATATCTATAGCCATAGGGCTGACGGTATTCTGCATCCCGATGAACCACCCTTTGAAAACGAAAAGTGAGAGGGTTGCCGGAGCGGCCCACACCCTGATAAAGAAGTATTGTTTTGAAAGAGCCTCCACCTCCGGGGAGCAATCTATGAACCTGAAAGCAACCCAGATAAAAAGATACTGAACAACAAGTATCAGAAACGCAGAAGAGAGGGAAACCGAAATTCCCTGGGTAATATATTTTATAGAATCCCTGAAATTCCTCCTTCCATAAGATTGGGCTGTGAGTCCCCCTGTCCCTACCCGCAAGAAACCAAAATTCCAGTAGAGAAGGTCAAAAAGCATAGTCCCCACCGCTATTGCCCCGATGGCTGCAGCATTTCCCAATCTTCCCGCCACAGCAATATCCACCATCCCTACCAACGGAACAGTGATGTTTGCAAAAATACTCGGGATTGAAAGTTTTATAATTCTTCTGTTCACAATCTCTATCTGTATTTTGTCTCCTCTTCAAGCATCCCTAAATATGAAAGATACCTCTCTCCATCTATATCTCCACTATCGACACCCTCTTTTACAGCACAATGTGGTTCATGAGTGTGGGTGCAAGGCTTGAATCTGCACCCATCCATCACCCTCAGCATCTCTGGAAAATATGTAGATAGTTCATGTTGTTCAAAATCTACAAGCCCGAAACCTCTGATTCCTGGGGTATCTATAACAAAACCGCCACATGAGAGGGGGTACATTTCATAGAAAGTGGTTGTATGTTTCCCTTGCTTGTAGTGCTCGGAAATCTCCGCAATTTTAGGTGCCAAAGAGGGATCAAGAGCCTTCATGAGAGAGGATTTTCCCACCCCTGACACTCCGGAAAACAATGAAACGCCACCCCCATCACCACACATCTGCCTCAACTGCTCCACCCCTTCACCGGTCAATGCCGAAACCTCCATCACCTGATATCCTGCCCCCTGGTAAACACCCTTGAAATAGTCAACATAGTCCCTGTGGGAATCTCCATACAGGTCAATCTTGTTCAAAACTATCCTGACGGGGACCTTATAAGCCTCACAAGTGACCAGAAATCGGTCAATGAATGCCCTTTTCGTCTCTGGGAAAGCGAGGGTGGTAACCAGATACGCACAATCGATGTTTGCTGCAATGATATGGGACTGGCGGGACAAATTGGTCGATTTTCTGATGATATGGTTCTTCCTCTGCTGAACCGAAGTGATTGTCCCCATACCAGAATAATCATCCGCTATCTCATATTCCACCTTGTCACCTACTGCCACAGGGTTTGTCGAATTGGAATCTTTTAGCCTCAATTTGCCTCTGGCTACCGCAGGGAACGGATTCCACTCCGGGAGCTCCGACAACAAATAATGGCTCCCCGTATGCTTTACTATTGTTGCAACACCTTTTCTCATATTGACCGCGAAGATAAGAAAAATCATTATCTTTGTGGGTCTTAATCACAACACTTATGCTTAACCTACAAGAAATCGCGTCAGTTATAGAGAAGACCCTATACTCCTTGGATCTTGACAATGAACCAAAGGAACTTTATGAGCCTATCCGCTACATAATCTCCATCGGTGGCAAAAGAATCCGTCCACGCCTTGCTTTGACTGCCTACAATCTCTTTGCAGGGAACATTGACAAGTCGATTCTATATCCGAGCGCCGCTCTTGAGATTTTCCACGCATTCACCCTCATTCATGATGACATCATGGACAAGGCAGATATGCGCAGAGGACAACTGACCATCCATAAAAAATGGAATGAGAACATTGCAATCCTCTCAGGAGATGTAATGTCCATCAAGGCATACCAATACATTGCCCATGCCCCCAAAGAGGTGCTTCCTGCGGTATTGGAAACATTTACAAAAACAGCAGCAGAGGTTTGTGAAGGGCAGCAGTTCGATATGAACTACGAAGACAAACCACTTATTGTGATGGATGACTACCTCAAGATGATCGGCCTAAAAACCGCCGTTCTCCTCGCGTGTTCAGCAAAAGTGGGTGCCCTTATCGGTGGTGCAGACGAGGCATCTGCCCAATCCCTATACGATTTCGGCTATCAGCTTGGGATCGCATTTCAGATTACAGATGATTATCTGGATGTCTATGCAGACCCCAACATCTTCGGAAAGAACATAGGAGGTGACATCGTCAACAATAAAAAGAGCTGGCTTCTTGTGCAGACGATGAAAGAGGCTCAAGGGGATGACAAAATCGAACTTGACGAGATTATGAAGATGACCGCTGACCAGGGAGAGGCAAAGATTGCCAGGATGAAACAACTCTACGACAAGCTCAACATAGGAAAAAAGGCAGAAGAGGAGATTGAGAAATACTATGCTGTAGCTCTTGCCCATCTTCAGAATCTCCCTATTGAAAAGGAAAAAATCGCATTGATGGAGGAATTCGCCCATCAGATTGTAAAACGCAACAAATAAAAAATGGATAGAAAAATCGAGATCATGGCCCCTGCAGGCAACTTCGAATGCCTGATGGCCGCTATTCAAGGGGGTGCAAATTCTGTATATTTTGGAGTGGAGAACCTTAACATGAGATCCCACTCCGCAAACAACTTCTCATGCGAAGATCTTCCCAAAATAGTAGAGATCTGTAACGAACATGGCGTCAGAACATATCTCACCCTCAACATCGCGATTTTCAACGAAGACCTCCAAAAGGCATATCACACCCTTGATATGGCAAAACAGGCAGGAGTCACTGCTGTCATTGCCTCAGATATGTCAATAATCCTCTATGCCAGATCCATTTCACTCGAGGTCCATATATCCACACAACTCAGCATCTCCAATTCAGAGGCCCTGCGTTTCTACGCACAATTTGCCGATGTCATTGTCCTGGCAAGGGAACTCAACATGACACAAGTAAAGGAGATAAGCACCATTATCGAAAAAGAGAAGATAAAAGGACCGGCAGGTGAACTTGTACAAATTGAGATGTTCTGCCACGGAGCACTGTGTATGGCAATATCGGGGAAATGTTACCTCAGCCTGCACGAATACAACAGCTCTGCCAACAGAGGTTCATGCTTCCAGATATGCCGTCGCGGATATGAAGTTACAGACCTTGAAACAGGGGCAAAACTCAATATCGACAACAAATACATAATGTCCCCCAAAGATCTCTGCACCATCGAATTTGTCGACAAAATGATAGACGCCGGTGTTTCTGTCCTTAAAATCGAAGGGAGGGCACGCTCTGCTGAATATGTCAAGACTGTTACCGCCGCTTATAGGAAAGGGGTCGATGCTGTTATGGCAGGAAAATTTGATCAGGAGTTGGCTAAAGGGCTCAAAGAAGATCTTGCTACAGTATTCAACCGTGGTTTCTGGGACGGCTACTACCAAGGTGCACGACTTGGCCAATGGAGTGAAGTATATGGAAGCAAGGCTACCAGACAAAAAACCTATGTAGGTAAGGTTACAAACTTCTTCTCAAACATAGGTGTTTCAGAGATTCTTGTTGAAGCAGCACCAATCTCTGTCGGAGACACACTGATGGTAGTGGGTGCCACTACAGGGGTTATAGAGTTCACCATTCCTGAGATCAGGGTAGATCTCAAGTCTGCTGACAGTTGTCCACAAGGGACATACTGCTCTATCCCTGTTCAGGAGCGGATAAGAAGGGGAGACAAAGTTTATAAAATTACGGAACGAGAATAGAGTCGTCCCATCTCTCAACACATCTCTTCAACTGATTGTCATATCGGATATTGCTCTCAGCGCCACCACGCTGAAAGTAGTATTTCACACATATCTCATTCTCAAGGGCAGATTTGATGTCATCTTTGTACATCTGCATAATCTCCTCCTTTGAGTAATCCACCTCATCCACCAGCTTGTCCATTGTCTCTTTCACTCTCTCATAGATCCCATCTCTCTTGGCACCCTCCACTACCCTTGCCATCTCTATCTGGGCCTCATTTCTGTGGTCAAACTCTTTTGTTGCAGCAAATTTTACAAACTCCTGATACTCATTCTCTGTCAACAAAAACTGTGACGGAGAGGCAATCTTCTCATTTTTATTGAAATACTCAACAGCATAATCACCCAGGATATCCCCATAAATAAGGGCGACCACCGGTCTGCTCAAGTATTCGGTCTCCACCTCAATATCTGGGGCAATTCCTCCACCGTCATATACCGAACGGCCATTTTTGGTCTTGAACTCCTGCTTCAACGAATCTGGAACATAACCCACGCTCCCATCTTTATTTCTATGGCTGTAGTCAATTGCCTGTACACATCTTCCACTTGGGGTATAGTATTTTGCAATGGTAAGCTTCAATGAGTTGTCATACCCCACAGGGAGAATATTCTGCACGAGCCCCTTGCCAAAGGTGCGGACACCTGCAATCACAGCCCTGTCAAGATCCTGAAGCGCACCCGCAACAATCTCTGAAGAGGATGCAGATGATGAATTTACCAGCACCATGATAGGAATCTCTGTATCTACAGGCTCCGAAGTAGTCTTGTAATCTTTAATCATCTCCCCGTTTTTACCCCTTGAAGAGACAACAGAGGTCCCTTTTGGGACAAACAACGAAACTATCTCAACAGCCTCACTCATCAATCCTCCACCATTCCCTCTAAGGTCAATGATAAGACGCTCCATCTTTCCACCCTCTTTCAATTTAAGGAACGCCTCCTTGACATCCTTTGCGCCATACATAGTGAAGCTCCCTATCGAAATATAACCGATTGTATCTTGAATCATCCCTGCATACACCACATCGGGAACGTGAATCCTCTCCCTGATCAGAACCACATCCTCAACAGCTCCCCCTCTCCCTTTCTTCACTTTGAGCTTCAACTCTGTACCAGGCTCACCCCTCATCTTTGAACTTGCATCACTATTGGACATTTCCTGGGTCGATTCACCATTTATCTCCAGAATCATATCACCCGGCTTAAGCCCCGATTTGTGGGATGGTGACCCCTCATACGGTTCTGAGATCTGAATCTCCCCTGTAGGAAGTTTCTTTATGATAGATCCCACTCCTCCATAGGAGCCGGTTGTCATCATATCGATATTCTCCTCATTCTCCTCCGGGATATACTCTGTGTATGGATCAAGCCCTTTCAGCATAGATACAACACCGGAATTTACAAGTTTCTCCACATCAATGCTGTCTACATAATGCTCTTGCAAAGTACGGAGAATCATAGTCTGGACCTCAAGGCTCTTCCCTGCCTTGAAATTTTTTGATTGTCCCGACATTTCAGATGAGAAAAAGGTTACTGACAGAATGGCCACAACGGCATACACGGCTCTAAATTTCATATTCATTTCCAATATATAATCTCACAAAAGTAATCTTTTCATATCTTTGTTGCAATAATTGAACCACTTTATGAAAATCATTTTTGCCACAGGCAACAGACACAAACTCCAGGAGGCCCAGCAGATTCTCGGACCCTCTTTCGAGTTGACCACCCCCGCTGATTGCGGAATTACAGAAGATATCCCCGAAACCTCAGACACACTGAGAGGGAATGCCATACAGAAAGCGATGTATATCTGGGACAGACTCCACACCAATTGCTTTGCAGATGACACAGGCCTTGAAATTGATGCGCTTGGTGGTGCACCAGGTGTCTATTCTGCCAGATATGCCGGGGAAAAATGTTCATTCAAGAACAATATAGATAAAGTACTTAAAGAACTTGACGGGATCCCAACTCCTCGCACTGCAAGATTCAGGTGTGTTGTGGCTCTTGTGATTGATGGAGAGGTAACCACTTTCGACGGCTTCGTGGAGGGGGAAATAACCACCACTCCGACAGGTGAAGGGGGCTTCGGATACGATCCCATTTTCCTCCCCAAAGGGTATGACAAATGTTTTTCAGAGCTTCCTCCCGAAGAGAAAAACGCCATTTCCCATAGAGGAATGGCGATGAAACTCCTCTCCGAACACCTTAAAAACCTATAGTTGGTCACCATGATTCTGCTCCACACCACCAAATATGGAGACTCCTCCATTATTCTCCACTGCTACACCAGGGGGAACGGACGGGAGAGCTTCATTATTCGTGGCATGGGGAGAAAAAAAGGGGGGAACTCTACAGCGCTCCTTCACCCTTTGAGTATCCTGGAGGGGGAGGGGGCCCCACAAGGCTCCAACAATATCACACACCTGAAAGAATACTCTCCAAAATATCCTCTCACCTCCCTACGTGGTAACATATACAAAAACACCATTGCAATATACATCAGTGAACTGCTCTACCGCACATTGCGCGACTATGAGAGGGACCCTGCCCTTTACGATTTCCTGGAGCAGGCAATTCTCACCCTCAACGCAATGGAGAAAGGGTATTCGAATTTTCATCTTTGGTTTACAATCAAATATATTTCGTTCCTCGGTTTTATGCCAGACCTCTCCCAGCAAGAGGTGCTTGCACCATTCGACCCCATGGAACAGAATATCCTCAAGGGATTCTTGCATCTTCCATTGGAAGAATCAATGAAAATTTCACTCTCCGGAGAGAAAAGAAACAGTTTTATAGACTCCTTGGTGCGATTTTTGGAGCAAAACCTCGAACGAAAAATCGAAATAAAATCACTGAAAGTTTTGCACGAAGTGCTGATTTGATACCTCTACTATGAATTTTATCAATAGAATTCTCCTCACATACTGGAAAAATCTCATTAAAGAGATTGATTCATACAGGGAAAAACCTGTTCAGGTCCAACGTTCCGTCTTTGAATACCTCGTCAAGAACGGCAGCGACACCGCCTTCGGCCATCAGCACCACTTCAGTGACATTAAAGGGTATGAAGAGTTCCGGAAAAATGTCCCTGTGAGGGATTACAATTCACTCTCTCCATTTATCGAGAGGGCCCGTTCCGGGGAAAAATATGTACTTTGGAATCAGGAGGTACCCTGGTACGCAAAATCGAGTGGAACAAGCGCTGACAAGAGCAAATTCATCCCCATTACCCCGGAGAATCTAAAAAACTGCCACTACAAAGGGTTCCAGACCCTTATGGCCTCATATATCAACACCCACAGGGAGAGCAAACTTTTCTATGGCAAATCCCTCACACTGGGGGGAAGTGTCAAACCGGAAAATGCCGGGGGTATTTCATACTATACCGGAGACCTCTCCGCCGTTCTCCTCCAGAACTCACCAAAGGTGGTTGAATGGGTAAGGGTTCCATCAAAAAAAACAGCTCTGCTTCACGATTTTAACGAAAAGAACCTTAAAATCTGCCAGGAGTGCTCTGGAGCCAACGTCACCAATTTTGCCGGTGTACCATCATGGAACCTGCTGATGATTGAGAAGTTGCTTGAATACAACCATGTAGAGCACCTTACAGACATCTGGCCCAATGTGGAACTTTTCATGCATGGAGGGATCAGTTTTGATCCATACAGAGAACAGTTCAAGAAACTTATCCCTTCTCCCCAGATGAACTACCTTGAGAACTACAATGCATCTGAGGGATACTTTGCATTTCAGGACGACCTCTCCGATCCAGGGATGCTGCTGACTCTCGGCAATGGGGTCTTCTATGAATTTATCCCTATGGATTCCCTTCAGAGTGTTCTTGATGGGGAATCAAACAATATCCTCCCTCTGGAGGGGGTCAAGAGCGGCGTTCAATATGCTGTAGTCATCTCCACAAACAGCGGATTGTGGAGATATCTCATAGGAGATTGTGTACAATTCACCTCAGTACACCCATACAAAGTGATCATAACAGGGCGTACACAGCAGTTCATCAACGCTTTTGGAGAAGAACTGATGATAGACAACGCAGAAAAAGCCCTTGCACACACATGTAAACAGATGGGGATTTCGGTCAAAGACTTTACGGTAGCCCCTCTCTATATGGATCAGGAGCACCATCGTGGGGGGCACCAATGGGTTGTGGAATTTGAAGAGGGGATTGAGATTGACTACAACAAGTTTGCAGAGACCCTTGATGCCCGGCTATGTGAACTGAATTCTGACTACGAAGCAAAACGGAGAGAAAGCCACACAATGGAGCGCCTCACCCTCACCCCGGTCCCATCAGGGACATTCTACAGATGGATGGCATCCCGAGGCAAAGTGGGGGGTCAGAACAAAGTACCCCGTCTGAGCAGCAACCGCAACCACATCGAAAGCATAATATCGTATATAAACAAACCCCTCTAGAAGTTCTCCGGAGGGGTTCATTGTCTTGGGTCAGAGATCCACTACACGAGTGCCTCACCTGTCATTTCAGCAGGCTTCTCTATTCCCATCAATTTCAAAATTGTCGGAGCCACATCTGCCAAACGCCCATCTTTCACCTCTTTGATTTCATCATCTACAACGATAAATGGAACAGGGTTTAGTGAATGGGCTGTATTTGGTGAGCCATCTTCATTTACAGCATTGTCTGCATTACCATGGTCAGCTGTGATAAGGACTGTATATCCGGCCTCACGAGCAGCATTCACCACTTTATCAACGCAGATATCAATGGTCTTGACAGCTTTACAGATTGCATCATACACACCGGTATGACCAACCATATCACCATTTGCAAAGTTCAGAATCACCATATCGTTTTCACCTTTAAGAAGCTCTACGACGAGAGCATCAGCCACCTCTGGGGCAGACATCTCAGGCTTGAGGTCGTAAGTAGCAACCTTTGGTGAGTTGATAAGAATCCTCTTCTCATTATCAAACTCTGCCTCACGACCACCTGAGAAGAAGAATGTAACATGTGCATATTTTTCTGTCTCTGCGATACGGAGCTGACGGCGACCGGCAGCAGCAACCACTTCACCAAGGGTATTCTGTACATTCTCCTTGTCGAAAAGGATATGAAGGCCTGTAAACTTGTCATCATAAGGGGTCAGACAGCAATAATACAAAGGAATTGTCTTCATTCCGAAGTCAGGCATATCCTGCTGGGTAAGGACTGAAGTAATCTCACGGGCACGGTCATTACGGAAGTTGTAGAAGATGACAGCATCACCCTCTTCAATAACTGCGATAGGATTGCCCTGTGCATCAACACCACAATGAGGTTTCACGAACTCATCAGTAACACCCTCATCATACGATTTCTGCATTGCAGCAACAGCATCTGTAAATGGCTCACCAACACCTTTCACGATCAAGTCATACCCCTCTTTTACCCTCTCCCATCTTTTATCGCGGTCCATAGTGTAATAACGGCCTATTATTGATGCGATCTTCGCTCCGTTCTCATCACATTTTCCCTGAAGCTCTGCAATAAAATCTTTACCGCTTTTAGGATCACAGTCACGACCATCCATCAGACAGTGTACAAACACTTTATCCAACCCCTCCTGTTTTGCCACAGCAAGGAATTCATATAGATGTTCAAGTGAACTGTGAACTCCACCATGAGAGGTCAATCCGATAAAATGGAGCTTCTTTCCGCTCTTTTTAACATATTCGTATGCTGCCTTAATCTCCTTATTGTCGAGAAGTTTATGTTCACGGCAAGCGATATTGATTTTCACAAGGTCCTGATAAACAACCCTGCCGGCACCCAGATTGAGGTGTCCCACCTCCGAGTTACCCATTTGCCCTTCAGGAAGACCTACATCCTCTCCGCAAGCCATCAGATGAGAGACAGGATATTTCTCTCTAAGTGCATCAATAGCAGGAGATCCTTGTGTGTAGATGGCATTTGAGTGGTCTTTTTTACCCTCTCCCCATCCATCAAGAATCATCAAAAGTACTTTCTTATTTTCCATATTATTTAGTTATATTTGTTACCGATTATTATTTGCAAATCATGCAAATATCACGCAAAGGTATGAAATTATGAAGAGAAGAAAATTAAAAAATCAAAAACAACGCAAACCTGCGTTCAAAAAAGAGGAATTTATAGGTACTGTGAGCATGACAAGAGAGGGTTATGCCTTTGTGGAAGTCGCAGATAAAGAGACCGATATATTTGTCTCCGCCCCCAAACTCAGAGGGGCGTTGCATGGTGACACAGTGAGGGTCATCACCACCAAGAACAAAGGTGTCGGACCCGATGGGAAGCCTAAAAGGATAGAAGGAGAAGTACTTGTCATACTTGAGAGGTCAAAAAGGCCCCATGTCGGCATCCTTCAAGTGACTAAAAGTGAAGTGTGGGTTATTATGGAGAGCAGGGTGATGCCCTATGATATAAAAGTTCCATATTCCCAGCTTGACATATGGTTCCCCGACACAGAAGAGGCACCACGCGATCCAAAGAAAATATCGGGTCTGAAAGTGGCCGCCATCATCAAAGATTGGCCACGCAGGGCAATGGCCCCCATTGGAGAGATAGTTGATATTCTGGGAGAGCCTGGGGCAAATGATACCGAAATGCACGCAATTCTTGCCGAATATGGCCTTCCATACCGTTTTGAACCAAATGTGGAGGCGGCAGCAGATGCCATATCTGAGGAGATCACCCCTGCAGAGATTGCCATAAGAAGAGATTTCAGGGGAGTTACCACATTCACCATTGACCCTTCAGATGCAAAAGACTTCGATGATGCTATCTCATATAGAAAACTTGAGAACGGCAACACTGAAATCGGTGTCCACATCGCAGATGTGACCCACTATGTCCGACCCGGATCTCTTGTTGATAAGGTGGCATACGAAAGGGGCACATCGGTCTATCTTGTAGACAGGACTGTCCCTATGCTTCCCGAAAAACTCTCCAACAAACTCTGCTCTCTCCGTCCAAACGAAGAGAAACTTTGCTTCTCAGCTGTTTTCGAACTTGATGGGAAGGCAAATATTGTGACCGAATGGTTCGGAAGGACAGTCATCAATTCAGACTACCGCTTCGATTACGACGAAGCACAGAAGGTTATTGAGACAAAAGAGGGAACTTTGTCCAAAGAGATCCTTGAGATACACCATCTTGCAGAGATTCTCCGCCAGAAGAGGTTCAAGATGGGTGCCCTCAACTTTGAACGTCCCGAGATGAAAGTGAGGGTAGATGAGACAGGAAAGCCTGTTGAGGTGTTTGAGAAGATAAGCAAAGAGGCAAACTGGCTCATTGAGGAATTCATGCTCCTGGCAAACAGACGTGTAGCCCAATTCATTGGGAAAACCAGGGGAGGAGCCAAAGCCAAAACATTCGTTTACCGTATCCACGAGGATCCCAATCCTGAGAAGATCACAGCCCTTCGCAAATTTGTCCACCTCTTCGGCTACAATCTCCCAGGTGGAGATGCACCCAAAGAGGCTAAAAAGGGAAAAGCAAAAGAGAGCAAGGTTGTTGAACCAAAAGGGTTGTCAAAAGAGGGGAAAGGACTTGCCGGGGCAATCAACACCCTTCTTGGGAAAGTTAAAGGGAATCCTGAAGAGAATGCCATCCAGATGATGGCACTCAGAGCAATGTCCCGTGCCCGTTACTCTACCGACAATTACGGCCACTATGGACTTGCATTTGACTACTACACCCATTTCACATCTCCTATCAGAAGATACCCCGATATGATGGTCCACAGACTTCTCTCAATGTACCTTGAAGGGGCTTCTTCCCAAAACAAAACAGAATATGAGGGGATGTGCAAATATGCCTCTGAAAGGGAACAGATTGCAACAGATGCCGAAAGGGCAAGTATCAAATACAAACTTGTTGAATTCATGCAGGACAAAGTGGGTAAAATTTATGATGGAAGCGTATCGGGGTTGACAGAATGGGGTATGTATGTCGAAATTGAGCCTACAAAGATCGAAGGTATGGTCCCTCTGCGTGAGATCCGAGGAGACTACTATATCTTTGATGAAGAGAGCTATTCCATCATAGGGAAAGGGACAAAAAAACGCTATACCCTTGGAGACAAAGTTCGCGTCCGTGTACTTCGTGCCTCACTCGAGCAGAAAGTTATCGACTATGAGCTGATTACCGATATCACCGGTGACAATCAGCAGACCTCATGACCCATTCGGGGAGAGAGTCTGCAGGAATTCTGGTAAAGCCGTTTAATTTCACTATCTTTGCCGATATAAAATAGAGAGCTATGTCCTTCGTTCATCTTCATGTCCACTCCGAATACTCCGTTCTTGACGGCGCTTCAAAGATAAAAGACCTCCTTAAAGAGGCTGAGAAGCACGGTCAGCCTGCAATTGCCTTGACCGATCACGGCAACATGTTTGGGGTAAAGGAGCTGCTTGACACTGCGGCAAAAATGAAGAGCCCGGTCAAGCCCATAGTGGGGTGTGAAGTGTATGTTGCCAAGGGGAGGAGAGATGAAAGAAAAGGGAAAGAGGACCAGAGTTCATACCACCTTCTCCTGCTGGCAAAGAATATGAAAGGTTATCACAACCTTATCAAACTTGTCTCTTACGGCTGGATTGAAGGATTCTACTATAAACCGAGAATTGACCACGAACTTCTCGAAAGATACCACGAAGATATAATCTGCTCATCTGCCTGCCTTGGAGGGGAGATTCCTCAAGCCATCATGCACGGAGACATAAAAAAGGCAGAAGAGCTCGCATTGTGGTACAGATCCCTCTTTGGAGACGATTTTTACCTCGAAGTACAGCGACACCAGACAGATATTCCCGGGGCAGACACATCAACATTTGAAAAACAACAGAGGGTTAACGAAGTTATCTTCTCCATCGCTGCCAAGTACGGCATCAAAGTGATAGCGACCAATGATGTCCACTTCGTCAAGAAAGAGGATGGTCCGGCACACGACCGCCTTATCTGTGTCTATACCGGCTCAGATTTCGACTCCCCTACACGCATGAGATATACCCAACAGGAGTATCTCAAGAGTTCAGAGGAGATGGCGGAAATATTCTCTGACCACCCTGAAGTGATCTCAAATACCCTCGAGATAGCGGAGAAAGTTGAGCTTCTAAACCTCAATTCCGACCCTATCCTCCCTATATTCCCCCTACCGGAGGAATTTAACGACTCCAACGACTACTTGCGTCACCTCACTTATGAAGGGGCCAGGAAGAGATATGGAGATGATATCCCTGATGGTCACAGAGAGCGTATCGATTTCGAACTGGCTACCATCAAGAAAATGGGCTTTCCTGACTACTTCCTTATTGTTCAGGATTTCATTTGTGCAGCAAGGAAAATGGGGGTATGGGTGGGCCCAGGACGTGGTTCAGCAGCCGGTTCAGTTGTTGCTTACTGCCTCACAATCACCGATATCGACCCTATAAAATACGATTTGCTGTTTGAGAGATTCCTCAATCCTGACCGTATCTCGATGCCCGATATAGATATCGACTTCGATGATGAAGGGCGTTACAAAGTATTCAAATATGTAGAGGACAAATATGGCAAAGACCATATCTCACATGTCGTCACTTTCGGTACAATGGGGACAAAGAGTGTCATCAGAGATATAGGACGTGTCCATAAACTCCCCTTGCAAGAGACCGACAGGCTTGCCAAGGCTGTTCCCAAGAAAATCACTATAGAAAAAGATGGGGAGAAGAAAGAGGTTGACCCTACCATCGACCTGTGCATCAAGAATGTAACCGAATTCAAAGAGGCAGCAAACTCTGAGAATGAACTCCTCAAAGACACTATCAAGTACTCCAACGCCCTTGAAGGGACGGTAAGGAATACCGGTGTACACGCATGTGCTACCATCATCGGACGTGGGGACTTGACCGACTATATCCCTATCTGTATTGCAAAAGACAAAGATAGTGGCAAAGATATCCTTGTATCCCAATTTGAAGGGGGGCTTATCGAGTCTGCCGGAATGCTGAAGATGGACTTCCTCGGATTAAAGACCCTCTCAATCCTCAGAGATGCAGTAGAAAATGTAAAACGTTCAAAAGGGATAGATATTGACATTTACCACATCCCTATTGACGATAAGGAGACATATGAACTCTTCAGCCGCGGAGATACAGTCGGAGTGTTCCAGTTCGAGTCTCCCGGTATGCAGAAGTGGCTCAAGAGCTTGGCTCCCACCCGTTTTGCAGACCTTATTGCGATGAATGCCCTCTATCGTCCCGGCCCAATGGATTACATCCCCGACTTTGTCGACAGAAAGCAAGGGAGAAAGAAGATAGAGTACGACCTGGCCGATATGCAGGAGTACCTTGAAGATACATACGGCATTACAGTCTATCAAGAGCAGGTGATGCTTCTATCACAAAAACTTGCCGGCTTTACAAAAGGAGAAGCGGATAAGCTCCGTAAAGCGATGGGTAAGAAACAGTTGGCAGTAATGGCAGAACTGCAGGAAAAATTCTTTGAGGGTGGAGAGAAAAAAGGACACCCAAAAGAGATTCTTACCAAAATCTGGGAAGACTGGAAAGCATTTGCCCAATATGCTTTCAACAAATCACACGCTACATGCTACGCTTGGGTGGGATACCAGACAGGATACATGAAGGCCCACTACCCGGCTGAATATCTTGCAGCTGTTCTCTCCAACAACCTCAACAACATGGATGAGATCACCAAGTTCATGAATGACTGCAGAAAGCACAACATAAAGGTTTTGGGTCCCGACATCAACGAGAGTTACACCAACTTTACCGTAAACAAGCAAGGCAACGTCCGTTTCGGTATGGGGGGAATCAAAGGGATTGGTGCAAACGCTGTCGATACCATCATCCAGGAAAGGGAGACAAACGGCCCATTCAAAAACATATTTGACTTTATTGAGAGGGTAAACCTCACAAGTATAAACAAAAAGGGGATAGAATCCCTTGCCGGGTCGGGTGCATTTGATTGCTTTGAAGAGATCAATCGCGGCACATTCTATGTTGATCTGGGCAAAGGAGAGACATTTATGGATATCCTGCTTAGGTATGGATCAAAATATCAAAAAGCATCCAGCGAAATGTCAAACAGCCTTTTCGGTGGGGCTGATGACTCTATCCAGACAATGCAGCCGATGATTCCCGTATCCCCTCCACTTGATGAATATGAGATTCTCAAGAAGGAGAAGGAGCTCGTTGGAATGTATCTCACATTCCACCCTTTAGACAAGTTCAGACCAGAGATAGAGGCACTTGCTTCCATCTCCATTGCCGATATTCCACAACTTTGCGAAGATATTTTCAGCGGCAAGGTCACAGCATCTCCCCATGGCTACTACATTGCAGGTTTTGTCACAAAAGCTGAACACAAAAAGAGCCTGGAAGGGAAACCTTACGGGGAACTTACAATTGAGGATTATAGTTCAAGTACCACATTCAAACTATATAACAAGGACTATGAAGCATTCCTGGGCTTCTTGAAGGAGTATAACGCATTGTTCATAAAGCTGGATGTAAACATGAGATACCAGTACAATTCTCAAGACAAGACACGTATACCCGTATCCTGCTCTATGAAGATAGGGGGTATCACCCTATTGTCAAACATCAAAGATGCTTTTATCAAGGAGATATGCATTATGTTGAATGTGGACAAACTACCTGCTGGGTTCTCAAAAGAGTTCACAAATCTGATCAAGAAAAATAAAGGAAAGAGCCAGCTTTCACTTTATGCTACAGATGAGAAAGTGTCACAGGACTTTATATCGAGAAAATACAAAGTTGCCCTGAATGAAGATGTACTTACCTTCATCAGTAAACACAAATTAAAATACAGGGTTGTAAGGGAGATAAAGATGTAGTCTATCGGGGAAATATTCCAAATATTGAGGAACCGCTGCCACTCATCAAGGCAAATATTGCCCCTTCATCATAAAGTTTCTGTTTCTCCAATGCCAATTGGGGGTATTTTTCGAATACACTCTTTTCAAAGTCATTCAATATCACCCCTTTCCACTCCTCTATCGGTCTTTCGAGGAGTTTTTTGAGCCCCCTCCCCTCCTGGGATGGGACAATTCCGGCGTAAGCCTGGGCGGTAGAGACGTGAATGGGGAAAGTCCTTGTTTCAATCTTGTATCTGGGCGTTTCCCCAAACAAATCGTCTATCCAGCTTGCCTGGTAAGGGGTAAGAATCTCTCCTCTCCCCTCACCGAACATAGGTTTGTTATACACAAAAAAAGGGCAATCACTCCCGAGCCTTGCTGCATAGGAGGCCAGCTCCTCATCAGAAAGGGAGAGTGAAAACAATTCATTCAATGATTTAAGGGTGAATGCGGCATCCGAAGAGCCTCCACCCATTCCGGCCCCCACCGGGATATTCTTATAAAGATGAATCTCCACAGGTGGTATATCAAAATCCCTCTTCAGAAGTTGATACGCCTTAAAGCACAAATCCTCCTCCGGATTTCCGTCCGGAAGAGGATATTGAAGACCATAGTGCTTGATAGATAGTATGTTCGCTTCTACTATTTCTAAAATATCATGCAGCTCTGCAGGGACAAACAAGGTCTCAAGATTATGATAACCGTCATTTCGCTTCTCAATAATCCTGAGTCCTAAATTGACCTTAGCGTTTGGATAAGCTACAATGTTCATCTAAATCAACCTCCACATTTGCTGTATCCGCAATCTTGACAGATAAGGCAACCCTCCTGATAGATAAGCTTATGTGAGTTGCACTTAGGACATACCTGACCATCTTCTGCTTTAGTGCCGTTAGGGATGTATCTCTTCAGTGCACGTTCCACACCGTTTTTCCAGGTATTGATGCTCTCTTCATCAAGGTTCAAACCCTTTACAAGGTTTACGATATCTACAATCGGCATTCCGTTTCTGATGACACCCGAGATCAGTTTCGCATAGTTCCAGAACTCTTTGTCAAACATGTGGGAGATACCGCCCAACACACTTGGATAACCATATTTATCTTCGTAGTGGAAGTCATAACGTGATTTTCCCCCTTTCTCATCTTTCTCCTTGACGATCCAGCCCGAAGTGATGGAGGATGGGATAGATCTGGTGTCATCAACAAGACCGGTAAAGATCTCATAAGGTTTGTTGTCCACTTTTCCGACAAAAGCAATCCATTGCTGAGCACCGTTCTTAAATCTGATTACATCGGCCTCAAGTGATTTAGGACGCACTTTTGGTTTTGATGCCGCAGCGCTTCCCTCTTTGGATTTTGTAGAAACAAGAACACCTGTACGTGATCCGTCACGATATACGGTAATACCTTTACATCCTGACTCCCAAGCAGTTTTATAAACCTCTGCAACCATCTCTTCGCTGATGTCATTAGGGAGATTTACAGTCACACTGATAGAGTGGTCAACCCATTTCTGCATCTTACCTTGCATCTTCACTTTAGCTACCCAGTCAATATCATTCGATGTAGCCTTATGGTAAGGTGATTTCTTAACAAGGTCGGAAATCTCTTTCTCAGACATAGCCTTGACAGCCTCAGGGTCGTAACCATTCACTTTGCACCAGTTCAAGAAACCGTGGTGGAAAACAAAGTACTCCTCGAAGTAATCGCCATTTTCATCTTTGAATGCAACATTTACATTCAGATCGTTAGGATTTACTTTTCTTCTTCTCTTATAGAATGGCAGGAAGACAGGTTCGATACCTGAAGTGGTCTGGGTCATAAGTGATGTTGTTCCGGTAGGGGCAATTGTCAACATAGAGACATTTCTTCTACCATAGCGGACCATCTCTTCATACAACTCTTCATCCTCCATGCGGATACGGTTGATCATAGGGTTGTTGATCTCCTTGCTTGCATCGAAGATTGGGAAAGCACCCCTCTCTTTTGCCATCTCCACAGATGATCTGTATGCCTCAACTGCCAGAGTCTTCTGAACAAGTGTCGCAAACTCAATTGCCTTGTCTGCACCATAAGTATATCCGAGGGCAGCCAACATATCTCCTTCTCCTGTAATGCCCAAACCTGTCCTTCTTGCTCCAAGAGATTTAGCTTTGATCTTTTCCCACAACTCAAGTTCATTTCTCTTGACATCTGCATCCTCAGGATCGCTTGCCACCTTTGCAAGGATAGCATCGATCTTCTCCATTTCAAGGTCAATAAGGTCATCCATCAGTCTCATTGCCTTTCTCACATGCTCCTTGAAGAGGTCAAAGTTGAATTTTGCCTCAGGGGTATATGGATTCTCAACATATGAGAACAAGTTGATTGCGATAAGACGGCAAGAGTCGTAAGGGCAAAGAGGAATTTCACCACAAGGGTTTGTACTTACAGTTCTGTAGCCTTTATCTGCATAACAGTCTGCCACAGACTCCCTTAAGATAGTGTCCCAGAACAACACACCAGGCTCAGCAGATTTCCACGCATTGTGGATAATTTTCTTCCATAGAGTAGCAGCGTCGATCTCTTTGGTAACTTTAGGATTTGTAGAATATACCGGATATTGTTGGATATATGGTTTGCCACTTATGACACACCTCATGAACTCATCATCAATCTTCACAGAGACATTGGCGCCTGTAACCTTCCCTTTCTCCATCTTTGCATCGATAAAGTTTTCAGAATCCGGGTGTTTTATAGAGATTGACAACATCAAAGCACCTCTACGACCATCTTGTGCCACCTCCCTTGTAGAGTTTGAATAACGCTCCATAAATGGAACTACACCTGTTGAAGTCAGAGCGCTGTTGAGAACAGCACTTCCTGCAGGTCTGATATGTGAGAGGTCGTGACCTACTCCACCTCTTCTTTTCATCAATTGCACCTGCTCTTCATCAATTTTCATAATTCCACCATATGAGTCAGCGGGGTTGTTATGTCCGATAACAAAACAGTTGGACAATGATGCCACCTGGAAATTGTTTCCGATACCAGACATAGGACCACCTTGAGGGATCACATATTTGAAATCCTTCAACAAATCATAAATCTGATCTGAAGTGAGTGGGTTCGGATATTTGGATTCAATTCTTGCAAACTCATCTGCAAGACGTCTGTGCATCTGCTCAGGAGAATTCTCGAAGATGTTTCCGAAGGAATCCTTCATAGCATATTTGTTAATCCAGACAGAAGCTGCAAGCTCGTCACCCTTGAAGTATTTCTTACTTACCTCCAAGGCCTCTTCATAAGTGTAGGTCTTCATATAAAACTCTAATTATTAGATAAATACAAGTGCTGTCACCCAAATTCACGGGATGAAATTGGATGTGCAAGTTACTACCGATAAAAAGGTAAAAAAAGAGGACCCGAAGAAAATTATCAACGAGATTTTAACAACAGTTTTTGCTGCAATTTTTACAATGTGAGAATTCTCCCCTCAAACGTTTTTCTACGAGGCTTTCCATCCTCTCCTGGAGTTCCGGAGTCGAAATTTTTTCCAGCACCGAATAGGTAAAAGCCATCTGCTGCAAAAGTTTTGCTTCAGAAGCAGACACCCCCCTTGAACGGAGGTAGAACAACTCATTCTCATCTAATCTTCCTGTAGTTGCCCCGTGAGAACACTTCACATCGTCTGCATATATTTCCAACTGCGGTTCAGAGTGGATCTTCGCCTTTTCAGACAACAAAAGGTTGTGGTTTGACTGGTATGCCTCTGTCTTCTGAGCATCCTGTGCCACTTTGATTATACCCGAAAATCTTGCAACAGAACTGTTGTCAAGAACCCCTTTGAAAAGCTGACTACTATGGCAATTCGGGCAATTATGATTCATAATGACCTTATTGTCAACAAATTGATTTTCATCAACAAGATAGAGACCACTCAAATCTACATCCCCACCTTCTCCATTCATATTTACCACAACAGTATTGTCAAGATTACCCCCATGAAGTGTAAGAAATGTGAGCTTGATTGATGCCCCCCTATCCATTTCAACATTGAACACAGTCTTGTGGGAAGCACCATTATGCTCATTCTGCATAAGGACCATCTCTACGTTAGCCCCCGCTTCGAGGCGGACATTCACATCCTCAATGGTCTTGAACTCATCAAGAGAGAAGGTGTGAGAGCAAAGGAGAATCTTCCCTTGTGAATTCTCCCCGAAATGAAAATCACTTGAGTATGAGATCTCCAGCGGAGAATCGGAACTCCTGACACTGATTATCTGGAGCAACTCCTCCATCACCTGCCCCCTCTCCAATTTGATGGATAGAGGAGTATTTGTCCCCTGTACCCCTCCGTTCACAACAAACAACTGTCGGGTCCCTTTCATAGGGACTCTGCACTTGAATTGCTCAGTAACAGAGGATTGTGGAGCATATATGTAGTTTATTTCCCCCATATTATTCATTTATAAGCCAATCGTAACCCCTCTTTTCAACTTCAAGAGCAAGCTCTTTACCAGCTGTCTTGATTATTCTCCCCTTGTAAAGGATATGGACAATATCGGGAACGATATAATCCAGCAACCTTTGATAGTGGGTAATCACTATAAAGGCATTATCCTCCCTTTTAAGTTTGTTGACACCTGTTGCCACAATTCTCAAAGCATCCACATCCAGACCGCTGTCTGTCTCATCAAGGATAGCCAGCTTAGGCTCAAGCATTGCCATCTGGAAAATCTCATTCCTCTTCTTCTCTCCACCTGAGAACCCGACATTCACACCACGAGAAGAGAACGAACTGTCCATCCCCACGATAGACATCTTTTCCCGCATCAATTTCAGGAATTGCGCAGAGGTCAACGGCTCCAAACCTTTTTGTTTTCTGTGCTCATTAACAGCACTTTTCATAAAGTTTACATTGGATACTCCGGGTATCTCAATCGGGTACTGGAAACCGAGGAAAACACCTGCCCAGGATCTCTCTTCAGGGCTCAATTCCAGAAGGTTCTTGCCATCAAAAACGACCTCTCCCGATGTTACATCAAAGGTTTCACGTCCTGCCAACACTGATGACAATGTTGACTTACCGGATCCATTAGGACCCATAATAGCATGAATCTCACCGGCTTTAACATTTAAGTTAATCCCTTTCAATATCTCTTTGTCACCCACTTTTGCGTGGAGATCTTTAATTGTTAACATCTTGTTTCCCTCCATTCTTTTCTCCAGGTAGTAAAACCCAGAATCGCGTTGATCCAGTAAATAGCACTTACAATAGGCATAAATACAAGACCCGCCGACACGTAAAGTATTATATTTGTTGTATTTACAAGAATCCAAGCACCCCAGCAGTCAAGTTTTTTCTGTGCTGAAAGGTATTGTGCTGTAAGCATTGCCCCCATTACACATGCATCAAGGAATGGTCTGCGTGCAGGTGGGAACAGATCTGGGAACTGACCAGAAATCCATTGCATGAAGAACCCCCAGACGACAGTAAACAGCAAAATCCCCCCGACAAAGAGCAGACGCTGCTTATTGCTCAGAAGGGTAACCTTAAGTTCCTTCTTCTTATTCTCTTCATTTTTAGCAGGATGGGTCCATCTGTAATGTCCCAGAATAGTAAATCCCAAAGATATTGGCTGAAGAAGCATACTTGAATAAAGATGCTTCTGGGTAAACATCATAAAGAGGAGAATTGCATAAATATAGCCGAACCAGAAATTGATACTTTTACCTCTTCCGGCCAAAAACACATTTGTTAAACCAAATAATACTGAGACCAATTCAAGCAAACTGACCCCAACTCCTCCAAGTGTAAAAATTATGTAGTCTGTACTTAAAATTCCCATATAAAATATTATCCTACACTCCCCTCGAGTGTCACTTGCAGAAGTTTCTGTGCCTCAACTGCAAACTCCATAGGGAGATGATTTATAACCTCTTTTGTATATCCACCGATAATCAGTCCGACTGCATCTTCGGCTGTGATACCCCTCTGGGTACAATAGAACAATTGGTCCTCACTGATTTTGGAAGTGGTTGCCTCATGCTCCGTAACTGCTGTAATATTCTGGTTTTCAATCACAGGGAAAGTATGAGCACCACATTTGTCTCCAAGCAGAAGGGAATCACATTGCGTAAAGTTCTTCGCATAATCTGCACCTGGGAGGATCTTCACCAGACCACGATAACTGTTCTGGCTCTTTCCTGCCGAGATACCTTTGCTCACAATACGGCTACGTGTATTCTTCCCGATATGGATCATTTTTGTCCCTGTATCTGCCTGTTGGTAGTTATTGGTAACTGCTACCGAATAGAACTCTGAAATTGAATTGTCCCCTTTCAGGATGGTACTTGGGTATTTCCATGTAATTGCAGAACCTGTCTCTACCTGGGTCCAGAAAAGTTTGCTGTTTACACCGGCACAAATTCCCCTCTTGGTTACAAAATTGAAAATACCACCCTTGCCCTCTGCATCACCAGGATACCAGTTCTGGACAGTAGAATATTTAACCTCTGCGTCATCTTTCACTACAATCTCTACCACAGCAGCATGTAGTTGGTTTTCATCCCTTTGTGGAGCAGTACACCCCTCAAGATAACTTACATATGACCCTTCGTCTGCCACAATCAGAGTCCTCTCGAACTGTCCTGTCCCCCTCGCATTTATCCTGAAATAGCTCGAAAGCTCCATAGGACAACGCACCCCTTTAGGGATATAACAGAAAGAACCGTCTGAAAACACTGCCGAGTTGAGCGCAGAGAAATAGTTGTCACCGATAGGGACTACAGTCGCAAGATACTGCTTTACAAGATCACCATGATCCCTTACCGCCTCAGAGAAAGAGCAGAAAATAATCCCCTTCTCAGCAAGCGACTCCCTGAAAGTGGTCTTTACAGAGACTGAGTCAAAGACAGCATCCACAGCCATTCCGGAAAGGGCCTTTCTCTCATCAAGTGGAATTCCCAACTTGTCGAAAGTGGCCATAAGTTCAGGATCGATCTCCTTCACCTCCTCCCTCTTTTTGGGAGCTGCAAAATATATAATATCCTGATAATCAATTTCTGGAATATCCAGATGTGCCCAAGTCGGCATCTCCATAGATTGCCATTTGCGGAAAGCCTTCAACCTGAACTCAAGAAGCCACTCCGGCTCCCCTTTTTTAGCAGAGATCAACCTCACAATATCTTCATTGAGCCCTTTGGGAATGAACTCCTGATGGAGAACAGTCTCAAAACCGTGCTCATACTCGCTCTCGGTCACATCTCTGATTATATCATTTTTTTCGCTCATAAGGGTACAAAGTTAATCCTTTTTGGATATTTTTGTAAAAATATATAAAAATGAGGACTGAACTATCTTCCATAGGCAAAGCTAATGCCATAAATACACTTTTTCAGAACAGCGGATACATAAATGAACCTTCTGTTGTATATACAGAAAAAAAATCGGAATGTCATGCCCATTCGGTAATGTTTGAAGGGGTTGATTTCGATCTTGTATACACCCCCCTGAAGCACCTGGGATACAAATCGGTCCTCTCTGTATTCGGTGAAATTTATGCCAGGATCCACACTCCATATTCACTGTCGATAAAATTTGCCCTTTCGAGCAGATTCTGCTTTGAGGATATCCAGGAGCTCTGGAACGGAGTAGTTGCCGCAGCTAAAGAGCATAGTGTAAAACACCTTTCCCTCGACCTTGTCCCATCGGTAAACGGTCTGTGCATCAGTCTCTCCGCAGTAGGGGTACAGGAGACAAAAATCATTTCGTCGCTCCCTGCATCAAAGAACATGGACCTTATATGTCTGACAGGGGATGTCGGGGCAGCATACATGGGTCTTCACGTCCTTGAGAGGGAGAAAGTTGCTTTTGTAAAAGATAAAAATGGGGAGAAACAACCAGATCTGAAAAAATACAAATATATCCTCGAGTCTTATCTCAGTCCACAAATCAAGCCCGATATCCTGTCACGTTTCCTTGATGAAAAAATCTTCCCGGCCAAAGGGTACTTCCTCACAAAGGGGTTAGGTGGAGCCATTATCCGTCTGACACAAGAGAGCGGTTTCGGTGCAAAAATATACCTGGACAGGATTCCCATCTCATCACGCACTTTTGCCATGGCCGAAGAGATCAATATGGATGCAATCACAGCCGCCATGAATGGTGGTGATGACTATAAATTCATATTCACCATCCCTATTGAGAAGCACGAAATCCTGCGCAAAGAGTGTCAGGACTACGATATCATCGGACACCTTGCCCAACCGGAAGTAGGAGCAGTTATGGTCACACCTGAAGGGGCAGAAATACCCATCAAAGCCCAGGGATTTTAGTCCATTTCCCATACGGGTACACTATTCCTGTATCAGAAACAACGATTTCGCAGTCCAAACAGACTCGGCACATGGTTGCGGGCCAGACTTCGCCCGTTTTCCTGACAAAACAACACTCCCAACAATAATCCGCAACCAGAAGCCCACTGCTTCTGCCACGACGCAAGGTTTTACCTGCCTAAATGTTGCGACGTGACACAATTCCCCCACATAAGAACGTTTTCACGCCACGACGCAAGAAAATCCCCACAAAAACTCTGCGTCGTGACACAATTGGCACTTTCTTGACACGACGCAAGAAAACGCAGGGGGGAGTATTTGACCGCATCGAATACAGCGAGGGGGGTGGATGCAGCAGTTTGGCGACAGCCAATAAAAAAAAGAGGCACCCCTCTGCTACAACAGGCACCCCTTCTTGTGTACTAAAACCTAAACCTACTATATAGATGCAGGTCGTGTCACTTTCGTTGCATCAAAAATGAAAAATTTTTAATTTTTTTTGAAAAACCGGAACGCAGGGAGAGAAGTCAAGAACAAACCCACACCAGAAACCCCTGCAACAACTATCAGAATATCAACCGCAGATATCTCCACCGGATAATTCTGAATTATAAAATTTCCAGGCATCTTTATCAAACCGAAATGTTGTTGGACAAGACACAGCAGAACACCAAGAATCACCCCTACAATCATCCCGGCAAAGGTTATAAGCCACCCTTCAAGGGCAAAGATCTTCCTCATAAGGGAATTTGTGGCTCCAAGACTTTTCAATGTCACTATATCGTCACTCTTCTCGATAATCAACATCGAAAGTGATCCGAAGACATTGCACGAAACCACTACAATAATGAAGAGAAGAATCATATATATTGCCCCCTTCTCATAGGTCATCATCTTGTATATAGTCTCATTTTGCTGATACCTGTTCTTCACCACAAATGCCTCTCCAAGAACCGATTCGATATCTCTCTGCAGGTCATCTACACATTGTGGGTCTCTGACTGCAAGTTCCAGAGACGAGACCTCCTCACCACAACCCAAAAGTCTCCGCGCCACCCCTATCGGGACAAAAATATGATTCTCATCCACCTGCTGGTTAGCCGACACTATCCCAGCCGGAAACAGAACCTCTTTGGAGAGCGATGCCATCGGATTGAGCAAAGAGACCTCACTACCCCTGCGTGGATAGTATATCTCCAATGGATCTACAAAACGGGGACTTATCCTCATCTCCCTTGCAAGTTCTCTCCCCACAACGGCCTGGGGCACCTGCCCGAACATAAGTTCAAATTTTCCATCAATGACAGAATTTCTGATACCGGGCTTGGATACATATACCGAATCTACCCCTTTCAGGACAGCAATCCCTTGTGAAGAAGCATAAGTGGCAAAAACATTCTCCTGAAGGATTTGTGAAACAGATGCAATTCTATCATCTCCCAGCACTTTTTCAAATTCTGCACTTCGTGGGGAGAAAAATTTGCCCGAGGAGGGAGCGATTACAAGATCGGCTTCATAGGTCGAATAGACCTCTTTTACCAACGACTCGAAACCGTTGTAAACAGAGAGGACCACTACCAAGGCAGTGGTCCCTATTGCTATTCCCACCGCACTTATGAGCGAAATGATATTGATCACATTGTGTGATTTCTTTGCAAAAAGATATCGCTTCGCAATAAAAAACGGCAGGTTCATATTTTATCTAAACTATTTCTTCAGCAACTCATCTATGTGCTCAACATAATCCAGAGAGTCATCGAGGCAGAAGATGAGTTCCGGAACAATCCTCAACTGTTTTGCAACGATTCTCCCAAGTTCCCCACGAAGCTGCTTTGCAGAGTCATTTATGGTCTGCATTACAGCTTGTGATTTGGCTGATGGAAATATACTTAAATATACCTTTGCAACAGCGAGATCGGGACTTATTTTAACACCGCTCACAGTCACAAGGGCACCACCGAAAGCACCCATCCCCTTTGCCCGGATCATCTCCGCAAGGTGACGCTGGAGCTCTTTTGCCACTTTGAGTTGTCTTGTGCTTTCCCCTTCCATACTATACAAATTTGAGGATGTAGTAATTCTTTTTACCCTTCTGCACGAGGATATATTTCCCGTTTACAAGGTGTTCAGGGGTCAACTCTCCGTTTGCATCGGTAAATTTCTCCTTATTGATGCTTAATCCGTTGGCCTGAATCATCTTGCGGCACTCACCCTTGGATGGAAATACATTTGTATCTACAGCCAGCAATTCGATGATATTCTTTGGAAGAAGATCCTTGCCCAATTCAAACTGTGGAACTCCATCAAATACTGAAAGGAATGTTGCCTCATCCAACTCGCGCAAAGCTGCAGAAGTGGCATTTCCGAAAAGGATATTTGAAGCAGATACTGCCTTGTTGTACTCCTCTTCTGAGTGAACCATTGTGGTAACCTCTTTGGCAAGGAGTTTCTGAAGAGTCCTCAGGTGAGGAGCCTGTTCGTGCTCTGCAATTGCAACCTCAACCTCTTCCTGAGTAAGCATTGTGAAGATTTTGATATACTTCTTGGCGTCATCATCACTCACATTCATCCAGAACTGATAGAAAGTGTAAGGACTTGTATATTCAGGAGACAACCATACATTTCCTTTTTCGGTCTTGCCGAATTTGCCACCATCTGCCTTTGTAATAAGTGGACAAGTAAGAGCATAAGCCTCACCTGAAAGCTTTCTGCGAATCAGTTCGGTACCTGTAGTAATATTGCCCCACTGGTCACTTCCACCCATCTGCAGTTTACAACCATAGTGCTCAAACAAATAGAGGAAATCATAACCCTGCAGCAACTGGTAAGTGAACTCTGTAAACGACATCCCCTCTCTCGACTCCCCAGAAAGCCTTTTCTTCACAGAATCCTTTGCCATCATATAGTTGACTGTGATATGTTTTCCGATATCACGGGCAAAATTGAGAAAACTGAAATCTTTCATCCAGTCGTAGTTGTTTACAAGTGTAGCAGCGTTGGGTGCATCACTGTTAAAGTCGAGAAATTTAGACAACTGTTTCTTGATAGCCTCCTGGTTGTGTCGCAGTGTTGCCTCATCAAGAAGATTTCTCTCTGCATTTTTCATCGATGGGTCACCAATCATACCGGTAGCACCACCAAGAAGTGCAATGGGTTTGTGTCCGCAATTCTGAAAATGCTTCAAGATCATAACACCTACCAAGTGTCCTATATGAAGAGAATCCGCTGTCGGGTCAATACCAAGATATGCCACAGTCGCACCTTTCATCAACTCTTCTTCAGTTCCGGGCATGATATCCTGAATCATCCCTCTCCATTCAAGTTCCTTTACAAAATTCTTCATTTTTATCTTGTTTATATATTTTTCTCAATCATTGATTTAATCTGCAAAAGTAAATATTTTTTAAGACATTTTATATATTTGCACAAATAGACAATATAACCGTATCGATATGAAGACCTGCATCAGAAAAATTCTAATCTCCGCACTGCTGATTTATATTTTTTTACCCTCATTCGGACAGACATCCACCACACAACAGATACTTGCCGCAGCAAATGAATGTGGCATCAAAGTGAGTGGGATAAAACAATTGGAGATCGGGGAGAGATTCAAAGACCTTTATTCTGAAAAATACCAGTTGTTCATCGAACAACCCATAGACCATTCAGACCCTACGGTAGGGACATTCCAACAGAAAGTGATCCTTTTCCATATCGGTTACGAAAACCCTATGCTCCTCATTACAGAAGGATACACCTCCAACGGAGGGCACCCAAGATACAGCAACGAACTATCTACCATATTCAAAACCAATATGATAGAAGTAGAACACCGCTATTTTGGAGAGTCTATCCCTTTTATGCAGGATGACTCCACCATCACCGATGAGACGCTGAACTGGAACTATATGACAGCCAAGAATGAAGCTGCCGACCTTCATAGGGTAAATATCCTCTTCAAGAAACTCTATCAGGGGAAATGGATCGCAACAGGAATCAGCAAGGGGGGGCAAACAGCAATGTTCTACACCACCTACTACCCTGAAGATATAGATATCTCTGTTCCGTACGTCGGTCCCCTTTGCAAAGGGCAGGAAGATGGCCGGCACGAACCCTTCCTTGCAGAATTTGCCGGTACCGAAAGAGATCGCAATATCCTATATAATTTCCAGGTGGAGTTCCTGAAAAGGAGGGAAAACATCACACCAATGTTCGAAAAACTATCTCAGGAAAACAACCTTACCTATAAAATCCCAATGGATGCCGTATATGACTACTGCGTATTGGAATTCCCTTTCGCATTCTGGCAATGGGGTTACTCAACAGATATTGTACCCAACCCGGAAAATGCATCCGACAAGGAGATGTTTGAGTTTCTGATCAAGACCAGCGGCCCCGATTATTTTGCAGAGGGTGGTTCTTCTGCTCCATTCTTCGTTCAGGCAGCGAAAGAGCTCGGGTATTATGGCTATGACACAAAACCATTCAAAGGGCTCCTCTCAATTAAGGATGCAGAGGGTTATCTGACAAATATTTTCGTCCCTCAGACCCAAACTTTCAAATTTGACAAATATCTCTACAAAGACATCAAGCGTTTCTTGAAGAAAACCGACTCAAAGATGCTCTTCATATATGGGGAGTTCGACCCTTGGAGTGCAGTAATGCCTGTGGCGCCAGTCAAAAACGAAAAATTGAAGAGAAAGGGGAAAGGTAGAGAGACAATGCACCTGTTCATAGATCCGGCAGGGAGTCACCGTGCAAGAATCAATACTCTCCCTGACGAGATGAAACAGGAGGCTATCGCAATATTGGAAAAGTGGTTGGAAGAGTAGTTGCCGGGGACTATATCAGATCAATACCATTTGAGTGGCATATCTGATACATCTCTTCGGGCCATACAGCACTCTGAATCTCCCCAATATGGGCTTTTCTGAGCAGATACATACACAAACGTGACTGCCCAATTCCCCCACCGATGGTGTATGGAAGTTCTCCGGAAAGGAGTTTCTTGTGGAAATAGAGATCTTTTTTGTGACTTTGACCCTTTGCATCCAATTGTCTGACAAGGGCCTCCTCATCCACTCTGATACCCATACTTGAAATTTCAAAAGCTATCTCCAGCAATGGATTCCACAAAAGAAGGTCTCCGTTAAGATTCCAGTCATCATAGTCGGCTGCTCTGGTGTCGTGTGGCTTTCCATCTGAAAGGTTGCCACCAATTCCAATGATAAACACAGCCTTATATTTACGACAAATCTCATTCTCCCGCTCTTTTGGGGAGAGATCGGGATACAATTGCAGCAACTCCTCGGAGGTGATGAAAAAGATATTTTCGGGCAACATAGGGACAATCTGCGGAAACTCCACATATAGTTTGTTCTCTGTCACCTTGATTGCCTCATATATCCTGCGGACTATTTTCTTCAGGAACTCTATGTTTCTGTCAGATTTGCATATAACCCTCTCCCAGTCCCATTGGTCCACATAGATGGAGTGGATATTGTCAAGATCTTCATCGGGACGAAGGGCATTCATATCTGTATAAATTCCCCTCCCTGGCTCAACCCCTATCTGGGAGAGTTTCAACCTCTTCCACTTGGCCAGAGAATGGACCACCTCTGCCCCCCTTTCATTCATCCCTTTGACAGGGAATGTAACCGGCCTCTCCACCCCGTTGAGATCATCATTCAGCCCCATACCGGTAAGGACAACCATCGGAGCAGTAACACG
The DNA here is from genome assembly GCA_045595965.1 of Candidatus Coprenecus sp. Classification (GTDB taxonomy): domain Bacteria; phylum Bacteroidota; class Bacteroidia; order Bacteroidales; family UBA932; genus CAAGNP01. The sequence continues at coordinate 44,019 of JAZOBN010000039.1, forward strand.
CAGCAAAGCAAGCTGTGCAGACAAGTTGATCTGGAACATGTCTTTAACAGCTTTAATCGCCTTTTCTGTGTTTTCCGTATTCCCTAAAATGTTGGAATATTGATGGGGAATTATCAGTGACATTCTATTTTTCTCCTACCAACCACACAAGAATATGGTTTTCAAACACTTCGTATTCAAGCTCAAATTCCTCCTCTTCACCATCCTTATGGATAAAGACAGCTTCAAGCTCTCCATCTTTTTTAGGTGTAAATTTTTCCAGCTCAATCTGTTCAGCAAAATCTACCCTATTCTGGGACATTCTTTTGAAAATTGCCTCTTTTGCGCACCAATAGATACCAAGCTGAAGGTTGTGATCTTTGTCTCTCAAATCATCAATCTCCTCTTCAGAGAGAGCTTTCCTCTCTACTGCCGAGAAATCTCTGTCCGCACTCTCAACATCAATACCGACACACTCCTCCTCGTGTGTAATGATTGCTACAAATCTGGTAGTGTGGGAGATGCTGATTTCGTCAGCACAATTCTGTATGTATGGTTTACCATTGTCGTGGTGACCAAGATAAACTTTTTCAGGATAAAGCTCATTCAGAAGAGCTCTGACAGCAAGTTTCTCTTTTCTTCTTGATTCACTCCTAAGGAGTTCCAGTTCTTCGAGTTCATCGTTGGGGATAGGTGAGCATAACGTTCGCAGCTCATCTTCACTTTCGGTGATTTCCCAGATGGCGATAGTGGCGCCGTTGTCTAATGTACGTTTGGAGTAAAGTCCCATTTATTTGTAAAAAATATTCGGGTGCAAATATAAGAAGGTGTTTTGAATTTATCCAAATTTTATCTCTTTGCTTGTGTGCCTGCACTAAAAATCTGATATTCTTACGAATTCTGAAAGATCTAAAGTTGTGAGATATTGGTATTCATCCATTGGATTCTGCCATGCAGCCAATCCTTCAGATATGCAATCTGGTCATCGTACGCTTTCTCTATAGCCTCATCTGAGGCCCCTCCCGGGGTCATCAGATGCCATAATTTATCATTGTATAGTGCCGATTTTTTTAGTTCCTTGTGCTTACTGTCAATATAAGACATTATCTCCTCCTCATTGGCGGCAATAACTGCCATTTTGCTCTTCAGCAAAGTGATAAAAGCGGGGTTTTTGAACATTGTTGAGAGCCATATTTTCGAACGGTCCCTATCTCTGATTGCAAATCCTACATAGCCGTTATCACTCCCGTCGCCATCATCATAAACCTGATTCCCGAAAGCGAGGTCATAATCCCATAGCGGCCCCATATAGAGGCTCCCATCTTCTGATATATTCATATAAACACTGAGGAAAAATCCTGAATCGGGATTCTTGGTAAGTTCACTGTTGAGATACCAGTCAACCATACTTTCCAAATGCAGGTACTCGCTGTAACTTGCTATATTATCCGCATTAAGCTCCTTTTCGAGGTTGTTTATATAGTTCTCGACATAACAGAACTCTTCTCCCCCCTGCTGCACATCGGGGTCTTTAATTACATAATTCAATTTAGAAAGTTCACTTTTGAAAAATATATCGCCATTGGCTGCTTTTGCCCTGTAATCTATCTCCAGAACATATCCATCGGGGACACGGTTTTCATCCACCTTTATATGTTCGCACAAATAGTAATTCCCCAGATATCTTCCGTTCAACACCAATTCCAAAAGTTGTCCCCCTTGCTTCCAACGGAGATTTGAATATTTCTGGGCAAGGTGGAAAGCGACATCGGTCCGGATAAATGATTTATCATTATATGCAGCCAACAACACCCAGCGTTTATGCTTTGGCATACCAAAAAGTTCCTTCTTGCTCCCCAATTTAAGGGCATAAGGTTTTTTGGGATTCTGCCATGTAGTATTTCCCCTACCCCTTATTTCCAACTCCTCTTTCTCCATAATATATAGACCGCTTGTATCCATTATGGAGAATTCACCTGACACCCAATTCTCTTTATCCAGGATAGGTGCATTGTTCTTTGTATTGACAAACAATATCGGAAGCCCTGTAAATTTTTCATAACTTAAAGAGAGCTCTACGGTGTAACTCTTCATTTTCCCCTCCTGGTTGGTAACTGTATATTCTACAGCAGAGGTGAAGTCATTCTTGGTAGAGCCACTAATCTGCTGGATCCCGTTTACAGTAACAACACACCCCAGAGGAACCTCAAAGGAGGCCATGAGTATGGAGAGATCTGTAGGAAAGGGAATTTCATAATTGAGGTTTGTCCCCCCCTGGGTCTCAAGTTCTATATCATAAAACAGGGAATAGTTGTTGGTGGTGTAAAATCCGAAAGAGAGAAATTCGGGTTCATATACCGGTGTTTTGTCACAAGCCTGGAACAAAAACAAAACAGGCAATATCAAAGCAAATAACTTCTTCATTTGTATGGTAATATATATCATCCGTGGCAAAGATAATAAAATAGGCGGTCAAACAATGATGTGACCCCCAAAAGTTGGACGGTTTAACATTATTAAGAGGCTGACTTAGATTGGAACAGAGCTCGGTATTGCACCGGGCTCATTCCTTTTAGCCTCAGTTTGATTCTATCATTATTGTAGTAGCGTATGTACTTG